>NZ_CP040018.1:3090973-3709168 GCF_005280255.1 Arthrobacter sp. 24S4-2 | reverse complement strand
AGGTCATCGTTGTAGCTGGAAGCGGGTTGGGTCATGGTTCCAAACTACCGTCTATGCGGCCGGCCGGCTGGGACGCCGCGTTCTGTACCGTGCTCCCCGGGGGTGAACCGCACTAGGAAACCGCCCTAGGAAACGATGCCCAGCTCCTTGGCTTCCTGCGCTTCCATCCTTGGATCGGTGCCCAGCAGGCGGCGGAGTGAGGCCAGCCGCGCCTCGCCGGACGGGCCGGCGTGTCCTTCGGCGACCCAGGCATCCACACCGCAGTTGATCGCTGAGGCATCGTGTTTGCAGCCGCGTTCGCAGGCGTCGGTGCCGGGTTCCAGATCGGGGAAGGACCGCAGGATCCGGTCCGGATCCACGTGCGCCAGGCCAAAGGAGCGGATGCCCGGTGTGTCGATGATCCAGCTCCCGGCAGGTGCGTCACTGATCCGCAGGGCTAGGGCCGACGACGAGGTGTGCCGGCCGCGCCCCGTGACGGCGTTGACGCCGCCGGTGGCGCGCTCAGCGCCCGTGAGGGCGTTGACCATGGTGGACTTGCCCACACCCGAATGGCCCAGCATGACTGTGACCTTGCCGTTGAGGTGGGTGCGCAGCTCCGAGACGGCATCGCTGTCGAGACGTGCGGACAGTCCGTCGTCGGAGCGTGCGTCGATTCCGGAGGCCGCGGCATCGGCTGTCCTGCTGATGATCACCGGGAAATCAAGGTGCCGGTAGTTCGACAGGAGCTCGGTGGGATCCTTGACGTCCGCCTTGGTGACGAGCAGCAACGGCTCGATGCCAGCGTCGTAGGCCGCCACGAGGGCGCGGTCGATGAAGCCGGTGCGCGGTTCCGGGTTGGCTGCGGCCACCACCACTACCAGCTGGTCGGCGTTTGCGACGACAGCGCGCTCGATGGGGTCGGTGTCATCGGCGCTGCGCCGCAGGAGCGTGCGGCGGTCCTGGATCCTGACGAGGCGGGCCAGCGTGTCCGGTGCCCCGGAGACATCGCCGACAAGGGACACGAAATCGCCGGCGACCACCGGCGAACGGCGCAGTTCGCGCGCCCGGGCGGCGATGACAGTGCGTTCGTGTCCGGTGTCTTCGCCAACGACCGCCGTGTAGCGTCCGCGGTCCACGGTGATGATGCGGCCGGTGACGGCGTCGTCATAGCTGGGCCGGTCCTTGGTCCGGGGACGCGAACCCTTCTTGTTGGGACGGATCCGGATATCGGATTCGTCCCAGGAACCGGTACTACGCCCCACGGGGCTGTTCCGTCTGCCGGTCAGGTTGCTGTGCCAGCATCGCTTCCCACAACTGCGGGAAGTCCGGCATCGTCTTCGACGTGGTGCCGATATCTTCCACCTCGATGCCCGGAACGGCCAGTCCCAGGATGGCCCCGGCTGTGGCCATCCGGTGGTCCGCATAGCTGTGCACGACGCCGCCATGAAGCTTCGCGGGACGGATCAGCAGGCCGTCAGCGGTCTCCTCGGCGTCCCCGCCAAGACGGTTGATTTCGGTGACCAGGGCGGCGAGCCGGTCTGTTTCATGACCGCGGAGGTGTGCGATGCCGCTCAGCCGCGACGGTCCGGTGGCCAATGCGCACAGGGCTGCGACAGTGGGTGCAAGCTCGCTGGTGTCGGAGAAGTCCGCGCCCCTGATTTCGGGTCCGCCGGTGACAGTGAGTGTGCCGTTGTCCAGAGTGACCGTGGCACCCATGTCGGTGAGGATGCTGCGCCACAGGTCGCCCACCTGGGTGGTGGGGGCGGGCCAGTTCGGTATGCGGACAGTGCCGCCGGTCGCGAGGGCCGCAGCGAGGAAGGGGCCGGCGTTGGACAGATCCTGTTCAATCCGGCGGTCGAAAGCGCGGATGTGGCCCGGCGCCACGATCCAATGGTTCGGGACCGAATCGTCCACGGTCACCCCGACTTCACGCAGCACGGCCACGGTCATGTTGATGTGGTCCAGGCTGGGGACGGGCTTGCCCACGTGTTCGAGGTGCAGGCCGTCAGTGAAACGTGCGCCGACCAGAAGCAGCGCGGACACAAACTGGGATGACGCGCTGGCATCAATCACCAGGTGTCCCCCGCGGACTTCGCCGGTTCCAGCCACCGCGAACGGAAGGGATGAGGGCCGGGTACCGTCGTCGGCGCGGACCGCAACTCCGAGGGCGGAAAGCGCCTCGATGATGGTGCCCATGGGCCGCTTGCGGGCGTGGGGGTCGCCGTCGAACACGGTGGCACCGTTGCGGAGCGCCGCCACCGGGGGCACGAAGCGCATCACGGTGCCGGCGAGGCCGCAGTCGATGGCGGCGCCCGACGCCGCGGCGTCCTGGCGCAGGGGAGTGATCTCAAGGTCGGGACCGAAGGAGCCGTCGCCCGGGATTTCCCGGATGCCCGTGCCCAGCTGGCGAAGGGCCTGGATCATGAGCGCCGAGTCGCGCGAATGCAGGGGCGCACGCAACCGTGACGGGCCGTCGGCCAGGGCGGCGAGAACCAGGTACCTGTTGGTGAGGGACTTTGAGCCGGGAACTGTGACCGTCGCGTTGACCGGGGCATCGGCGAACGGCGCGGGCCAGTTCGGCCCGTCCGCAACCGTGCCGGACGGCACCGGGGCGGTGGGGGCGGAGCCTGTCGGCACCGGGGCGGTGGGGGCGGAGCCTGTCGGCACCGGGGCGGTGGGGGCGGAGCCTGTCGGCACCGGGGCGGTGGGGGCGGAGCCTGTCGGCACCGGGGCGGTGGGGGCGGAGCCTGTCGGCACCGGGGCGGTGGGGGCGGAGCCTGTCATTCCGGCCTATGCTTTCGCTGCGTGGTCCACGGCTTTGCGGACAGCCTTGTCAGCCTTCTTCCACTGCTTGCCGGTGGTTTTCCGGGCGTCGGCGGCCAGGTGGCTGGCACCCTTCCGCGCGTCGGCGGCCAGGTGTTCGGCCCGCCAGGCCAGGCTCGGCTTGCCCGCGGTGTCCACGGAGGCCAGCAGGACGCCCCCGGTCAGGGTGATGTTTTTCAGGAGCTGGGTGCGGCGGGCGTTTCGGCCCTCCTTGGAGGTGATGTCGGCGCTGCGCCACTCAACGAAGGCGTTCAGGGCTGAAATGACAGCGAGCACTGAAGCGGCCAGCCGGGCCGACTTTCCCAGGGCGAAAAGCACGCCGGCGCCCACCTGCGTGCCGCCGATGACGCGGGCCAGCACTTTCTCGTTAGTGGCAAAAGGGAGGGAATCCGCAGCGCGGCGCAGTACCGGGGACAGCTGCGCCGCAGTGTCATCCGCATTCTTTAGCTTGTCCAGGCCGGCGAGGACGAAACTGGAGGCCAGCATGGGCCGGGCGAGAAAACGGACTAAGGACATGAATTTCCTCCTGGGTGGACGAGCCGCGGTACTTCTGCGGGAGAACCGGTTCTAGTCTTGCACTTTTGCGGAATATTTGCCCGCCGGACATGGTTGTGAAAGGCAGGTCCCGATGACTCAGGGGGCGCGCTTGGCCACGGCCCGAAGCGCCTGCGGACGCCGGGCGGGGTTCGCGGTGAAAGCCGGAAGCCCGGCAGCCGGAAGCCGGAAGCCGGAAGCCCGGAAGCGGACAAGACGGCGTGGACAGCTAAGGACAGAGTGGAGATGGAGCTTGACATTGGTTAGGGACAGGGTGGAACTCCTCGCACCGCTGGAGTTCGGCGGACGCGACAGCGAAGCCGGTGGCCGCACGCCCGGAGCGTCGCCGCGCGTCACAGTAGACTTGAAGGCAATGAGCACCATAGATCCGGCCGTAGCGGCCATATATGAGGCTGCCGGAAACGACGGCAAGACCATCAGCGAGTCCGCGACCGACTCCGAATCAAGCCCAGACGCCAGGGCCCGAACTGCGGGGCCTGCTGCCGAAGAGGCGGAGGTCGACGTGGTCTCCGAGACGTCGGAGGAACGCAGACAGCGGTTTGAGCGCGATGCGATGCAGTATGTCGACCAGCTCTATTCCGCGGCAATGAGGATGGCACGGAATCCGGCAGACGCCGAAGACCTCGTTCAGGAGGCGTACACCAAGGCTTTTTCCGCATTCCACCAGTACAAGCCGGGAACCAACCTCAAGGCCTGGCTGTACCGGATCCTGACGAACACCTACATCAACCTCTACCGCAAGCGGCAACGCGAACCGTTGCAGTCGAACTCGGACACGATTGAAGACTGGCAGCTGGCACGGGCAGAGTCACACACCTCAACGGGACTGCGCTCCGCCGAAGCGGAAGCCCTGGACCACCTCCCCGATTCCGACGTGAAGCGGGCCCTGCAGGCGATTCCGGAGGAATTCCGGCTCGCGGTGTACTTCGCCGACGTCGAGGGGTTCGCCTACAAGGAAATCTCGGACATCATGAACACCCCCATCGGAACTGTTATGTCCCGGCTTCACCGCGGCCGAAAGATGCTGCGTGACATGCTCGCGGACTATGCCGCAGAACGGGGTTTCAAAGCCGCAGCCGATTCCGGCGCAGCGGCCGACAGCACTAAACAGGAGAACAGGAAATGAGCGACTGCCAGGGACTGGGCGATTGCGACGACGCCCGGATGCAACGTATTTATGAATACCTGGACGGTGCGTTGACACACAGCGACATCGCCGAGATCAAGGATCACCTGGACGGCTGCCCGGAGTGCCTTGAAGAGTACGATCTTGAGTGCGTCATCCGCAAAGTGGTCAAACGGTCCTGCACGGAAGCCGCGCCGGAAAACCTGAAGAACGCCATCCTGGACCGGATCCACTCGATCCGTCCGGTGGAGGCGTAAAGAAGCGGATCAAGAACGGGTTCGGGCCAGCCGATAGGGCAGCCCGTTCAAGCAGCAAAGTGAAGGACCCCGGAAACCATGTGGTTTCCGGGGTCCTTCACTTAAAGCTGATATCCAAACCGTAGCTTAGGCGTTGGGGCGCTTCCCGTGGTTCGCGCCGCCACGCTTACGGTCACGACGTTTGCGTGCACGTTTGCTCATAGCTGGCCTCCTTAATCTTGGTACTCAAAAGAGCTGCCCTCAAGTCTCCCACATCACGGGACAGCCCGCGAACCGGGACGGGGTCAGTTACGGTCGGCCTTCAATGAGTTTCGGATAGAGATCCGGGCCTGGTCCAGGACGGCGCGGATCGTTTCCAGTGTCACTTGGCTGATGGGGGACGTGCTTGCCTGAACCCGGAGTTCCACCCGGATGCCGTCCCTAAAGGCCTGCAGCTGCATTTCTGCCTCTTTGAGCGTGCGTTCGCTTTCCGGCGTGCGCCGCGGGCCGCGGTCAGGAAACCCTGCGGAACGGGCAGAGCTCCGGGCTGCTTCCGCGGTGGCGGCAAGGTCAGCCCGGAGGCCGCGCATGTTGGCGCGGATATCCTCGCGGAGGTTGTCGGCCAGCCGGCGGACGGAGTCGGAGATATCGTTTTCGACGCCGGCGAGTTCGTCCCTGCGCCGGTTTAGTTCCACCAGGCCGGCCGGCGTGATGCGGTAGTTGGTGCGGCGCCCTTCGGACTCCGTGGCCACGAGCCCCTCCTCTTCGAGCTTGCCAAGCCGCGGGTAGATGGTGCCGGCACTGGGGGAGTAGGTTCCCCCGAAGCGTTCACTGAGGGCTTTGATGAGTTCGTAGCCGTGTTTGGGGCCGGACTCCAGCAGGGAGAGGAGATAGAGGCGCAGTGCGCCGTGTGCGAAGACGGGAGGCACCTAGATCCCCGTTTCTGCGTCCGCGCGTGACTGGCTGTGGATGATGGACGTTTTTCCGGAGACGGAGTTGGTCCGGATCACCATAAGCTGGGTGTCCGGGCCGGCGATGGTTTGTACCTTGCCGCCGGGGTGGACGTACTTCTGGTCATCAATGACCACGGCGCCGCTGGCGGACTTGGCCACGATGTCCGCGCCGACGTCGATGGGCAGCCGGACGGTGAGGTCACCTGACACCGAGTTCGCCCCGAAGTCGTGGGTGAAACCGTGGAGGTCGAAGCTCATGTCGCCGCTGACCGTGTTGGCACGGATGTTACTGAACCGGCCGGAGGCCGTGACTTCGCCGGAGACGCTCTTGGCGGTGAGGACGCCGTCGTGGTTCCGGGCGATGACTTCGCCGCTGACGGTGTTGACGTGGAGCTCGCCGGCGGTGCCGTCCGCCATGACCGAGCCTGAGACCGTATTCAGTTTCGTGTGCCCGCTGATCCCCGACACCAGACCGTCGCCGCTGACCGTGCCGGCTTCGACTTCCACTCCGGCCGGCAAGGCAATGCTGATCACCACGGAGTTGGTGCTGCTGGTGTTGACTGTTTCCATCAGGTTCCTGAACCAGCCCTGGGCGCCATGCAGGTGGTGGCGCACCTCCAGGCGGCCGTTGGCGAGTGTGACCGTCAGGGGGTCCCCGTGGATTTCCGACACTTCGATCCGGGTGACATCCTCGGCGTGGGCGACAACGTCAAAGCGGCCACGGATGATGCCGACTTTGAGGGACCTGACGCCGTCGATATCGATGGTCTGCGGACCGGCGACGGTCCAGGTACTGTCTTCCACTGTTCCTCCAAGTTGCGATATATCGTGAATATGAAATGACGATATATCGCGTCTTGGGTAAAAGCAATAGCCAAATTTTCAGCGGTAGATCCCGCCGATGAGGGTGCGGGCGATGGCCGTGGCAGGGTCCTGACCGTCCGGTGTCGGTGCCAGGTTGGTCCAGACCACGAGCGTGACCTTGTTTTCCGGGTCATAGCCGGCGAAGCTGTTGAACCCTGGCAGCTCACCCGTGTGCCCGAAAAGCTGCCCGAACTTGGCGATGCCGAGGCCGTAGAGGGCCCCTGCCGGGTCGTCTGCCTTCACGGGACGCAGGCTGTCCAGCCGCAGTTTCTGCAGCTCGGGACCGAGTACTTTCCCGCTGCCCAGGGCCTCCGCCCAGGTAGCCAGGTCATCCGCCGTCGAGATTCCGGAACCGGCAGACCACGCCCACGACGGGTTCATGGCTGTCTGGTCGGTGGGCTGGAGGGTCCCCTCGGCTGCACCCTTCTGCATGTCTTCGGGGAGGGCGGGGTGGTTGAGTGTCACCACGTTGGTCCCGTACATGTACCCCTGCGGATGCGGGGACGGAATGGCGTTGGATGTTTGCTCGGGAAATACCGACCCCTCCAGCCCGAGGGGTTTGAATAGCCTGTCCCGGAAGGCATCACCCAGCGGCTTGCCGTCCAGGTCTTCCGCAATCAACCCCAGCAGCACCGTGTTGGTATTCGAATAGTGGAAGTCCTGGCCGGGAGGGAAATACGGCGGATTCCGGAAAGCGATGGCGAGGAGTTCATCGGTGGTCCACACTTTGCCCGGGTCCGAATCGAGGAGCTGGTTCACTTCGAGGGCCTCGGTGTAGTTGTAGAGCCCGCTGCGCATCGTCAGTAGTTGCTCGATGGTGATATTTCCGCCGTTGGGCACGTCCGGACGGTACTTCGCGACGGGATCACTGAGCCTGATCTTGCCTTCCTGCACGAGCTGCAGGATCACGGTCGCTGTCCAGGTTTTGGTGATGGAACCGATCCGGACGTGGTCGGCCGGTGTCACCGGATCGGTGCCGCCGATGCTCCGCACCCCGTACCTGTAGGTAAAGCTACCGCCCGGGGTCCGCAGCAGCATCACGGCGCCTGGAACGCGAAGTTCCTTGGCCTTTTCCCGGAACTTAGCCTCCAGGGCGGCCTGGTCAAAAACCTCCAGCGCACCATCACTGGATGCAGATCCCGGTGTTCCGGTCGCGGCCGTGGGTGGTGCGCCCGAGGGCACCGAGGCGGAGGGTGTTGAAACCGACGGCCCTGAGGTTGACGGCGCTGAGCCCGATGGCGCGGGGGCAGGGCCCGCACCGCAGCCTGCCACCATCAGAACCGCCGCGACGGCCAGCGCGGACTGGCAGCCGTTCAGAAACCTGCAAATAGCCATGGGCCCGCAACCTCCTGTCGACGGCGGTATGGGGCCATTGGGTCACGGGCTGCGCCCGGGTGTCAAGCTGCTTTTGCGCGGTGCCGGGCAGGAACCCGGGTCACTCCGGAGCGGCGATGCGCAGCCACTGGAACCAGCCGCGGTGCAGCACCAGCCACGCCATCAGTCCGTAGCCGGCCTGACCCGGCGTGCCGCTGTTGGCGGCGAGGTCCTGGCGCCATTGTTCATGGTTGAGCAGCGGGGAAAAGGTGTCCACGTAGAGGTGCTTGCGCCGCGTCGTGACGTCTGCGAAGGCAGTGTTGAGTTCACCCAGCCGCCGGTTCTGAGCCGGATCGAGCGACGGCGGCGGGCCCACCACAAAGACCTCGATCTTGTTTTGCGAGGCGGAATCCAGGATGTTGGCAAGGTTGAGCCGGCTGCGGGCGGTGGACAGTCCGAACTCGACGTCGCGTCCGCTGAGCCCGATCACCAGGCGGTTTTCGTGGTTGTTGCCGAAGCGGCGTCCGGCTTCGTCGAGCCACCGACCGGCCAGGCCCTCGGTGCCTTCCTGCGGGCAGGGGAGGGCGTAGCACTCAACGGTTATCCCGTCCTGCGGAGTGCGGGCCAGCACGCGGCCCAGCCAGCCGAGAGCCCGGGGATCACCCAGGCCGGCCAACAGCTCATCTCCAACGGCCGCTATCCGCAGCTTCCTGTCTTCCACGACTACCTCTTTACCTCAATGTGCAACAAAATTCAGCGTTCCATGGAAACGGGCTCCCGGCCAACTGGGGGGGCCGGTCCGCCGGTGGCTGCCCTTTCCATTAAGCAGCACTGCCCGGCCGGAGTCGTGTATTTCGAGCTCCGGCCGGGCAGCGGGTCAAGCTACTTCCGTGCGAACGCTTGCTTGAGGAGGGCATCCTGCTCCGCAGCGTGCCGCTTCATGGACCCAGCGGCCGTTGAAGCCGACGCCGGACGGGATACCAGCCGTACCCTGCGGTCCAGCGCTTCAGGCAGGTTCAGGCCCATGAACGGCCACGGACCCTGGTTAGCCGGTTCGTCCTGCGCCCACACCACTTCGGCGTTGGGGTACTTGGCGAGTTCGGCAGCGATTTCGGCGGCAGGCAGCGGGTAAAGCTGCTCGACGCGCACAATCGCCGTGGTCTTGTCGCCGGTCTTCTGCCGCGTGGACAGCAGATCGTAGTACAGGCGGCCGGAGACCAGGAGCACACGCTCGACGGCGTCCGCCTGCAGGTACTCGTGCTCGCCGATGACCGGTTTGAAGGTGCCCGTGGTGAAGTCCTCCACCGAGGAGGCCGCAGCCTTCAGGCGGAGCAGCTGCTTGGGCGTGAAGATGATGAGCGGCTTCCGCGGCCGGCTGTAAGCCTGGCGGCGCAGCAGGTGGAAGTGGGAGGCCGACGTCGTGGGGTTGGCCACGATCATGTTCTCTTCGGCGCACATCTGCAGGAAACGCTCGATCCTTGCGGAGGAGTGGTCCGGGCCCTGGCCCTCGTAGCCGTGCGGAAGCATGAGCACCAGCGAGGACCGCTGGCCCCACTTCTGTTCGGCCGAGGAGATGAACTCATCGATGATGGTCTGCGCACCGTTGACGAAGTCACCGAACTGCGCTTCCCACAGCACCAGGGCGTCCGGACGCTCCACGGAGTAGCCGTATTCGAAGCCCATGGCGGCGTATTCGGACAGCAGGGAGTCGTAGATCCACAGTTTGGCCTGGTTGTCCGAGAGGTTGCCCAGGGGCAGCCACTCGTTACCGTTGGCGCGGTCGTGGAACACGGCGTGGCGCTGCACGAAGGTGCCGCGGCGTGAATCCTGGCCGGCAAGCCGGACGGGAACGCCTTCCATGATGAGGGAGCCGAAGGCCGCGATCTCGCCAAAGCCCCAGTCGATGCCGCCTTCGCGGGACATCTGTTCGCGCTTCTCGAGCAGCTGCTTGAGCTTGGCGTGGACCGTGAATCCCTCGGGGATCTCGATGTGGGCCTTGCCGATGCGGGCCAGGGTCTCTGCGGAAATCGCCGTGGACGCCGGAGCATTGATGCCGGAATCCGACTGCTGGGCGATGGGCCGTTCGATATCGGACACCGCGGCGGAATCCGCCGTGATGATCGGAATCGGTGAGGTCTGCGCCGCGTGGGTCTCGGCGAAGACGCGTTCCAGCCGCTCCTGGTAGTCGCGGAGCAGCTGTTCGGCCTCTTCCTCGGTGATGTCGCCGCGGCCGATCAGGGATTCGGTGTACAGCTTGCGGACCGAACGCTTGGCTTCGATCAGGTTGTACATCAGCGGCTGGGTCATCGAGGGGTCGTCGCCCTCGTTGTGGCCGCGGCGGCGGTAGCAGACCATGTCGATGACAACGTCCTTGTGGAAACGCTGGCGGAATTCGTAGGCGAGCTGGCCGATGCGGACCACTGCCTCGGGGTCGTCGCCGTTCACGTGGAACACCGGCGCCTGGATCATCTTGGCGACGTCCGTGGAGTAGGTGGAGGAGCGGGACGACGACGGCGCCGTGGTGAAGCCGACCTGGTTGTTGACCACGACGTGGATGGTTCCGCCGGTGCGGTAGCCGCGCAGCTGGGAGAGGTTGAGCGTTTCCGCCACCACGCCCTGGCCTGCGAAGGCGGCATCGCCGTGGACCATGATCGGGAGCACGGGGAAGGCTTCGCCCTGGTCCAGGCGGTCCTGCTTGGCGCGGACGATGCCTTCCAGGACGGAGTCCACGGCCTCAAGGTGCGAGGGGTTGGCTGCGAGGTAGACCTTGGTCTCCTTGCCGTTGTCCGACGTGAAGGTACCCTCGGTGCCGAGGTGGTACTTGACGTCGCCGGAGCCCTGCACGGAGCGCGGGTCCTGGGTGCCTTCGAATTCGCGGAACACCTGGGCGTAGGTCTTGCCGGCGATGTTGGTGAGCACATTCAGGCGGCCGCGGTGGGCCATGCCGATTGCCACTTCGTCGAGGTTGTCGTCGGCAGCGTCGGAAATGATGGCGTCCAGCAGCGGGATCAGAGATTCGCCGCCCTCGAGCGAGAAGCGCTTCTGACCCACAAACTTGGTCTGCAGGAAGGTTTCGAAGGCTTCCGCCGCATTCAGTTTGGACACAATGCGCAGCTGCTCTTCGCGGCTCGGCTTGGAGTAGGGGTGCTCCAGCTGGTCCTGGAACCACTTGCGTTCGGCAGGGTCCTGGATGTGCATGTATTCAATGCCGGTGGTGCGGCAGTAGGCGTCACGGAGCACGCCGAGGATGTCGCGGAACGCGAGCATCGGCTTGCCGCCGAAGCCGCCGGTGGGCCATTCGCGGTCGAGGTCCCAGAGGGTCAGGCCGTAGGTGAGCACGTCAAGGTCGGGGTGCTTGCGCTGAACGTATTCCAGCGGGTCCGTGTCGGCCATGAGGTGTCCGCGCACGCGGTAGGAGTGGATCAGCTGCTGGATCCGGGCGACCTTGTTGATCTGGTCGGCGGGGTCCACCTGCAGGTCCGGGCTCCAGCGCACGGGCTCGTACGGGATGCGGAGGGACTCGAAGATTTCGTCGTAGAAGTTCTGGGCGCCCAGCAGGAGCTGGTGCACGAGCTTCAGGAATTCGCCGCTGCCGGCACCCTGGATGACGCGGTGGTCGTAGGTGGAGGTCAGCGTGAGGACCTTGCTGATGGCGTTGTGCGCGATGATCTTCTCGCTGGCACCCTGGAATTCGGCCGGGTAGTCCAGTGCGCCGACTCCGATGATGGCCGCCTGGCCCTTCGAGAGGCGGGGCACGGAGTGCACGGTGCCGATGCCGCCCGGGTTGGTGAGGGAGACCGTGGTGCCCGAGTGGTCATCCGCCGTCAGCTTGCCGTTGCGGGCGCGCTTGATCAGGTCCTCGTACGTGTGCCAGAACTCGGAGAAGTTGAGGGTCTCCGCCTTCTTGATGTTCGGCACCATGAGCAGGCGGGTGCCGTCCGGCTTGGGCATGTCGATGGCGATGCCGAAGTTCACGTGGGCGGGCTGCACGGCAACAGGCTTGCCGTCCACTTCGTCGTAGTAGACATTCATGGACGGGAACTGGGACAGTGCGCGGATGACGGCGTAGCCGATCAGGTGCGTGAAGGAGACCTTGCCGCCGCGGGCCCGGGCGAGGTTGGAGTTGATGACCACGCGGTTGTCGATCAGCAGCTTTGCGGGGATGGCCCGGACGCTGGTGGCCGTGGGAACTTCCAGGCTGGTGACCATGTTGGAAGCGATGGCCTTCGCCGGTCCGCGGAGGACCGAGACAACGTCCTCCTCCGGCGCGGTGGGTGCCTTGATGTTCTTGGGCAGCTGGGCGGGAATGGGCGGGGCGCCGCCGGCGGACTCGGATTTCTTTGCGCCGTCGCGGGCAAACGTCGCCGGCGCTTTCTTGGCCTGGGCCGCTGCCGGAGCCGCCTGAGGCTGGGCGGAAGCGGGCTGGGCAGGAGCAGGGGCAGCCGCTGCCGGTTTGGCGGATGCTGCCGGCGACGTTGCCGGTGCTGCCGCCGCGGGAGCTACAACTGGAAGTTCTCTGGTTGCGGGGTCGGCGGGCGCCGGTGCCCCCGAGGTCCCGTTGGAAGAAGAGCTGTCACCGGCGTCGAAAGATTCGAACAGGGGCCACCACTTGGCATCAACCGTGTTCTTGTCCTGCTGGTAACGCTCGTACAGTTCGTCAACGAGCCACTCGTTTCCGCCAAATTCCTCGGGTAGTCGGTGGCTAGGCTGCTCTGGCACTTGAAATACGCCTCTTCCATGAGTTTGATTTCCCTCTGGTCGCCTTTGGTGCCGCGGCACAACAATCGAACCAGTTTCTGCGTCCTGTGAACCCAGACCTTTGCCAGTCTAGTGACGATTCTTGGTTAACTGCCAATAAGGGTGACCCAAATCATGAAGCGGCTGAACTATTGCGGGAATACGGCTCGGAGCCGTCCTCGGCGCCGTCCCGCTGGGGGCTGCCCTCTCGCCTAGACTCGCACTGAAGACCCCCTTCGATGAGGAGCAGCCGTGCGTTTCTTGAGTGAGCCGACCACTGACCTGACCTATGCGGACGCCTTCCTGGTGCCCTCGCGTTCCGACGTCACGTCACGGCTGGATGTGGACCTCGCGGCCGACGACGGCACCGGTTCCTCCATTCCGCTGGTGGTGGCCAACATGACGGCCGTGACCGGCAAGCGGATGGCCGAGACGATGGCCCGCCGGGGAGGGCTGGCGGTCCTGCCGCAGGATGTTCCGCTGGAGGTGCTCCGCGACGTCACGGCCTGGATCAAGTCCCGCCATACGGTGTTCGAAACTCCCGTTAGCCTGCTGGCCTCCGAAACCGTGATCGACGCGCTCCACCTGATGGGTAAGCGCCCGCACGGGGCTGTGGTGGTGGTGGACGACGCCGGCAAGGTTGCCGGTGTGGTCCGGGCCGCGGACTGCGAAGGTCAGGACCGCTTTGCCTCCCTTGCCTCTGTCATGCGGCAGGCCCTGGTGCTTGACGCCGCCGGAATCGGTGCGGACGCCGCCGCCGGCGGTGCCAACGGTTCCGGCACCCGCCATGGTTCCCTGCGGGGCGCATTCGCAGCCATGGACGCTGCAGGAACCGACTTCGCCCCGGTCCAGTCCGGGGGTGCCCTGACCGGCGTCCTCACTCGCAGGGGTGCCCTGCGCTCCACCATCTACCGTCCCCTCCTGGACAGAGCGGGCAGGCTCAAAGTGGCCGCCGCCGTCGGCATTAACGGGGATGTGGCGGGCCGGGCGGCGGAGCTGCTGGCCGCCGGAGTGGACGTCCTGGTCATCGACACCGCACACGGGCACCAGCAGAAGATGTTCGATGCGTTGGCGGCAGTACGCGGCCTGGACCCGGACGTTCCCGTCGTTGCCGGCAATGTGGTGACGGCGGATGCCACCCGCGAGCTGATCCACGCAGGCGCGAACATCGTCAAGGTGGGAGTGGGCCCGGGGGCAATGTGCACCACCCGAATGATGACGGCGGTGGGCCGCCCGCAGCTGTCCGCCGTGCTGGAATGCGCCGCGGCGGCGCGTGCGGCCGGCGGGCGGATCTGGGCCGACGGCGGCGTCCGGTACCCACGCGACGTGGCGCTCGGGCTGGCGGCCGGGGCAAGCCAGGTCATGATCGGCTCCTGGTTCGCGGGCACCCACGAAAGCCCGGGGGACCTGCAGTCCGATGCGAACGGCCGCCTATATAAGGAAAGCTTTGGCATGGCCTCGGCCAGGGCCGTGCAAAACCGGAACCAGCGCGAAGGGGCCTTCGAAAAGGACCGCAAGGCACTGTTCGAGGAAGGGATCTCCACGTCACGCATGTACCTGGACCCGGCCCGGCCCGGCGTGGAGGACCTTGTGGACATGATTACCGCCGGGCTGCGCAGTTCCATGAGCTACGCCGGTGCGTCGGACCTTGACGAATTCCGCGGGCGTGCGGTTGCGGGAATCCAGTCCGCTGCCGGCTACGAGGAAGGCCGGCCGGTTCCGCAAAGCTGGTGACCGGAGCGACCGGCGGTATCCCGTCCCGGCGCGAACCCGGAGCAGCAGGCGGTGCCCGCTGCTCCTGTAGACTGAAAGTCTTATGGACAGTAAATCTAGGTGCCGGCCTGGGGGCTGTCAGCGGAGCAGGAACACGAGCTCCCCGCAGTCCACCCACAGAGCCGGCAAACCCCGTTCACGCGCCCATCATTCTGCAGCAGTCCACAACACCGCAGCCTTCCAGGAAACAGGGTCGGCACCGGCCGACCATCCTCCGCCGGGCAGGCACGCCGGCAGCACGGACTCCGGTCCGGCCTTCCCGCCACCAGCCGCGATTGAACTCCGGGACCGCATTCTTGTGCCGGGACGGCCGGAGGCTGGCCACTAATGGAATGGTTACTTCTCGGAGCAGGCATCCTGCTCATCCTCGGCACGGGCTTCTTCGTGGCCGTCGAGTTTTCCCTCGTCGCACTTGACCAGGCCACGGTCCAACGGGCCGTGGACAGCGGCGACTCCGCCGCCGTGCCGCTGCTCAAGTGCCTGAAATCCCTGTCCACCCAGCTATCGAGCTGTCAGCTGGGCATCACCCTGACCACACTGCTGACCGGCTACGTCATGGAACCCTCCGTCGGAAAACTGCTGGAGGGCCCGCTGACCGCCGTAGGATTCCCTGCGCCCGCCGCTGCTTCGGTTTCGCTGGTGATGGCCATGACCATCGCCACGCTGCTGTCGATGCTGATCGGTGAACTGGTCCCGAAGAACATGGCCATTTCATTGTCCCTGCCCATCGGCAAGGCCGTGGCCCGCCCGCAGCTTGTGTTCACCGCCATCTTTAAGCCGGCCATCATTGTGCTCAACGGGTTCTCCAACAAGGTGCTGAACGTCTTCGGGCTGGAAGCCAAGGAGGAAATCTCCGGCGCGCGGACTCCGGCTGAACTGGCTTCCCTGGTGCGGCGCTCCGCCGCCATGGGAACGCTCGACGCCGGAACGGCCAACTTCATTGCCCGGACGCTCAAGTTCTCCGGCCGCACGGCCGCGGACGTCATGACGCCCAGGATCCGCGTGGAGACCATCGGTGCTGAGCAGCCGGTCTCGGACATTGTCGAAGCCGCCAAACGGACAGGATATTCACGCTTTCCGATTATTGGCGAGTCCGCTGACGACATTCGGGGCCTGGTGCACGTCAAGAAGGCAATCGCCGTCCCTTCGGATCGTCGCCCCAACCTTGAGGCCGGTGCCATCATGACGGACGTCCTGCGGGTCCCGGAAACCATCCACCTGGACGCGCTGCTGGCTGAGCTGCGCGAGGGAAACCTGCAGCTCGCCGTCGTGCTGGATGAATACGGCGGCACGGCCGGCATCGCCACGCTTGAGGATCTCGTGGAGGAAATCGTCGGTGAGGTCGCGGATGAACACGACAGGGTCAGGCCGGGGCTGCTCCAGAGCGCCTCAGGCGACTGGTATTTCCCGGGCCTGCTGCGTCCGGACGAGCTCTCCGAGCAGATTCCCGGGCTGACCGTCCCTGACGAGTCCACCTATGAGACCGTCGGCGGTTACCTTATGAGCCAGCTGGGCCGGATCGCTACGGTGGGGGACCGGGTGGAAGTCGAAGGCGGAACGCTCAGCGTGACCCGCATGGACGGGCGCCGGATCGACCGGATCTGTTTCAAGCCGGCCGCCGTCCGCGGCGAACAGCACGTTGCCGGGCAGGGAGGCACGGCATGAGCGACTGGGTAGGAATCCTGTGGCTCGTCATCCTCCTGCTTGGCAACGCCTTCTTTGTGGCCGCGGAGTTCGCCGTGATGTCCGCGCGCCGGAGCCAGATCGAGCCGTTGGCGGAGTCCGGGTCCATGCGGGCCCAGACCACGCTGCAGGCCATGGAGAATGTGTCGCTGATGCTGGCCTGTGCGCAGCTGGGCATCACGGTATGTTCACTGCTGATCCTGCAGGTGGCTGAACCCGCGATCCACCACCTGATGGCGGTGCCCCTGGAAGCGGCGGGCCTGCCGATGGAAATCGCAGACGTCGCGGCGTTCACCGTGGCTCTCCTTGTGGTGACCTTCCTGCATGTGACGTTCGGCGAGATGGTGCCGAAGAACATCTCGGTTTCGGTTGCGGATAAGGCAGCCTTGTTGCTTGCGCCGCCGCTCATGTTCATTGCGGGGCTCGTGAAACCGGTGATCGTGGCCCTCAACTGGTCCGCCAACCACATTCTGCGGCTGATGCGGATCGAACCCAAGGACGAGGTCAACTCCTCGTTCACGCTGGAGGAGGTCCAGTCGATCGTGCAGGAATCCACCCGGCACGGGCTGGTTGACGATGACGCCGGCCTGATCACGGGAGCGTTGGAATTCTCGGAACATACGGCATCCCACATCATGGTCCCGCTCGACAAGCTGGTCATGATGAAAGCGGCCACGACGCCGGTTGAGTTCGAAAAGGCCGTCAGCAGGACCGGGTTCTCCCGCTTCCCGATGACGGATGAGGACGGCATGCTCTCCGGCTACCTGCACATCAAAGATGTGCTGTCCATCCCGGAAGGTGACTACGAGCATCCGATTGCGGAGAGCCGGATCCGGTCCCTGGCGAACCTGACCATGGATGACGAGGTCGAGAAGGCGATGTCCGTGATGCAGCGCACCGGTTCGCACCTGGCGCGCGTGATCGGCCCGGACGGGAACACCTGGGGCGTGCTGTTCCTGGAAGACGTGATCGAGCAGCTGGTGGGTGAGATCCGTGATGCGACGCAGGCGAAGGGCATCCGGAGGCTGGGTCAGCCCGACGGCGAGTAGCGGCCAGCGGACGTCCGCTGGCCGCCGTAGCCCTAAATAGGAATCATTCCCATTTAGGGCTACACTCGTTTTGTTGCTAATGCTCCTGATTCTCATGTAGCCAATCCGACAGCCAGATCCGAGGTCCTTCCGTGCGCCGTTCCGCCGCCCGTCTTTCCGTCACTGCCCTTGCCGGCCTGAGCCTTCTCCTGTCAGCCTGCAGTACGACGGCGGGAGGCCAGCAGCAGGGTTCCGGTGCCATCGAAGTGGTCACCTCCACGAACGTCTACGGCGACATCGTCCGGGAAATCGGCGGCGACAAGGTCAGCGTCACCGCACTAATCACCAAGGCAAGCCAGGACCCGCACTCCTACGAGGCCACCACCCAGGACAAACTGGCGGTGTCCAAGGCCAAGCTGGTGGTTGAAAACGGCGGCGGCTATGACGACTTCATCCACAAGCTGGCCGACGACAGCGGGCCGGGCCACGACCACATCATCAGCGCCGTCGAAGTGTCCGGGCTGGCCCCGGAGGACGGGCAGAACGCTGAAAGTGCATCCACCGCGGCGGCCGACGAGCACGGACACTCCCCTAACCACGGCGAATTCAACGAGCACGTCTGGTACAGCTTTGATGCCATGACCAAGCTGGCAGATGCCGTGGAGGCCAAGCTGGCGGCACTGGAGCCGGCTTCCGCTTCGACCTTCCAGGCCAATGCGGCCGCGTTCAAGAAGGAGATTGCCGGGCTGAAGGCCCAGGCCGCCGACCTCAAGGCCGCCGCGGGCGAGGCGCCCGTGGCCGTCACTGAACCTGTGCCGCTCTACCTGCTCGAGTCCGCCGGGTTGGTGAACAAGACCCCCGCGGACTACACCATTGCAATCGAGGAAGGCTCCGACGTCCCGCCCGCGGTCCTCAAGGAGGCTACGGAGCTGGCCGGTTCAAAGGACATTCGGTTCCTGGCCTACAACACGCAGACGGAGGGCCCGCAGACACTGGCCCTCAAGAAAGCGGCCGAGGCGGCGCACGTCCCGGTACTGGACTTCAGCGAAACCCTTCCCGAAGGGAAAGACTATGTGCAGTGGATGAGCGGAAACGTGGACAGCATCCGCCAGGCCCTGGGCAAATAGCGCGCGGGATGAGCCCATCCTCCGGTGGGCCGTCCTAAGATGGTGGGGGCGCATGGCCCCGCATGAATCGAGGATAAAACACGTTGAAACCGGTAGTGAGCCTCCGCGGAGCCACCCTGAAGTTCGGGAAACGGACATTATGGGAGGACCTGGACCTCGACATCAACCCCGGCGAGTTTTTTGCAGTCCTCGGCCCCAACGGCAGCGGCAAGACAACGTTCCTGAAGGTCCTGTTGGGGCTGCAGGAACTCCATTCCGGAACCGCTACCCTGGGCGGCCACCCGGTGGAACGGGGCAGCAAGCTGATCGGCTACATTCCGCAGCAGAAGTCATTCGCGCCGGACACGCCGCTCCGCGCACGCGACCTGGTGGGCCTCGGTGTGGATGGCCACCGCTGGGGACTCCGGCTCGGCGCGGCCAGGGCCAACCGCAGGATTGATGAGCTGTTGGACCTGGTGGGTGCCGCGGACTACGCCAAGGTGCCGGTGGGCCAGCTCTCCGGCGGCGAACAGCAGCGGCTCAGGGTGGCCCAGTCGCTGGCCGCCGATCCGCAGGTCCTCCTCTGCGACGAACCGCTGCTGTCCCTGGACCTGCAGCATCAGCAGGCAGTCAGCGCGCTGATCAATGAGCAGTGCCGCAGCCGGGAAAGCGCAGTGGTGTTCGTAACCCACGAGATCAACCCGATCATCGATTATGTGGACCGGGTCCTTTACCTTGCCGGCGGGCGGTTCCGGGTGGGGAAGCCTGCCGACGTGATGACCACCGAAGTGCTCTCGGATCTCTACGGCAGCAGGGTGGAAGTGATCCAGGCCAACGGCCGGATGATCGTGGTGGGGGTACCGGACGCCGCGTCGCACCACCATGTGGACGCTCATTCGGTGGCAGAGGAAGTGGGCTAGGTGGATTTCGACGGCATTCTGCGTTCCATTTTCAATTTCGAGAACTACGGCGAGCTCCTGGCCCTGGTGCAGAACTCCATCTGGGCCGGAGCGCTCCTCGGACTGCTCGGCGGCCTCATGGGTACCTTCGTGATGAAGCGCGATCTCGCCTTCGCGGTGCACGGGATCTCCGAACTGTCCTTCGCCGGCGCCGCCTTTGCCCTGCTCATCGGGGCCAACATCGTTTTCGGGTCCCTCATAGGCTCGGTGGTGGCGGCGCTGCTGCTGGGCGTAATGGGCGTCCGGGCTCGGGACAAAAATTCCGTCATCGGCGTGATCATGCCGTTCGGCCTCGGCCTGGGCATCCTGTTCCTGTCCCTGTACGAAGGGCGCGCCTCAAACAAGTTCGGGCTCCTGACGGGGCAGATCGTGTCCGTCGATACGGTCCAGCTCCAGGTGCTGGCAACGGCCGCCGTGGTTGTGATGATTGCCCTCGTGGCCATCTGGCGTCCCCTGACCTTCGCGAGCGTGGACCCCGAAGTGGCGGAAGCGCGCGGCGTGCCCGTGCGGACGCTGGGCATCGGGTTCATGCTCCTGCTGGGAATCAGCGTGGCGCTGTCCATCCAGGTGGTGGGAGCCCTGCTGGTGCTCGCCCTGCTGATCACCCCGGCCGCGGCCGCACTGCGCGTGACTTCCTCGCCCCGGCTGGTGGTGGCGCTCAGCGTGGCCTTCGCGGTGACGGCGACAGTAGGCGGCATCATGCTCGCACTGGGCGGACGGATCCCCATCAGCCCCTATGTGACCACGCTGTCATTCCTGATCTACGTTGTGTGCCGCGTCATCGGCGGCGTGCGGGCCCGGCGCGGCCTGAACGGGCGCCTGCTGCCGGCCGAGGCTCCAGCGGCCTAAAGGCTGCTGCGGCCCAGGGATGGGCGGCCAGGGCTGCCTCCGGACTCCGTGCAGGAGTCAGGCTGAGGCCTTCCGCGCCGTGCAGTCCGGGCACAGGCCATAAATCTCAACGGTGTGGGCCACCTCGGTGAATCCGTGCTCCGCGGCTGTCCGCGCAGCCCAGGTCTCCACCGCAGGCGCCTCCACTTCCACGGCCTTTCCGCAGTTGCGGCACAGGAGGTGATGGTGGTGGCCGGTGACAGCGCAACGCCGGTAAACGGCCTCGCCCTCGCCGTTCCGGAGGACGTCCACCAGCCCGTCGTCGGCAAGCGACTGGAGGATCCGGTACGTCGTGGCCAGTGAAACGGACGTGCCCTGGTTCTGCAGGATCCGGTACAGCTCCTGCGTGCTGACAAAGTCGTCAAGCTCGTCCAGCGCAGCACCCACTGCCAGTCGCTGCTTGGTGACCCGCTGCTCCCTGCCGCCGGCGGAAGCCGGTGCGGATGCCTGGGTGTCTGCGGCTTTGGCGCCGTGGGCCATGGATGGACTCGCTTCCCTGGGGATATTGGCAATGTCCAAGATTACCAGCCGCGCGTTCGTGGACACGGGCGCTCGTGGACACCGCCGCGCGGGCCGCCCTAGGCTGGCCCCATGAAGTTGACTAAATACACCCACGCCTGTGTCCGGCTCGAAAAGGACGGCGAGGTGCTGGTGCTGGATCCGGGCACGTTCTCCGAGACCGCCCAGGCCCTCGACGCCGCCGGTGCCGTGCTGGTCACCCATGAGCACGGCGATCACGTGGACGTTCCCGCCGTGGTGTCGGCCCTGCGGGGGAACGAGTCACTCCAGGTTTTTGCCCCCGAGGGAGTGGCAGCGAAGCTGCGCACTGAGGCGCCGTTTGCCGCCCCGCGGATCCACGACGTCGAGCCTGGCTCCACGTTCACGGCCGTCGGATTCGAGGTCCGGACGTTCGGCGGGCAGCACGCGCTGATCCACCCCCAGATTCCCGTCGTGGCCAACATCGGGTACCTGATCGACTCCAACGTCTACCACCCCGGAGACTCCTTTGTGATTCCGGACGGCATCACCGTCCGGACCCTCCTGGTGCCCGTGCATGCACCGTGGAACAAAGTGGGTGAGGTGGTGGACTTCGTCATTGGGGTCCGTGCCGCCAAAGCCTTTCCGATCCACGACGCCCTGCTCAACGAAACCGGCCTGGGCCTCATCGAAGGACACGTGAAGCGGCTGGGGGCCAAATACGGCACCGAGTATGCGCACCTCTCCAGCGGCGATTCGGTGGAAGTCTAGGCCTGCCAGATCCCCGTGTCGAAGAAGTTCCTGATGGTGGCCTCATGCGGCTGCGGATCGAGGTGCCGGGCCCGCAGCCACTCGGCGTTGTAGTAGCTCCCCGCGTAGCGGTCGCCGGCGTCGCACATCAGCGAGACCACGCTGCCCCGCCGGCCTTCGGCGATCATTCCGGCGATCAGCTGCCAGACCCCCAGAGATTGGTCCCGGTGGAGGGGCCCGCGTGCAGGCCGGCCAGCTCGTGGAGGTGCCGCATCGCGGCGACCGACGCCGCGTCGGGCACCTGGACCATGTGGTCGATCACCGCGGGAACGAAGCTGGGCTCCATCCTGGGACGGCCGATTCCTTCGATCCGGGACGGCATGCCGGTGCTGAAACCGGCCAGGCCGTCCCGCCAACCGGGGTAGAAGGCCGAGTTCTCGGGGTCCACCACGGCCAGTTGGGTGTCATGGCGGTGGTAACGCAGGTACCGGCCAATGGTGGCGCTGGTGCCGCCAGTGCCGGCGCCCACAACTATCCAGCGCGGAACGGGGTGCTCCTCCAGGGCCAGCTGCTGGAAGATGGATTCGGCGATGTTGTTGTTCCCGCGCCAGTCCGTGGCCCGCTCGGCGTAGGTGAACTGGTCCATGTAGTGTCCGCCGGCGGTCCGGGCGACTTCCTCGGCGGCGGAGTAGACCTCCGAGGCGTGATCCACCAGGAGGCAGGACCCGCCGAACTGCTCGATCAGGGCGATCTTCTCCGGGCTGGTGGTGCGGGTCATCACAGCGATGAACGGGAGGCCAAGAAGCTGGGCAAAGTAGGCCTCGGAGATGGCGGTGCTGCCGCTGGAGGCCTCCACAATGGTGGTGTCTTCCCTGATCCAGCCGTTCACCAGGCCGAACAGGAACAGCGAGCGCGCCAGCCGGTGCTTCAGGCTGCCGGAGCGGTGCGTGGATTCGTCCTTCAGGTACAGCTGGACGCCCCAGTGTTCCGGCAGCGGGACGGAGTACAGGTGCGTGTCCGCCGACCTGTTGTTTTCGGCGTTGATCCTGCGGACTGCTTCATCTGCCCAGGCACGGTCCTGGCTGCTTACACGGTTACCTGCTCTGCTCACCGATTCAGCCTACCCGGGCCGGGCGGCCGCCACGGCTACAGTTGGAACCGGCTGGCCGCCCTCATCCGAACCAAAGGAGATTTGATGAACCCCCTGATGGACGTGTCCGCGCTAAACCACCGGATGACCTCCGGCGAGCGCACCGTTCTGCTGGACGTGCGCTGGGCGCTGGGCGATCCCCACGGCCGGGAACACTACTTGGCGGCGCATATTCCCGGCGCTGTCTACGTTGACCTGCCCACCCAACTGGCAGCGCCGGCTGATCCCCGGGAGGGCCGGCACCCGCTGCCGCCGCTGCAGCAGCTCCAGGAATCGGCGCGCTGCTGGGGCATCCGGGAGCACGACGTCGTGGTTGCCTATGACGACACGGGCAGCACCGCGGCCGCGAGGCTCTGGTGGATGCTGCGAAACGCCGGCGTTTCGACGGTCTTCCTGCTCGACGGCGGCCTCTCCGCCTGGCGGGCGGCGGGGTTCGGCGTGGAAGGCGGCCTGGAGCAGGCATCCCTGGGGGACATCACTCTCACCGACGGCGCGATGCCCGTGATCGACGCGGCCCAGGCCGCGGAATGGCCCGGACGGGGCATTCTGCTGGACGCGCGCGCGGGGGAGCGCTACCGCGGTGAAATTGAACCTGTGGATCCGCGGGCAGGGCACATTCCAGGCGCCGTCAGTGCGCCGACTGCCGGAAACATCGGCAGCGACGGCCGGTTCCTGCCGGAGGAGCAGCTGCGGGACCGCTTCACGGCCCTGGGGGTGCGGCCGGACGTGCCCACCGCCGTCTACTGCGGTTCGGGCGTCACGGCCGCGCACCAAGTCGCCGCGCTGGAAATTGCCGGCTTTCCGGCGGCGCTGTATCCCGGCTCGTTCTCGCAATGGTCCAATGACCCCGCGAACGAGGTTGCTACGGGAGAGGCTCCCTAGCAGCCTCCCGGGCCGTAAGACGGGGCCGATTGGAACAGCGGCGGGGGCGGCGGTAGCGTCGGAGCATGAATCCCGGACGCCCCGTACCGCCGCCCTTGCCAAGCCGATCCCCGACGCAACCCCGATCCCCGGAATGGCAGTCTCCGATGCCGCCTCCCACCAACCCGTACCAAGCCCCGGCTGGCCGCGGCCTACGGCGCCACGGCCAGCGACAGCGGCCTGGTTCCGCTGACCGTGGCCCGCCGGGCACCAAAGGAAGACGACGTCGAGATCGCCATCGAGTTCTGCGGCCTCTGCCACTCGGACGTGCACGCAACCCGCGGCGAGTGGGGCGCGCAGAAGTATCCGCTGGTTCCCGGGCACGAAATTGTGGGCCGGGTCAGCCGGGTGGGCACCGCCGTAGACGACTTTGCCCCGGGCGACCTGGTGGGCGTGGGCTGCATGGTGGATTCCTGCCGTGAATGCGACAGCTGCCTCGACGGACTGGAACAGTACTGCGAAAACGGCATGACCGGAACCTACGGCGCCGTGGATGCCCGCAACGGGGACTCCACCACCCAGGGTGGCTACGCGACCTCGATAGTCGTGGACCGCCGCTACGTGCTGCGGGTTCCGGGAAACCTTGACCCCGCCGCCGTCGCGCCGCTCCTCTGCGCCGGTATCACCACCTACTCACCGCTGCGGCACTTCGACGTCGAACCCGGCGACGTCGTCGGAGTGGTGGGCCTGGGCGGGCTGGGCCACATGGCCGTCAAGCTTGCCAAGGCCATGGGTGCCGAGGTGAAGGTGTTCACCACTTCCGAATCAAAGTTTGCTGCGGCCCGCGAACTTGGCGCCGACGACGTCATCCTGTCCCGCGATGAAGAATCCATGGCCGCCGCGAACCGAAGCATCGACGTCATCATCGACACGGTCGCGGCACCGCATGACCTCAACCCGTACTTCCGCACCCTGCGCCTGGACGGAGCGCTGTTCCAGCTGGGCCTGCCGTCCGAAGCAATGCCGCCGGTCAACCCGGGGGCCCTGATCCGGCGCCGGATCGCCTACGCAGGCTCCCTGATCGGCGGTATTGCCGAGACGCAGGAAATGCTGGACTTCTGCGCTGAACACGGCGTTGTTTCCGACGTCGAGGTGGTGGGCGCGGACCGGCTGAACGAGGCCTACGACCGCATGGTGGCCGGTGACGTCAAGTATCGTTTTGTCCTGGACACCAGCACCCTCGGGAACCCTTCGGAAAAGGCAGACGCATGAGCACCGTTTTCACCAAGATCATCAACGGCGAGATCCCCGGACGGTTCGTCTGGCGCGAGGACGACGTTGTGGCCTTCCTGACCATGGGCCCGCTGGCAGACGGCCACGCCCTGGTGGTTCCCACCGAAGAGGTGGACCGCTGGACGGACGCGCCGCCGGCGCTGCTGGCCCGGGTGATGGAAGTTGCCCAGAAAATCGGCGCCGTCCAGGTGGACGTCTTTGATGCGGCACGGGCCGGGCTCATCGTGGCCGGCTACGAGGTCAACCACCTCCACGTCCATGTGTGGCCGTCCAACTCCATGGCGGACTACGACTTCGGCTCGGCGGACCAGAACCCGGATCCTGCTGCGCTCGACGCCAACGCGGAGAAGCTGCGCGACGGGCTCCGCCGGGCCGGCCACGGACAACACGTTCCCACGGCCTGACACTGTGATTCCCGCCTGACACCCACCCGCCGCGGCGGGCTGGCCCCGGCGCAGTTCCCCATTCGGGGGCTACGCCGGGGCAAGTACCTTGTTCAGCACCGCACGGATCCGCTTCTCCGAGACGGAATAGGCCGTTCCGAGCTCGACGGCGAAGAGGCTCACCCGCAGCTCTTCGATCATCCAGCGCACCTGGGTTAACTCGGCGCCGGCGCGGCGCCCGGGCAGCAGGGCCGAGACGGCGTCGTCGTAGTCGTCTTCCAGCCCCTGGACCGCTGCCATGCCCAAGGCGTCCCGCTGGACGTTGCCCGGCAGTTTCTCGAGGCGCTTCTCTATGGCGGCGAGGTAGCGCGGCAGCTGGCTTAGCTGGGCGTAGCCCGTGCGTGCCACGAAACCGGGGAAGACGAGCTGTTCGAGCTGGCTTTTCACGTCATTGAGGGCGCTGATCACGGCCAGGCTGGTGGTCCCCTTGAGCTGCTTTTCGATCCGGCGGGTACTGGCCAGGATCCGTTCGACGACGGCGGTGACGGTGAAGACAGTGTCGATCAGCTCCGCCCGGACCTGCTCGTATACGGCCTTAAAGGACACCTCGTCCCATGGCAGTTCTGCCGGCGTGAGCTTATCGATCGCTGCCAGCGCGCAGTCGGCGATCAGGGCCGAGACGGAACCGTGCGGGTTCTGGCTGAAGGTCAGCTTCTCAGTGTTGTTCAGGTGCTCCAGGACGTAGCGGTCCGGGGCGGGAACTTTGAGTGCCAGCAGGCGGATGACACCGCCGCGCATGGCCTGTTCCTGTTCGGAAGCGGTCTGGAACAGCCGGAGGGCAACCGAGGAGCCCTCGTCGACCAGGGCGGGGTAGCCGGTGACGGTGTGTCCCTTGACTACGCCCTGGACCCGGCGCTGCACGGTGCCGAAGGTCCAGTCCGTCAGGCCCGTTTTCTCCGCGAAGCCGGGCGTTCCCGCCCCGTCCGGGGACTGTGCCAAGCCGCCGGCCTTCTGCGGTGACCGCGTGGTCTGGCCGCCCTTCGGCCCCTTGGGGGCTGTCGTTACCGGAGTGGCGCCCAGCGACTCGGCGATCGCCCGGCGGGTGGCCGGTGCCAGCCGTTCCTGCAGCGCTGCGAGATCCTTCCCCTCGTCCAGGACCTTCCCCTTGGAATCCACCACGCGGAAACTCACCCGCAGGTGGGACGGCACGGCATCCCAGTTCCAGGAGCCCGGCGGGATGACCTGGCCGCGGATCCGGCGCAGGACCAGCCCGAGGGATGCCTCCAGCTCGTCGGTGGCGGGATCGAAGTCGGCCTCCAGCGCGGCCACGGCCTGCCGCGCGACATCCGGTGCCGGTACGAAGTTCTTGCGCACCTGCTTGGGCAGCGACTTGATTAGCGCCGTGACGAGCTCCACCCGCTGGCCCGGAATGAGCCAACGGAACGCGGCGTCGTCCAGCTGGTTCAGGAAGAGCACGGGAACCTCGGCCGTGACGCCGTCGGACGGGTTGGGCGGCGAGCCGGGGGCCACGGGGTGGAACTCGTAGCTGAGCGGCAGCTCGAATCCCTTGTGCAGCAAGGTCTTGGGGTAGGCCGAATCGTCGAGGGCATCAGCGTCCTCGCTGATCAGCAGCGCCTGGTCGAAGTCGAGCAGCGCCGGATCCTGCTGGCGCGCCTCCTTCCACCACTTGTCGAAGTGCCGCTCGGAGACCACCTCCTTGCCGATCCGGGCGTCGTAAAACTCGAACAGCGTCTCGTCGTCCACCAGGATGTCCCGGCGCCGCATCCGGGCTTCGAGCTCCTCGATTTCGAGGAGCAGGGCGCGGTTGCGGTGGAAGAACTTGTGGTGCGTCTGCCAGTCGCCTTCGACGAGCGCGTGCCGGATGAACAGCTCCCGGCACAGCTCCGGATCCACCTTGCCGTAGTTGATGCGCCGGCTCGGGATGATGGGCACGCCGTAGAGGGTGACCTTCTCGTGGGCCATCACCGAGCCCATCTTCTTGGACCAGTGCGGCTCGCTGTAGCTGCGCTTGACGAGGTCCGGCGCCACCTGCTCGGCCCAGAGCGGGTCGAACCTGGCCGCGACCCTCGCCCAGAGCCGGCTGGTCTCCACCAGTTCCGCGGCCATCACGAACGTGGGGGACTTCTTGAACAGCGCAGAGCCGGGGAAGATCGCGAAGCGGCCGCCGCGGGCGCCGGCGTACTCGCGCTTGCGCTCGTCGAGGATGCCGATGTGGCTCAGCAGGCCCGAGAGCAGGCTGATGTGGATGCCGTCGTGGTTGCCCACCGGGTCGGCGAGGCGCTTGTTGTCGAGGCTGATGCCCAGCGGCCTGGCCAGCTGGCGGAGCTGCGCGAACAGGTCCTGCCATTCCCGGACGCGGAGGTAGTTGATGAACTCGGTGCGGCAAAGCCTGCGGAACTGCGTGGAGGAAAGCTCCTGCTGCTTCTCCTGGAGGTAGTTCCAGAGGTTCAGGAAGCCGGTGAAGTCCGAGTTCTCATCCCGGAACCGCGCGTGCTTCTCCGCAGCGAGTTGCTGCTTGCCTGAGCCGTCCCCCTGGCGGCGCTCGCGGGGGTCCTGGATGGTCAGTGCCGCGGCGAGGATCATGACTTCACGGACGCAACCGCGTTTGCCGGACTCCACGATCATCCGGCCGAGCCTCGGGTCAACGGGCAGTTGGGCAAGCTGCTGCCCGACGGCGGTCAGTCCGCCGCCGTTTCGTCCGCCCGCAGCACCTGCCGGGCGGCCGCCGCCGTCGCCCGTCTCCTCCTGCGGGCGCGCCGCACTCAGGGCGCCGAGCTCCCGGAGGAGCGTGACGCCGTCGTTGATGGCGCGCGAGTCCGGCGGTTCCACGAACGGGAAGTTCTCCACGTCCTTGGGCCCGCGGGCAACGCCCATGGCGGTCATCTGCAGGATGACGGCCGCGAGGTTGGTGCGCAGGATCTCGGGATCGGTGAACTGCGGCCTGGACTCGTAGTCCTCTTCCGAGTACAGCCGGATGGCGATGCCGTCGGAGACGCGGCCGCAGCGTCCGGAGCGCTGGTTGGCCGAGGCCTGGGACACTCGTTCGATGGGCAGCCGCTGCACTTTGGTCCGGTGCGAGTAGCGGGAGATGCGTGCAGTGCCCGTGTCCACGACATATTTGATGCCGGGCACGGTGAGGGACGTTTCCGCGACGTTGGTGGCGAGCACGATCCGCCGTTTGCTGCCGGGGTGGAACACCTTGTGCTGTTCCTGCAGGCTCAGCCGGGCGAAGAGGGGGAGGACCTCGGTACCGGCCAGCCGCCGGTTGGATTGGATCCGCGCGTTGAGGGCCTCGGCGGCGTCGCGGATTTCGCGCTCGCCGGAGAAGAAGATGAGGATGTCGCCCGGCGCTTCGAGGGCCAGTTCGTCGACGGCGTCGCAGACGGCGTCGAGCGGGTCACGGTCCTCCTCGAGCTCGTCGTCGGAGGCGTTGTCTGCGTCATCACCGGAAGACAGGGCTCCGCCCGCCGGCTGGGACAGCGGCCGGTACCGGATTTCAACCGGGAACGTCCGGCCGGAAACCTCGATGACGGGGGAGGGATCCTCCTCGGTGCCGAAGTGCTTGGCGAACCGCTCGGGGTCGATGGTGGCGGACGTGATGATGATCTTGAGGTCCGGGCGCTGCGGCAGGATCCGCTTGAGGTACCCGAGGATGAAGTCGATGTTGAGGCTGCGCTCGTGGGCTTCATCGATGATGATGGCGTTGTACCTGCGCAGGAGCTTGTCGCGCTGGATCTCCGCCAGCAGGATGCCGTCCGTCATCAGCTTGACCTTGGTGGACCGGCTGACCTCGCCGGTGAAGCGGACCTGGAAGCCCACCTCCTGGCCGATTTCCACGCCGAGTTCTTCCGCGATGCGTTCAGCCACCGTCCGGGCAGCAAGCCGCCGCGGCTGGGTGTGGCCGATCAGTCCGTTGTCGCCCAGCCCCAGTTCCAGGCACATTTTGGGAATCTGCGTGGTCTTGCCGGAGCCGGTCTCGCCGGCAATGATGGTCACCTGATTGGCCGCTATGGCGGCCATCAGGTCCTCGCGGCGCTCGGAAACCGGCAGCTCGGCGGGGTACGAAATATGAAAAGTCATGGCTGAAACCAGTCTACTGTGGCCCGGGACGGGCTTTACGATCCGCCGCCCGGCCCGCCGGAGGGAGCAACGCCCGACGCCGGCCTGCCGCCGCCCGCCGCCGCCGCCAGCCGTTCGGCCAGCCTGCCCACATGCTGTACGAACTCCGCCGGTGCGAGGATCTCGAAGTCCATGTCCAGCCCGGCAAGGTGCGCGGCCGGGGCTTCGAGCCTGTCCCAGCCCGCACGCAGGATGGTCCGGTCCGGCCCCTCGGCCGTCAGGGTGGCCACGTGCGGACCCACCAGGGCCGCTACGTCATGCACCGGCGCGTAGAGCCGCACCACCACGTCGTACCTGTACGGGGACCGCGTCACGGAACGCTGCACGTAGGCGGCCAGGTCCGGTGCGGGCAGTGGGCGCGGCACATACTTCTTCCGTTCCGCCGGCATGGAGGCGATGCGGTCAGCCCGGAACGTGCGCCAGTCCGCCCGCTCGCAGTCCCAGGCGACCAGGTACCAGCGGCGCCCCGTGTCCACCAGGCGGTAGGGCTCCACCAGGCGACGGCCCGCGCCGCCGTCGGCCTTGATGTAGTCGAAACTCAGCTGCCGGCGGTCGGCAATGGCAGTGGAAACCGCGGTGAGCTGGAGGGGATCCACCGGGGCGGCATCGCTGGCGAGCGTTGTGACGGCGTTCCTCAGCGAGGCGAACCGGGTCCGCAGCCGCGAGGGCAGCACCTGTTCGAGTTTGGCCAGCGCCCGTACGGAGGCCTCGCCGATTCCGGCCACCGGACCGGCCGCCACGGAACTGAGTCCCAGGGCCACCGCCAGGGCCTCGTTGTCGTCAAGCAGGAGTGGCGGAAGCTGGGCTCCCGATCCCAGCTGGTAGCCGCCGGCAACGCCGGGGGAAGCCTGGATGGGATACCCCAGGGTGCGGAGCTTGCCGATGTCGCGGCGGACAGTCCGTTCCGTCACCTGCATCCGTTCCGCCAGGGCCGGGCCCGTCCATTCCCGGCGCACCTGCAGCAGGCTCAGCAACTGGAGCAGGCGGGCGGATGTCTGGATCATAGGAACGAATGTACGCCCCTATGCGGACCATAACTGTCCGGATAGGGGCGCAGGAGCCGATATGGGGGAAATCCCGGGCCGGCGGCCGGACCGCTGCAGCGGTGGCCGGCCGGGGCCCGTGTGCGGGTTGATTGTCAGTAGTTCCTAAGGGTGTAGCTGATGCTGGGAAGATCCAGGGCGGCCCAGTCTTTCTCCGAACGTTCGGGCGGAGTGTGGCCCCGTCCGTCCTTCAGGAGGCTGGAGACCGTGGCCGCCAGAACGATGAGCAACAGGACGATGAGTACAACTGCGAGGGTTTCCATGCCTCTATGTTTCTCCGGTTGCCCCGCACAAAACAGTGGCAGAAATGCCCAAAAAGCTATAATTTCTGCCACAATGGAAGCATGCTCAAATCAGTGGCAGTCATAGTTGTTCCCAACTTTTCCATCTTCGAGTTCGGGACCGCGTACGAAGTGTTTGGCATCGACAGATCGGAACGGGGAAGCGGCGTCCCCGCCTTCGACTTCCGCGTCTGTACGCCTGAACCGGGCGACATCCGGCTTAAGTCCGGGCTGTCCATGCACGTCGACCTGGGGCTCGAAGCGGCCGCCGATGCGGATCTGGTGATCATGGCTCCCTATGGCAGGGATGAGGATGTCCCCGAGTCCGTACTGGACGCCCTGCGGGACGCCCATGCCCGCGGCGCCTGGGTCATGTCCATCTGCTCCGGCGCCTTCGCACTGGCGCGCGCCGGCCTGCTGGACGGCCGGCGCTGCACCACCCACTGGCACTACTCCCGCGAACTGGCCAGCCGGTATCCCGCAGTGCTCGTGGACGAGAACGTCCTGTACGTCCAGGACAGCCGGATCATCACCAGCGCCGGCACCGCAGCCGGCATAGACGCCTGCCTGCACCTGGTCCGCGTGGAACTTGGAGCCAACGTGGCGGCAAGCATCGCCAGGGACATGGTGGTCCCGCCCCACCGCGACGGCGGACAGGCGCAGTTCATCGACCGGCCCATTCCCGCCTGCGGCTCCCAGCCCATGGAAGAGCTGCTCCAGTGGATGGTCCGGAATCTCGAACACGACCACACCGTCAACGAACTGGCGGCACGGGTCCACATGTCGCCGCGCACCTTCGCGCGCCGCTTCCGGTCTGAAACAGGGGCCACGCCGGCCGCCTGGCTCAACTCCCAGCGCGTGCTGCGGGCGCAGGAACTCCTCGAGTCCACGGAGCTGAACATCGACGAAATTGCCCGCGAGTCCGGATTCGGCCATTCCGTGCTGCTCCGCCACCATTTCGGCAAGGTGCTGGCCACCAGCCCGCAGTCCTACCGCCGGGCGTTCCGCGGCCAATTGGAGCCGGCGGTCTAGCCCCCGCGGTCTAGGCGGGGCCCGGCGTTTGGACTCTGGCGTTTGGACTGTGGCGTTTGAGTCGTGGCGTTTTGAGCTGTGGCCTTTGAACCGGCGTTTGAACTGTGCCGCGGCGTCAGCGTGGCCGGCGCTCGCCGTTCCGCGCGGCCTCGGCCGCTGCCCGCGTATTGTCCACCAGGACCCGCCACGGGCCGGTAACCGCCTGCTCCGGGAGGGTGGCGCGGTGCTGGCCCGCCCTGATCGAATACATGAACCTGTCCGGCTGGCCCCTGAAGTCCGACGCGCCCGGGACGGCGTCCCAGGGGCAGGCCTCAACGAGGGGTTCCCAGCGGCTCTTGTCCGTGGCGGTGGTCGCCTGGACGCTCCACTCCCGCTTCAGCCCGGCAATCCCGCCGCTGCGCTGGACAGTGATCTTCATGGCCTGGTTCCTGTGCTTCCGGTACTGCTGGCCGCCGGCTGGTCTCTGCGGCGGCGATCCAGTTACAGCTTTACCTTCACAGTTTCCCACGCCTTGCGGACGGCGTCATGTTCCGGGGACTCGGAGCCAAACAGATCCAGGGCCGATGCCGCGGTGGCCTTGGCGAACTTGGTGAACGTGGCATTTTTGGGCAGGTCTCCGCCGGTGAGCGTGTCGTACCAGATCCGGCCCGGCGTCTCCCACGCATTGCCGCCGAGTTCGGAGGCCACCAGGTAAAACGCACGGTTGGGTATCCCGGAATTGATGTGCACACCGCCGTTGTCCGCACCGGTCCGGACGTAAGAGTCCATGGAGTCCGGCTGGGGATCCTTGCCCAGCACGACGTCGTCGTAGGCGGTGCCGGGGCTTTCATGGACCGCAGCGCCGAGCCCTGCACCGTCCCCGTGAACAGTCCTTCGCCGACCAGCCAGCTGGCCTCCGCGGCGGTCTGCTGCGCGACGTACTGTTCCACCAGCACGCCGAACACATCGGACAGCGATTCGTTGATGGCTCCGGCCTGGTTGCGGTAGACGAGTCCCGCGGAATACTGCGTCACTCCGTGGGCGAGTTCGTGCCCGATGACGCTCAGGGAGCGGGTGAACCGCTGGAAGATTTCGCCGTCGCCATCACCGAAAACCATCTGGTTTCCGTCCCAGAATGCGTTGTCGTAAAGCTTGCCGAAGTGCACGCTGGCATCCAGCGGGAGCCCCTGGCCGTCCACCGAGTTCCTGCCAAACGCCTCGGCGTAGAGACGGTGCGTGTGTCCCAGCCCGTCATAGGCCTCATCCGCGGCAGGGTCTCCCGTGGCGGGTTCGCCTTCCTTGCGGACCAGGTGGCCCGGCAGGGACTCGGAGCCCTGCGTGTCGTAGACCGTCCGGACGGGTGGTCCCGGTGTGAGCTGCCGGACACCGGACGGGACAGCCGGCCGCGGCAGCGCGCGGGTGGCCTGGATGGACCTGACATGGAGCAGCGCCTCCTTGGCTGCCCGTGCGACTGCGGAGAAGCGTGGTTCGTCCCGGGCGGCCAGGCGCCGCAGCAGGTAGGGCGGGATGATGGAGCAGTACATGAAATTCCCCTAGCTCGTCGGCGATGGAACCAGCCTACGAGTGGGTGCCGACATTGCGGCGGGACACGCCTTAAGCAGGAAACCCCGCCAGCTGGGCTGACGGGGTTTTTCTGTGCCCTCGATAGGATTCGAACCTACGACCTTCTGCTCCGGAGGCAGACGCTCTATCCCCTGAGCTACGAGGGCAGTCAGGGCTTCCTGCCGTTGCCGGCGGGACGTCCTAGAGCTTAGCAGGAAGGTGGCCTCCAAAGGAAAACCGGATGGAAAAACAGCTGTCAGTAACCGGCAAACGAGTCGGTGCGGATGCGCTTGGCACCGGCACTGCGGGCAGCGGTCCGCAGTGAGCGGACGCTTGCGGGCGAGCCCGAAACAAACACTTCCCGCGCGGCAATGTCCGGTACAAGCTCCTTGAGTGCCGCGCCGTCGAGCCGCTCCGGCGGCCGGGAAACCTCGCCCGTGCCTTCCATGAACGACGGCGGCGCGGTGCCGTCGGAGAGCCGGGCAATGATCCGTGCGCCGGACTGCTGCAGCTGGTCCGTGTAGGCGAGTTCCGCGGCAGACTTGGCCAGGTAAAGCAGCACGACGTCACGGTCCTTTGCCGTGCCGGCCGCGAGCTGGGCCAGGTACGGCGTGATGCCGATGCCGGCCGCAACCAGCAGGACGGGGCCTGAGGACCTGCGGGGGAGGACGAAGTCGCCGCCCACGGCAGTCGCCGTCACGGAATCCCCGGGCCGCAAGGCGAGGAGCGCGCGTTTGGCCGCCGACACCGGTTCCGCTGTTCCCACCCCGAATGTCAGCTCGCCGGCGTCCGGGGCGCTGGTCAGGCTGAAGACCCGGCGTCGGCCCCTACCGTCCGACTTGGAATGCGGCAGGTGCAGTTCCATGTACTGGCCGGGGGCGAACCGGACCGGACGTTCCGGCCGGAAGCTGAATTCCGTCGTCGTAGGTGTCAGGGGCCGTGCCTCCCGGAAACTCAGGCGGATGCCGCCGCGCTGTCCGGCCAGGAAGGCGATCAGGTTTCCCACCAGCAGCGCAAGTTCGGGCGAGTTCGCCACGAACCCCAGGTTGTAAGGCACGGCGAACACCACTCCGACGCCGGCGGCCAGCGCCAGTTGCTGCCAGCGGCGGGGCGGGAGGGTGAGCGGTTCGGTCAGCATGAAGCCCATGAAGAACAGCACGGGGCGCTGCGCGAGCGGCTGCCAGAGGGCCCCGCTCAGTGCCATTCCGGCACGGAGGAGTTCCGAGGCCACGATTGACACGGATACCGCGGCGAACACCGCTCCCATGAGCATTTTCCGCGTGCGGTAAAGCACCAGCAGGATGCCGGGAACCACCAGCCAGAGCATGGCCGGGGTGGCTGCCCACCAGGTGGCGATGTTGAGCCCTGTCAGGCCGGCCACAAACGCCCCCGCCGCAGCAGGATTGAAGATGTGCCGGCCCCTCCATGCCAGGGCGTACTTCGACGCTGACGCCATCACGCAGGCGAGGGCCACGCCGGCCACGTCCAGGGGAGCGAAGCCGGGCCAGAACAGGAAATAGAGCAGCAGCCCGGTGATCAGCGAGGACTCCGAGTGCGGCCGGACGTGGAAGAGCGCCGCCAAACCGCGGTTCGAGGCATAGGTCAGTCCCAGGCAGAGCACCAGGTGCGTCAGCATTTCCGGGATGCCGAACGTCAGCCAGCCCAGGATGTTGAGCAGCATGCTGTACAGGGCCAGCGCGGCAAGCACCCACAGCACCAGCCGGTACATGGTGAAGCGGTTCAAGGACGTGTCCAGACGCTGGATCAGGGAACTCATTCGAACAGCACTCCTTTGAAACCTGCTGAGTGGGCGGCACTTCCGTCCGAGAAAACCGTAAGCCAGGAAAACTCGAACTCCTGCTGAAGCGCCTCGCCGGAAGCGAAGAACAAGGCCGTGGCCAGCGCATCGGCCCTCATGGCCGTGTCGGCCAGCGCCCACGTGGCAACCACGGTCGTGACCGGGGCCCCCGTGGTGCCGTCCAGCACGTGATGGAGGCCGTCGCCCCACGCCCGCCGGTTGGCGGCGGAGGCGCAGATCGCGCCCGCGCCCAGGCTGATGGTGCCGATGGCCCGCGCGGGGTCGTACGGATGCTCCAGCCCCACGGCCACCGGAAACGGCCCCGAGTTCAGCAGGTCCCCGCTGGCGTCGATGAAGTGTTCAACGACTCCCTGGGACCGGAGTTCTTCGCCGAGCAGGTCGGCCAGCTGCCCCTTGCCGGCTGCGCCGACGTCCAGCACCACGGCAGCGGTGGTGGTCAGCACGTTGTCCTGCCAGTCCAGCACGTCGTCCCACCGCGGGGCCGGCAACGGGGTTCCGCGGGGCCGGAGCGAATAGTCCGCACCGTACCCCAGCTGTTCCAGGCTGCCGCCGATGAGCGGGGTCATTGCCCCTTCACTCAGCCCGTAAAGGCTCCGGTACAGGCGGCCCAGCGCGCCTGCACCGTCCGGCATGCTGTACCGGCCCGGCTCCCTGGCCACCTCCGCCACCATCGAGTCAGGGCGGAAGCGGGACCACGCGGCGTCGTAGTCCTCCACCACGGCCAGCAGACGGCGGCGCTGGCCGTCGTCCAGGGCGCCGGGAGTCGATATCTCCCACCGGGTTCCGATGCCCTCGAAACTGAACGCTGCCCAGCCCGGGTACGGCACGTGGCCCCCTTTTCTTGCGGTGAACGGTGGATAGGCGGGCTTGCGCCGTGCCTACTTGGCTTCAGCCTTGATCTTCTCCACGGCCCCGTTGAAGCCGCCGCTGGTGAGCGATGAGCCGGCCACTTTGGAAACATTCAGTTCATCCAGCTTCCTGCCGACGATCTGCGCCCTGATGCCGCCGGCGAACTCGCCCTGGAACTTCCGCGTGTTGGGGTTGGACGGATGCTGGGTGATGCTGACATCGGACACGGTTCCGCCGGAAAGGGTCAGCTCCACGCCCACGGTCTCCGTCCCGTTGGGGGAGACATAGTTCCCGTCCGCGCTGTACGTGCCGTCCTTGTACCCGGACGCGGCCGACGAAGAGCCCGTTCCGGCAATCGGGGCGCCGCTGCTGGTCGCCGGTGCCGTTGATGCCCCGTTGGACTGGGCGGCCGGTGCCTGCGCAGAGGGCGCGCAGCCCGCCACGGTTCCGATCAGGGACAGGCCGGCGATGCCGACGAAAACGCTTTTGCGTACCGGGAAGCTCATTCAGGGACTCGTTTCGTATGGGTCGGGCTGACGGGCGTGCCAACGCGGCCGCGGTGCCGCCGGGGCGGGTGCCGTCAGACTGTTACAGGATTGACAACGTTGGATTCAGCGTAACGGTTCAGCCTGTGACGAACCCGACTCAATTCTGTGAGGCCTCTTATTCCTGCGCGCCCTCACAGCGTCACGGCTGCGCCCCGATTCCGCCGCCTTCGCGGGCCACCGGTAGGCTAGAAGGGTGACTCCCGAAGAACTCTCCCTCGCCATATCCGCCTGCCTGAAAGACGCCGTCGACGCCGGTGAAATTGCCCTTTCGGCATCAGCCGTGCCGGACGAGGTGCGCGTGGAGCGGCCCAGGAACAGGGACCACGGCGACTGGGCAACCAACATCGCCCTGCAGCTCGCCAAGCCGGCGGGAATCAATCCGCGGGAATTCGCCACCATCCTTAGCGCCAGGCTGAAGAACATCGAGGGTGTTTCAGCCGTGGACATCGCCGGCCCCGGCTTCCTGAACATCACGGTCGACGCCGCTGCCGCCGGCGCGCTCGCCAAGATCATTGTCGAAGCCGGCCCGGAGTACGGCACCAATTCGGCGCTCGCCGGGCACGTGGTCAACATGGAATTTGTTTCCGCCAACCCCACCGGTCCGCTGCACATCGGCCACACCCGCTGGGCCGCCCTGGGTGACTCGATTGCCCGTGTGCTCAGGGCGTCCGGCGCAGAGGTCACGGCCGAGTACTACATCAACGACGCCGGGTCGCAGATGAACGTCTTCGCCCGTTCCGTGCTGTCCCGGCTGCACGGCCGCGGCGTGCCGGAAGGCGGCTACCCGGGCCAGTACATTTCGGACCTGGGCCACCATGTCCTCACCGAGCACCCGGACATCCGCGAACTCACCGATGTGGCGGCGCTGCCGGTGATCCGCAGCGCGGCGTACAAGGCCCAGTTGAAGGACATCAAGGACACCCTGGCCGACTTCGGCGTTGCCTTCGATGTCTACTTCTCGGAGCAGGAACTGCACGACGCCGGCGCGATCGAAAGCGCCGTGGCCCGCCTCCGCGAACAGGGCCACGTGTTCGACGACGGCGGGGCAGTCTGGCTGCGCACCACTGACTTCGGCGACGACAAGGACCGCGTGATGATCCGCGCGAACGGCGAGCCCACGTACTTCGCCGCTGATGCGGCGTACTACCTCTCCAAAAAGGACCGCGGCTTCGACCAGAAGATCTACCTGCTGGGAGCGGACCACCACGGCTACATCCACCGGCTGAAGGCCATTGCCGCTGCCGCAGGGGACGACCCCGAAGCCAACATCGAGGTCCTGATCGGCCAGCTCGTATCAGTGAACGGCGCCAAGTTGTCCAAGCGGGCCGGCAACATCATCGAGCTCAAGGACCTCATCTCCTGGCTGGGCAAGGACGCCGTGCGCTACTCGCTGGCGCGTTTCCCAGCCGACTCTCCGCTCACCCTGGATCCCGAGCTCCTCAAGAAGCACAGCAACGAGAACCCGGTGTTCTACGTCCAGTACGCCCACGCACGGTCCCGCGGCGCAGCCCGCAACGCCGTGGCGGCCGGAGTGGAACGCCGTGCTGATGGGAAAGACGTTTTCGACGCCTCGCTGCTGGACCACGCCACCGAGAACGAACTGCTGTCCTACCTGGGCAGCTACCCGTCCATCGTGGCCAAAGCCGCCGAGCTGCGTGAACCGCACCGCGTGGCCCGCCACCTCGAGGTCATCGCCGGCGCTTACCACCGCTGGTACGACGCCTGCCGTGTGGCGCCGCAGGGCGATGAACCCATCACGGACGTCAACCGCACGCGGCTGTGGCTCAACGACGCCACAAGCCAGGTGCTGGCCAACGGACTGGAACTGCTGGGCGTTTCGGCGCCGGAACGGATGTGACCGCAATGACCGCAAACCCCTTGAACACCGCATCCCCGCTGGCCCCCGAATGGCTTGCCGTCCCGGCAGACCTCAACGCGCTCCACGAACCCATGTGGGCCGCCGGCGTTGCCCGGAACGACGCTGGCGAACTTGCCATTGATGGCATCCCCGTCAGCGAGCTCCGGCGCCAGTTCGGCACGCCGCTCTTCGTGATGAGCGAGAACGACTTCCGCGCCCGCGCCCGTGCCTTCAGCGACGCCTTCAACGATGCCTTCGCCGACATCTGCGGGGGAGTGGACGTCTACTACGCCGGAAAGTCGTTCCTGTGCACCGCCGTCGTCCGGTGGGTGGAGGAAGAAGGCCTGCGGCTGGACACAGCCTCGGGCGGGGAACTCGCCGTCGCGGGCCGCGCCGGCATCCCGGGAGCCGACGTCGCCCTGCACGGCAACAACAAGTCCGACGCCGAGATCCACCGTGCCCTGGACATGAAGCTGGGCCGGATCGTGGTGGACAGCCTCGCCGAGCTGGAGCGCGTCGCCAAGATCGCCTCAGCCCGCGGCGAAACCGCCAAGGTGATGCTGCGGCTCACCCCCGGAGTGCACGCGCACACGCACGAGTTCATTGCCACCGCCCACGAGGACCAGAAGTTCGGCCTTTCCATGGCCGGGGATTCCACGGACCAGGCCGGCCTGTCCGCGGCAGAGGAGGCCGTGGCCGCCGCCACGAGCTATGACAGCATCGAACTCCTCGGCCTGCACTGCCACATCGGCTCGCAGATCTTCGAACCGGACGGTTTCGCGCTGGCCGCGGTGAAACTGCTCAACTTCCTGGCCGCCATGCAGGAAAAGTACTCCATCGTCCTGCCTGAGCTGGACCTCGGCGGGGGGTACGGCATCGCCTACACGCCGGCGGACACCCCGCGGCCCCCCGCCGAAATCGCCCAGGCGATGGCCGCCGTCGTGCGTTCCACCTGCGCCGAACTGGGCATCACTTCTCCCCGGATCTCGATTGAGCCGGGACGCGCCATCGTGGGCAGCACCACCTTTACCCTCTACGAAGTGGGCACCCTCAAGACCGTGCGCGTGGACGCACCGGCCGTCGAAGCCGGCACCGAAGCTGAAAGTGCGGCCAAAAACGTTACGCACCCGCGCCGCTATGTGTCGGTGGACGGCGGCATGAGCGACAACGCCCGCCCGGTGCTCTACGACGCGGATTATTCGGCCATTCTGGCGTCGCGCACCTCCGGGGCGGCTCCGCAGCTGTCCCGCGTAGTGGGCAAACATTGCGAGAGCGGCGACATAGTTGTTAGAGATGTATATCTGCCCGAGGACGTGGCAGCCGGTGATCTGCTCGCTGTACCGGGGACCGGCGCCTACTGCTGGGCCCTGTCAAGCAACTACAACTATCTGGCCCGGCCGGGCGTTGTCGCTGTTCGCGACGGATCAGCCCGGCTGATTGTCCGCGGGGAAACCGAACAAGATCTGCTGAACCGCGACATGGGAGTCTGAATGACTGAATTGCGAACCCTGAAAGTAGCCCTGCTGGGCTGTGGCAACGTTGGGGCCCAGGTGGCGCGGATTCTCATTGACGACGCCGAAGCGCTGGCGGCCCGCACGGGCGCCCGTTTGGAGCTGACCGGAATCGCCGTGCGCACCATCGACGCGCCCCGTGACGTTGAGCTGCCCCGCGAGCTGTTCACCACCGACGCTGACACGCTGGTCAAGGATGCCGACCTCGTCATCGAGCTGATGGGCGGCATCGAGCCTGCCCGTTCCCTGATCCTCACCGCCATCCAGAACGGCGCCAGCGTGGTCACCGGGAACAAAGCCCTGCTGGCCCAGGACGGCCCCACCCTCTACGAAGCGGCGGACAAGGCGGGCGTCCAGCTGTCCTACGAAGCAGCCGTGGCCGGCGCCATCCCCATCCTGCGCCCCATCCGCGACAGCCTGTCCGGCGACCGCATCACCCGCGTGCTGGGTATCGTGAACGGCACCACCAACTTCATCCTGGACCAGATGGACACCACCGGCGCGCAGTTCGCCGATGCCCTCGCGGAGGCACAGCGCCTCGGCTACGCCGAAGCGGACCCTACAGCCGACGTCGGCGGCCTTGACGCTGCCGCCAAGGCGACCATCCTCGCCTCGCTGTCCTTCCATACCCGGTTCGACCTCGAGAACGTCCACTGCGAAGGCATCACGGGAGTCAGCGCCGCAGACATCGCCGCGGCCAAGGACGCCGGGTTCGTCATCAAGCTGCTGGCCATCGCCGAGAAACTTACGGCTGCCGATGGAAGCGAGGGCGTTTCGGTCCGCGTGCACCCCACCCTGCTGCCGCGCGAGCACCCGCTGGCTGCCGTGCACGGCGCGTTCAACGCTGTCTTCGTTGAAGCCGAGAACGCCGGCGAGCTGATGTTCTACGGCCAGGGAGCCGGCGGCACTCCGACGGCCTCGGCCGTGCTGGGCGACCTCGTCTCAGCCGCCCGCCGGATTGTCCTGGGCGGACCGGCGCAGACCGAGACCACCAACGGCCAGGTTCCCGCCCTGCCCATCGACGCCGTCAACACGAGCTATTACATCGGCCTGGACGTTGCCGACCAGCCCGGCGTCCTGGCAAAGATCGCACAGCTGTTCGCGGAGCATGGCGTGTCCATCGAGATCATGCGCCAGACCATCCACCGTGATGCCGATTCCAACGTTGAATCGGCCGAACTGCGGATCGTCACCCACCGCGCAACCGAAGCTGCACTGGCAGCAACCGTCCGGGCCGTGAAGGGCCTGGACGTCATCAATTCCGTTACATCCGTACTGCGGGTAGAAGGAGTCTAAGTGGCTCACCAATGGCGCGGTGTCATCCGCGAATACGCTGATCGTTTGCCCGTAACGGAAACCACGAAGGTCATCACCCTCGGTGAGGGCGGCACCCCGCTGGTCCACGCGCAGAAGCTCTCCGAGCTGACAGGCTCCACCGTGTATCTCAAGGTCGAAGGCATGAACCCCACGGGATCCTTCAAGGACCGCGGCATGACCATGGCCATGACGGCCGCGGTTGCCTCCGGCGCCAAGGCCGTGGTGTGTGCCTCCACCGGCAACACGTCCGCGTCCGCGGCGGCCTACGCCACGGCAGCGGGCCTTAAGTGCGCCGTCCTGGTGCCCGAAGGCAAGATCTCCATGGGCAAGCTCAGTCAGGCGATCGCCCACGGCGCCACCCTCCTGCAGGTCGACGGAAACTTCGACAACTGCCTGGACATCGCCCGCAAGCTCGGCGAGTCCTACCCGGTCTTCCTGGTGAACTCGGTCAACCCGGCCCGTATCCAGGGCCAGAAGACCGGTGCCTTCGAAATCGTGGATGCGCTCGGCGACGCCCCCGACATCCACGTCCTCCCGGTGGGGAACGCCGGTAACATCACCGCGTACTGGAAGGGCTACAAAGAGTACTCGGCGCCGTTCGAGTCCCAAACTGCCGGGACGCTGCCCGCCGTGTCCACCAGGACCCCGCAGATGTGGGGCTTCCAGGCCGCCGGCGCTGCACCGTTTGTCGCAGGCCACCCCATCACCGAACCGGACACCATCGCCACGGCAATCCGGATCGGGAACCCGGCCTCCTGGGACGGTGCCATCGCCGCCCGTGACGAGTCCGGCGGATTCATCGACGCCGTCACGGACGACGAGATCCTGGCAGCACACCGCTGGTTGTCCGCCAAGGAAGGCGTCTTCGTCGAACCGGGTTCCGCCGCAGGCGTTGCCGGCCTGATCAAGAAGCACGCCGCCGGGGAGGTTCCCGCCGGCAAGACCATCGTGATCACGGTGACGGGACACGGCCTGAAGGACCCGCAATGGGCCCTGCGCACCGAGGACGGCAGCGACGTGCAGCCGGTCAAGGTGTCCAACGATGTGGTCACCGTGGCTGCCGCGCTTGGTCTGGAAGAAAAGTAGCCTTGGAAACCACCCTGACAGTCCCGGCCGAGTCTGCCGCCGACACGCCGGCAGTCCCGGCCGGGCAGCTGGTGACCGTACAGGTACCGGCCACCAGCGCCAACCTGGGCCCCGGGTACGACAGCCTGGGACTGGCCCTGTCGCTGCACGACACACTTACGGTGGAAACGTTGGCCGGCGGCCAGCTTGAGTTCGAACTCAGCGGCGAAGGTGCGGAAACGCTGCCCCGCGACGCGAGCCACCTTGTGGTCAAGGCCATCACCGAGGCACTGCATCGCCTGGGATACCGTCATGACGGCCTCAGGATCACTGCTGACAACGTCAACCCGCACGGCCGCGGCCTGGGTTCCTCGGCGTCTGCCGTCGTCGCAGCGGTCACCGCGGCGAACGCGCTGGTTCCTGAGCAGTCCCGCCGCGGCAAGGACTGGATCCTGCAGCTCACGAGCGAGATGGAAGGGCATCCGGACAACGTCGCACCGGCCATTTTCGGCGGGCTGGCGCTGTCATGGCAGGACAGTGACCAGTACAGCAGCACGTGTGCCACTGTGGCGGAATCCGTCATTCCCGTGGTGGCCGTGCCGGACTATGAGCTTTCCACCGAGGCTGCGCGCGCACTGCTGCCGGCGTCGATCGGCCACCACGCCGCGGCGATGAACTCCGGCCGGGCGGCACTGCTCATCCATGCGCTGACCAGCAAGCCGGAATTCCTCCTGCCGGGCACCGAAGAGTACCTTCACCAGAGCTACCGCGCAGAGGCGATGCGGCCCAGCGCGGAACTGATCCGGGCCCTGCGGCGGGCGGGGTACGCAGCCGTTGTGTCCGGCGCTGGCCCAACTGTTCTGGTGCTGGCCAACGGGGAAGATGAGGCAGCCACCGTGGTGGACTTCATCGGCAGCTACACCGAAGCCAACACGCCGGACGTCGGGTGGCGTGTGATGAAGCTGGCGGTGGACGTCGAAGGTGCTAAAGTGGGAGTGCACCGGCGGTAATCCCGTAGGCAGTCAGTCAAAAAAGTTCCAAACCCGCAGTCAAGAGAACCCGATGTTGGCCAAGGCGCCTGTCTGATCTTCTGCTGCTCTGACATTCAACTGCGCAATAGTCTCCGGTGCCGCCTGCTTGGTCTGTCGCAGGATTCTGCAGAATCGCTCTGCACCCCTGAACCGTCAGTCAGCCATTCCGGTCTCTTTGTTGGAATGTACGAGGTGTATCAGTATCCGGCCCTGCTGGCCGAATTCCATCCGGCAAGGCCGAAATCCGGCTGCAGATCTGAACTGCAGCCCAGATCAAATCATCGCGTCCAGCTCCCAGTCTGGACGCCGTCGAGGGGAAGGATCCTTCGTGACCGAAACCACTGAGCTGTCGCCAGCTGTGGACATATCATCTTCTGCTACCGAGTTGTCTTCGGCAGCACCCGCCAAGAGCAGCGGCCTTGCAGGCCTTAAGCTCGCCCAGCTGCAGGCACTTGCCAGCCAGCTGGGTATCTCCGGCGGATCCCGCATGCGCAAAGGTGATCTCGTGACCGCCATTTCCGCTCATCGTGCGGGCACCCCGGCAACCAAGGCCCCGGCCAAGGGCGCTGACAAGGCCGGCGAAAACATCTCGGCACGGGCAACCGCGCCGGCTGCGGCCGCACCTGCGGCTGAAGCCGCCGAGGCTCCTGCCCAGGAAGGCACCCGTGCCCGCCGTGGCCGCAGCCGCCGCGCCGGCAGCGACGGTGTTGTGACCGCCGCGGCCACCGAGGCACCTGCCCCGGAAGCCGCCCCCAGCGAAGCACCCTCCGCCCCGTCGGCTCCCGAAACAGGCCAGCCGGCGGTGGCTGAAGCCGCCCCGGCTGAAGGCGCCGAGCGCCGCCAGCCCCGCACCCGCAACCGCCGCCGCGGCGAAGCGGCGGCACAGGTTTCCGCCCCGGCGACCGAAGGTGAAGCCCAGGCTGAGGCCCCCGCCGAACAGCGTGGCGAGCAGCGTGAACAGCGCGGCGAGCAGCGCACGGAACAGCGCGGCGAGCAGCGCACCGAGCAGCGTGGTGGAGAGCAGGGCGAAGCTGCTGCCGAAGCCGGCCAGCGCAACGAACGCCAGACCACCCGCACCCGTGGCGGCCGCGATGGCGGAGACACCACCGGTACCCGCGACACCCGCCGCGAGGACACCCGCGACAACACCCGCGACAGTGAAGATGCAGACGGCGGAAGCCGCCGCAACCGCCGCAACCGCCGTGACCGCAACGACCGCTCCGGTGGTCAGGACACCCGCGACAACTCGCGCAACGATCGCTTCCGCGACCGCAACGACCGCCGCCGCGGACGCGCCCAGGGACCGGACGTCGACGACGTCGAGGTCACCGAGGACGACGTCCTGCTGCCCGTTGCAGGTATCCTGGACGTCCTGGAAAACTACGCTTTCATCCGCACCTCCGGTTACTTGCCGGGCCCGAACGATGTCTACGTATCCCTCGCACAGGTCAAGAAGTACAACCTGCGCAAGGGCGACGCCGTCGTCGGCGCCATCCGCGCCCCGCGTGACGGCGAGGACCGCAGCCAGCAGTCCGCCCGCCAGAAGTTCAACGCCCTGGTGCGTGTCACCTCGGTGAACGGCAAGACGCCGGAAGAACTCAAGGACCGTGTCGAGTTCGCGAAGCTCGTGCCGCTGTACCCGTCCGAGCGCCTGCGCCTTGAGACGGACCCGAAGAAAATCGGCCCCCGTGTCATCGACCTGGTTGCCCCGATCGGCAAGGGCCAGCGTGGCCTGATCGTTTCGCCGCCCAAGGCCGGCAAGACGCTCATCCTGCAGTCCATCGCCAACGCCATAACCACCAACAATCCTGAGGTCCACCTCATGATGGTGCTCGTTGACGAACGCCCCGAAGAAGTCACGGACATGCAGCGCACCGTCAAGGGCGAGGTCATTGCCTCCACCTTCGACCGTCCCGCCGACGACCACACCACCGTGGCCGAGCTTTCCATCGAACGCGCCAAGCGCCTCGTGGAAATGGGCATGGACGTTGTGGTTCTCCTCGACTCGATGACCCGCCTGGGCCGCGCGTACAACCTGGCAGCACCGGCCTCCGGCCGTATCCTGTCCGGTGGTGTGGACTCCGCCGCGCTGTACCCGCCGAAGCGCTTCTTCGGTGCAGCCCGCAACATCGAAAACGGCGGCTCGCTGACCATCCTGGCAACGGCCCTCGTGGAGACCGGGTCCAAGATGGACGAGGTCATCTTCGAAGAGTTCAAGGGCACCGGCAACATGGAGCTCCGCCTGTCCCGCCAGCTGGCGGACAAGCGCATTTTCCCGGCCGTGGACGTCAACGCCTCCGGTACCCGCCGCGAAGAGAACCTGCTTTCCCCCGAGGAAGTCAAGATCATGTGGAAGCTGCGCCGCGTCCTTTCCGGACTCGAAACGCAGCAGAGCCTTGAGCTGCTGACCAACAAGATCCGGGAGACGCAGAGCAACGTCGAGTTCCTCATGCAGGTCCAGAAGACGACGCTTGGTGCGAAGTCCGATAACGACAAGTAGCTGAACACAAGGCGGGGTGCCGGAATCTCGCGCGGTTAGCCGTGCGGGATTCCGCCCCCGCCTTCGCCGTTCGGTTTTTGCCGCCCCGCCCCTACGCCGGGAGGCTTGCGATCTTCGATCGCAGGCCTCCCGGCTCCGGCAGGCCCGATGCCACTCCCGGGCGGCAGAAAACCGAACGGCTTCACTGTTTGCCCACCTTCGCTGTCGCGTTACTAGACTTGAGAGAGTCGAAAGAGGTTTTGAAAATGTTTGAGTCCGTACAGGGCCTGTTGGATGAGCACGACTCTATCCAGGCCCAGCTTGGGGATCCTGCTGTCTACGCTGACCAGCGGCTGGCCCGGAAGCTGGGGCGGCGGTCTGCGCAGCTGAACGGCATTGTGGAGGCCTACCACCGCTGGGAAAGCATCCGCGATGACCTGGCTGCAGCCAAGGAAATGGCGGGGGAGGATCCCGAGTTTGCTGCGGAGGTCCCTGAGCTGGAGGCCGGACTGGAGAAGGCAGCCGCGAATCTTCGCCGCCTGCTGATCCCTCGCGACCCGGACGATGCCCGCAACGTGATCCTGGAGGTCAAGGGCGGTGAAGGCGGCGATGAGGCTGCCCTGTTCGCCGGCGACCTGCTGCGCATGTACACCCGGTACGCGGAGTCCCGCGGTTGGAAGACCGAACTCATTTCCGCCACCGAATCGGACCTTGGCGGGTACAAGGACGTCCAGATGGCCGTCAAGGGCAATTCGAACGATCCGGCCGAGGGCGTTTACGCACGGCTGAAGTTCGAAGGCGGCGTGCACCGTGTGCAGCGCGTCCCCGTGACTGAATCCCAGGGCCGGATCCACACCTCGGCTGCCGGTGTGCTGGTGCTTCCCGAAGTGGACGAGCCCGAGGAACTCGAGATCAACCAGAACGATCTCAAGATCGACGTCTACCGGTCCTCGGGACCCGGCGGACAGTCCGTCAACACAACTGACTCCGCGGTCCGGATCACCCACCTTCCCACCGGAATTGTGGTGGCAATGCAGAACGAGAAGTCACAGCTGCAGAACCGTGAAGCCGGCATGCGCGTGTTGCGCGCCCGCATCCTCGCGCACCAGCAGGAGCAGATCGACGCCGAGAACTCGGCCCAGCGCAAGTCGCAGATCCGCACCATGGACCGTTCCGAGCGCATCCGCACCTACAACTACCCCGAAAACCGGATCGCGGACCACCGCACCGGTTACAAGGCCTACAACCTGGACCAGGTCATGAACGGTGATCTCGAGCCCGTCATCCAGTCGGCCATCGAGATGGACGAACAGGCGCGCCTGGACGCCATCGGCGAGTAGGCCACGGCGGGTCGATTGATGACACTCGGAACAGGATTGAGCCTGGCGGAGGCCGTCCGCGAAGCAACAGAGCTGCTGGCGGAGGCAGGCGTTCCCAGCCCGCGGGTGGACGCCGAGCTGCTGGCGGATCACTTGCTGGGCGTCGGGCTGGGCCGCCTGCGGGCCATGCTCCTGGGCGATTCGCCGGAACCCGACGGCTATGCGGACCTTGTGGCCGAGCGGGCGAGGCGCGTTCCGCTGCAGCACATCACCGGCGTGGCCCATTTCCGTTACCTGCAGCTTGCGGTAGGGCCCGGGGTGTTCATTCCCCGGCCAGAGACCGAGTCGGTGGTCCAGCTGGTCATTGACTGGCTGAACAACCGGGAACGGCTGACCGGCGTGCACCATGCGAAGGTTGTGGACCTTGGCACCGGCTCCGGAGCCATTGCGGGCTCCATCGCGCACGAGGTCCCCGGCGCCGAGGTCCATGCCGTGGAATTCAGCGAGTTCGCCCATGCCTGGGCGGCGCGGAACCTGGCGCCCCTGGGAGTAAAGCTGGTCCGGGGGGACCTGCGCGACGCCCTGCCGGAGCACAACGGGACGTTCGACGTCGTCGTCTCCAACCCGCCGTACATTCCAGCGGAAGCCATCCCGAACGAACCCGAAGTGGCGCTGCACGACCCGCCCGAGGCGCTCTACGGCGGGGGAGCGGACGGGATGGAACTCCCCACGGCGGCAGCTGCCTCAGCTGCCCGGCTGCTGGTTCCGGGCGGCTACTTCGTGATGGAACACGCCGAAGTCCAGGCCACCTGGATCGCCGCCATGCTGAAGAGTTCCGTCCGCTGGTCCGAGGTCACGACGCACCTGGACCTCAACGGCAAGGAGCGTGCCACCAGCGCCGTCCTCGCCGCACCGTCGGACCGATAGACGGCGCTGTGCTTTGCATGAAGCTCAGCGCAAGAAGCGCCGTGCAAGAAGCGCAGTGCACGAACTGATGAAAGAATAGGCCAGTGACCACAACCTATGACTGCACGGCAGCCGACCAGCGGGCCGAAGGGCTGGAGCATGCCCAGCGGGCCATCCGGCAAAACAAATGCGTGGTGTTCCCGACGGACACGGTGTACGGAATCGCCGCGGACGCGTTCTCGCCGCAGGCCGTCACCATGCTGCTCGTCTCGAAGGGACGCAGCCGGAAGATGCCCCCGCCCGTCCTGATCCCGCGGCTCAACGCCCTGGACGGACTGGCAACGGACGTGCCGGCAGGGGCCCGCAAGCTGGCCGAGGCGTTCTGGCCGGGCGCCCTCACCATGATCTTCCACGCCCAGCCGTCCCTGGACTGGGACCTGGGTGAAACCAAGGGCACCGTCGCGTTGCGGATGCCGGCCGACGACGTCGCCCAGGACCTGCTGACCCTCACCGGGCCCTTGGCGGTGTCCTCCGCGAACCGGACCGGCCAGGCCGCCGCCCGGACCGCCGCCGACGCGCAGGACCAACTTGCAGAATCGGTGGAGGTCTATCTCGAAGGCGGCCTCCGGCCGGCCGAAGGGGCCGAAGCGCTCCCGTCGACGATTGTGGACGCCACAACGCTTCCGCTGCGGGTTGTCCGGCAGGGCGCCATTTCCGTTGAACGGCTCCGTGAGGTTGTTCCGGGCCTGCTGGACGTGGACGGCAACGCGGCCGACGCCGCGGAGGCTGAACCGGCCAGTGAACCGATGTCCGAAGCCGAGACAGCACCCGAAGGGGAACCGGCAACCGAAGCTGAACCGCAGCCCGAAACGGAGCCGGCAACCGAGGCTGAGCCGGCAACTGCTGCCGAAGCGCGCCCGACCGGACCCGGCGTCGAATGATCCTCACGCGGCAGCACGTCCCGGTACTCGGCGTCGACGCAACGCCTCTGACTGTCCCCGAACTGACCGTGGCCCTCAACCGCTTCGTGTCTGAGGGCGTGACCCGCACCGTGGTGGGCCACAACCTGCACAGTGTGACGCTGTTCCACTCGGACCCGGAATTCCGCGCCCTCTACGAAAACAGCGACGTTGTGCTCCTCGACGGAGCTCCGGTCCTGTGGCTGTGGGGACGGTCGGGCGACGCCGACGCGCCGGTGATGGACTACCGGCTGGGTTCCACAGACTGGATCCCGGCCCTGGGCAGCGTGGATGGTCTCGACCGGATCGCCGTCATCGGCGCTGGGGCAGAGGCCAACGCAAAGGCCGTGGCGCGCCTGAAGGAAATCGTTCCGCAGGCCAAGGTCGCCGGCATGCCCGGCGAAGGATGGAATGACGAGCTTGAGGGCGAGGCCGTGGCTTGGCTGACGGAGCTGCGTCCCCAACTGGTGCTCCTCGGCCTGGGCATGCCGCTGCAGGAAATGGTGCTCCAGCGCAGGCTGGCAGCGTTGCCGCCCGCCGTCTACTGCGCCGTGGGTGGTGCGATCGAACAGATTGCCGGGATCCAGAAACTGGCTCCGCGGTGGCTTGGACGCCTGGGCCTGGAGTGGGCCTGGCGGCTCATGCTGCACCCCCGCCGGGTCGCCTACCGGGTGTTCGGTGAGCCGTGGGTGCTCCTGGGCCTGCTGATCCGGCGCCGCCTGGCGTCAAAGGGCTAGGCGGCCCGGACCCTCAGGCTAGAACTTCTGGTCCTTCAGGGGCGCGAAGCCCTTGCCTCGGAGGCCGGTGGAAAACGCCCGGAACCAGTCAGCGAGGCCGCGGAAGTCCCCGCGGCGCAGGAAGTAGCCCAGGTAGCCGCCCACATCCGCGATGAGGGACTTGACCCGGAAGTGGCGGCGGATCAGGTAGCCGCGGTTCCGGTAGTAGTAGTAGCGCTTGAAGGCGGTCTCCGGAACAATCACGTGCCACCTCGCCCCGAAAACATGCTTGGTTTCCGCAAAGGCGTGGGGATGCGTGATGGCCGTGGTGGTGACGGTGCCGAACCGCATGCCCGCTTTGCGGAGCCTGATGGTGAAGTCCACCTCGTCACCGCGGATGAAGAGCCGCATGTCGGGAAGGCCCACCTTGAAGAAGACGTCCGAGCGGATCAGCGCACCGTTAAAGAAATGCCCGTCATCGGGCAGGAATCCGAGCTTCTCCACTTCCGCACGGTCGTGCGTCACTTTGCCGTCGAGGCGGAAGAAAAAGGACAGCCGGTCCGGGTGGCCCGGCGCGGCGACCAGCGGAACCACAGCATCAAGGCCGCGTGCCTCCGCCTCCCGGAGCAGCGTGGCGAGGCACTCAGGGTCGCCGGGCTCGGCGTCGTCGTCCATCATCCAGATCCAGTCAGCGCCGCTGGCCACCGCTTTGAGGATGGCCAGGGAGAATCCGCCGGCACCGCCCAGGTTCGCCTCGGAGCGGACGTAGTCCACATTGGGGTGCTGGTTGGCCACCTCTTTGGCGGGCACTGTACCGCTGTCCACCAGGCAAATTGACCGGACCGCAGCGGTCTGGCTATTGATGGCATTCAGGAGCACGGCCAGCTCACGGGGACGGTCAAACGTCACGGCAGCAACTGCAACCGACAGGGACATTCGTGGTTCCTTTCAGCACGGCCGCCGGAGGTTTTCCCGCCGGCAATGGGCCGTGTGACGCGAAGCCAGCTAGCCGTTGGCATTAGTATCTTGACTAGAGTCCACTGTAATACAGCCCTGTCAGGCACTACGCACTGCCTGCCGCGCGCACGGCGACGGAGAAGTTTCATTTATCGAAAGTCAGTTTCACAGCAATCGCACCCGAGCTATCCCTGCTGCCCGGCAATGACCGGACCGCAGCGGTGCATACAGTCGAGGGTTGTTTCCGCTGACGGCATGGGGAAGGTGACTTCCCCATGATCATGTACCTGCTCATGATGCTGACGGCGGCCGGAGTGTCCTTCGCCGCCACCTGGGGTGCACGCCTGATCGGCAACAGGCTCGAACTGTTCTCGCCGATCCGCAGCCGGGATACGCACTCCCACCAGGTTTCGAGGCTCGGCGGCCTCGGGATCTACGCAGGATTCCTGGTGGCCCTGATTGTTGCCAGCCAGTCATTCTTCGTAAAGGACATCTTCCGCGGCAATGCCTCCCCGTGGGGGTCCTTGCCGGCGCAACGCTGATCGTCGTAGTGGGGCTGGCCGACGACCTCCTCGACCTGCGCTGGTGGGTCAAACTGATCGGTCAGAGCGCGGCAGCCACGGTGGTGGCCATCTGGGGCGTCCGGATGACGATCGTTCCGTTTGTGCCGGAACCCATCGTGCTCGAGAACGACATTGTGAGCATCGTCCTCACCGCCGGACTCATCGTGACCACCATGAACGCCTTCAACTTCATTGACGGTCTGGACGGGCTTGCCGCCGGCGTGGCCATCATCGGCGGCGCCGCCTTCTTCCTGACGGCTTACTGGGTACACAGGTCCGCGGTCCTGCTCGATTATTCGGACCTCGCGACGCTCCTGACCGCGGTGGTGGTGGGCGGTTGCGTGGGCTTCCTGCCGCATAACTGGTTTCCCTCGAAGATCTTCATGGGGGATTCCGGCGCCATGCTGATCGGGCTCCTCCTGGCCTCTGCCGGTATCGTCTCAACCGGCCAGATCACCTCCGGCCTCTACGACCGCGCCAACGGTATCCCGACGATCATCCCCATCCTCCTTCCGTTCGCGGTGCTGTTCCTGCCGTTGTTGGACCTCTGCCTGGCAGTGGTCCGGCGGACTGCACTGGGGCGTTCGCCGTGGTCCGCTGACCGCGGACACCTCCACCACAAGCTCATGGACATCGGATATTCCCACCGGGCTGCCGTGCTGCTGATGTATGCATGGACCTGCGTCCTGGCCTTTGGCGGCCTGGCATTTGCCATCTTCCCCTGGCAGATGGTGCTGGCTGTGGACGTGCTGGCGGCCGCCATTATGGCGGTGGTTACAGCTTGGCCCTACCTGCGCGACAAGGCCCCGGGTCCGGGGCCGAGGTCGGAGGCAGAGTCCGCGGCCGAGTCGGAAGCTGCGGGGCAGGAGTGAACACTTCACACCCTTTTCCGAATATTTTCTATCTCATGTAGAATTTCAATGCGGCCAGTCGCCGCATACACCCTCGCCAGCCCGCAGTATCACGACGATTGGGATCTCATGACCTCCAACGCCGAACCCGGACACAGATCCGGCGACGGACCCGTTGGTGTTTCCGGCCCCACAAAGTCGCTGTGGCTGCGGCTGTTGATCCTGAGCTCCGCCGCTGGCGGTGCCGCACTGGTGCTCACGGCCATACCGGCAGCGATCCTCAACGGCGCCGTGGGGGTGCTGTCCAGCACCTTCGGCGGCATCCTGGTCATGGCCTTCTTCGGGATCAGCCTCCTCGTTGGCCATTTCGTCGGACGCAACAATCCGTCGGGAGCCATCGGCGTCTTTGTGGTCACGTACTTCGTCAAAGTTGTGGGGTTTGCCGTGGTGCTCTTTGTTTTCGGCGCGCCCGCGTGGCTCCACGGACGCTGGTTCCTGATCGGTGCCGTCGTGACCGTGGTGTTTTGGCAGGCAGCCGAGATTTATGGTTTCGGCAAGTCGAGGCTCCAGATTTACAACGATCCCGAACCCCGAAAAGGCGGCACCGATGTTTAGCCGCAAAACTGGCCGGGGGCCACTTGCCAGACCTATTAACAAAGCTGCCAAAACACCCAAAACTACAGCCGGTGCCCCCGGTGTATCCACTGACGGCAGCGACGGCGGATACAACGCCGGAATCGCCGTCTTTAGCTACATTGTTGGCGGAATCATCGTCTGGAGTTTGATAGGGTGGGGTCTGGATTATCTGTGGGGAACCCGCTGGATTGTGCTCGCAGGCGCTCTGCTTGGAGTTGCGGGAGGGTTCTATCTTTCTCATATGCACGGCCTCACCAGTAACAGAACGTCAACTGGTGAAGACAGTGCAGCCAGCGGCCCGTCCAAGGACGAGGAACAGTAATGCCAAACAATTTCACATGGGGAAGGGCGGACATGAAGATCGCCGGACCCTCACCAACGCCCAATGATGGACACTGCAGAGAGGAAACGCGTTGATCGCGCTTGCGCTCCCGGCCCAAGATTCAGGAGAGTTCAATCCTCCTGGAATTGAAGAACTCCACCTGCCGGCAATCCTGCCGTGGGGTGCGGCAGACGGATTCTCCAAGCAGATGCTGCTGGTAATCCTGTCGGTCGTCATTATCGCTACATTCTTTCTGCTAGCTGCGCGGAAGCAGCAGCTTGTTCCCGGCAAACTGCAGTTTGCAGGCGAGGCCGCCTACGGTTTCGTCCGTAACAGCATCGCCAAGGACATCATCGGCGGCAAGGACTTCATGAAGTACGTCCCGCTGTTGTTCAGCCTCTTCTTCTTCATCCTGGTGAACAACATCTACGGCGCCATCCCGGTTGTCCAGCTTCCGAGCTTCTCCCACGTCGGCGGAGCATATGTGCTCGCGGCCATCGTCTACGTCACCTGGATCGCCATCGGTGTGAGGAAGAACGGGATCAAGTACTTCAAGCTGGCCACCGTTCCCTCGGGAGTGCCGATTTACATCCTCCCGATCGTGATCCCGATCGAGATCATCTCCAACTTCCTGGTCCGGCCGGTCACGCACAGCCTCCGTCTGTTCGCCACCATGCTGGCAGGCCACCTGATCGTGATGATTGCCGGTTCCGGCATCGAATACCTGGTCATGCAGGAGAACGTCCTCCTCAAGGGCACCTCGGTACTGGTGCTCGCCGGCGCTATCGCCATGTACATGCTGGAAGCGCTGATCATGGCGCTGCAGGCTTACGTCTTTACGCTGCTGACTGCCATCTACATTGAAGGCGCGCTGCACGCGGACAGCCACTAGGCACCCCGCCGTCAGGCACAACACAGACTTCCCCTTCGCGGGGATGAAGCAACCCAAACAACCTGCCACACGGGTGGCATCTTGAAAGGAAGAAAAATGGAAGGCTCCATCAACGGCTCCCTCAACCTCATCGGCTACGGCCTCTCCGCTATCGGCGGTGGTATCGGTGTGGGTCTCGTGTTCGCGGCTTACATCAATGGTGTGGCACGTCAGCCGGAAGCCCAGCGCGTCCTGCAGCCGATCGCGTTCCTCGGCCTCGCGCTGACTGAAGCCCTCGCCATCCTTGGCCTGGTCTTCGCGTTCGTTCTCAAGTAAACAGAACAACCGAACATCCAGAACCGAGTAGATAAGGACGGGTGAAATATGCATCAAGCGATCATCTCAGCCGCCACCGAAGGCGGTACTAACCCCCTCGTTCCCAATCCTTGGGAGATGCTTGTCGTCTTCGCCGGCTTTGCTGTCCTCATGTACATCGTGGTCAAGTTCGTTGTCCCGATGTTCGAGAAGACGTTCGCAGAGCGTGCCGAGGCCATCGAAGGTGGCATCGCCAGGGCCGAAAAGGCCCAGGCCGAGGCCTCCGCAGCACTCGAAGAGTACAAGCAGCAGCTCACCGACGCCCGTGCAGAAGCTAACCGCATTCGCGAAGAAGCCCGTGGCGAAGGCGCTCAGATCCTTGCGGACCTGAAGGAAAAGGCAGCTGCAGAGTCTGCCCGCATCACCGCCCACGCCCACGCGCAGATCGAGTCCGAGCGCCAGGCTGCTGTCGTGTCGCTTCGCGCTGAGGTCGGCACGCTGGCTACCACGCTGGCGAGCCGCATCGTTGGCGAGTCACTCACGGACGATGCGCGTGCGGCCCGTGTGGTTGACCGCTTCCTGGCAGATCTGGAGAACCAGAACGCAGGTGCAGCTAAGTAATGGCAGGTGTATCGAGCGAATCGCTGACGGCGGCGCTGGTTGCGTTGGAAGCCAAGCTTCCCTTCGCTTCGCTGCAGTTGGCTAAGGAACTCTTCGGAATCCTGGGAACGGTGGACAGCTCGGCTGGCTTGCGCCGCGCCCTGACTGACCCGTCCCGCAGCGGTGACGAAAAGTCGGCGCTGGTCAGGCAGCTCTTCAGCGGGAAAGTCTCCGCTGACGCTGTGGAAATCGCGAGCGGACTGGCCGGTTCACGCTGGGCGTCGGCTCGGGACATCGGCGATGCACTCGAGACTCTTGCCGCTTCGGTGGTAATTGCCGTTGCTGAGAACAGGTCGGCCGTCTCTGCCTCAGGAATCAACGGACTGGAAGCGCTGGAGAACGATCTGTTCTCCTTCAACCAGACCGTCGGCTCCAGCCACGAGGTACAGCGTGCTCTGTCCGAGCCGCAGGCGAGCCCGGCTGCCAAGATTGCCTTGGCCGAGAAGCTCGTCCCCAGCGCAAGCGAGGAAGCGAAAGTCCTTATCGGACAGGCAGTTTCGCAGCCCCGCGGCCTCAAGGCGACCAGCCTTGTGCGTCGTTTCGCGGAGCTTGCAGCCAAGCGCCAGCAGCGCTGGATCGCAACGGTCAGCGTCACCCGTCCGCTGACGGAGACCCAGACCAGCCGACTGCAGGCAGGGCTGAACGCCCTGTACGGGCGCGAGCTCAAGATCAACATGAACGTTGACCCGGCACTGATCGGTGGCATCCGGATCCAGGTTGGTGACGAAGTGGTTGACGCTTCGGTCATCGCCCGCCTGGGCCAGCTCCAGCGTCAGCTTGCCGGCTAGCCGGACAAGCACAACTTAACTGATAGAAACCCCGGTCATCGTGAGCAACGATGATCACGAAAACAGGAGAGCAGGGACTGCAGATGGCCGAATTGACCATCAACGCCGACGACGTCCGTATTGCGTTGAACGAGTTCGCGGCGTCCTACGAACCCGGAAACGCAGAGCGCGTAGAGGTCGGCCGTGTGACCACCGCAGGTGACGGCATCGCCCGTGTTGAGGGCCTTCCCTCGGTCATGGCGAACGAGTTGCTTCGTTTCGAAGACGGCACGCTGGGCCTGGCCCAGAACCTCGACGTCCGCGAAATCGGCGTCATCATCCTCGGTGACTTCACCGGAATCGAAGAAGGCCAGGAAGTCCACCGCACCGGTCAGGTTCTGTCCGTGCCGGTCGGCGACGCCTTCCTCGGCCGCGTGGTCGACCCGCTGGGCCAGCCCATCGACGACCTCGGCGAAATCAAGGCCGAAACCACCCGTGCCCTGGAACTCCAGGCGCCCGGCGTGACCCAGCGCAAGTCGGTGCACGAGCCGATGCAGACCGGTCTTAAGGCTATCGACGCCATGATCCCGATCGGCCGCGGCCAGCGTCAGCTGATCATTGGTGACCGCCAGACGGGCAAGTCGGCCATCGCCATCGATACGATCATCAACCAGAAGGCCAACTGGGCTTCCGGGGACGTCACGAAGCAGGTGCGCTGCATCTACGTGGCCATCGGCCAGAAGGCGTCCACCATCGCGGCTGTCCGTCAGACGCTGGAGGACAACGGCGCCCTGGAATACACCACCATCGTGGCTTCCCCGGCGTCCGACCCCGCAGGCTTTAAGTACCTGGCCCCGTACGCGGGTTCGGCTATTGGCCAGCACTGGATGTACGGCGGCAAGCACGTCCTCATCGTGTTTGATGACCTTTCCAAGCAGGCCGAGGCCTACCGTGCTGTGTCGCTGCTGCTCCGCCGCCCGCCGGGACGCGAAGCCTACCCGGGCGACGTCTTCTACTTGCACTCCCGCCTGCTGGAGCGTTGTGCCAAGCTCTCCGACGAGCTGGGCGCTGGCTCGATGACCGGCCTGCCGCTCATCGAGACCAAGGCAAACGACGTTTCCGCCTACATCCCGACCAACGTGATCTCCATTACCGATGGCCAGATCTTCCTGCAGTCGGACCTCTTCAACGCCAACCAGCGTCCGGCTGTCGACGTGGGTGTGTCCGTCTCCCGCGTGGGTGGCGCTGCTCAGGTCAAGTCCATGAAGAAGGTCTCCGGTACTTTGAAGCTGGAACTGGCCCAGTACCGCGACATGCAGGCCTTCGCAATGTTCGCGTCGGACCTCGACGCCGCATCGCGCCAGCAGCTGACCCGTGGTGCACGCCTGATGGAACTGCTCAAGCAGGGCCAGTACTCGCCGTTCCCGGTCGAGAACCAGGTTGTATCCATCTGGGCCGGCACCAACGGCTACCTGGACGACGTTCCGGTTGAGGACATCAACCGCTTCGAAACCGAGTTCCTGGAGCACCTGAAGCACAAGTCCTCCATCCTGACGACGCTGGCACAGACCAACGTCATGGACGATGACACTGCAGAAGCGCTGAAGACCTCGATCGTGGCCTTCAAGAAGGGCTTCTTCGGCGAGGGCGACAACTTCCTGGTAGGTGCGGGGCACGAGGAGCACGCCCCCATCGACGAGGCTCAGGTCGACCAGGAAAAAATCGTCAAGCAGAAGCGCTAGTTTCGCTGGCAGGGACTGCCGGAACCCCGACGGGTTCCGGCAGTCCCGGCCACCGGGATCTTAGGAAAGGATAAGTATGGGAGCCCAGATTCGGGTCTACCGCCAGAAGATCAGCTCGACGACGTCGATGCGCAAGATCTTCAAGGCGATGGAACTGATCGCTACCTCGCGCATCGGCAAGGCCCGCGCACGCGTAGCGGCTTCACTGCCTTACGCAAACGCGATTACGCGTGCCGTTTCTGCTGTCGCAAGCCAGAGCGAAATCGACCACCCGCTGGTCACCGAGCCCGAGCAGATCCGCCGGGCCGCCGTCCTGGTAATCACCTCGGACCGCGGCCTTGCAGGTTCTTACTCGGCCAGCGTGCTCAAGCAGGCGGAAGGCCTAACCGAGCTGCTGCGTGAGGAAGGCAAAGAAGTCAAGACGTACGTTCTCGGCCGCAAGGCCCAGGCGTACTTCGACTTCCGCAACCGTCCTTACGCACGGGTATGGACCGGCAACACGGACGCACCGGAGTTTGCGACCGCGCAGGAAATCGGTGCTGCACTGCTGGAGGACTTCGCTACGGCCTTTGAAGAGGACGGCGTGGATGAGATCCACGTTGTCTACACCCGCTTCAAGTCCATGGTGACGCAGGAACCGACGGTCATCCGTCTTCTTCCCCTTGAGGTTGTCGAAGAGCAGGCTGCGTCCGAATCGGACCTTCTGCCCCTCTACGAATTCGAGCCGAAAGCTGAGCAGGTTCTTGACGCCCTGCTGCCGCGCTACATCGAATCACGTATTTTCGCCGCCATGTTGCAGGCAGCAGCTTCCGAGCTCGCAGCCCGTCAGCGTGCGATGAAGTCCGCCGGCGACAACGCCACGGACCTCATCAAGAAGTACACGCGTCTGCGCAACACTGCCCGCCAGGCTGAAATTACGCAGGAGCTTTCCGAAATCGTGGCCGGTGCCGACGCTTTGAACGCGTCCTAGCCAGCACGGTTCCGGTCCAGCTGTACCTGCACCAAAAGATAAACTTAACCCCCACGCCATCTACTGAGTGAAGTGAGAGAGATGACTGCCACAGCTACCGAACACGTAGCCGCAACGTCCGGTGCCACCGGCCGTATTGCCCGTGTTATTGGCCCGGTTGTCGACGTCGAATTCCCGGCTGACGCAATCCCCTCGATTTACAACGCACTCACCACGGAGATTACTCTCAACGGTGAGACCAAGACCATCACGTTCGAGGTTGCCCTGCACCTGGGTGACAACCTCATTCGCGCCATCTCGCTGCAGGCTACCGACGGACTCGTCCGCGGTACCAACGTGGTGGACACCGGCTCGCCCATCACCGTTCCGGTGGGCGACGGCGTCAAGGGCCACATCTTCAACGTCCTCGGCAAGCCGCTTGACGTTGACGAGTCCGAGATCCAGGCTTCGGACCACTGGGCCATCCACCGCAAGGCTCCTGCCTTCGCAACGCTCGAGGGTTCCACCGAAATGCTGGAAACCGGCATCAAGGTCATCGACCTCCTCACCCCGTACATCAAGGGTGGAAAGATCGGTCTGTTCGGCGGCGCCGGTGTCGGCAAGACCGTTCTGATCCAGGAAATGATCACCCGTGTGGCCCGCAACTTCGGCGGCACCTCGGTGTTCGCCGGCGTCGGCGAGCGTACCCGTGAAGGTAACGACCTCTGGGTTGAAATGGAAGAGGCAGGCGTCCTCAAGGACACCGCCCTTGTATTCGGCCAGATGGATGAACCGCCGGGAACGCGTCTGCGCGTGGCACTGTCCGCCCTCACCATGGCGGAGTACTTCCGCGATGTGCAGAACCAGGACGTGCTGCTCTTCATCGACAACATCTTCCGCTTCACGCAGGCAGGCTCCGAGGTTTCCACCCTTCTCGGCCGCATGCCTTCCGCCGTGGGTTACCAGCCGAACCTTGCTGACGAGATGGGCCTCCTCCAGGAGCGCATCACGTCCACCAAGGGCCACTCCATCACCTCGATGCAGGCCATCTACGTTCCCGCAGATGACTACACCGACCCGGCGCCGGCCACCACCTTCGCACACCTCGACGCGACCACGGAACTTTCCCGCGAAATCGCCTCCCGTGGTCTGTACCCGGCTGTGGACCCGCTGACGTCGACGTCCCGAATCCTGGACCCCCAGTACATCGGCAAGGACCACTACAACACGGCTGTCCGTGTGAAGCAGATCCTGCAGAAGAACAAGGAACTCCAGGACATCATCGCCATCCTCGGTGTTGACGAACTGTCGGAAGAGGACAAGATCGTCGTGTCGCGTGCACGCCGCATCCAGCAGTTCCTCTCCCAGAACACGTACACCGCCAAGCAGTTCACCGGCGTCGAGGGCTCCACGGTTTCCATCAAGGACACCGTTGAAGGCTTCACCGCGATCTGCGACGGCGAGCTTGACCACGTTGCAGAGCAGGCGTTCTTCAACATCGGCGGCCTGGATGACGTTGAGCGCCAGTGGGCCAAGATCCAGGAACAGACCAAGTAATATGGCTGAGCTTGAGGTTGAGATTGTCGCAGCGGACCACTTCGTGTGGTCCGGAGCGGCCAAGATGGTCAAGGCCCGCACCAGCGATGGTGAAATCGGAATCCTGCCCGGCCACTCGCCCCTGCTGGCGATTCTGGCCGAAGGTGAGCTGGCGATTGAGCCTGTTACCGGTGACCGCATTGCTGTAGTTGTTGACGGTGGATTCTTCTCCGTGGACAACAACAGGGTCGTCATTGTTGCTGACAACGCCCAAATGGGTGACGCGGCTACTGCGGGGATCCGCTAGCACGACCTTGATGAACGATCCTGGTTTTCCGTTCATCGCGTTGGCAACTGTCTTTGCGTTGCTGATTTTTGCACTGTGCCTGTCCGGGGTGCGCCGCTTCAACCTGCGGCGTGCCCTGGGCACAGTGGACGCCTCCATTTGCACGGCTGGAAAAAGCTGGCAGATGGGGGTTTGTCGTTATCAGGACAACGACCTGGAGTGGTTCAAGCTGCTCTCGCTCAGTGTGCGCCCCAAATACACGTTCCGGCGCAGCTCGCTGGAACTCATAGGCCGCCGCCAACCCACCGAGTCCGAACTCGTCAAAGTGCAGCCCGACTCCGTGATCGTGGAACTCCACTACGAAGGCCAGGAAGTCCTGCTTGCCATGAAGTTCGACGCCTACACCGGCCTGTCGTCATGGCTGGAGGCCGGCCCGGTCATCGGTGTTGGCACCTGGCGCTAACGTCAGTGGATTTCATAGCTGACGTCCACCTGACCGACGGACCTGTGCTCTGGGTTGCCTGGACAGCCGGAGTCCTGGGCACCGGTTGGCTGCTGTGGGCCCGCGGACGCCGCTGGATGCTCAGCGTGGGCGCAGCCCTGGTGCTCGCCGCCGGTGTTGTGCTGGCAGTGCACTGGCTGCTGATGTATGTCTTCCTGACCCTGCCCGAGGAACTCCCTCGCGAAGTGCTCGCGTGGTTTGTGGCAGTGGTCTTCGCGCTCTTCCTGTGGGTGCTGCGGCTGTGGAAACTTCGACGGCGACGGTCTGCCGCGGCGGGCAAACCCGCCTGGCGCGCGGGCTCAGCGGCCACCGCTGCAATGCTCGGCGTGTTCCTGCTCGGCGCCGTCCAGATCAATGCCTACTTCGGCCTGAACCACACGGTCAGCGACTTCCTCGGCACCGCGGCGGCCCGCATCGAGCCGCTTGACCCCGGACTGAAGCGGCAGCCGGGGGCACCCCAACCCACGGCCCTGGCCGCGTGGCATGCACCCGACGGAATGCCGGACAGCGGGATCCTGCAGAAGGCTGCGATTCCCGGGTCCTCGTCCGGCCTCACCACACGGGATGCCTACATCTACCTGCCTCCGGCCTACCAGGCGACGCCCCGTCCCGCGCTCCCTGTCCTGGTGCTCTTTTCGGGGCAGCCCGGTGGCCCGTCGGACTGGCTCACCGGGGGCGCCTTGCGGAGCCGGATGGACCGCTTCGCCACCGAACACCACGGGGTGGCGCCGGTGGTAGTTGTGGTGGACCCCAACGGAACGGCTGCGGCCAACACCCTGTGCATGGACAGCCGCATCGCCAAGGCCGACACGTTCCTTTCCCACGACGTGCCCCAGTGGATTGAGCAGAACCTCGACGTCGACCCCGACCACCGGCAGTGGGCAGCCGGCGGATTCTCCTTCGGCGCCACCTGTGCAATGCAGATGGGAACGCGCCACCCGGACATCTACGCCGCGGTCCTTGCGTTCTCCAGTGAGCGGGAACCCGCGCTGGCCAAGGAACGACAGAAAACCATAGACGCCGCATTTGGCGGGGATGTGTCAGCCTTCGATGCGCAGACGCCGTTGAACATCATGCACGAACGCCGGTTCGACGGGAATGCAATCTATTTCGGGGCGGGTTCCCGGGACCCGGAATTCCTGGGCTACATGGACGAACTGTCCCGGGCCGCGCGTTCAGCGGGATTCGCTGTGGAGGCCCGGGCCGTGCCCAACGCCGGTCATTCCTGGGAAACCGCGTCAAGGGGACTTCCCCCTGCCTTGGACTTCATGGCACAACGCTGGAGAATCAGTCAGTGAACAGCGAACCCGCAACGAGCCTGCCCCGGGCCAACGAGGGCTCCGCCGTCACCAGCAGCCCGTCCTGGGGCGGAGTCATGCTTCAGGCCCTGCGGCGGATCAAGGAGCACTTCAAAGCGGTGCCGTTTACCCTGACGGTTCTCGCTCTGTTTCTTGGGACGGGCGCTGCCACCGACAGCTTCCTGTCAGGACCGCCGGAAGCACTCCTCGCCGTGGCGTCAGTTAACGGGACGGCACTGCGGGACGGCCAGTGGTGGTCCCTGTTCACTTCGCTCTTCTTCGCCACGAACCCGACGGCGTACGTCACCGCCGCACTCATGATCCTGCTCCTGCTGGGACTCGCCGAACGCAGGCTGGGGACGCTGCGGACTGCTGTGTTCTTCTTCGCGGGACAGTTCGTGGCTGTCTCGCTGTTTCTGTTGGTGACCCAGCTGGCCCGCTACGCCGGCGACGGCTGGCTGGGGCTCATGGTGGACGCACGCCACATAGGGCCGTATGCCGCGGTCCTTGCTGCCAGCCTGGCCGCCAGCGGACTGGTTCCCACCCTGTGGCAACGCCGCCTTCGCACCGGAATCCTGTCTGCGTCGCTTCTTCTTGTCCTCTACGTGGGGCATCCCGAGACAGTCGTCGGGTTCTGCGGCGCCCTGGCCGGGCTGGCAACCGGGTGGTGGATCCAGGGCGACCTCGGAAGGCTCCACCGGCACCGTTCAACCGGACGCGAGACACGTAACCTGCTGGCCTTGATCGTGGGGATTTTCGCCGTCGGCCCCATCCTGACCGCGGCAGTCCGCAGCCCCACGGGGCCGCTGGCGCTCCTGCGGGATGTGGTCCTGAACCCGCTGCCCACCCTCAGCCAGCTGGAGGAGAACTGCGGCGGCACGGTGGATGTGAGTTGCCTTGAGGTCGGGCGGACCGGGTTTGCCGGGCCTCTGGGCCTCGCCCTGGCCATCGTCCCGGTGCTGCTCCTGCTGATCTGTGCGGACGGCCTGCGGCGCGGGCGCCGGCTGGCCTGGCGGATCACCATCGGCCTCCAGCTGGCCGTCACTGCGCTGTCCGCCGTCTACCTCACGCTGTTTGCCCGGATTCCGCACTACCCGTCCCGGCCCCGCACGGCCGTGATGGGGTCCGGCTTTGTCCATGTGCTCCCGCTGGTGGCCGTTCCGCTGCTGCTGGTGGTGCTGCTGTGGATCAACCGCCGCCAGTTCAGGGTGGAAACCTCGGTGCGCGACAGGCGGAAGCTGGCGGGCGTGCTGGGCGGAACTTTGACTGCCTTGGCCGGGACCTATTCCATCGCGTGGCTGGCGGCCGGAGGGATGCAGCGCGACGGTGGCCTGTTTGGCCTGGCGGCAGAACTGTCGCGGCAGTATCTGCCTGTCCCCATCCCCAGTCTGTATCTCCGGGTCTTCCAAGACCGCAATTCGGTGGAAGCCTTCCTGTTCGCCTATGCAGGCATTGCTTTCTGGGCCATCGCCCTGGCCGGCGTTTGGCTTGTGCTGCTGGGCAGGCACCACGGCGCAGGTGCCGGCGTCGTGGACAGGGATGTTGCGCGGCGCCTTGTGCGCCGGGGCGGCGATTCGCTGTCCTGGATGGCGTTGTGGGAACCGAACAAATACTGGTTCACGCCTGCGCAGGATGCCGGCGTTGCCTACCAGCAGCACGGCAGCGTGGCACTGACCCTGGGCAGTCCGTTTGGCGATCCGGCACTGAGGGATGTCGCCGCCGCGGGGTTCCTGCAATACTGCGCGGAACATGCGCTGGTTCCGTGCTTCTATTCAAGTACCGACGGTCTCTGGCCAATGCTGCACGCCCGCGCATTCAGCCGGGTAGCCGTGGCGCAGGAGACCAGGCTTGCCGTCAGGGAGCTTGAATTCAAAGGCAAGGAGTGGCAAAACGTCCGGACCGCACTGAACCGGGCGCGAAAGATCGGCGTCACGGCGGTCTGGGGACGGTACAGCGAATTTCCTGCCGCGCTGCGGGCACAGCTCCTGGAGGTATCCGAAGAATGGGCGGCCCAGAAATCCGTCCCGGAAATGGGCTTTACGCTCGGCGGCATGGACGAACTCATGGATGACGATGTGCTGTGCTGTGTGGCTGTTGGCCCGGACGGCGTCGTGCATGGCGTGACCAGCTGGCTCCCCGTTTTTGCGGAGGGACAGGTTGTGAGCTGGACGCTCGACTTCATGCGGCGGCGCGAGGACGGCTTCCCCGGTGTGATGGAGTTCCTCATTGCCTCCGCGGTCCTGGAGCTGCGGAGTTCGGTTGAAGTGATCTCCCTGTCCGGATCGCCACTGGCAAAGGATCCCCAGGACGCTGTGGACGTCCGGTCCGACGACGCTGACCCGAACCCGGACCGGGACGCTGACCGGGACCCCGGGGGACTGGCGGCGATCCTGGACGTGGTGGGGAAAGCCCTGGAACCGGTATACGGATTCCGCTCGCTGGCAACCTTCAAATCACGGTTCAAGCCCGAATACCGGACTCTCTACCTGTATTACCAGGATCCCCTCCAGCTGCCTGCCATCGGCAGGGCATTGAGCCGCGCCTACCTCCCCGGTCTCTCCGTGCGCCAGAGCGCCCGGCTGCTCAGGACGCTGGTGGGCTAATTGGGCTTGTATCTCAGTTGAGGGTGTAATCGCTGGCTGGATGTTGGCTGGCGCGTCGGTCCCGGGGCAGCGATGCGCAACCGCAGCCGGAGGCCCGATCTTGTGTCGCCGTTCGCAGTGGACTTCTTCGCGTACCCGCTCAGATCGGTCAACGGCGCACCCGATAGCGCAGGTGAAGCACCCGGTTGCCCTGAATCACCACGTCGGGATCCTCCAACAGGTGCTGTGCGTGGACCGATCCGAAGTAGCGCTTGCCGGACCCGAACACGACGGGTACGACGTCCATGCGCACCTCGTCGACCAGGCCCGCGGCAAGCACCTGGCCACCGACGTCGCCAGCCGCGACCTCGACGATGCGGTCACCCGCGAGCTCCTGCGCCTTGGCCACGGCTGCCTCGACGCCGTCGACGAAGTGAAACGGCGCCTCGGGGTCCCAGCCCTCGGGCTTCGGCCGGTGCGTCACGACGACCACGTGGTAGACCCCGCCCGGAGGCTTCCCGTCCCAGCCGTCCGTCATGTCGAAGACGTGGCGGCCGACGATTGTCGCCCCGATCTGGTCCCAGTACGGCCGGGTGTAGTCGTAGGACGTCTGCGACACCTTCACCTCGCCGCTCTCGTCCAACGGGACGTCACCGCTGGACAACCAGTCGAACAGCGGTCCGGGCTGGTCGTTCTCGTCCGCGACGAAGCCGTCCACCGACACCGAGCTGTACATGACCACCTTGCCCACGGGGCTCTCCTTTGCTTTGGTGTGCCCCATATTAGCGAGTCGTGAGTAGCGGGCGTGTGATGTCGTCGGCGGCGGTGGTCGGCGCGTCGGTGGCCGGGTAGGGGTCGAGGTCTCCCGAAGATGGAAGTTCTCACACGGCCCATCCGGAAGACCTCGACGTGCCTGACGCTACCCCTGGGGCGGGCTTTGCCTGCCCTGATCTGACCGTGTTCTGCCGACTCGACGAGCTCGGTCTCGAAGTGACCGGGCAGCGGTTCGAGCCGGACCGTGCTGTCTTGGCCTGTCACGTCGTCGAGCCCGACGGGTCGGATGAGAGGTGGTGTCGTCGCTGCGGATGCGAGGGATCGCCGCGCGACACAGTGACCCGGCGTCTGGCGCACGAGCCGCTGGGTTGGCGGCCGACCACGTTGGTGGTCACGATCCGTCGCTATCGGTGCTCCGGCTGCGGGCATGTGTGGCGCCAGGACTCCAGCCTGGCTGCTGAGCCGCGGGCGAAGCTCTCGCGGCGTGGTCTGCGGTGGGCGCTCGAAGGCATCGTGCGCCAGCACCTGACCGTCGCCCGTGTCGCTGAAGGACTCGGGGTCGCCTGGAACACCGCCAACGACGCCGTCCTGGCCGAGGGCAAGCGGGTCCTGATCGACGATCCGCACCGGCTCGACGGCGTCCAGGTTCTCGGCGTCGATGAGCACGTCTGGAGGCACACCCGGCGCGGCGACAAGTACGTCACCGTGATCATCGACCTCACACCCATCCGGGACGGCACCGGCCCAGCACGGCTGCTGCACATGGTCGAGGGACGCTCGAAGCAGGCGTTCAAGCAGTGGCTGAGCGGACGCCCCGAGGCGTGGCGCGACGGGGTCGAGGTGGTCGCGATGGACGGGTTCACCGGGTTCAAGACCGCCGCGGCCGAGGAGATCCCCGCAGCGGTCGCGGTGATGGATCCCTTCCACGTGGTCCGCCTAGCCGGTGACGCGCTCGACAAGTGCCGGCGTCGGGTCCAACTCGCGATCCAAGGCCACCGCGGTCACAAGGACGACCCGCTCTACGCCGCCAGGAGGACCCTGCACACCGGTGCCGACCTACTCACCGACAAGCAGAAGGACCGACTCACCGCCCTGTTCGCCGCCGAAGAGCATGTCGAAGTCGAGGCGACTTGGGGGATCTACCAGCGGATGATCGCCGCCTCCCGTCACCCGGATCGAACGAAGGGGCGCGAGCTGAAGGAGAACCTGATCGGGTCGGTCAGCGCAGGCGTTCCCGCGGCGCTGAGCGAGGTGATCACGCTGGGCCGAACGCTGAAGAAGCGCGCCGTCGACGTGCTCGCCTGCTTCGACCGACCCGGCACCAGCAACGGCCCAACCGAGGCGATCAACGGACGACTCGAACACCTCCGCGGCTCCGCCCTCGGGTTCCGCAACCTCACCAACTACATCGCCAGATCGCTACTCGAGACCGGCTGCTTCAGGCCGCTGCTACACCCTGAATTATGAAGAGTCGCTAATTGGGTAATGCGCACGGAACGTCTTGAATGTATGTTTTCAGGTTTCGAAAACATTTGTGACAAGAACAATGCGCCGGCGCCGCAATGGAAATAGCCCAAAAAAATGATCCCCGGCACGAATGCCGGGGATCATTGATTGTTGGACGCCGCCGGGGGCGGCAACCCTACGAAGGACTAGACCAGCGTTACGCCGGTAGCCTGGGGGCCCTTGGCGCCCTGGCCGATCTCGAACTGAACGCGCTGGTTCTCGTCGAGGGTCTTGAATCCACCGGTCTGGATCTCCGAGTAGTGAACGAAGACATCGCCATCGGAGTCATCCGGGGTGATGAAGCCGAAGCCCTTTTCAGCGTTGAACCACTTGACGGTTCCCTGTGCCATTTATTTCTCCTCATTGTGGAACTTGGTTAAGTCCGGCACACTTCGTGCCGTCCTTGGTCACTCTGCGAGAAGAATCCTGGCTTGCCGCCCGGTGGAACCGGACACTAGCTGCAGAAGCTTCGCGCTCGCAACATGTCTTGCGAGCATGAAAAACACCTACACAAAGACTTATATAAGAATTTCATGTGCGTTGCGTCAGGTCAACGGGCAAAACGGGGAATTCGATAAATTTTGCGTAAAGCCCATGTGAACCGCGGCCATATGACAGCACATCACGCCTAGGGGATGACCGCGCGGTCAAAAGAGGCGGGACTCGCTGTCGTCCACGCCGCGCATCGCGTCGTAGTCCAGGGTGACGCAGTCGATGCCGCGGTCGTTGGCCAGGACCTTGGCCTGCGGCTTGATCTGCTGGGCGGCGAAGATGCCGCGGACGGGTGCCAGCAGCGGATCCCGGTTGAGAAGTTCCAGGTAGCGCGTCAGCTGTTCAACGCCGTCGATGTCGCCGCGCCGTTTGAGCTCGATGGCCACCGTGGCGCCATCGGCGTCCCGGGCCAGAATGTCCACCGGGCCGATGGCGGTGAAGTATTCGCGCCGGATAAGCGAAAAGCCCGTGCCGAGCCGCTCAATCTGGTCGGCCAGCAGGCGCTGCAGGTCCGCTTCAACGCCGTCCTTGATGAGGCCCGGATCCTGGCCCAGTTCATGGGAGGTGTCGTGGAGCTGCTCGTGGATGTTGATGATCAGCCGGTCATCGGTTTTGGTGGACTGGACAGTCCATTGCTCGGTGACTCCCAGTTCCAGGTCCACTTCGTCGGGTGATGAGACGCGAAGGCTGGCCGGAGGGCTCATCCAGTTCAGCGGCTTGTAGGAGCCGCCGTCGGAGTGGACCAGGACGGAACCGTCCGCCTTGACCAGCAGGAGCCTGGTGGCGAGGGGAGGTGGGCCTTGAGCCGGCCAACATAATCAACAGAACAACGGGCTATGACTAAACGCACCCGGTAAACACTACCGTCTGAGCCCAATGCAGGAACAGCGCGGGGCACAGCCTGGGGCAGAATGGAACCATGCCCCGTTCCAACCGCCCCCGCCGTGCCGCCTCCGGAAAATTGGGACAGGCCAGCCGCAAGCACGCCACGGGCCCCGTGCCGGAGCTGGACCTGGAGCGTGCCCGGTCGGGCATCGCCCGGCGGGAAAGCGCCCCCGACGGTGAATGGATGGTCCGCACAATGACGGCCAAGCGGGCCGAAAAGTCGTATATCTGCCCGGGCTGCTCCACAGCGGTCCTCCCCGGCGTGGAGCACCTGGTGGTGTGGTCGGAGGACCATCTGTTCGGCGCTGCAGCCGGCCTGTCCGAACGGCGGCACTGGCACTCCAACTGCTGGACCTCACGCACGTACCGGTATCGCTAAGCTGTTAGGCATGACTTTTGACCCGGCGTCGTTCGAATTCAGCCAGCCCTCCGGAGCAACAGCAATCCGGGCCTCAACTGTGCTTCCGGCCCGCCGGGAAAACGTGGAAATACGCACGGACGACGGTCATGTGCTGGTTGGTGAACTCGCAGTCCCGGAATCGGGCGCTATTACCGCAACGCTGATCACCCTGCATCCGCTGCCAACCCACGGCGGCTTCATGGACTCCCATGTGTACCGCAAGGCCTCCTACCGGCTCCCTGCACTGGCCGGCGTTGCCGTGCTCAGGTTCAACACCCGGGGGACCAGTTCGCCGCGCGGCACCAGCGAGGGCCGCTTCGAGGAGGGAATCGGGGAACGCCTTGACGTCGAAGCCGCCGTACAGTTCGCCGCGGACAGGAACCTCCCCAACCGCTGGCTGGTGGGGTGGTCGTTCGGAACGGAGCTTGCGCTCATGTACGGGGCTACGGAACCGGTGGCCTCGCAGGTGGAGGGCGCCATCCTGCTCTCCCCGCCGCTCCACCGGGCCACGGACGTGCACCTGTCCGAGTGGGCGTCTGCCGGCAAGCCCCTCACGGTGCTCGTGCCGGAGCACGATGACTACCTCCAGCCGGCCGCCGCCGCGGAACGCTTCAGCCTGGTGCCGCAGGCCCGCCTGGTGGGGGTCGACGGCGCCAAGCACCTCTGGGTGGGGGAGAAGTACGCTGCCCGCGTGCTCAATGAAATCGTCGACGACGTCACGGAACAGGGAGCGGGGCCGGACGGCCTGCCGCAGGAATGGAACGGACCGGTCGCCTCGGCGGCACCCTGAGCGGGAACCCGGCCAAAACCAGGACATCCGCCCCGTGGACCCACGGGGCGGCTGTCCTGGTTAGTGGCAGGACACAGGGTCAGTGTTTGTCCTGGCGGGTGATGAAGATTTCCTTGACCAGCAGCATGACGGCCGCCGCGGTGGGTATGGCGATGAGTGCGCCCAGCACGCCCAGCAGGCTGCCGCCGGCTATGACGGAAATGACGGCCACCGCACCGGGCACCGCCACTGCTTTCTGCATGATGCGGGGCGAGATGAAGTACGCCTCGAACTGCAGGTAGGCAAAGTAGCAGATGGCATACACGAGGGCGGTCTGCCAGCCGGCAGTCAGGGCGATCAGCGTTACCACCACGCCGGCGATCATTCCGCCGACCAGCGGGATGAACGCCAGCAGCGCCACGACAAAGCCCAGCAGGACGGCAAAGGGAACGCCGACGATGGACATCACGATGAAGGCGAATGTCGCGTTAAGGAGGGCAACGCAGGCCTGGCCGATAACGTAGTTGCCCACCGAGCCGGTGATCTCTTCCGAAAGTGCTTCCACGCGCCGCCGGCGGGAACGCGGGGCCAGCCGGTAGCCCCACTTCTTCATGGACGGCAGTGCGGCGAGGAAATAGAGGCTGAGCACCAGGACTATGAGGGTTCCGAAGAGCCCGTTGGCCACCGTCGAACCGAATCCGACGACTCCTCCGAAGATGCCACCTATGGCATCAGGATTGTTAACGAACTTTTCCAGCTCCTGGCTGATGCGCTCCCGAACGCCAAACTGGTCATCGACGCTGCGGAAGAAGTCTGAATCAATGAAGTCCTGGATCCAGCGGGGCGCCTCCTGCACAACCTGGGTCACCTGCTGGACGATGGTGGGGATCAGCGTGGCGAAGAACCCGACAACGGCGGAGACAAGGACCGTGACCGCCACCAGGATGCCGATGGGCCGCGGCAGCTTGCGCCCTTCCAGCCAGCGCACCACCGGATCCAGGCCCAGTGCGATGAAGAGCGCGGTCACGATCCACAGCAGCAGCTGCGTGGTGTTGGACCCGATCCAGTAGACCAGCAGGGCAAGGCCGACGCCCACGGTTCCCATGAAACCCATATATAGGGGATGTTGGGCGGACATCCTCGGTCCCGGGTCTCCGAAACGGGCCCCGGCCGTGTCTTCGGCTTCGAGCTCGGCAGCCAGGTCGGGCGGCATCTCGAAGCGGAGCCGCGGCTGGGCTCCGGGAATCGGCTGGCGCAGCCTGCGCAGTACAGACGCGGCCAAGCCCCGCAGCAGCGGCCTCCGGATCGGCTGGATGCCCGCCGCTCCGCCGTTCTGGGCACCGGATCCAGCCATGTCTTCCTGTCCTGGGGCGGACGAATCCGTGTGTTCAGTCACTGCGTTTTAAGGCCCTTTACCGTTCATGGCGCCGCCGCTGCGGGCCGGTGTGATGATCATCGCAAACACTATCAGCAGGCTTGCCAGCGCCCGGGTTTACGGCTGCAGCGGCCGATTGCCCTAGGCTGGGAACAAAGCCCCGATCTGACTCATTGGTAACAAAACGGTTACTATTGAAAGTAAACCCCCGCTGATGATAGGTATCCTTTTGCGTTTCAAGACTGCAGTTGCACTAGTGCTGCTCGGCCTCCTGACACTGCTGGCCGGCGTAGGACAGAAGACCGTATGGGCCCCGGCCGAGACCGTAACGGTCTCGGCCCCCGCCGACGGCACCGCCGCCCCCTGACTGTCATCGACGAAAAGTTGCGGACCCTTCACGGGGGTACGGTGAAGATCAACGTCAAGGGCGAAGGCAGCTTCATGCTGGCAGCAGGCCGCCCCGACGACGTCGACGCCTGGGTCGGTAAGACAGCCCACAACACCGTGTCGGGCGTCTCGGAGGACAACACGTCCCTCCAGGTATCGCAAACTGACGGCGAAGCGGCAGCACCGTCGCCCGCCGGGTCCGATCTCTGGGTTTCCACGGAAAACGCCAGCGGCGAGCTGAACTACACCTGGAATGCTCCGGCCGACGGCGACTGGTCGCTGCTGCTTGCCTCGGACGGCACCAAGCCCGCGCCGTCGTCGATCTCGATGACATTCCCCAACGACACCTCCACTCCGTGGGGCGTTCCGCTGATGGTGCTCGGCGGACTCCTGATGCTGGCAGGCCTGGCCCTGCTCGTCCTCAAACCGAAGGGCGGCCAGCCCGCCGGCGTCGGCGGCGACGACACCGGCGAGTCGCTGGGCAGCAAGTTCGCCCGGCGTGCCCGTGCCCGCGTCCGTGCGAAGAATGCCGCCGGGGATTCCGCCGAAAACCCGGCGCCTGCCGTCAAGCAGGACGGCGCCCCGTCGGTTGCCGCAGGCCCGTCCCGTACCGCAGTTGCCCGCACCGGAGTTGCCATGGCTGCGCTGGCTGCCACGATCGTCGCAGGCACAGGTATGGCTGCCCAGGCGGCCACCCCCGCCCCGTCGCCGTCCTCGAGTGCGGCCGCCGGAGAAGACAAGGCCGCCGACTCGCCGGTTCTGCTTGATGCCCAGTTCCGCCGGATCCTGGAACAGGTGTCGAACACAGTTGATGCCGGCGATGCCGCCAAGGACGCCGCAAAGCTGAAGACCCGCGTGGACCGCACCGAACTTGAGGTCCGCACGCAGAACTACAAGATCCGCTCCCAGGTTGGCGCCTATGAGGCACGCATGCCGGTGCGCGCCACCAAGCTGCTGACCACAGTCGTGACCAGCAAGCGCGCGTGGCCCCGCTCGGTCATGGCCGTCACGCAGGGTGAGGGCAACGTTGTGCCCCAGTTGCTGACCCTCGTGCAGAAGTCTCCCCGCGAGAACTACAAGCTCGTCAAAACCACCCCGCTGCAGCCGGGGACCACCTTCCCGGCCATCGGCAGGACCGGCACGGAAACCCTTGCCGCCAACGACAAATCCGGGCTGCTCTACAGCGGCGAGGAAGCCCTTGCCGGCCTCGGTGACCGCCTGAGCAAGGCTGACTCGACGTTCAAGGACAAGCTCGTGGAGGGCCAGTCGTCGCCGTACATCGCCGACACTTTGGCGTACCAGGCCGACGTGGCCAAGGCCGGCGTCAACGGCAACTTCAGCTTCACCCACAAGGTGGCTCCCGAGGAGACTGTGGTGTTCCGCACCGCGGACGGCGGAGCCCTGGTCCTGGGCCGCCTGAACTTCGACTTCGACGGAACCCCCAAGGCCGAAGGCGACAAGCTGGCCATCGGCGACGACGCAGCAGTGCTGGCGGGCGGCAAGGAAACAAGCTCCGGGATGGTGCTCAACTTTGCCGAGTCCATGGCCGTCTACATCCCGCCCGCCGGTTCCAAGGATCCGATGAAGCTCGTGGCCGCCACCCGCGGTCTCGTTGGAGCCAGCTTCAAGTAGCCCCAACCCCGGGTATGACCAGCAGCGGCCGGAGTGGCTAGAGTGGAAGCTATGAGTTCGCCAGCCTCCCGTCCAGTCCCTCCAGCCGCTGCCAGCCAGCTCAACCTGCGTGGCGCCGTGGATCTTTCCAGCCTGAAGCAGCGCCCCGCGCCACCGGCGGGTGGGCAGTCACCCGCCGGCGCTCAGCCGCCTTCCGGCCCGTCAGCCGCCGCCCCCGGCGCAGCGCCGGACACCGGCGGACAGCCGCTGCGCGTCGAGGTCAACGAGGCCAACTTCCAGCAGCTTGTGGAACTTTCGGCCCAGGTTCCCGTGGTGTTCGGCCTGTGGGCAAGCTATTCGCCCGCCTCCGGGGAGCTGCTCACCGTTCTCGAGGACATCATCACCAGCTACGGCGGACGCCTGGTTCTTGGTGCTGCCGATATAGACGCTTTCCCGCAGCTGGCGCAGGCCTTCCAGGTCCAGGCCGTTCCCACCGCCGTGGCAGTGGTGAAGGGGCAGCCCGTACCGCTGTTCCAGGGCGGCGCTGACGAACAGCAGGTGCGCAGCCTGCTGGACGAGCTCCTTAAGGTCGCCGCCGCCAACGGCGTCACCGGCAGCCTTGGCGCAGCCGGAACCGCCGCCGCCGAACCGGAACCTGCCCCGCTGCCACCCTTGCACCAGGCCGCGTTCGATGCCATCGAGGCCGGCGACTACGCCGCGGCCGCTGCATCCTACCGCCAGGCGCTGCTGGAGATGCCCGCGGATGCCGAGGCAAAGGCCGGGCTTGCCCAGGTGGAGCTGATGGGGCGGCTGGAGTCCCTGACCGGTCCTGACGGCGACGCGCTGCGCCAGCTCGCAGCCGACCAGCCCGACAATCTCGACGCCCAGCTGGGCGTGGCCGACCTGGACATCGCGGGCGGCCACATTGAGGACGCTCTGGGAAGGATCGTCAGTTTCATCGGCCGCAACTTCGGCCCGGAACGGGAGACTGCCCGGGTCAGGCTCCTGGACCTCTTCGAAGTGGTCGGTCCGTCCGACGAACGCGTGGCCAAGGCGCGGCAGGGGCTCGCCCGGGTGCTGTTCTGATGGCTTCGGCCCTCTTTTCCCCGCTGGAGCTGCGCTCACTGACACTGCGCCACCGTGGATGGGTCTCGCCCATGTGCCAGTACAGCTGCGATCCGGAGACCGGCGAGGGCGTTCCGCATGACTGGCACCTGATGCACCTGGGGTCCTTTGCCGCCGGCGGCGCTGCGCTGATCCTCACGGAGGCAGCCGCGGTAAATGCCGCAGGCCGCATCAGTCCGCGCGATGCCGGCATCTACAACGACGAGCAGGCGGCCGGCTGGGAACGGATCACGGCCTTTGTACACCGTCACGGTGCCGCGGACGCCAAGGTCGGCACCCAGCTGGCGCACGCGGGCCGCAAGGCCTCCACTTACTGGCCCTTCTCGGGGAAGCGCGGCTCAGTGCCGGCGTCCGACGGCGGCTGGGAGACTGTGGGGCCCGGCACCAAGGCGTTCGACGGCTATGCAGCCCCCGGCGCCATGACAGCGGCAGACATTGACGGCGTCATTGCCGACTTCGCCGCCGCAGCCGTCCGGGCCGTCGACGCCGGCTTCGACACGATCGAAATCCACGGCGCCCACGGCTACCTGCTGCACCAGTTCCAGAGCCCGCTCATCAACGACCGGACGGACGCCTGGGGCGGGGACGAGTCCGGCCGGAACCGGCTGACCCTGGCCGTGGTGGACGCGGTGCGGAACGTCATCCCCGATTCGATGCCGCTGCTGCTGCGGATCAGCGCTTCGGACTGGGCCGAGGGCGGGATCGACGCCGCCGCGTCAGTCCGGCTGGCCAGCGCCGCTGCGGAACACGGAGTGGACCTGGTGGACGTTTCCAGCGGGGGCGCCGTGGCGCACCAGCAGATTCCCGCCGGCCCCGGCTACCAGACAGGCTTCGCGGCCCGGATCCGGCGCGAGGCAGGCGTCCGCACCGGCACCGTAGGACTCCTGACCTCTCCCGGACAGGCCGAACACGCCGTCGCCACGGGCCAGGCCGACGGCGTCTTCATCGCCCGCGCCGCCCTCCGTGACCCGCACTGGTGGCTTCGCGCGGCCTTCGAGCTGGGCCACGAACTCCCGTGGGCGCCGCAGTATGAACGGGCCATCCCGCGCCACTCGTTCTAGGAAGTAACTCCCGCCAGGAAGTAACCCTTTCGGACGATCCTCCCGTCGCATCCGGGAGACTACGCTGGCACCATGACTGAACCGCAACCCGAGCTGCGTCCGTCCGCCGGACAGCAGCCGCACCCCGTTCCGGCCCTGGCCATCCGCGGCCTCGCCAAACGCTTCGGCGGCAAGATCGCCGTTGACGGCATCAGCCTTGATGTTCCGGCGGGGTCCTTCTACGGGATTGTGGGTCCCAACGGTGCCGGCAAGACCACCACGCTGTCCATGGCCACCGGACTCCTCCGGCCGGACTTCGGCACGGCCCTGGTGCACGGAGTGGACGTCTGGGCCAGGCCGCTGGAAGCGAAGAAACTCATGGGAATCCTGACCGACGGCGTCCGGCTGTTCGACCGGCTCACAGGCGAACAGCTGGTGAGCTACGCGGGACTGCTGCGGGGCATGGACAAGGACGTGGTGTCTGTCAGGGTCGCGGAGCTCCTGGCCGCCCTTGACCTCAGCGCCGACGCCGGAACCCTGGTGGTGGATTATTCGGCGGGCATGACCAAGAAGATCGCCCTGGCATCGGCCCTCATCCATGCGCCAAGGCTTCTCGTGCTGGACGAGCCTTTTGAGTCGGTGGACCCCGTGTCGGCCGCAAACATCCGGGACATCCTGGACCGCTACGTTGAATCCGGCGGAACGGTGATCGTCTCCAGCCACGTGATGGACCTCGTGCAGCGGATGTGCGACCACGTGGCTGTGGTGGCCGCCGGCCGCGTGCTGGCCGCCGGCACGGTGGATGAAGTCCGGGACGGCGCGTCCCTGGAAGACCGCTTTGTGCAGCTCGTGGGCGGACGAAGCCAGACGGAGGGGCTGGAATGGTTGCGCACCTTCTAAGGCTCAAGCTGACGCTCCTGCGCAACAGCCTACGGCGCAGCCCGTGGCAGCTCTTCGGCCTGGTTATCGGCGGCCTGTACGCCGTCGGAATTGCCGGGTTCTTCGGCGTCGCGCTGCTCTTGCTCCGGACGGCGGAACCGGAGCTGGCCCAGACAGTGGTGGTGCTGGGCGGGTCCGTTGCCTTCCTTGGCTGGGGCATCGTTCCCGTCATTGCGTCCTCAGCCGACATGACCCTGGACCCTGCACGCTTCACCACCGCTGCCGTGCCCATGCCGCAGCTGCTGGCCGGGCTGGCCCTCGGCGGGCTGATCGGGATCCCGGGGATTGCGACAACCCTCGTTGGGCTGGCCACCGTGGGCACGTGGAGCCGGGGAGTGACGGGCGTGGCCGCCGCGCTGGTCGGAGCCGTCCTTGGTGTGCTGACGTGCATCGTCCTGTCCAAGGCGGTCACGGCGGCAACTGCCGGCCTGGCATCGTCCCGGCGGTTCAAGGACGTCAGTGCCTTGGCCTTTATGGTTCCGCTAATGCTCATGGGGCCGATCGTGGCGTTCGTCGCCCAGGGGGCCGCCGGTTCGGCCGCCTTCATGCCGGGGCTGGCCCGGATCCTGGCGTGGACCCCTGCCGGAGCCGCGTGGTCCTTAGGCGGCGACGCGGCGGGCGGCCATTTCCTGCCCATGCTTCTGAAGCTGCTGATCGCACTGGCAACGCTGGCGGGACTGGCTTGGTGCTGGAAGGTGCTCCTGCAAAGGGCCCTGGTCACGCCGCCCTACTCTGCGGGCGGGAAGAAACGGGCGGGCCGGATGGGCCTCTTCGGTGTACTGCCTGCTACGCCCACCGGCGCCATCACGGCGCGGGCGCTGACATACTGGATGCGCGATCCCCGTTATTCGGGATCCCTTGTGGTGATTCCGCTGCTGCCCGTCCTCATGCTGTTCCAGGCCAGCCAGACCGGCAACTACGGCGTGCTGGCGATCATCGGCCCGCTGGCCGCCTTCCTGCTGGCATGGTCCATTTCCGCGGATGTTTCGTACGACAACACCGCCTTCGCCCTTCATTTGTCGAGCGGCGTCCGCGGCGTCGATGACAGGCTGGGGCGTGCCCTGGCCTGCCTGGCCTTTGCCCTTCCAATCGTGCTGGTGTTCAGCATCGGACCGTTCTTCGCCACCGGCGAATGGGAATGGCTGCCGGCGCTGCTTGGGCTGTCGCTGGGAATCCTGTTCACCGGACTCGGCCTGGCGTCCGTCATTTCCGCACGCTATACGGTGGCAGTTCCGTTGCCGGGGGACAGCCCGTTCAAGAAACCGCCGGGCAACGTTGCGCAGACCATGGCGGTCCAGTTTGGCGGGATGGGAGTCCTGCTGCTGCTCGTGCTGCCGGAAGCGGTGCTGATCATCATCCAGTCCGTGACGCACAGCCCGGTGGCCGGCTGGATCAACCTGGCGGTGGGTCCGATCCTGGGCCTTGTCCTCTTCGCTGCGGGGGTACGCCTTGGCGGAAAATGGCTCGATGCCCGGGGCCCGGAACTGCTGGCACAGCTGGCAGTCAACCGATGACCCGCTAAGCGGGATGATTCGACGGCATGATTAGAAGTACCGGACGCGGAAAGGCGGTTGGCCATGGAAGTCGTGATCCTTCCCGGGAGCAAGCAGATCGGGGCACTGGCGGCGGATGCCATTGAGGAGCTGTTGCGCCGAAAGCCCGCCGCCGTGCTGGGACTGGCCACCGGTTCCTCACCGCTGCCGGTGTACGACGAACTGGCACGCCGGCATGAGCAGGCCGGCCTCGACCTCAGCCGGGCGCAGGGCTTTGCCCTGGACGAGTATGTGGGCCTGGAGCCGGGGCATCCGCAGTCCTACCGCGAGGTCATCCGGCGGGAGTTCACGGACCGCGTGAACATCGCTCCGGGGAACGTGCACAGCCCCGACGGGTCGGCGGCGGATATTCCGGCAGCCTGCCAGGCGTACGAGGACGCCATTAAGGCGGCCGGCGGCGTGGACCTCCAACTGCTGGGCGTGGGTACCGACGGCCACATCGCGTTCAACGAGCCCGGCTCTTCACTGGCGTCCAGGACCCGGATCAAGAGCCTGATCGAACAGACACGCCGGGACAACGCCCGGTTCTTCAACGGCATCCATGACGTTCCCCACCATGTGGTCACGCAGGGGCTCGGCACCATCATGGACGCTCGGCACGTGATCCTGATTGCCACCGGCGCCCAGAAGGCCCAGGCCGTGCGGGACCTCGTGGAAGGGCCCGTGGCGGCCATCTGCGCCGCGTCCGTCCTGCAGATGCACCCGCACGCCACCATCCTGGTCGATGAGGCCGCGGCGTCCTCGCTGAGGCTTGCGGACTACTACCGCCACACCTACGACAACAAACCCGGGTGGCAGGGGCTGTAGCCCGGAGGTTCAGATTTTTGTCCGCCGCAAAGGCTAAGATGGATGCCATGACTAGCATGACGGATCCCCTCGAAAACGACCCGATGCGTGAGCTTTCCGGAGCAGGAACGTCCACTGCCACAATCGAGCGCGAGGAACTGCGCCAGGAAGTGGAGCCCGGCGACCGCGAGCGGTTCTCCCACTACGTGCGCAAAGAGAAGATCATGGAATCGGCCATGACCGGCGCGCCTGTCATCGCCTTGTGCGGCAAGGTGTGGACCCCCGGCCGCGATCCGCAGAAGTTCCCCGTCTGCCCGGAGTGCAAAGAGGTCTACGAAGGCCTGCGCCCGGGAAATGGCGGCGGCAAGGGAAATGACGGCGGCAAGGGCAGCGACGGCGGCTCCGGCAAGTAGCGCCGTACGCCCGTCACCCCACTGCCTGGGGTGACCGGCCGGCCCGGCCAGGTCCGGGCAATACAACCATGGGGCGCTGATCTCTGCTGCGCGCGTCCCATGCCACGATGTTTTTCCTTACCGGACCAGTGCGGCTCATCCGGAACAGATTGGTGTTTATGTTTATGTGTCTTTCGCTCACGGCTGCCGCAATGCGGGGAATTGAGGGCTCTGCGTGACGGAGACACTCTTTGGCGGGCCAACGCTGCCGCCGGCTTACCCCGAACGTGCAGCGTGGGGCACCGCCCCGAAGCTCCGTGCCTGGCAGCAGGAGGCGCTGGACAGCTACTTCTCAACCGGGCCCCGGGACTTCTTGGCGGTGGCAACGCCCGGAGCAGGCAAGACCACGTTCGCCCTGCGTGTGGCGTCCATGCTGATCGAGGCCGGCACCGTGAACCGGGTCACCATCGTGGCGCCCACCGACCACCTGAAACGCCAGTGGGCTGATGCGGCCGCGAAGGTGGGGATTGCCATCGACCCCAACTTCAAGAACTCGGACGGGCAGCACGGCCGCGGCTTCGTCGGCGTCGCGGTGACCTACGCCCAGGTGGCCAGCAAGCCCATGCTGCACCGCGCGAAGACCGAGGCGGCCCGCACGCTGGTGATCCTCGACGAGATCCACCACGGCGGCGAGGCCCTGTCCTGGGGTGACGGTCTTCGCGAGGCCTTTGACCCGGCAGCCCGCCGGCTTTCGCTGACGGGTACGCCCTTCCGCTCCGACACTTCACCGATTCCGTTCGTTGAATACGCCGAGGACCGGGATGGCATCCGGCGTTCCAAGGCGGACTACACCTACGGCTACGGGAATGCGCTCCGCGACCACGTGGTCCGTCCCGTGATGTTCATGGCGTACTCCGGGCAGATGCGCTGGCGCACCAGCGGCGGAGAGGAGATGGCGGCTTCCCTTGGCGAGTCGGCCGTCACCAAGGACATCATTTCGCAGGCCTGGCGCACGGCACTTAATCCGGCCGGCGAATGGATCCCGGCCGTGCTGGCCGGGGCGGACAAGCGCCTTAGCGAAGTCCGCCGGACCGTCCCCGACGCCGGCGGCCTGGTGATCGCCACCGACCACGATGACGCCCGCGCCTACGCCGGCCAACTGAAGAAGATCACCGGCGAATCGCCCACCGTGATTCTTTCCGACGATGCCAAGGCCTCCAGCAAGATCGAGGAATTCACGGCCAGCGAAAAGCGCTGGATGGTCGCCGTCCGCATGGTGTCCGAAGGCGTGGACGTGCCCCGGCTTTCCGTGGGCGTCTATGCAACCTCCACATCCACTCCGCTCTTCTTCGCCCAGGCCGTGGGCCGTTTCGTGCGCGCCCGGAAACGGGGAGAGACGGCCTCCGTGTTCCTGCCGTCCGTTCCGCAGCTGACCGCGCTGGCGAACTCGATGGAGGCCGAACGGGACCATGCCCTGGACCGCCCGGAGAAAGAGGACGGGGACGGCCTGTTCAATCCGGAGGACTCGCTGATGGACGAGGCCAACCGGGAGGACAAGGCGTCGGACAGTCTCACCAAGGGCAAGTTCGAGGCGCTGGACTCACAGGCATCGTTCGACCGGGTGCTGTTCGACGGCGGCGAGTTCGGCACCGGTGGCGACATCGGGTCGGATGACGAGCTGGACTTCCTGGGCATTCCGGGACTCCTGGATGCCGAGCAGGTGGGCACGCTGCTGCGCCAGCGCCAGCACGAACAGCAGAGCCGGAAGAAGCTCAGATCGGGTGAAGCCGCTGCCTCGCAGGCGGTCCTGTCCGCTATCCCGGACCACCGGATGCTGACGGACCTGCGCAACGAGCTGGCCAAGAACGTTGCGGCTTGGTCAGCCCGGACAGGGACTCCGCACGGCGTGGTGCACACCAAGCTCCGGACCGTGTGCGGCGGCCCTCCCGTGGCGCAGGCCAACGAGGAGCAGCTGCAGGCGCGACTGCGGAAACTTCAGGACTGGTTCATCGGACGCAAGTAGGGCCTGCCCGTCAAAGCAACGCCGCTCAGGCGAGGTCCACGCCGCCGAGTTCCATTTCGGCGTAGGCGTCGTCAAGGTCGGCCGCGATCCCGGCCGTGAGGCCGCGGACCACCGTCACGGAGTAGCCGGCCTGCACCGCATCCAGGGATGTTGCCATCACGCAGTAATCGGTGGCGATTCCCACGATCACCACATCTTCGACGTCGTGGCTCTGGAGCCAGTCGTCCAGGCCGATGGCGTCCTCATCGGCGAATGTACTGGCGGTGAACGCCGCCGCGTCATCGGGCAGCGGCATGGCGCCGGGCTTGCGGTCGCCCGTCGGCACGGCGTCCTCCGGGGCCAGGATACCCTCAAACCCGGAATACGCGGCTGTGAACTGGCCCTTCTGGAAATAGGCCTGGATGTATTCGGTGTCGAGGTCCGGGTGCAGCTCGGCACCGCGGGTGCCTGCGACGCAATGCGGCGGCCAGGTGTCAATGAAGTCCGGGTTGTCCGCGAAGTGTCCTCCGGGTTCGATATGCCAGTCCTGGGTGGCCACAATGTAGTCGAACTGGCTGTGGTGCGCGTCCACGTATTCGCTAATGGCGCCGGCGACTTCAGCCCCGCCCTTGACAGCCAGGGAGCCGCCCTCGCAGAAATCGTTCTGGACATCAACAATGATCAGGGCGCGGGACATCAGTTCTCCTCAGTTTTCTTCGTAGAGAGTAGGGATAGCCGGTTCGCCGCGTTGCAGGCGGTTGACCACTGCAGGCAGTTCCGCCATGGAATCAATGTGCCGCTGCCGGGCACGGAACACGCCTTCCGTTCCTGTCCATCCCGGAAGCAGCTCGCCGTTCTTGATGAACTGCTGCAGCAGCTGGCGGTCGTTGCCGTCATCTTCGGGCCGGTGCCCCACACCCACGAGCTCCTGGGTGGCGACACCACGTTCGTTGAGCCTGCGAAGGGCGTATTTCCGGCCGCCCTTGCTCGTTTTGTTTTTTGCGACCTTTGCCACCGACACGAACTCCCCGGAATCGTCCGTCCGGCTGACGAGTTTGTACACCATGCTCGCCGTCGGGGCGCCGGAACCGGTCACCAGCGAGGTGCCCACACCGTAGGAATCGACCGGGGCAGACTGGAGGGCCGCAATGGCGAATTCGTCGAGGTCGGACGTGACCACAATCTTCGTGTTCTCGTTGCCGAGCTCGTCCAGCAGCTGCCTAACCCACTGCGCCTGGGCCACGAGGTCGCCCGAGTCCAGCCGGACCGCCCCAAGTGAGGGGCCCGCAAGGTCCACGGCCGTGCGGACGGCCGCTTCGACGTCGTACGTGTCCACCAGCAGAGAGGTTCCGGTGCCCAGCGAGGCGATCTGCGCCTCAAAGGCTTCCCGCTCGGTGTCGTGGAGCAATGTGAAGGAATGGGCGGCGGTGCCCACCGTCTTGATGCCGTAGCGGCGGCCCGCTTCGAGGTTGGAGGTGCTGGCGAAGCCGGCGATGACGGCGGCACGCGCGGCCGCGGCAGCGGATTCCTCCTGGGTCCGCCGCGAGCCCATCTCGATGCAGGGCCGGTTGCCGGCGGCGGTGATCATCCGGGAAGCCGCCGAGGCAATGGCGCTGTCGTGGTTAAGCACCGAGAGGACGTACGTCTCCAGGATGCAGGCCTCGGCGAACGTGGATTCCACGATCAGGATAGGGGAGTTGGGGAAATACGCTTCGCCCTCGGCGTAGCCCCAGATGTCGCCGGTGAACCGGAATCCGGCCAGGTAGTCCAGGGTTTCGGCGTTGACCACTCCCGTTTTGCGGAGGAAATCCAGTTCGGGGCCCCCGAACCGGAAATCGGCAATCCCCTCGAGGAGCCTGCCCGTACCGGCCACGATCCCGTAGCGCCGGCCGTCCGGGAGCCGGCGGGCGAACGCTTCGAACACCGACTTCCGGTGCGCCGCGCCGGAGTGCAGCGCCGCCTGGAGCATGGTCAGTTCGTAGTGATCGGTGTACAAGGACGTGCCGGGATGGTCCCAGCCAGCAGAGGTACTCACGAATTCACTCTAGTGCGCATCGCCCTAGAATGGACAGATGACCCTAAGCGTTGCGCTCGGCCCTGACACCCAGGAGGGCACCCAGACCGGAACAGTGACGTCCACCGACGTCCTGACCGCCCCTGACATCCCCTGGAACCTGGTGATCTGGAACGATCCCGTCAACCTGATGAGCTATGTGAGTTACGTCTTCCAGAGCTACTTCGGCTACTCCGAGCCCAAAGCCAACAAGCTCATGATGGAGGTCCACAAGAAGGGACGCTCCATCGTGGCGCACGGCAGCAAGGAGCAGGTGGAGCAGCACGCCGTTGCCATGCACGGCTTCGGCCTGTGGGCGACGGTGGAGAAGGCCACCGGGGGCGGAAAAGACGGCGGATCCGGCAAGGGCAAGGGCAAACGTGGCTAAGGCATTCAAATACGGACTCAAAGGCATCACCGGCTACCTTGAACCGGCGGAACGGGAGCTGCTGCGCAGCCTGATTGACGACGTCATCTCGATGCTCCAGCCGGACGAAACCGCCAGCGAGGACCCGCTGACGGCGCTGATCGGGCTGGACATGAATGTCCGGGAACCGTCGGACCGGGCGCTGCTCCGGCTGCTGCCCAACGTCACGAAGGGCGACGACGCCGCGGCACTGGAATTCCGCCAGCTCACTGAGCGCTCGCTCCGGGAGAACAAGATCGGCGCCTTGCGCGCGGCGGCGCTGGGGCTTGACACGAACGAACTGGTGCTCTCGCCGGCCGAAGCGCGGCACTGGTCCCAGGCGCTCAACGACGTCCGGCTTGTCCTCGCCGAACGGCTGGACATCAGGGACGACGCCGACGCCGAACACGTCCACACCATGCAGGACTGGTCCCAGGCCGAGGACGTGGAAAGCTACCTCGCGCTGGTGTACAACTTCACCACGTGGCTGCAGGAGTCACTGGTGCAGGCCATGCTCCAGTCCATGGAATCGCGCGCCTGACCCGAGCGGTGGGCCGTGCAGACTGGACGGCACGCAAGTGTGACCCATCCAACATGAGTCGGACGACACAATGTGATGGCCGCACCTACAGGGAAGCCCTATCCTCGAATAATCATGACAACAGCCTCGAGCATGGATCCGGCAGCGGGAGCTGCGGCGGATTCCCCAGCGATCAGCACGGACAACAGCCCCATGGGCTCGCGGCCTATCGGCATCTTCGACTCCGGAGTCGGAGGGCTGACCGTGGCGCGGTCCATCATCGACCAGCTGCCCAACGAGTCGATCCTCTACGTGGGCGATACCGCCAACGGCCCGTACGGACCGCTGCCCATCGCGGAGGTCCGGGCCAACGCCCTGGGTGTGATGGATGAGCTGGTCGATTCCGGCGTCAAGCTGCTGACCATCGCGTGCAACTCCGCTTCCGCCGCCGTATTGCGGGACGCCCGTGAACGGTACACGGCGCGCTACGGGATTCCCGTCATCGAAGTGATCCAGCCGGCCGTGCGCCGGGCCGTGGCCGCCACCCGGAGCGGCCGGGTCGGAGTCATCGGGACTTCCGCCACAGTGGGCTCCCGCGCCTACGAGGACACGTTCGCGGCCGCCCCTGACCTGCACATCACGTCCGTGGCCTGCCCGGCATTCGTCAGCTATGTGGAGGCCGGGATCACCACCGGGCCCGAACTGCTGGCCGTTGCGCGGGAGTATTTGGAGCCGCTGCGGGCCGCCGGCGTGGACACGGTGGTGCTCGGGTGCACCCACTACCCGCTGCTCACCGGCGTCATTTCCTACGTCATGGGCGAGGACGTCACGCTGGTCTCGAGCGCCGAGGAAACCGCCAAGGACGTCTACCGGGCGCTGGTCTCGCACGATTTGCAGCGGACACTCGAGGCGCCACCGCAGCACCACTTCATCGCCACCGGCGAAGCGGGACAGTTTGAAATCCTGGCAAGGCGCTTCCTCGGGCCGGAGGTGCTCAGCGTACGGCACGTGGACCATGTGGCCGCACAGTACCCCACGGGCAGCCTGGCAAAGATAACGCCGGAAATGATCGCGGCCGCCCAGGCCGGCGCCGTCCGGCCACGGCTTTCCAACTTCGTCAGCGGATCCGCAGCCGGAGGTTCCCGCCTGTGAAGCTGACCATTGTTGGCTGCACCGGGTCCTTTCCGGGACCCGGCTCCCCGGCGTCGTGCTACCTGCTGACCGCCCACGACGGCGAGCGGACCTGGAAGATCGTAATGGACCTCGGCAGCGGGGCGCTCGGTGCAATCCAGCGTTACACGGACCTGGAGGACATCGACGCGATCTTCCTCACGCACCTGCACCCGGACCACTGCATGGACCTCTGCGGACTCCATGTGGCGGTGCGGTGGAAGCCGGGCGGCTGGGGGCGTGACCGGATTCCGGTCTGGGGTCCCGCCGCCACGGCGGACCGGATGGCCACGGCATACGGGCTGGAGCTTGACCCCGGCATGCACGAGGAATTCGACTTCACCAACTGGACTGAACGGCAGTCCGTCACCGTGGGTCCCTACACCGTGACGCCGTTCGCAGTGAACCACCCGGTGGAGGAGGCCTACGCCCTGCGCGTCGAGGTCACCGAACCATCGGCCGACGGCGTTCCGGTCACCCGGGTGCTCACCTATTCGGGGGACACGGACTCCTGCGCCGGGCTGGAAGAGGCCGCGAAGGATGCCGACCTGTTCCTGTGCGAGGCGGCCTTCGAGGAAGGCCGCGACGACGACATCAAGGACGTGCACCTGACCGGCAAACGCGCCGGGGAAGCGGCCGCGGCGGCCGGGGCCCGCCGGCTGCTTCTCACCCACATCCCGGTGTGGACGTCGCAGACCAAAGTCATGGCCGAGGCCAAGCCGGTGTTCAACGGCGACGTCGCCGTTGCCGTGGCCGGCGTCCACTACACGGTCTGAAGCTTCCGCCGGTGCCGTCCATCGTGCCGGCTGTGCATCCTGCCGGTGTCCGGCCGGCCCGCGCGGGTCGATAAGCTAAAGGCATGACTTCTGAAGCAATTGCCACCCCCGTCATTCGTGCCGACGGCCGTACCCCTGATCAGCTCCGCCCGATCAGCATCACCCGCGGCTGGTCCAAGCAGGCCGAAGGCTCGGCCCTGATCGAGTTCGGCAACACCCGGGTGCTGTGCACGGCTTCCCTGACCGAAGGCGTGCCGCGCTGGCTCAAGGGGAGGGCCGCGGCTGGGTCACCGCCGAATACGCCATGCTGCCCCGCGCCACCAACACCCGCTCGGACCGCGAGTCCGTCAAGGGCAAGATCGGCGGCCGCACCCACGAGATCTCCCGGCTGATTGGCCGCTCGCTCCGTTCCATCATCGACACCAAGGCCCTGGGCGAGAACACCATCGTGCTGGACTGTGATGTCCTGCAGGCCGACGGCGGCACCCGCACCGCCGCCATCACCGGCGCCTACGTGGCGCTCGCGGAAGCCATCCGCTTCGCCCGCGAAAACAAGATCATTGCCAGGAACGCGCAGCCCCTGATCGACACGATCGCTGCTGTGTCCGTTGGCATCATCGACGGCATCCCCATGCTGGACCTGCCGTATGTCGAGGACGTCCGGGCCGAGACCGACATGAACGTCGTGGTCACAGGGTCCGGCAAGTTCGTCGAGGTGCAGGGCACGGCCGAAGGCGCCCCCTTCGACCGCGACGAGCTCAACCAGCTGCTGGACCTCGCCCTCCTGGGCACCGAGCAGCTCGCGGCCATCCAGCGGGAGACCCTGGCGGAGGCCCCGTGACGGAGAGCGTCCCCGCACCGGCCCCCATGCTGGTCCTGGCCACGCACAACCAGGGAAAGCTCAGGGAGCTGCGGGAGCTGCTGCGCGGACAGGTGCCCGGGCTCGACGTCGACAGCCAGGTGGTGGACGCCGGCGCCGTTGGCGCGCCGGACGTCGCCGAGACAGGCGTGACGTTTGCCGAGAATTCCCTGCTGAAGGCCCGCGCGGTGGCCGAAGCCACCGGGCTGGTGGCCATTGCCGATGATTCCGGACTGTCCGTCGATGTGCTGGGCGGCGCCCCGGGAATTTTCTCGGCCCGGTGGAGCGGCCGGCACGGTGATGACGCTGCCAACCTGCAGCTCCTCCTGGACCAGCTGTCCGATATTCCGGATGGATATCGAGGGGCCGCCTTCGTCTGCGCAGCGGCGCTCGCCGTACCGGGCGCGGCAGCGGATGGCGGGAGCCGCGAAGTAGTGGAATACGGCCAGCTGGAAGGCACGCTGCTGCGTGAACCGCGCGGTGTCGGCGGCTTTGGCTACGACCCGGTCCTTCAGCCGAGCGGCCTTGACCGCAGCTGCGCCGAGCTGACCTCCGAGGAGAAAAACGCCATCAGCCACCGGGGCCAGGCCTTCAGGGCGCTGTTGCCGGCAATCGTCGAGGCGCTCGCGGAGAACCACCCGCGGCACCTGGCCTAGCTCGAAGCCAGCTGCACGAATAAGACTGAAGGCGCCCCACAATGTGGGGCGCCTTCAGTCTTATCCGTGTTGCGTTGCTTGCCGTAGCCGGTGCTACAGGTTGGTCTTGCGCTCTTCCTCCGGTTCGTGCTCCTCGATGAACTCGTCCACGGCGTCCGTGCCGAAGTGTGCGGCCTGGCGTTTGGCGGACAGGCTGCGGAGGACTTCAATGCCGACGGGGATCACGGACAGCAGCACGATGACGATAAAGATAATGTCCAGATTGTCGCGGACCCACGGCACCCGGTCGCCCAGCAGGTAGCCAAGGAGCGTGACGCCGCCGCCCCACAGCACGGCACCGATGACGTTGAACAGGAAGAACTTCCGCTTGCTCATCTGCGCCACGCCCACGATGACCGGAACGAAGGTGCGGATGATGGGAACGAATCGGGCGAGGATCAGCGCCTTGCCGCCGTGCTTCTCGAAGAACGCGTGGGCGCTTTCCACGTTCTCGCGCTTGAACAGCTTGGAGTCCGGCTTATTGAAGAGGGCGGGCCCGGCCTTGGAGCCGATGAGGTAGCCGGTCTGGTTGCCGATGATGGCCGCCACGATGATCAGGGCGGCAAACAGCCAGATGTTGAATTTGATCGTGTCCGTGGCTACGAGCAGCCCGGCCGTGAACAGCATGGAATCGCCGGGGAGGAAGAACCCGATCAGCAGCCCTGTCTCCGCGAAGATAATGCCGCAAACCAGCAGCACCACCCAAGGGGCAAGTGCAGGGTCGGCGAGGAAAATCTGGGGGTTGAGCCAGTCGGGGAGGAACGAGGCCAGGTGCGGCTGCACCGGTCCCGCACCCCCGAGGGCGGACACGGCAAAGTCACTCATCGCATGTAGGTTCACCCTTCAAGGTTACTGGACCGCCGGCGTCGGGCTTTCCCTGCCGGGAGGCGGAGTGATCACCGACACCCGCGACAGGCGGGTCGCGGTGCCGGGGTTCCGCGCGGCCGGCGGTAAAGTCGAGCCGTGGGTTTGGACTTTACGGCGATCGACTTCGAGACAGCCAATGGCTTCCGCGGTTCGCCGTGCGCTGTGGGCCTGAGCAAGGTCCGCGGCGGCGTGGTGGTGGAGGAAGCCTCGTGGCTGATGCGGCCGCCCGAAAAGCATGACCGCTTCGACTACCACAACGTGCGGATCCACGGCATCAGGCCCGAAGATGTGGCAGGCCTGCCGCGTTTCGGTGAGCTCTTCCCGGAGATCGGCGCCTTCATCGGAGGAGATGTCCTGGCCGCGCACAACGCGGCCTTCGATCTTGGCGTGATCAGGTCCGGGCTGGAAGTGTCCGGACTGGCCGGACCGGCCTACGACTACGCCTGCACGGTAATGCTGTCCCGCCGGTGCTACTCACTCGTCTCCAACTCGCTGCCCTACGCGGCCGAGGAAGCCGGCGTGCCGCTGGTCAACCATCACGACGCCGCCGAGGACGCCAGGGCGTGCGCCGGCATCCTGATCGACATTGCGCGGCGGAACAGCGCCGGCAGCATCGCCGAACTCTACCTGTCGCTCGGCCTGGCACTTCCGCACCAGCCGGCGTTCGACCCCAACCGTGACGGACTTTCCAAGGCGACGCTGACCGCGCTGGGCGCGGCCGGAGGCAACGGGGCTGCTCCGGCCGCCCGGCCGTTCAAGTCCGGATGGCCCGAGGAAGGGGCCAACCCTGCACCGAATAACGACGCCGAACCGGCTCATCCGCTGTTCGGCCAAACCGTAGTCTTCACGGGGGAGCTCGCAATGCCCCGGCCCGAGGCCAAGGTGCTGTCCGCGGAATTCGGTGCGCAGCCTGAAAGCCGGGTGACCGGCCGGACCACGGTGCTGGTGGTCGGTGATGGCTTTGTCGCTTCGGACCTCCGCTCCGGCCGCCTGACGGGCAAGGCGCGGCGCGTGCTGGAACTACACGAACGGGGCCAGCGCATCGAAGTCCTGTCAGAAGGCGAGTTCCTGCAGATGGTGGGCGGCCAGGTGCCTGCCGCTGCAGCACTGCTCTAAACTCCTGACCCTGTTCCCGCTCCCGTTCCCGGCGACCTGCCGGGCCCAGGGCCCACGGTCACACGGCGCAACAATCCTTCCGGTCCGGCAACGGCACTCCTAGCCTTGCACCATGGGCAAACTCCAGGTCGACGACACAGCCGGGTCCTCTGGCTACACCACTACTTCCTCAGCGGCCGGCAGCGCCCCAAGCGTGGCTGGCCGCCGGCCGGGCGCCTATTGGCGGGCGGTGTTTGCGTTCCCGAACCCGGTCAACGAGTACGCCGCCCGGATCACGGCCGGGCTGGTGGTGGTGCTGGCGGGCGTGACGCTGTTGACCGGCTGGGGATGGGGCCTGGCCGTGATTGCAGCCGGTTTCTGGCTCCGTGTTCTGTTCGGGCCCAGGATTTCGCCGCTCGCGCTGCTCTCCGTCAAACTCCTGGCGCCGCGACTGGGCCGGGCCAAGCTGGTTCCCGGGCCGCCGAAGCGCTTCGCCCAAGGCATCGGCGCCGCTGTCTCCACCGCCGCAGCGGTGCTGCTCGCTGCAGGCCTGGCGCCCGGCGCCTGGGCCCTGCTGGCAGTGCTGATTCTTGCCGCTTCGCTGGAAGCATTCGCAGGGTTCTGCCTGGGCTGCGTGATTTTCGGCTTTCTGCAGCGCCGCGGACTCATCCCGGAGGACGTCTGCGAAGCCTGCAACGACATTTCCCTCAGGAACCTGTAACCGAGACGAGCTGGCGTGCCATGCCCCGGATGACTTCCGGGGCTTCCAAGGACTCCAGCCACGCTGCCGGCAGGCAGTCCTCCCCGTAGAAGGCACCCAGGATGTTCCCGGCGATGGAACCCGTGGAGTCGCTGTCGCCGCTGTGGTTCACCGCCAGGACAATGGCGTCGCGGAAGTGTCGCTGCGGGCTGACCGCGGCAGTTTCCGGGTCGGCGCCGGCCGGCACCGTGGCCAGTACCGCGTAAAGCGCGACGGCGAGGGCTTCCTCGGCCACCCAGCCCTCGCCCAGTTCGCGCACCAGGTCTTCCGGGCTCAGCAGGGCCGTTTTGCCCGCCGCCTGCCCCGAAGATTCCGCGAGCTGGAGGGCACGTTCCAGCCGGCTGATGAGCGCCGGCTCCGGGTCGGACTGTTCACGTCCGCGGTTGAGGGCGTATTCGGCAGCCTCCCGGAGACCCTGGCCGCCCGCGAGGGCATGGATGAGGAGGCTGAAGGCCCCCGCGCTCTGCCGTGCCGACCGGTGTCCATGGGTCAGTGACGCCGCGTCTGAGCTCAGCTTGTAAACCGCCTCGGCAGGAACATGCGGAATGAGGCCGAACGGCGCCGAGCGCATCACTGTGCCGCATCCCTTGGAATCAGGATTAACCGGGCGGTACACGGTGCCCATTTCACCGGTGGCCAGTCCGCTGAGGCAGGCGTTGCCCGGTGCGCGCCGGTGCTTCAGGGCTTCCTGCCCGTCAATCCAGCGCGGTTGCGGTGCAGGAGCGGACGGCGGAACCGGAACGCCCTGTGTCGCCAGCCAGCGCAGGTAGGCGAGCCATACACACGCGTTGGCGTCGGCGGCCGTCCCGTCATTGGCCCACTCCAGCGCCTCTACAAGGCCGTCCACCGTGTACAGCGTCATCTGGGTGTCGTCCGAGAAGTGGCTGCCGCCGTCGAGCGCTGAGAAATCCTGGAGCCCCTCGGGGCCAAACCGGCTCCTGATGCCAGCAATGTCATCGAACTCCACGGCGTAGCCGAGGGAATCGCCGAGGGCCCCTCCCAGAAGGCAGCCATGAATCCGGGACTCGGGGGTCGGCGCAGGCGGGCGGAACTCTTCAGAACTCATGACTGTAAATTTACCCCGGGCGGAGGACTGTACCTCGCGGCGGGAGGATTGTCCCGCTCGCAGCCGCCGGGTCCGGCCGCTAAGCTCGGATCCAGCAAGTGTCCAGACTCAGTTGGCAGAATACGTTGGACAGTACATTGCCGGGCGCACCGTTGCCCGCACCGCACACCGGGGTCACCGGCTGTGCACCGAAACAAAGGATTCCCAGAACATGACTTCCCCTGTGCCTGCACGCCCGACCGAAAGTCCCGATTTGCACGGCGCCCCGGGGGCCGCGTTCAAACCCGGGCTGGTGGCACGATTGTCGGCTGAGGCATTCGGAACCCTGTTCCTGGTCATCGCGGGGCTGGGCGTCCCGCTGTTTACCATCCCTCAGTCCAACCCGTTGTCCGCTTCGCTTGCCGCCGGGCTTGCGGTCACCGCCGCGATGCTCGCTTTCGCCTACATTTCCGGCGGACACTTCAACCCGGCCGTGACCCTGGGCAGCGCCATCGCCGGCCGGATCAGGCTGCCGGAGGCCGCTGCGTACCTCGGTGCCCAGCTCGTCGGAGCTGTTGCCGGGACACTTGCCCTGTTCGGGATCCTGCGCACCGTACCCAAGATCGAGGACACCCGCGCCGCCTTCGACACCGTGACTGCCGGATTTGGCGAGCATTCCATCATCCAGGCCCCCATGGCCGGTGTGCTGCTCGTCGAGGTCCTGGGTGCGGCCCTGCTGGTGGCCGTCTTCCTGGGCACCACCTCGGCACGCAACACCAACAAGGCGGCCGCACCATTCGCCGTTGGCCTCACCCTCGCCGTCCTGCTGCAGCTTGGCCAGGCCGTGGGCAACACGCCCTTCAACCCGGCCCGCGCCACCGCGTCCGCCATCTTCAGCAGCACCTGGTCCCTGGAGCAGCTGTGGCTCTTCTGGGTAGCCCCGCTGGTGGGTGCCGCCATCGCCGGCCTCGTCTTCCGCGGGTTCGCCGACCTGCCGGCAGCAGCACCGGCCCGCACTGATAACGCCGTCCAGGGCTCCGAGCTGGACTCCGAGGACGACGACGATTTTGATGACGAGGACTTGGATGAGGGCCCGGACGGGGACCTGGAAAAGGCAGTGCCGGCTGCGGCCGGACGCGGAGACGCCCCCAAGCGGGCCGCCGGCAGCGAAGCTCCCGGCGGCCACAACGGCAAGGATGACGCGCGCGACTTCTTTGACGGCAAACGCGGTTAACAGAGTGCCTGCCCGGACCGTGTTTGTGCCGCAAAAATGTCGGTGCCGGCGGATAGCTTAGAAATATGCGGATATTGCACACCTCCGACTGGCATCTGGGCCGGTCATTCCACGGCGTAGGCATGCTCGGGGCCCAGCAGGGCTTCATTGACCAGCTGGTCGGCTACGTCCGCGCGCAGGGAGTGGACGTCGTCCTGATTGCCGGCGACGTCTACGACCGCGCCCTGCCCGGCGTGGACGTGGTCCGCCTGCTTGACGATGCCCTGGTGCGGCTGACCGACGCCGGGGCGCAGGTGGTCCTGACCAGCGGCAACCACGATTCCGCGATCCGCCTCGGGTTTGCCTCAAGGCTGCTGGAGCGCGGGGGAGTGCACCTGCGGACGCGGCTGGCGGAGCTGGACGTGCCCGTGGAATTTCCGTTGGACAGTGCAGAAGACGGCCCTGTGCTCGCCATCTACGGCATTCCGTGGCTGGAACCACGCCTGGTGGCCGAACAACTCGGCGTCGAACCCGCCAGCCACTTCGAGGTGACCCGTGCCGCCACGGAACGGATCCGGGCGGATGTGCATGCCCGTGCAAAGACCCGCCAGGTTCATTCCGTGGTGCTGGCCCACACTTTCGCCAGCGGCGGCATCAGCTCGGACAGTGAACGCGACCTGAGCATCGGGGGAGTCGGCGCCGTGCCACTGGACCTGTTCGACGGCTTCGGCTACACCGCAATGGGCCACCTGCATGGAAGGCAGACGCTGTCGCCGGAAGTCCGCTATTCCGGATCGCCTTTGGCCTACTCCTTTTCGGAAGCGAAGCACCGCAAAGGAGGCTGGCTGATCGACGTGGACGCCACCGGCATCACCGAAGTCAATGAAGTTGTGTGGGACGCCCCGCGTGCCCTCGCCGTCCTGCGGGGCAAGCTGGACCACCTCCTTTCAGCCGAGGAATACGCCTGGGCCGAGACCGCGTATTGCCAGATCACCGTCACGGATGCCCAGCGGCCCGCCCAGGCCATGGAAAAACTGCGCACCCGCTTCCCGGACACGCTGGTGCTGGGGTTCGATCCCGAAGGTGCCACCGCAGCCACCACGACCAGCTACAGCAGCAGGCTCGCCGAGTCTGAGGACGACCTCTCAATCTGCTGCGGCTTCCTGGAGCACGTCCGCGGCCGAAGCGCCGACGGGGCCGAATCGGCTGTGCTCCGGGAGGCCCTCGAAGCGGTGCGCCTGGAAGAGGCTTCATTATGAGGATCCACCGCCTCGAGATTTCCGCGTTCGGCCCCTTCGCCGGCACCGAAACCATCGACTTCGACCGCCTCAGCGCACACGGACTCTTCCTGCTGAACGGCGCCACCGGCGCCGGCAAGACCAGCGTGCTGGATGCCATCTGTTTTGCCCTCTACGGTTCGGTCCCCGGAGCCCGCCAGGACAGCAAGCGCCTCCGCAGCGACCACGCCGACGTTGCCGCCGAACCCCGCGTCACCTGCGAGTTTTCTGCCAAGGGCCGGCATTTTGAGGTCTCGCGGAGTCCGGCCTGGAACAAGCCCAGCGCCAGGGGCAGGAACGGTTTCACCGAGCAGAAAGCCAACACCCTGCTCCGGGAACGCGTTGACGGCCAATGGGTCGAGAAATCCGGCCGGAACGACGAAGCCGGGGCGGAAATCACCGCCGTCCTGGGCATGGACCGTGACCAGTTCACCCGTGTGGTCATGCTCCCGCAGGGTGACTTTGCCGCCTTCCTACGCTCCAAGCCCACGGACAGGCTCGAGTTGCTGCAGAGCCTCTTCGGCACCCAGCGCTTCGAAGCCGTGGAACAGGAACTCGCCCGCAGGGCCGCGGATGCCCGCGCGGAGGTGGCCACCCTGAATGGCCAGCTGGAGTTGCTCCTGGCACAGGCGCGCTCCGAGGCAGCTGCCGCGGAAGCGGATCAGTCCGGCGCGGCACCGGAAGGAGCGGAAGAACTTCTTGAATGGCTCGGGGAAACCGCCGCGGCACGGGCCAGCCGTTTGAGGTCCGAAGCGGACCAGACTGCGCTGCGGCGGGCCGGGACGGCACGTGTCCTCGAGGCCGCAAACGCGCGTGCCGCGCGACAGGAGAAACTCGCCGCAGCGGAACGGCGGCGATCAGCGGCCGACGCCGGCCAGCCGGAACTCGACAGAATGGCGTCACAGCTGCGTGCGCACCGCAGCGCCGAGGTGCTCAGTGGGCACCTTCAGAGTGTGGAAAAGGCCGAAGAGGCCGAACAGCTGGCTGAACGGGCCATGGCGGCAGTAGCGGACGAGCTGCAGGGCGTTGCTGTCCGTGACCCGGAACTGGCTGCCTTCCCCGGCAGTGGCAGCCGCAGTGGTGACGACGGTCCCTCCTCCGACGTCGCCGCCGTGCGCCAGGAGCTCAGCCGTCTGCTGTCCCTGCGTGCGGTGCTGGAGGAACGGCTGCCTGATGAGGCCAGGTTTGCCGGAATGGCCGCCCGCAGCAGCGAACTGCACAAGACGCTGGAACAGTTCAGAGACAGGAGCCGGTCCGGTGCTGCCGCGCTGGATGCGTTGCGCGGCGAAGCCACGTCGCTCCTTGCGGGACTCCGGCCTCTTGAAGGGCTCGCAGCCGTTGCCCAGCTGCGGACCAAGGAAGCTGCCTCAGCCGAAGAACTCGTTTCGGTGGTGGGGCGGTACGCAGCGGCGGCGGGGGTATGTTCCGGCATTGCCGAACAGCACCGGCTTGCCCGCGATGACTATCAGGACCACCGCCAGCGCTGGCTGGATCTCCGGGAGGAACGGCTCGCCAACGCCGCGGCGGAACTCGCTGCACGGCTGCAGCCCGCTGAGCCCTGCCCGGTATGCGGCAGCCCCGAACATCCGTCACCTGCACCGGCGGCTTCCGCCGCGCTGGTAATCGCCGAAGCGGAGCATGCGGCTCAGCAGGCCAGCGAGGCAGCCGAGGTTGCCTTGAGCGTGCTGGGGCGCGAACTGGCGGAGGCCCATCAGACAGTCGCCGTTTTGGCGGCCCAAGGCGGGGATACCCCGCCGGAAGAAGCCCGCCGGGACGCCGCCCTGGCGAGGCAACGGGCGGAAGATGCCAACCGCGCTGCCGAGGACCTGGCGGCCAGCCGGGAACGGCATGCGGAACTGGAAGAACAGATCGCGGCCGCGGAAACAGCCCAGGTCGAAACGGCGTCCGGAATCGCGCAGACAGAGACCACCCTCGCCGAGGTCCGTGAACAGTCTGAGGCGCTGGAAGATGCCCTGCGCCACCTTCGCGCGGACCACCCGACGCTCGGCCACCGCATCGTCGCCGTGAAGGGGAGCACCGCCCTTCTTGAACGGGCGGACGCTGCACGGACCCGGTTGGAGCAGGCAGTTCAACGGACTGCCGATGCGCGCCAGCAACTGGAACAGGCGTTACCGGAATCCGGCTTCGAAACGGCAGCAGCGGCGCGGTCGTTCCTGCTCCCTGCAGCCGAGCCCGCGAGGCTTGAAGCAGCCATCCGTGCCGGGCATGATGAAGCAGCCCGGGTCCAGGAACTGTTCGCCGGCGAGGAACTCACGCTGGCCGCGCACGAGCTGGAGCTGCACGGTCCGTTCGACGCCGTCCCGGTGCTCGAGCAGTTGGGCCGGGAGGCCGCGGACGCCGAACGGCAGGCCAAGGAAGCCGACCTCGTCCTGGGCCTCGCTGACCAGTCCGTGCGCGCCGGGCGCCGGATCGCTGCGGACTACGCCCGGCTGGCCGCGAGCGGCAAAGGCCCCCGTGAGCGTGCAGCGCTGCTGACTGCCGTGGCCGAGGCCGCCCGCGGCGCCGGCGACAACAACTACCGGATGAGCCTCAACAGCTACGTGCTTGCGGCGAGGCTCGAACAGGTGGCCATCGCAGCCTCGGAGCGCCTGGTCGGCATGAGTGATGGCCGCTACACCCTGCAGCACACTGATGCCAGGGCCGCCCGCGGAGCCAAGTCCGGCCTCGGCCTGGAAGTCGTGGACCAGTGGACAGGCCACCGAAGGGACACCGCCACGCTGTCCGGAGGTGAATCGTTCATGGCCTCTCTGGCCCTTGCCCTCGGCCTCGCGGACGTCGTGCAGCAGGAGTCCGGCGGGGTGGATATCGAAACGCTCTTCGTGGACGAGGGCTTTGGGAGCCTCGACGAGCAGGCCCTGGAACAGGTCATGGACGCCTTGGAAGGGCTCCGGGACGGCGGCCGCGTGGTGGGGCTGGTGAGCCACGTGCCGGAGATGAAGCAGCGCATCAGCACCCAGCTCCAGGTGGTCAAGGGACGGAACGGTTCCCTCCTCCACATTTCTGACGACGCCCTCGGCTGATTCCGGGGCCTCGGCTACAATTAACGGGTTACCGGGTCACGCGCATCGGGAGGAGGGACGATGCGCACTACTTAGAGAACCCGGAATCATGATCACCTCAACGTCTTCACAGGCATCCGCCCCTTCATCCGCGGCACCATCCATCGCCGCACAAGCTTCCGCCGCGCCATCATCGGCCGCGGACACCCCGCACACCGCACCAGCTGCCAGACCGGTTTCCCCGCAGGAATCCCCGCGGGATTCCCGCCCGGGCGGCCGTTATTCCCGCCTTCCGCTGCTGGCCGGCAAGGGGTTCATCCCGCTGGGACTGTTCGCCCGCCTTCCGCTGGCCATGCTGACAGTGGGCGCACTGACCCTCGTCACGTCCGTGACAGGCTCCTACGCCGTCGGGGGAGCGGCGGCAGGCGCGGTGGGCATCGGCTCCGCGCTGGGAGCCCCTGTCCTGGGTGCCCTGGCTGACCGGCTCGGCCAGCGCCCCGTGCTCATCTTCGCGGCAACATTCAACACCGTGGCTGTCGCCGCGCTCATCCTCACGGCGTACTTCGTTCCGGCCGGCCAGGACCTGGCGGCGGCGCTTCCTGTCCTCGCCGCTGCATTTGTGGCGGGGGCCAGTTGTCCCCAGGTGGGCCCGCTGGCCCGCGTGCGCTGGATGGCCCTGACCGCCCGTGGCGGCAGGGACAGCAGGGCCCGGGACCTGGATGCGGCACTCTCGTACGAAAGCACGGCGGATGAGCTGACGTTCGTGCTGGGGCCCGCCTTGGTCGGTATCCTGGCCAGCCTGATTGCCCCGTGGATTCCACTGGCCCTCGCTGCGGCCCTGACTGCCACCCTGGTTCCCGCGTTCGCGGTGCACCGCACGCACCTCGCCGTGCCGCTGAGCGTCCGGCGTCCCCGGACCAGCCGCCCCCGGAGCAGCCGGAGCAGCCGGGACGCGGGAACGGCCGCGGACCCTGCAGTTCCGGGCCGCAGTGCCACCGGGATGGCAGCCGTGGCCCTGCCGTTCCTGGCGATGGTCTGCATGGGAACTTTCTTCGGCTCCACCCAGACGGGGCTGAGTTCCTTCTCGGCGAGCTTCGCCGCAGCCGAAATCGCGGGCCTGCTTTATGCCGTCATGGGGCTGAGCTCTGCCGCGGCCGCACTCAGCGTTGCCTACTGGCCGCAGGGCTTCAGCCTGTCGGCGCGGTGGATGGTTTCTGCCGCCTCGATGGCCGGGCTCGCAGTCCTCCTGCTGCTCCCGGGCTCGACACTTCCGATGGTGCTGGTGCTGCTTGTCCTTGGACTGCCCGTGGGTCCGCTGATGGTCACGGTCTTCGCCATCGGCGGAGTCGTCGCCCCGGCCGGGCGGCTGGGAACGGTCATGACCGCCCTGGCCAGCGGCATTGTCGCGGGCACGGCCCTGGGTTCGTCCATCGCGGGGCAGCTTGCACAACACCAGGGCTATACAGCTGCTTTTATGGTGCCCGTCTGCGCCGCGGCGGGTCTGTTCCTGCTGGGAGCCGCTGCCGCCGTCGTGGTCCGCAACCGCAAGTCAACGGCGGCAGCCGGCAACTAGCGCCGCCGCGTCAGCGCCCTAGAGCAGTTGCTTTTCTATCCGCGCAGCGCTCACCGTGAGGGCGGCCGCCACTTCGGCCGGATCCTGCGTTGAACGGATATAGACGACGGCGACCGACGCTGGCCGCCCGCCGGGCACGTTGATGGGGACAGCAAGGGATGACACCCCGGCGATGACTTCATCGTGGCTCGCCGCGTAGCCCCTTTTCCTGGCCTCGGCTGACTCGGCCCGGTAGGGAATTCCCGGCGCCAGGGCGGTCCAGTCCTGTTCCGTAAGCGCCGACTGGATGGCAATGCCGGGGGCGCCGGCGCTTATCGGGTGCCGTGAGCCGGGGTGCTGGACCACTGTGGCGGCCGAGTGCCTCGGTTCCACAGTCACCAGCGTGATGCAGTCCTGGTGGTCCCAGACTGCAATGAAGGCCGTCATGTTCAGTGTATTGGCAAGCTGGGTGAGCTCCGGCAGGGCCGCGGACTGCAGGTTGCGGGCCACGCCCCTCGCCAGGACGGCCAGGCCCGGGCCGGGCTGGACCCTGCCGGCGTCGTCCCGGACCAGCAGTGAATGATCCTCCAGCGTGCGAAGGATCCGGTACGCCACGGAGCGGTGGACCCCCATGGCGTCCGCAAGTTCCGCGATGGTCAGTGGCCGCTCGGCCTCGGCCAGGATTTCCAGCGCGCGGATGCCGCGCGAGAGCGTCTGGGACGGCGAGGCCTGGGCCGGCGCAGCCTGTGCTCCGGCGCCTGCGGTTTGAGTCATGCTGTCCATCCTAGGCCGGGTTCCGGAGAGGTCCGGCCCCGGGGTCTTGTGTTGCGGCTCACTTTGGGCTAGCGTTCCATATGGGAACTAGATGTTCAACTATCGAACACCTCTAATATAGGACAGACAATCCAAGGGATCAATGATGATTGCCACGCCCCGGTCGGGAGGGGCCCCCGAAGCCGCCGGCAGGATGTTCACCCCGCCGGCCCACCATTTCCGTGGCAGCCTCGGAAGGTTTGCCACCGGGGTGGCGATCGTGACGTTCGACGGCGCCACCAGGCGCCACGGGATCACCGTCAATTCGTTCACGTCCGTGTCCATGGAGCCGCCGCTGGTGCTTGTCAGCATTGCCCGCACCGCCAAAGCCCATGATGAGTTGTCCGGGCGGCCGTTCACGGTGAACATCCTTGGCGCCGAACAGCGGCATCTGGCCTTGCACTTCGCCGGCCGTCCTGGTCCCGAGCCCCGGTGGGTGGAAGGCGGAACTGCACCGCGTCTGTCCAGTGTCCTCGCCTATTTCGAGTGCAAGCCATGGGCGGAGTACGACGGCGGCGACCACACCCTGTATCTCGGCGAGGTGGTGGATTTCAACTACCGCAACGGGGACGCCCTGGCTTTCGCCAACAGCACCTTCACCACCATCCCGGAGAGCCAGTTGGGAATGGAGGACCTCCTCTAGCAACCACAAAATCACTGCCAAGCTCCCTGCAGCTCAACGACGACTGGAGAAAACAATGGGTATCCGTACCGGACAGCAGTACCTGGACAAGCTCAACGCGATGACGCCGCATGTGGTGATCGACGGGGAGCTTGTCAGCGAAAAGATCGCCGAACATCCCGCGTTCCGAAACGTGGCCCGCTCCTACGCGAAGCTTTTCGACATGCAGCATGACCCCGCATACCAGGAGGCGCTGACGTATGCCTCGCCGTCCACCGGTGACCTGGTGAATGCCTCCTTCCTGGTTCCGAAGACCATCGAGGACCTGGAGCGCCGGCGAAGGGCAATATCCACCTGGGCCGAATCCTCCAACGGATTCCTGGGACGCTCCGGCGACTACATGAACTCCTCGTTGACGGCCCTCAGCACCGCGCAGAAATGGTTCGCCCAGGCCGACCCCAAGTTCGGTGAAAACATCCTCAACTACTACGAGTGGGCTCGTGAGAATGATGTCCTGGCCACGCATACGCTGATCCCGCCGCAGGTCAACCGCTCCGTCTCCGGCGCCGAGCAGATGGGCGGGCAGCTGACGGCGCACATCGTCGAGGAGCGTGAGGACGGCATCGTGATCAGCGGCGCCCGGATGCTGGCCACCATCGCCCCGATTGCCGATGAACTGCTGGTTTTCCCGTCAACCGTGCTGCGCGGCACTCCCGAGGATGCCCCGTACTCCTTCGCATTTGCCATCCCCAATGATGCGCCGGGCCTTCGCTACCTGTGCCGCACCTCGCTGTACAACGGAGGCAGCACCCATGACGAGCCTCTGGCCTCGCGTTATGAGGAGATGGACGCCGTCGCGGTCTTTGACAACGTGTTCGTGCCGAGGGAGCGGATCTTCATGCTCGGGAACCCGCAGCTGTGCAATGCCTTCTACACGGAAACCGGCGCTGGTGCCCTGATGACGCACCAGGTTGTCACCCGGACCATCGCCAAGAGCGAGTTCTTCCTGGGCCTGGCGTCCGAGCTTGCCGATTCGATCGGGATCGACGGTTTCCAGCATATCCAGGAGGACATTGCAGAGCTGATCATCGACGTCGAAATCGGCAAGGCGCTGGTCCGCGCGTCCGAGGCGGATGCCCAGCTCAATGACGCCGGCTTGATGCTGCCCAAGTGGTCCACGCTGAACGCTGCCAGGAACTGGTACCCCAAGGTCGCCCAGCGTTTCCCGCAAATCATCCGGAAGTTCTCGGCGTCGGGGCTGATGGCGCTGCCCGGAGAAGCTGACGTCAACAGCGAGGCCAGGGCGGATATCGACAAGTACCTGCAGGGCAAAACCCTCACCGGCCCCGAGCGTGTCCGTCTGTTCAAGCTGGCCTTTGACGCCTCAATCTCAGGGTTCTCGGGCCGGCAGTCGCTCTACGAGTACTTCTTCTTCGGGGATCCCGTCCGCATGGCCGGGGCCCTCGTCAACACCTATGACCGCGAGCCGGTACGGGCAAGGGTCCGGGAATTCCTCAACCGGCAGGACTGAGATCCCGCAAAGATTTAAGTGCGTTTTGTCACACATTCGAGTATCCTCATACCAACTGACCGTTCGATCAGTAAATCGCACGGCCACACCTCATCTCCGGCAGTTGCACTGCCCCCAGCCATGGAGTTCCAATGACCGCAACTTCACACGTCGATTCAGAGGCGGGCCCCAGCAGCAAGCATGAGGAACGCAAAGTCCTCGCGGGCACGCTGGTCGGCACCACCATCGAGTGGTACGACTTCTTCATCTTCGCCCAGCTGACAGCAACGCTGTTGTCCCCGCTGTTCCTTGCCCCGCTGAACGATTCCAACCCGGGTCTTGCGCAGATCCTGTCCTTCGCATTGATCGGCATCAGCTTCCTGTTCCGCCCGCTCGGCGCGATCATTGCCGGTCACCTCGGGGACCGCCTGGGACGAAAGGCGATGCTGGTGTTCACGCTCATAATGATGGGTGCTGCGACGGCGCTGATCGGCGTGCTGCCGACCTACGCCCAGATCGGCGTCTGGGCTCCCATCATGCTGATCACCCTCCGCATCATCCAAGGCTTCTCCGCCGGCGGTGAATGGGGCGGTGCTGCCCTGATGGCAGTCGAGCACGCACCCATGAGCAAGCGAGGCCTGTTCGGTGCCTACCCGCAGATCGGGGTTCCGGTCGGCATGATCCTCGCCACGGGCCTGCTGTTCTTCCTCAACACCGGCATGTCGAAGGAAGACTTCGCCTCGTGGGGCTGGCGCGTGCCGTTCCTGCTCTCAATCGTGCTGATCGTGGTGGGCTACCTGATCCGCCGCGCAGTCGCCGAGAGCCCCGTCTTCAAGGAAATGATCGAGCGCAAGGAGAAGGCCAAGGCCCCGCTCGGCCAGCTGATCAAGCACCACAAGAAGTCTGTGCTCTACTCCACCATGATCTTCATCGGCAACAATGCAGCCGGCTACCTGCTGATCGCGTTCTTCATCTCCTATGCCACCAAGTCGCTGAAGATGCCGGTCGCGGAGATCCTTCTGGCCACCACGCTCGCGTCCTTCGGCTGGCTGATCTTCACGCTCGTGGGAGGCTGGCTCTCCGACAAAATCGGCCGGGTCAAGACATTCCTCATCGGCTACGGCATCGTGTTCGCCTGGATGATCCCGATGTTCGCCCTGATCGACACCAGGAACATCATGCTTTACGGCCTGGCCCTCTTCGTGCTGACCATCGGCCTCGGTCTTTCGTACGGCCCGATGTCCGCCATGTATGCCGAGATGTTCCCGGCCAGCGTCCGCTACTCCGGCATCTCCATCGGCTACGCCTTCGGTGCCATCCTGGGCGGCGCCTTCGCGGCCACCATTGCCGAAGCCCTGATGCAGAGCACCAAATGGACCGGCTCCATCGGCATCTACATCATGATCCTGTGCGTAATCTCGGCTGTCGGCGTCATCCTGGCCAAGGAGACCAAGGGCCGCCCGCTGGGCGTCAGCAGCCACCACTAGCGGCAGGCTGAAATCCGCGACGGCGGGCACGGACCAGAGCGGTCCGTGCCCGCCGCTGGTTGTGCCGGACGCTGTAGCTCCACGCCGCCGTCGTCCTCTTGCGGTGGCGGCGGCCGCCGGAAACATTGGAGCAAGGGGCGATGGGCACCACCATCCATCCATCGTATGGATAAATTGGGGTAGGGTCTCTGCTTGGAGGAACGCCCGGTGCGGCCCGCGGATAATTTGGACGAAGACATTGGGGGACGCGGTGGCCGGAATTTTCACCGCAGCGGACGCAACGCGCAGCCAGCAGCACGAACTCATGTCCGTCGTCCCGCCGTCCGATGTGTCGACGACGAAGCAGACCGAAAGCTCCCGCGCCCTCTTCGAGTGCGAGACCGGCGGGTACTACTGGCCGGGCACCATGGACGTTGTCCTCAGCGGAGACGCCGACGGCGCGGCGCTGCTGAAGCAGATCAAGACTGACTGGTCCGCCAAGAGCGGCTGGTCCGTCAAGGACAAGACGAGCGTCAACGGCGACCCGGAGCTGGTGATCGTCAGCGGGGAAGGCTATCTGCACTCGATCGAATTCAACCCGGAGCGGAACGCGCTCAACGTCCTATCCTCGTCCGCGTGCTTCCAGATGGCTGGAACTCCCGAGCCGGGCGTCGACTACTAGGCTTCCCTGAACCGAACCCGGAACGGCCAGTAGCTAGACGCCCAGGAAGTCCGTGGCTGCCTGCTTGAAGGTGCGGCTGGTGATCACATTGCTGTGGTTGCGGCCCGGAATCAGCAGCTGCTCCACGAGGGCACCGGATTTAGCGCCCAGCTCTGCCAGCTTGGGCATGGTGGCCGCGCGGTCGTCCTTCTCGCCGGCCACCAGCAGCATGGGCATGTGCGGGATGGCTTCGGCCGGATCGAAGGGCTCGCCCTTGATGGCTTCGACGAGTGAGAGCAGCGCGAAGATGTTGTTGCTGGGCAGCCCCTGGGCCATCTTCAGCAGTCCGGCCGTGGACTCGTCCGCGATGGGCGTGCCGTCGGCAAGGTAGCGCTGGGCAGCCACCAGATCAAAGGCCGCCAGCGGGTCCGCAATGTTGGGGCCTCCGAGCACCAGCCGGTGAACCAGCTCAGGCTGGGTGGCGCCGAATTCCCAGGCGAGCCGGGATCCCAGGGAATAACCGATTACGTCGAGCCCGCTGGCAGGATCGCCGTCCCGCAAAGGACGGACGCCGGCGTCGAACGCCACCTGCAGCAGGTCCGCGCGGATCCTGCTCGGTGTATAGGAGTCCATGTCCTCCGGGGCTCCGCTGCGGCCGTGGCCGGGAAGATCCACGGCGATGACCCGCCGGCCTGCCTCGAGCAGGGCGGCCAGCCAACCGGTGTCCTGCCAGTTCAACTTGGTCGAAGAGGAAAATCCGTGGAGCAGCAGGACGGGCCTCAGTCCCGGGTCGGTCTCCGGTTCATGCACCTCCACGTAGAGCTGGGGGTCGGTGCCCTCAACGGTGTGGTGGTGCTGCTCGCCGGTGTGCCTGCCGCTCATGGTGTCAGTCCTCATCAAGTACGGCGCTCAGGCGGACCCGGCGCTTCGGTGCCTCTTCCTTCGGGACCGTGCCCACGATGCCGGCGGTGTTGTCCGGCACCTCAAACACAATCAGGGGCTCGCCGACATTGATCTTGTCACCGGGCCCGCCGTGGATACGCACCACTTTACCTGCCTGCGGACTGGGCAGTTCAACAGCCGATTTGGTGGTTTCCACCTCGACGAGGGGCTGGTTCCGCTCCACGTGGTCACCGGGCGAAACCAGCCATGCCAGCACGGTCGCCTCGATCAGGCCCTCGCCGAGGTCGGGAAGCGGGAAGGAAAGTTCAGCCACGGCGGTACTCCAATACTCGCTGGATGCCAAAGAGGATCCGGTCAATGTTCGGGATGTATTCGTCTTCGAGGTCACCGGAGGGATACGGGACGTCGAAGCCGGTGATTCGCTCCACGGGAGCCTTGAGCGTGTCGAAGCAGCTCTGCGTGATCAGCTGGGCAACTTCGGCGCCCAGCCCCGAGGTCAGCGGCGCCTCATGGACGACGACGGCGCGGCGCGTCTTCGTCACGGACGCCGCCAGTGCGGCCGCGTCAATCGGCTTGAGCCAGCGCAGGTCAAGGACCTCGACGTCGATCCCGTCCTCGGCGGCGAGCTCGGCCACCTGCAGGCAGCGCGCTACCATGGCGCCCCACGCAACGAGAGTCAGGTGCCGCCCCTCGCGCATGATCTTGGCGCCGGTGGGGGCGCCACCGTCGGGGGATCCTGCGGGGTCTGCGGAGTCGAAGTTGACCTCGCCCTTCTGCCAGTAACGGGACTTGGGCTCCATGAAAATCACCGGGTCCGGCCGGGTGGCGGCGTACTTGAGCAGGTGGTAGGCCTCGTGCGGGTTCGACGGCGAAACCACCTTGAGCCCGGGAACGTGGGCAAAGAGTGCCTCGAGGCTTTCGCCGTGGTGTTCGGGGGCGCGGATGCCGCCGAAGCTGGGCACACGCAGGGTGATCGGCATCGGCAGTGTGCCCCGGCTGCGGTAGTTCATCCGGGCGATCTGGCAGACGATCTGGTTGATCGCCGGATAGGCGAAGCCGTCGAACTGGACCTCGGGAATCGGGTGGAAGCCGGCCATCGCCAGGCCCACGGACATGCCGAGGATGCCCGACTCGGCGAGCGGGGTGTCAAACACCCGGCCGGTTCCGTACTTCGCCTGGAGACCGTCCGTAATGCGGAACACGCCGCCCAGCCGCCCGCAGTCCTCGCCGAAGATCAGCGTTTTCGGATTCCCGGCCAGCAGCTCGTCGAGGGCGCGGTTCAGTGCCTGCTGCATGGAAAGCTGTTCAACCCCGTGGCGCGGAGTTCCATCGGCCATGGCGGCCTCGCTTTCAAGGATGGCGTTAGACATGTTCGGATTCCTCGCGCCAGCTGGCTGCCTGGGCCTGCAGTGCAGGCGTGGTTTCCTGGAAGACCAGGTCGAACATTTCGGTGCCGGGCCGGGATCCAAGCGCCTGGATGCCCGCCCGGATGTGTTCCTCTTCGGCCTTGGCGGCTGCCAGGGCTTCGGCAATGAAGGCTTCGTCGGCGACGCCGTCGGCGAGCAGTCGTTTCCGGAACCGTTCCAGCGGGTCCTCCCCGGCGCCGTCGCGCTCTTCGTTGAGGGAACGGTACCGGCCCGGATCATCCGAGGTGGAGTGCGGGCCGCGGCGGTAGGTCATGGCCTCGATCAGGACAGGCCCGTTGCCTGCCCGGCAGTGTGCGAAGGCGCTCCGGGTCGCTTCGACGACGGCGACGACGTCGTTGCCGTCAATCCGCAGCGCGGGGATGCCGTAGCCGGCGGCCCGGGCGGCCACGGAGCCGCCCGCCACCTGGCGTTCGGTGGGGACCGAGATGGCCCAGCCGTTGTTCTGGACGAAGAAGACCACGGGTGCCTTCATGACTGCAGCAAAGTTCATGGCTTCGTGGACGTCGCCCTGGGAGGACGCGCCGTCGCCGAAATAGGTCATGGCCACGCCGAGCTCTCCGTCTGCGGTGCCGGCCAGAGTCTGGCCGTGGGCCCAGCCCACGGCGTGGAGCACTGAACCGCCGACGACGGCCTGGATCGGGGCAAGCCGGGACTCCAGCGGATCGTACAGGCCGCCGTGCCACGTGGCCTTGTGGGTGGACATGTAGGCCACCATGTCCACGCCCATGGCCCGGGCGACGCCCATTTCGCGATAGGTGGGGAAGACGAAGTCACGGGTGGTGTCCACGGCGTAGCCGCTTCCCACCTGGGCGGCTTCCTGGCCGAGTTCTGGGGCATAGCCCGGGATGAGGCCCTGGCGCTGCCAGGCGACAGCCGAGGTGTCCAGGTGCCGGACGGCCACCATCAGCGAATACAGTGCGCGGAGCTCGTTGGCGTTCAGCGGCCCGGCCGGCGGGCCGGACAGCAGTTCGGAGTGTGGTTCCGACGGCGGGACGGCGTCGTTGCCGGCGGCCGGGGAAATCGGGGTATCCATAGCTGTGACCATAGTCACCCGCCGGAGGCTGGGCAATCAGCTCAGGGTTTACTGACCAGATTGCGAAAAGCTGCCATGAATGCAGCCGTATTGCATAGCAATTTGACTAGCAGAACCGGATTGGTCCGCACAGCCTTCCCAACTGAGTAGCAGCAGGTGTCGTTCTGAGCCCTCAAAACGACACCTGCTGCGACTTGGTTGGGAAGCGGCTACCGGGTCAGGCTTCCCTGGCGCGGTGCGGTGGCCTTGGCGCCGATCCGGCACGCCGCGGCAATCGCGGCAATCAGGATGAAGGTGCTCACCAGCTGCCGGCTGCTTTCAGCATTGCTGAACCCGACGGCGAAGATCAGTCCCAGCAGAACCAGTCCGAAGATGGTCAGGCCCGGGAAGCCCTTCATCCGGAGCGGAAGTTCGGTGCCGTCGCGGTCCGCGCGGCGGCGCAGGACCAGCTGGGAGACGAGGGCGGACCCCCAGACCATCAGGCAGGTGGAGCCCACCAGTTGGAAGAGTGCCGGCAGGATCTGTTCGGGGAAGAGGAGTTCCAGTACGGCGGCAACGAAGCCGAAGGCCACGGACACGCCCACGGCGATCACCGGCACTCTGGCCTTGTTAAGCTTCGAAAGGAAGCGCGGGGCTTCGCCGCGTTCAGCCAGGGAGTGGATCATCCGGGAGGCGCCGTAGAGGTTCGCGTTGAGGGCGGACAGCAGTGCGATGACAGCCACCAGGGTGATGGCCGTTCCGGCGCCCGGGATCCGTGCGGCGTCGAGGACGCCGGCGAACGGCGAGGCGAGCGCTTCGGAGGTGGCGGGCAGTACTGCGGCAATGACGAAGACCGAGCCGATGTAGAACACCAGGATCCGCCACAGCACCGTGCGGACCGCCAGTCCCACGCTGTGCCGGGGTTCTCTGTTTCGGCGGCCGCGATGCTCACGATCTCGGTGCCTCCGAACGCGAAGATCACCACGAACAGCGCCGTGGCGATGCCGCCGAGGCCTGCCGGCGCGAAGTTGCCGGTGATGTTTCCGAGGCCGGGGCTGGCTGCTTCCGGCAGCAATCCGAGGAGCAGGGCCGTGCCGATGCCCAGGAACAGCAGGATCGCCGCGACCTTGAGGATGGCGAACCAGAACTCGAATTCGCCGAAGTTGTTCACGCCGGCCAGGTTGATGGCCGTAAACACGGCCATGAACACCAGGGACAGCGCCCAGACGGGAACCACCGGCCATACCGTGAAGAGCAGGCCGGCCGCGCCGAGGGCCTCGGCTGCAATGACAACTACCAGCTGCAGCCACCACAGCCAGCCCACTGTGGCGCCCGCCGTTCGCCCCATCGCCTTTTCGGCGTAGACGGAAAAGGCGCCGCTGTTCGGGTTTGCCGCCGCCATCTCGCCCAGCGCCCACATCACCAGGATGATCAGCGTGCCGGCTACGAGGTAGGAGATCAGTACGGCGGGCCCTGCGGCCTGGATTCCCGCCCCCGAGCCGAGGAACAGTCCCGCTCCGATGGCGCTTCCCAGCCCCATCATGGTGAGCTGCCGGGGTTTCATGCTGTGGCCGAGCGTTGTGGATGGGCGCTCGGCGGTGGACTTCATCGTCATGCTTGCGAACCTTCTTGTGGTCGGTGGGTGTGGTCCTTTTGGGACTTCTTGAATTTACCGTCCCGGACGGACCGCTTCGCACGCCGCGCATGAGAGCATGGTGGCAGTTTGCAGACCCATCGCCGTATTATTCGGCGATTTGTGCCCTGCGGTGGCAGTCAGAAAGGAAATGCGATGAGTGTTGACGCCATAGACGCAAAAATTGTCAGATTCTTCACGGATTCACCCAGGGCGTCGGTGCTCGAAGCCTCGCGCGTGCTCAGGATTGCCCGGGCCACAGTCCAGTCGCGGCTGGACCGGATGTCGGCAAACGGAGTGATCGGCTCCTGGGTTCCCCAGCCGGACCCCGCGCACTTCGGCTACCCCGTGGTGGCGTTCTGTTCGCTCACCATCAACCAGGACCTGGGCCACGACGCCGTCGTCGAAGCGCTGTCCCGGATTCCCGAACTGATAGAGATCCACACCGTATCCGGCAGCTCCGACCTGATGGCCCGGATAGCGGCCCGGTCCAACCCGGACCTGCAGAGGGTCCTGGATGCCATGATCGCCACGAAAACCGTGTTGAGGTCCTCATCCGTGATCGTGCTGAACACGCACTTCCAGGGCCGTACGCTCCCGCTGCTCGAGGCCGCCGCCGCAATGTGACCTAAAGCATTTTGCCTACGGGCCGGGCAGTCGTACCATTAGTTCTAGTCAGTTTGACTATAACTAGCCACAGCGCCCGCTAACAGGGTGCCGGACAACGCCCTGGGTGCACCCCGCGGACGGAGAAAGCGGGGTGCACCGCCGTGTACACCACCTCAGCCAACGTTGCCGAGCGCCAGTCCGCGCCGCCCTCGCTGGCTATTTCGACGGTGATTTTCGCCCTCCGCCCCAGCGCGAAGTCCGGGCGCCCCACTCTGTGGATCCCGCTGGTGCGACGGATCCGTGAGCCGTTCAAGGGCCTGTGGGCACTTCCCGGCGGTCCGCTGACCCACGCCGAATCCCTGCAGGACGCGGCCTCGCGGAACTTGCGCGAAACCACCGGGCTGGCCCCGAACTACCTGGAGCAGCTCTACGCTTTTGGCGGCCTCCACCGGTCGCCCACGCAGCGCGTGGTGTCCATCGTGTACTGGGCGCTGGTCCAGCCCACGGAAGCGGCGCTCGCCGACGAGTCCGAAAACGTCAAGTGGTCACGGGCGGACCGCCTCGGAGACCTGGCGTTCGACCACAACGCCATCGTGGACTATGCCCTCTGGCGCCTGCGCAACAAGCTTGCCTACGGCTCCGTGGCCTACCACCTCCTGGGGGAGTACTTCACCCTGGCCCAGGTCCGGGAGGTCTACGAGGCAGTGCTGGACCGCGAACTGGATCCCGCCAATTTCCGGCGCCAGCTGAAATCCACGCCGGAAATAGAAGAAACCGGCGAATACCTCCAGGGCGGGAAACACCGCCCTCCCCGCCTCTACCGTTTTACCGGCCGCCCCGGCCTTGACCCAGATAACAGGAGCACACCATGAGCAGCGTCAACACAGCAATCCAGTTGATCACTCGCGAACAGGCCGGACAGGGGGCCATGGGCCTTACCACTGGTAATGCAACTGCCGCCGCCACCTGCAGCCCGGCACTGGCCCGAGGGCCCTGGGACTACGACCTGGCGGAGGCCCTCGCCGGTGTGCCCGCGTACGGCCCGGGCGCCTCGAGTGCGGACGTTGCGCCGGCCGCCACCCCGCGCCAGGGCCAGCTCCCGGAGGAATACAAAACGGCCAGCGACGCCGAACTGGACGCCCGTATCCGGGCAGCCAAGGCTGTCCTCGGGGACAAGGCAGTCATCCTGGGCCACTTCTACCAGCGGGACGAGGTCATTGAATACGCCGACTTCGTGGGCGACTCCTTCCAGCTGGCCAATGCCGCTTTGACCAAACCGGACGCCGAAGCCATCATCTTTTGCGGCGTGCACTTCATGGCGGAAACCGCGGACATCCTCTCCAAGCCGGACCAGGCGGTCATCCTGCCGAACCTCGCCGCGGGCTGCTCGATGGCGGACATGGCGGACATCGATTCGGTGACCGAATGCTGGGAGCAGCTGGAGGAGCTCTACGGCACCGAGCCCGACGCCGACGGCCGGGTTCCGGTCATCCCCGTCACCTACATGAATTCCTCCGCCGCACTCAAGGGATTCTGTGGCGAGCACGGCGGCATCGTCTGCACGTCATCCAACGCCGCCACGGTGCTCGAATGGGCCTTCCAGCGCGGCCAGCGGGTCCTGTTCTTCCCCGACCAGCACCTCGGCCGCAACACGGCCAAGGCCATGGGCGTACCCATGGAGCAGATGCCCATGTGGAACCCACGCAAGGACCTCGGCGGCAACGACGAGCAGACCCTGCTCGATTCCCGGGTGATCCTGTGGCACGGCTTCTGCTCGGTCCACAAGCGCTTCAATGTGGCGCAGATCGAGAAGGCCCGCGCCGACTTCCCGGGCGTCAATGTGATCGTGCACCCCGAGTGCCCCATGGAAGTTGTGGACGCCGCGGATTCCGCCGGCTCCACTGACTTCATCAGGAAGGCCATCGCCGCGGCCGCGGAACCAACCACGTTTGCCATCGGCACCGAGATCAACATGGTCAACCGGCTCGCCGCGGAATATCCGCAGCACACCATCTTCTGCCTGGACCCGGTGATCTGCCCGTGCTCCACCATGTACCGGATCCACCCGGGCTACCTCGCCTGGGTGCTCGAAGCGCTGGTCAACGGCGAGGTCCTCAACCGCATCACCGTGGACGACGACGTCGCAGCCCCGGCAAAGGTGGCCCTCGAACGGATGCTGGCGGCGCGGCCGTGACCAGGCCCACCGTGACCAGAGCCATCGCGACCGGGCCGCATGCGGTCGACGGCGGGGCGGCTCCGGCGGGCGGAAACCAACGCCGCCGGCGCCTGGTGGTGGTGGGCAGCGGAATCGCCGGACTGTACGCAGCCCTGCTGGCCGCGGACGCGGGCGAGGGCACTGCCGCGGAAGTGGTTCTCCTCAGCAAGGGGCCGCTGGAGCAAAGCAACACCTTTTACGCGCAGGGCGGCGTGTCTGCCGTGCTGGAACCCGGCGAGGCAGCGCCCGGTGACTCGGTGGAAGCCCACATTGCCGACACCCTGGCGGCCGGTGCCGGACTCAACAATGCCGAGGCAGTGCGGGTCCTCTGCATGGAGGCCGCGCAGGACATTGCCGGCCTGCGGCGATACGGCGTCGTGTTTGATGCAGCCGCACACGGCGGCACCGCACTGGGCCTCGAAGCGGCGCACTCGGCTCCGCGCATCCTGCACGCAGGCGGGGACGCCACCGGCGCCTTCATTGCGCGCGGGCTGATCGCGGCAGTCCTGGAGCGGGCCGTGTCCGGCCGGCTGCGGCTGGAAACGGGCGCGTTCGTCACGGAGCTGACGACGGCGGAGGGCCGGGTCACCGGCCTGGAATACCTGCAGAACGGCGAACGGAAATGCCTGTCCGCCGACGGCGTGCTGCTGGCCACGGGCGGGGCCGGCCGGATCTTCGCCCGTACGAGCAACCCCCCGGTGGCCACGGCGGACGGACTGGCACTTGCATGGCGTGCCGGCGCTGCGGTGAACCACCTTGAATTCTTCCAGTTCCACCCCACCACCATGGCAACGCAGGAGACGGCCGGCGGGCCGCCGCCGCTCCTGGTCTCCGAGGCGGTCCGCGGCGAAGGCGCCATTCTGCTGGATGCGGGCGGCTACCGTTTTATGCCGGACTACCACCCCGACGCGGAGCTTGCCCCCCGCGACGTTGTCTCCCGCAGCATTGCACTCCACCTGGCCCGGACCGGCGCGCCAGCAGACAGCCCCGTGTTCCTCGATGCCCGGGGAATCGAGGCCGCCAGGGGCCCCGGCTTCCTGGCACGGCGTTTTCCCACCATCAGCGCCGCCACGAGGGCCGCAGGCTACGACTGGACGGCCGAGCCGCTGCCGGTTTCGCCGGCCGCCCACTACTGGATGGGCGGAGTGTCCACCGACCTGGGCGGACGCACTTCCGTTCCCGGCCTCTACGCGGCCGGGGAGGTGGCCTGCACGGGAGCCCAGGGCGCCAACCGGCTGGCCAGCAATTCGCTGCTCGAAGGATTGGTGTTCGGGCGGCGTGCCGTTGAGTCTTTCCTTGGTGCTGAATCGGGCCGGGTGTCGGCTGGGGCGTCGTCCGGCACCGTTCCTCCGCGTGCTGTCTCGGCCGCGGGCGGCCTCCCCTTGACGCACGCTTCCGGAACACCCTCGAACGACCGTGGGCCAACAGCCTTGGGCGCCGCTCGAAGAATGTATCGGGCCAGCGCTCCCGAGGGTGTTGTGAAGTCTGAGTCCGACCCCGGGGTGTTCTCGCGCGACGCTCTGGGGCGGCTGATGACCAGTGCCGCCGGTGTGCTGCGCACGGGGCCGGAACTCGACGCTGCAGCCGCGCAGCTGGCCGGTTGGTCGGAATCCATCGGCAGCCCCGAAGTGGCCGACCCGCATTCGTATGAAGACCGCAACCTGCTGCTGGCCGCACGGCTGCTCGTGGAGGCCGCCCGGGAACGGACGGTATCCGTGGGCGCCCACTACCGGGCGGATACCGACGACGCCACGGCCCTGACCCATTCCATGCAAAGGATTTCCTCGTGACCAACACTGCCCTCGCAACCGAGGCCCCCGCCAAGACCGCCGCCGGGTTTGCCGGCAGCCTCCCCGAAGCAGCGGTGCTGAGTGTGCTGCGCGCTGCGCTCGCCGAGGATGCCCCGTACGGTGACATCACCTCCCAGGTCCTTATCCCCGCGGGTGCGCGGGCGACGGCGGTACTGAACGCCCGCGTCCCGGGCGTCCTGAGCGGGGGAGCCGTCTTCGCCGCCGCCATGAGGCTCACGGACCCGGACGCCGTCGTCGAACTCCTGGTGGCCGACGGCGAACGGTTCGGCGCGGGCACGCCGCTGGCGAGGGTCACGGGCAACGCCCGGGCCGTACTGCTGGCAGAGCGGGTGGCCCTGAACCTCGTCCAGCGGATGAGCGCCATCGCCACGAAGACGGCCGAGTTCGTGGACCTCGTCCAAGGCACCAAGGCAAGGATCACCGACACCCGAAAGACGACGCCGGGCCTGCGCGTGCTGGAGCGCTACGCCGTCCGCTGCGGCGGGGGCGCCAACCACCGGTTCAGCCTTTCCGACGCCGTGCTGGCCAAGGACAACCACCTTGCGGTCATCACCGGCGGTGATCCGGCGAAGCTCACCGAAGTCCTCCGCGCCGCCAAGGCCCAGCTTGGCCACACCACCCACTTTGAGGTGGAAGTGGACAGCATGGAGCAGGTGGAACCGGTCCTGGCCGCGGGCGTGGACACGATCATGCTGGACAACTTCACGCTCGAGGAACTGGCTGCCGGCGTGGCCCTGGTTGACGGACGGGCCCGCGTGGAAGCCAGCGGCAACGTCAACCTCGGAACAGTGGCCGGGATCGCGGCCACAGGCGTGGACGTGATCTCCATCGGCGGGCTCACTCACAGTGTCATCGCCCTCGACCTGGGCCTGGACATTGAACTGACGGTGGGCTGAGCGGCCATGATTTACCTGGACGCTGCGGCCACCACGCCAGTCCGCCGCGAAGTGCTGGAAGCGATGTGGCCCTATCTCACGGGCGATTTCGGGAACCCGTCCAGCCACCACTCGCTGGGTGAATCTGCGGCCACCGCGCTCGCAGGGGCCCGCACGGCCACCGCCAGCGCACTCAACTGCCGCCCGGCGGAGATCACGTTCACCTCCGGCGGCACGGAGGCGGACAACCTCGCCGTCAAGGGCATCGCGCTGGCCCGGCAGGCCGCGGACCCGGCCCGCAACCGCGTGGTGATCAGCGCCGTCGAACATCCTGCGGTCGAAGAATCCGCCCGGTACCTCGAACGCTTCCACGGTTTTGCCGTTGACGTCGTCCCGGTGGACGGTTTCGGACAGGTCACCCCCGAGGCTCTGGCGGCCGTACTCCGGCCGGAAACGGCGCTGGTCAGCATCATGTACGCCAACAACGAAGTGGGAACGGTCCAGCCCATCCGGCAGCTTGCCGCCCTTGCCCGCGAACACGGCATCCCGTTCCACACAGACGCCGTCCAGGCCGCGGGCTGGCTGCCGCTTGACACAAAATTGCTGGGCGTGGACGCCATGAGCATCTCCGGGCACAAACTGGGGGCGCCGAAAGGCAACGGAGCCCTCTTCGTGCGGAGCCGCACCAGGGTGGAACCGTTGCTCCACGGCGGCAGGCAGGAACGCGGCCGCCGTTCCGGAACCGAAAATGTTGCCGGTGCCGTGGCACTGGCCACCGCACTGGGGCTTGTCCGTCCCGGTCAGGGCCAGACCGGGCACGTTGCCGCGATCCGGGACGATTTCATAGCGGCGGTCCTCGCCGGCGTTCCGGGCGCCCAACTGACGGGACACCCGGTGGAGCGGCTGCCGTCGGTGGCTTCGTTCTGCTTCCCCGGGACCAGCGGCGAGTCTGTGCTGCTGGAGCTCGAGCGGCAAGGCGTTGTCTGCTCCAGCGGGTCGGCCTGCGCCGCGGGATCGGACGAGGCGTCCCCGGTGCTGCTGGCCATGGGCATCACCCCGGGGGTTGCGCACACTGCAGTCCGCTTTAGCTTTGATTCAACAGTGACGCCCGGTGAACTGGGTGAAGCGGCCGTAGCCGTTCGGAATGCCGTAGGCAGCGTGCTGGCGCTCGGCACCGGCTAACGCCTGCTCCATGAGCGGTGCCGTGCACAGCATTAGCGGTGCCGTGCGCGGCGGAAAATCCAGTGCCTCAGCAGGGCAAAACGTACGGCCGTGGCCAGGAAACCGGACAGCGTCGTGGTCCACAGTTCGTCCGACATGGTGGCGTCGGGATTGATCCAGTGCAGCACACCGAGGCTGCCGCCCGTGAGGAACAGGGCGATCACGATGACCACCAGTCCGCTGAGATGGTCCCTGGCGATCTCCCCGCGTCCGACGATCTTGAAGGTGAGGCGCCGGTTCAGGGCGGTGTTCATCACCGAGGTAATAATCAGCGCCGCGGCGTTGGCCAGCTGGGGGCCCAGCCAGGGCCTGAACAGGGCGTACAGGGCAAGCGAGGTCACCGTGCACACAATGCCCACACCGGTGAACCGGAGGAGCTGCCGGACCGCCGGGAAACGGAGGATTCCCGGGTAGTGCTTTGTGGCCGGCTGGCGCCGGACACCGGTTCCGCGAGCGGGGGCATCCGGATTAAGGGCTTTGGGGCGGGGGAACCGGCCTGTTGCGACTGCGGGGCCGCGGTCGCAGCAGGTGACTCCATCCATCAAGCCTGCCATATGGCAGTGGCTATTCCCGTCAGGCTGAGGCCCGCACCGGGTTCGTCAGGTGCCCGATCCCCTCCACACTGCACGTGACGGTGTCCCCGGGCTGCAGCCGCGAGGTCTCGGCCGGGAAGCCCGTGAGGACCAGGTCGCCGGGGTGGAGCGTCATGAACGACGTCAGATACACCAGAATCTCATCCACGCCCCAGCCTAGGTCCGCCGAGCTGGCGGCCCGGAGCGCTGTGCCGTTGTGAATGACGCCGATAGCAAGATCGCCGCTGTCCAGGCCGGTGACGATCCATGGCCCGGCCGGCGTGAAAGTGTCCTGGCTCTTGGCGCTGATCCACAGCTCATCAGTCTTCTGCAGCTCCCGTGCCGTCACATCGTTGCCGACGGTGAATCCGAGGACGGCGGCCCGCGCATTCTCCAGCGTCAGCCCGCGTGACCTTCGACCGACGACGACGGTCAGTTCGGCTTCCGGGTCCACGTGGCCTACTCCCGGTGCCAGTTCGATGGCCTCGCCCGGACCCACCACGCTGGTGGCCGCCTTGTGGAAGGCCTGCGGAGGCAGCGCCCGCCCTCCGGACCGGTGTTGTGCGCCATGCCCAGTACGTTGGCCGGAACGCTGGGTGCGAGGAAGGTGAAGGAATCCTCGCCAGCAACGGAACCGGGCTGCCAGCCCGTTCGAGGTGCACTGCCGGTGTTCGCGAGGGACCCCGGGAACGGACTGTCGACCACAGTCCACAGCCTGCCGGCGTCGCTGCCGAAGTCCGCGGCGTCGTTGGCCACGAAGAACTGTTCCAGCTCAGTGGCCGGAATATTCGGACGGACGCGGGCGATGCGGCGGGCGGGAGTGGCGGTCATTACGACATCCTACGTCCTGCGCAGCCTGGTGGCGGAATGTGTCGGCGGGCCTGTTCAGGGCGCCGCGGGGCATCAAAGACGGGCGGCCGCGGCCGGGTGTCAGTACAGTTCGCCGACGGGGATCTCCACAGCCAGGCGGTTGGACGGGCCCGCAAGCGGGCAGGCCCACGCCTCGTTGTAGGCGCAGGACGGGTTGTAGGCGAAGTTGAAGTCCAGGATGAACTCGGCGTCGGGCCCGGACCCCAGTACGCCGTGGAAGGCGCCCTTGATGGTGTCCAGCAGGTAGCGTCCGGCACCGTAACTGCCGCCGGGCTGGCCGGCGGTTGCGTCCCGGAACGGCACGAAGATGCCGCCGCCGTAGCCGTGAAGCTTCCAGACGGCCAACTGGCCCATCTCGGGCAGGTCGAAGGTGCCGAGGCGGACGAACCTGACCAGGCCGTCGGTCGCGGTCTCAACGTTCAATTCGCGGCCCGCACCCTCTTTCGTGAGCGGCACCTGGAACCGGTAAATGGGATCGTAGTCGGCCGTGCGAAGCCCGCTGAAGGCGGCCTTGTCCGCGGTCGTGAGGGCCGACGCCGGGTGCGTGCCGAACATCCGGTCCCGTTCCTGCCGCCAATACGAGTGGGCCTCGGCAGGACTGTCCACGGCAATCCTGCGGACGGTGTGGTACATGGCGAACGTCCGCAGCCGCCAGTCGGCAATATCAAGGGCCGAAATGTTCGCCAGGCTGTCCTGGTCCGCGTCAAAGTGCTGTTCCGACATGTCCCCAGCGTATCCCTCTTTAGGGACGGGAAAGCCCGCAGGCGAAGAGCGCCGCCACGTCCAGGCAGCCGGACATGGCCCGGGCGGCCGGCGGAACCGGCGGGATGCGGACGGGAGATACGGAAGAAACAGGCTGGCGCCAACACTCCGTCCGGAACACCGCGGCTGCGGCGGCAGCGCGGCTACGCTTGCCTCATGGTACGGAAGGCAGTGGCCCGCAGGATCCGGTTTGGCACCGCGCTGATTGTTGTTGCTGCAGCGATGTCAGGCTGCAGCGGCGACGGCAAGGGTGCACCCGCATGGACGGCCGGCAGCAGTTCATCGGGCAGCCCGACGGACGCGGCGGGATCGTCGGCGTCCGCCACCGCCGGGGCGACTCCCAGTGCCACAGCCACCGGGACGGAAACCCCGGGAACGGGCGCGGAATCCCCGTCCGCCGGAGCAACGGCATCAGCCTGGAAAGTCTTTTCCGATTCCGGCAAGAACGTGAGCTTCGATCTGCCCCAGGACTGGATAGCGCAGTCCGTCACGCCGGACCAGGGCACCCTTCCCGGCGCCCTCAAGATCGAAGTCAAGGACGCCAAGGGCGGATATCTGGCCACGCTGCAAACGGGGCTGCCTTCCCCGGCTGCGGCCGCGGCTGCGTGCGCGGAAGATGCCCGGAAGCCGTACGTTGTTGTCAGCAGCGTCCCACTAGAACTGCCCCACCGTGAGGGGACGGTCTCATCACTCCGCACGTGGTGTTCCGTGTGCTGCACGGGTACAGGTTCTTCGGCTCCTACGGGATCACCAACGTGGTGGGCGGAGCGGACGGCAAGGCCTGCGCGCTGCAGAACATTGTCCGCCGTCCGGAGGGCAAGGGTGATGTCTCCTTCGGCGACCTGACGACACTCAAGGCGTTCGCTACGGATGAGAAAGTGGCCCCGGCCAAGCCCTTTGACACCCTGGACCAGGCGGCCAAGTACGTGAACGAGGGTTCCGAATTCGCCAATGTCCAGCGGATGCTAATGTCGCTGAAGATCAAAAGTTAGTCCCGCCGTCCTCCCGTAAACCCAACCGGCCGGCACTGGGGGACTGTTCTGCCGCTACCTCACACCCCGGAGATACATGGAACGCACCGTGGCCGCCCGGCTCGTCTTCAAGACCGTAGCTGAAACCAAAGTCGCCTTGGCGGTTTCCGTCGCCCGGAACCCGGGCTATTCGTCGCTCGAAGAGTCGCTCTCGGTGACGTCAGGGGCGGAACAGGTTCCAGTGACGGAACTTTCGGACCACCACGGCGGGCGCTTCCACTATATGGAGTTCGCTGAACCCACCGAAGTGACCGTGGACTACACCGCCACCGTTGCCGGACTGGCACAGCCGGAAGAGCCCAACCGGATGGAGCTCATCCGCTACGTCCGACCCAGCCGCTATGCCGAATCCGACCGGCTGCTCCCCACGGCCTATGCCGAATTCGGCGGCCTCCAGGGGGAGGAACTCCTGCACGCCGTCCGTGACTGGGTCTTCAGTGAGCTCCGGTACGTCAGCGGATCGTCCCGCGGGACCGACGGGGCAGTGGAGACGCTCCTCCACCGCCGCGGCGTGTGCCGGGACTTCGCGCACCTGGCAATCGCGCTGCTGCGCTCCAAGGACGTGCCGGCCAGGCTCGTTGCCGTCTATGCCCCCGGGCTCAGCCCGATGGATTTCCATGCCGTGGCCGAGGCCTACATCAACAATGCCTGGCATGTCATTGACCCCACCGGGCTCGCCCCAAGGGAGAGCATGATCCGGATTACCGCCGGCCGGGACTCCTCGGACACGGCATTCCTGTCCACGGTGGGCGGAAGCCTGTCCCTGCGGGAACTTCGCGTCACCGCAGTGGTCAACGGGGACCTGCCCCTGGAAGACCCCGCGAAGCTCGTCGCCCTCGCCTAAGGCATGCCCGTCCGGCGACGCACGGCGCCGGGACGGGCAAGCGGTCAGCGTCCGGACACGGCCCCGCGCAGCTTTTCGGTGAGCCGCAGCAGTTCGCGCTGCTCGCCTGCCGTCAATGCCGGAGTCAGCAGCGCGGAGATGTCGCGCACGTGTTCGCGCCCGATCTGCTTCTGCAGGTCCCGGCCGGCGTCCGTCAGCTTCAGCAGCACCCCGCGGCCGTCCTGGGGCGCCGGCATCCGCTCCAGGAGCCCCCGCCTCTCCAGCCGTTCCACGAGCCTGCTGAGGCTGGACTGGCTGAGCAGCACGTTGTCGTTGAGCTCATTCAGGCGCAGCCAGCCGGACGGGCAGCGTGAGAGGGTGAACAGGACGTCATACTCGTTGACGGCCAGCGCCTTGAAGGCCGGGCCGGACTGAAGCCGGCGCATCACCGCCACTTGGGCGCGGAACAGCGATTCCCAGGTTTCGGCGGCCAGGCGGACCGGCGACTCGGCTGGCTGGGCGTTCATCAGGAATCCTGTGCCGTCGAGCTGCCCAGTGCGTCTTCCGGCACTTGGGCAGCCAGCCGGGCCGCCACCCGGCCGGCATGCGTGGGCGGCTCCGGCACGTGGGCCGGGGTCAGGGCCGCGTACTCCTTGCGGAGGACCGGCAGGACCTCCTCGCCGAACAGGTCCAGCTGTTCGAGCACGGTCTTGAGCGGCAGCCCGGCGTGGTCAATCAGGAAGAGCTGGCGCTGGTAGTCGCCGAAGTACTCGCGGAAGGTGAGCGTCTTTTCGATGACTTCCTGCGGGCTGCCAACGGTCAGCGGCGTCTGCGACGTGAAGTCCTCGAGCGACGGCCCGTGGCCGTAGACGGGTGCGTTGTCGAAGTAGGGGCGGAACTCCTTCACCGCATCCTGGGAGTTCTTCCGCATGAAGAACTGTCCGCCCAGGCCCACAATCGCCTGGTCTGCCTTGCCATGGCCGTAGTGCTCATACCGCTCGCGGTAGAGGCCGATCAGCTGCTGGTAGTGCTCCTTGGGCCAGAAGATGTTGTTGGCAAAGAACCCGTCGCCGTAGTAGGCGGCGACCTCTGCAATCTGCGGCGTGCGGATGGAGCCGTGCCACACGAAGGGGGCCACGCCGTCGAGCGGGCGCGGGGTGGAGGTGAAGTTCTGCAGCGGCGTGCGGTGCTTGCCGGACCAGTTCACGGTGTCCTCGTCCCACAACCGGCGGAGCAGGCTGTAGTTTTCGATGGCGAGCTCAATGCCGTCCTGGATGTTCTTGCCGAACCAAGGGTAGACCGGCGCCGTGTTGCCGCGTCCCATCACCAGGTCCACCCGGCCGTCGGAGAGGTGCTGCAGCATGGCAAAGTCTTCGGCGATCTTTACGGGGTCGTTGGTGGTGATCAGCGTTGTCGCGGTGGACAGGATGATCCGCTCCGTCTGAGCCGCGATGTAGGCCAGCGTGGTGGTGGGGGAGGAGGAGAAGAAGGGGCGGTTGTGGTGCTCGCCGATGGCATAGACGTCCATGCCGATCTCTTCGACCTTCTTGGCAATCGCCACGGACGCCTTGATGCGCTCGTGTTCAGTGGGAGTGCGGCCAGTGGTGGGATCAGTGGTGATGTCACTGACGCTGAATACGCCGATCTGCATGATGTGCCTTCCTTCAGTTCCGGACTGCTCCGGGTCTTTGTCCCAGTGTAGCCGATTTACATGCATTTGCATCTATCGTTCGATGTAACGTCAGGCACGCCAGGATATTCCCGGGGTTAAAACAGAATTCCCACGCCACCGGGGTGGCGTGGGAATTCCGATTCACGAGGCAAGGCGGCGAACGGAAGGGGCTACTCGGGGTCGCCGGCTGCTGCCCTGCGGCCGGAGACCTTGGGAACCATGCCCGTTGTCCAGTCGACGAACTCCGCGTCGACGTCGTCTGCCGGCCCGAAGTCGGGGCGTTCATGCATCGCGCGGAGCGTGGCCTTCCTCTCCCGGCGCCCCTCCACCAGCCGGTACAGCACCGGTACCAGGACCAGCGTCAGCGCGGTTGAGGAGATCAGGCCGCCGATCACCACGATGGCCAGCGGCTGGGAGATGAAGCCGCCGCCGCCGGTGAGTCCCAGCGCCATGGGCGTCAGTGCGAAGACGGTGGCCAGGGCGGTCATCAGGATCGGGCGCAGGCGCTGCCTGGCACCGTGCGTAATGGCCTCCGCCACGGTCATCCCGGGCTGGCCGTCGCGCGGTTGCCGGTATTGGTTGATCAGGTCTATCAGGACGATTGCGTTGGTCACCACAATGCCAACCAACATCAGCATGCCGATGAGCGACGGCAGGCCCAGCGGCACACCGGTTACCAGGAGCAGGGCCACCGCGCCCGTGGCGGCAAACGGGATGGACACCAGGAGGATCAGCGGCTGAACAAGCGACTTGAAGGCAGCCACCATGATCACGTACACAATGGCGATGGCTGCAAGCAGGGCCAGGCCCAGCTGCTGGAATGACTCCGTCTGCTGGGTGGTGGCGCCGCCGATCGTCGCCGTGACGCCGGACGGCAGTTCCACTGCCTTCAGCCGGTTCTGCACCTCGGTGCTCACCGCGCCCAGTTTGGCCCCCGACGGCGTCACGGAGACCCGCGCGGTGCGCTGGCCGTTGCTGGCGGTAATGGAGACGGGAGCGTCCACCTGCTCCACGGAAGCGATGCTGCCCAGCGGTACGGCGCCGCCGGCGGCCGGCAGCGGGATGCTCCGTACGGCGCTGATGCTGGTGAACCGGGTTCCCTCGCCGATCCGGACCGGGAAATCATTGGTGTCGATCCGCACGGTGCCGGCAGGCAGCGGGCTGATGGTGGACGCCAGGACGCCCGCCACCTGCTCCTCGTTGAGTCCGGCCGCCACGGCCTTGGCACGCTCCACCTTGACCTGCACCACCGGCTGGGTGGCGGCAAGGTTGGTGGCAACCTCGCTGCTTCCGGGAACGCCGTCCATGGCCGCCACCAGGGCATCGCTCGCAGCCCTGAGGTCGGCGGAGTTCGCGGCCTTGATGGTGATGTCCACCGTGGAGGTGGTGCCGAATCCGCCCTGCTGGGAGCCCACCGAGATCTTGCCGGCGTCGCTGATCCGGGCCAGTTCGGTGCGAACGGTGTCCTGCAGCCGGGCCTGGTTGGCCTTCTCGTCGGTCACCACGGTGAACGAGGAGTTGGACGCGCCGCTGGAGGTCAGGGCGGTGAAGCCGGTCTGGGCGTTGCCGGAGGTGACCTGCACGTCCTTGATGCCGTCGATGTTGCGCAGCACGTCTTCGACCTTCGCGGCAGCGGCGCTGGTGTCCGTCAGGCTGGTTCCGGCGGGGAGGACCTGGCGGACCGTCATGCTGTTCTCGCCGGACCGGCCCAGCAGGTCGGTGGCGAGCAGCGGCGTCATCGCCGCGGTCCCGCCGAGAACCAGGACGGCCGCAACGAGGGTTACCACCGGGTGCTTCTGGGTCTTGTTCAGGATGGGCAGGTAGCCGCGCTGGAGCCGGCTCCGCTGCTCGGCCTCATGTGCTTTGGCCGCTGCTTCCCGGGCGGCGACGGCGGACACTGCCGTGCCTGCGCTGCCGGCCGGTGTCTTGAGGAACCAGTACGCCAGCACGGGAACGATCGTCAGCGAGACCAACAGCGAGGACACCAGCGCAATGGTGACGGTCAGGGCAAAGGGCCGGAACAGTTCGCCGGCAAGTTCCCCGACGAAGGCGATGGGCAGGAACACGGCAACAGTGGTCAGGGTGGACGCGGTGATGGCGCCCGCCACCTCGCGGATGGAGGTCAGAATGGCCGCGAGTTTGGTTTCGCCGTAGCTGAGGTGGCGCTTGATGTTCTCGATCACGACGATTGAGTCATCCACCACCCGGCCGATCGCGATGGTAAGGGCCCCGAGCGTCAGGATGTTCAGGGAGTATCCCATGGCTGAGAGCCCGATGAACGTGATCAGCAGGGACAGCGGGATGGACACGGCCGTTACCAGGGTGGACCGGACGGACATCAGGAACAGCAGGATCACGGCAACGGCGAAGCCAAGGCCCAGCAGGCCTTCCGTGGTGAGGTCCCTGATCGACTTCTCGATGAAGGGTGCCTGGTCGAACACCGGGGTGAATTTGGCGTTGGACCCGAGTTCGGCCTCGAGCTGGCCGATGGAATCCTTCACCGCGTGCGAGATCGCTACGGTGTCGCCTTCCGGCTTCTTGGTCACGGACAGGGCAAGGGTCTCCTTGCCGTTGGTCCGTGTAATGGAGGTGCGGACGTCGTCCTTGATGCTGACGTCGGCCACGCTGCCGATAGTGGCGGCGTCCTTCGCTCCGGTGAGCGGGAGGGCCTTGACGGCGTCCAGCGAGTCCACCGGACTGCCGACCTGCAGTGAGAGGGTCTTGCCCTGTTCCTCGACGGTGCCGGCAGGAACCAGCGCGCCGTTGTTCTTCAGTGCGTTGCTGATGGACTGGACGGTGGCACCCTTGGCCGCCATGGCCTCGGCCCGGGGAAGGATTTGGATGTGCTGGGTGGCGCCGCCGGTCACGTCGGCGCCCCTGACGCCGTCGAGCTTCTGCAGGCGGGGCACGCTGAGCCGCTGGAGGTCGGCGTTCAGCTCGCTGAGCGGCTTGTCCGAGGAGACCGCCAGGAACACGATGGGGAAGTCGCTGATACTGCCCGCAATTGCCTGCGGCTGGACATCATCCGGCAGCGACCGCTTGGCGTTGGAGATGGCACGGTCGATCTGGTTCCGCGCCCGGTCCATGTTGGACCCGTACGTGAACACCATGGTGATCTGCGAAACGCCGCTGCGGGACGTGGACGACGTCGACTCGAGTCCCTCGACACCGTTCAGTGCGGTCTCGAGGGGCCCGCTCACCTGCTTGTCCACAACTTCGGGGGAAGCGCCCGGCATGGCCGAGATGACCGTGATCTGCGGGAACTCGATGGACGGAATGAGCTCCTGCTTCAGCGAGGACATGGTGATCACGCCGAACACCGATGCGAAAACGGTGATCAGCGCGATCAGGGCCCTGTTTGCCAGCGAAAGTCTTGCCAGCCGGTGCATCTCATTGTCTCCTGGTGGGTAAACGGTCTTGTGGTTGGGGGTGAAACCTGCCGTAACCCGTAGGGCGTCAGCTGGAAGGTGCGTTCACCGCTTCCAGCTGGAGGGTCCTGGCAGTTTCTGCCTCCAGCTGCGCGGCCAGTTCCGGGTTGTCGTTGAGCTTGATGCCGTATCCGGGCATCATTTCCTTGAGCTTGGACTGCCAGCCCTTGAAGTCCTTCGGGAAGGACTTCTGCAGGAGCTCAATCATGATCGGCACGGCTGTGGATGCTCCGGGGGAAGCACCGAGCAGGGCACCGATGGAACCGTCACGCGCGGCGATCACTTCGGTGCCGAACTGCAGGACACCGCCCTTCTTCGGATCCTTCTTGATGATCTGAACACGCTGGCCGGCGGTGATGAGTTCCCAATCACCGTCTTTTGCTTCGGGGTAGTACTCGCGCAGGGCCTCCACCTTGTCGCTGTGGCGCTTGGCGACTTCCTTGACCAGGTAGGCGGTGAGGTCCATGTTGTCCTTGGCCACCGCCAGCATCGGGATGATGTTGCTGGGGCGGATCGACAGCGGCAGGTCCAGGTAGGAGCCATTCTTCAGGAAGTTGGTGGAGAACCCGGCGTACGGGCCGAACAGCAGGGAGCGCTTGCCGTTGACGTAGCGGGTGTCGAGGTGCGGAACGGACATGGGCGGCGCTCCGACGGAGGCCTGTCCGTAGACCTTGGCGCTGTGCTGGCTGGCGAGCTTTTCGTCGGTGCAGCGGAAGAACTGGCCGGAGACCGGGAAGCCGCCGTAGCCCTTGCTCTCCGGGATCCCGGACGCCTGCAGGAGGTGCAGGGCACCGCCGCCGGCGCCGACAAACACGAACTTGGCGCGGATGTTGCCGTGCTCGCCCGAACTCTTGTGCTTCAGCGTGAGGTCCCATCCGCCGCCGGGGGCGCGGCGGATACCGTTGACGTCGTGGCCGTAGTTGATCTCGACGCCGTTGTTGCCCAGGTAAGTGGTCAGCTCGCGGGTCAGTGCGCCGAAGTCGACGTCGGTTCCCTCGGCGGCGCGGGTGGCCGCAATCTTCTGCTTGGGGTCGCGGCCCTTGACGATCAGCGGCGCCCACTTGGCAATCCGGGCGTGGTCTTCGGAGTACTCCATGGAGCGGAAGAGGGCGTTCGGCTTCAGTGCCTCATACCGGGTCTTGAGGAACTCCGCGTTGGCGTCCCCGATCACGAAGCTCATATGCGGGACCGTGTTGATGAAGCCCTTGGGGGAGGCGATGAGGGAGTTGCTGACCAGGTGGGACCAGAACTGGCGGGACAGCTGGAACTGCTCGTTGATGTGCAGCGCCTTGGAGGGGTCAACCGAGCCGTCTTTGGCTGCGGGGGAGTAGTTAAGCTCACACAGGGCAGCGTGTCCGGTGCCTGCGTTGTTCCACGGGCCCGAGCTTTCCAGGCCGGCGTCGTCGAGCCGTTCAAACAGCGAGATGGTCCAGTTCGGCTCAAGCTGCTTGATGAACGCACCCAGCGTGGCGCTCATGATGCCGCCGCCAATCAGGACGACGTCGGCATGTTGGGTCTTGGAAATGAAAGTCACAATGAGTCTCCGATAGCAGCGGCTCTGGCTGTCACAGAATATCCCGAGCACCCCTCTAACTGAAATTGGGCCCCGCCGTCAAGGTTTTAGTTCCACCTTTGTGAAAACCTCGTTTAATACCGGCGAAGCGGGGTACTTGAGCACCCGGTCGGACAGAGCCAGCGCGGAAATGGGGTAGGCAATCGGGACGGCCGGGACGGACTCCGCAATCTGGGCATTGATGGTCTGGTACTGCTTGGTCCGTTCATCTCCCTCCGGCAAGCCGCGGGCACGCGCGATCTTGGAGAAGACCTGCGGATCCTGGTAACCGAACTCGCCGTTCTTTTCGCCGAACAAGGGGCCAACGAAGTTGTCCGGATCCGCGTAGGAACCGTTCCATCCCAGCAGGTGCAGGGCGTGGTCGCCCGGGGAGGTGACCTTCTGCAGGTAGCCGTCGGCCCAGTCCACCGGCACGGGCTTGACGTTCAGCCCCACAGCAGTCAGCTCCTTGCTGAGCTCTGCGTAGACCTTCTCGGGTGTGGGGAGGTAGGGCCGGGTTACGTTCAGGGGATAGTAGAACTTGAGTTCCTCGCCCTTGTATCCGGCTTCTTCGAGCAGTGCCTTGGCCTTGGCCGGATCGTGCCCCAGGGAAGGTGCGTTGTTGTTGAACCCGCTCAACTTGGGCGGGACGAACTGCGTTGCCTGGGCGGTGTTGTCGATGAAGAACCTGCGGATCAGCGTTTCCTTGTCCACCGCGAGTTCAATGGCCTGGCGGACCTTGATGTTCTGGAGGATGGGTACATCCTGGTTCATGCCGAGGTACATCACGGAGAACGGGTCGCGCTGGATGATCTGTTTTCCGCGCTTGACGAGCTGATCGAAATTACCCACCGTGACGGCGTCGTAACCGTCGATCTTTCCGTCGAGCAGGGCCTGGAGCCGGGACTGCGGGTGGTCGTAGGTGACGAAGTTGATGGTGCCGATCTGGCCTTTGTCGCCCCAGTAGTCCTTGTTGCTGACCAGTTTCACGCTGGAGTCGTCCCACGATGCGAATGTGTACGGCCCGGTGCCCACGGGGTGCAGGGCATAGGCGGACAGCGGCTGGCCGTCGCGGGTCTGGCTAAGGTCATCGGCCTTCTGCGTCGCCATGGCCTGCGGGGACGACATCGCGAATGCGGGCAGTGTCAGCGCCTGCAGGAAACCGGTGAAGGGCTGGGTGAGGTCGATGCGTACGTTCGAGGCCGTGACCGCCTTGCAGCCTTTGTAGATGGACAGCGAGGCCTGGTCCGCGTGGGCCTTGAAGACTCCCTTGAAGGAAGTGCCGGGTGCCTGCTTCCGCAGGCTTTCCGGGAAGTTGAACCAGCGGTTGAAATTGGCGCAGACGGATGATGCATCGAACGGGGTGCCGTCCTGGAAGGTGACGCCTTCCCGGAGCTTGAATGTGTAGGCGCGGCCCTCGTCGGACTCGGCCCATTCGGTGGCCAGCAGCGGAGTGGGTGCGCCCGTGGTCTGGTCAACTCCCACGAGTCCTTCGAGGACCTGGCGCGTAATCCGGTAGGACTCCACGTCCGAAGCCAGCGCCGGATCAAGGCCCAGCGGCTGGGCAGCCGTGCCGAAGGTAAACGTTGCCGTCGGGGCGGCGTCGGTTGAGCTGGCTGGAGCCGAGGACGACGCCGGCGCGGGACCGGGCACCCCCGTGCACGCGGCAAGCAGCAGTGAAAGGACCCCTGAACCGATACTGACTGCGATGCTGCGCGATCTACTGCTGGGCACTCGATTATCACCTCTGGACGGCTGGAGTTCCGCGGGCAGCGGAACCGGTCCCAGTCTAATTGACCGATTCTGGACGCTGGCCGGGAGAGCCGTCGGACGGAATCAGGCGGCAAAACCAAGGCCCGCACCGGCTTGGGTTCTTCCGGTCGGTGCGGGCCTTGGTTTCTCCGTGGTCGGTCCAGGGAGTAAGGACGGAGCAGGAGCGCTAGGGGTTGCCTACTTGGGCATCAGAACGGAGTCCACCAGGTATACCGTGGCGTTGGCGGTCTTGACGCCGCCACAGATGACGTTGGCGCCGTCGACCTTGAGGGCGTCCTTGGTACCGGTGACGGTCACGGAGCCGCCCTGGACGGTCTTGTGGGTGCCCACAATCTTGTCCGGGGTGACCTGGCCGGGAACAACATGGTAAGTCAGGATCTTGCTCAGGAGGGCGTCGTCAGTCTTGAGGGTTTCGATGGTGGCCGGGTCGATCTTGGCGAACGCGTCGTCAACCGGTGCGAAAACGGTGAATTCGCTGCCGTTGAGGGTGTCGACGAGATCAACCTTCGGGTTGAGCTTGCCGGAAACGGCGGCCGTGAGCGTCGTCAGGAGCGGGTTGTTCGAAGCCGCAACTGCGACCGGGTCCAATGCCATGCCTGCTACCGAGCCGGCCCCGCTGGGAACCTTCTCGGCGTAGCCTGCACAGCCGGGGCCCACCAGGTTCGCGGCGGGGTCCATTGCGGCCGGGGAGGTGGCCGAAGGGGAGGGAGCCATGCTGGAGGCGGAAGGCGTCGAAGCCGGTGCGGAAGAACTGTTCGCCGTGGTGGCGGAGCCTCCGCAAGCGGTCAGGCTGAGCAGTGCTGCAGCTGCAACACCTGCAACGGTGAAAGTTGTGCGCTTGAATGACTGCATTTCGATTCTCCTTGTTAGTGCCGATCATTGCCTGCGGCGAACGACTTTTTCGATCACTGCATTGGCCCTATTCCGACTGTGGGCACCGACCCTTGGTTGGTGTCTCAATGGGTATTCGGGAGGTGGGCAGGCAAGGATGGGTGAACCGGGAGAATTGTTTTTTGGGGTCGCGTCCGGGTGGGTGCGGGAACCCTTAAACGCCGGAATCCCGGGCCGTGAGGCCCGGGATTCCGGCGTTTCGCTGCTGTGCGCAAGGGGGGACTTGAACCCCCACGCCCGAAGGCACAGGAACCTAAATCCTGCGTGTCTGCCAATTTCACCACTCGCGCGCGGCGCCGTCGTGGACTGTCTTACGACGTCCATTCGAAAAGGACAAAACGTTCGACGGCGGATGCCAGCCTCCAGTGTACCTTCCGGGACGTGCCTTCCGCGCGGTGCCTTGGCAACCTGTCAGGGCCGGAAGGTCAGTCCAGCCCCAGGTCCCGGCGCAGTTTGGCGACGTGGCCGGTGGCGCGAACGTTGTATTGCGCCACAGCCACTTTGCCGTCCGGATCAACCACCACCGTGGAACGGATCAGGCCTTCGTAGGTCCGGCCGTAGTTCTTCTTTTCCCCCCAAGCGGCGTACGCCTCCGCCACAGCGTGGTCCGCGTCGGAAAGAAGGGGGAACGTCAGCCCTTCCTCCTGGGCAAATTTGGCCAGTTTGCTTACGGGATCAGGCGACACGCCGATGACGTCGTAGCCTTCGCGCTGCAGGGATGTGAGGGTGTCGCGGAAATCGCACGCCTGCTTGGTGCACCCGGGCGTGGAAGCGGCCGGGTAGAAGTAGACGATGGTGTTGCGGCCGCGGAAATCCTGGAGGCTGACATCGTTCCCCGCGGAATCCTTGAGCGTAAAGTCTGGAGCCGGAGTGCCGGGAGTGAGTCGTTCAGCCAAGATTTTCTCCTTTGGAATGTTCTGGACATCCCAGCTTAGTTAGCGGGGGAGCAGGGGACGAATCCGGCGCTGACTATACTAAGTGTTATGCCTGATATGGATCGCTGGCCCACGGGACGCCTTTTGTCCACGGCGGCACGCCTCGTTGAACATTCCTGGAATGAGAAGCTGGGAGCCATCGGGCTCACCCACGCGGGGGTCATCGCCATGGAGGTCCTTGCGCACAACGGGCCCATGACCCAGGCACAGCTTGCGCAGTTGGTGCGCGTCCAGGCCCAGACCATGGGGAAAACCCTAAGCCGGCTTGAAGCCCACGGACACATCACGCGGGAGCGCAGCACCTCCGACCGCCGAAGCCACGTGGTGTCGCTGACCGGACGCGGTGTTGATGCCGTGGCCGCCGCGGCTGACATGGAACGTACCGTGCTGGCGGCCGCTTCGATCGATCCCGACGTGCTTCGGCAGGAGCTACAGGCTGTCGTCTCAGTCCTGGCCAGCCGCTTTTCAACGCCGGAGTCCAAGGCGATCGTCGCCAGTGCCGAGTCAGGCCTCACTGTGAACGCGAACACTGCCACCTGAGAGGTTCCTGGCCCAGCGGGCCCCTGCAGCCGTAGCTCGAGTGGCTCAATCCCTCAAGGCGGATTCAATAGGCTGACTTGGGCTTCCAGGATGGCCATTCCCAGAAAAATGCAGAATCACGGCTTTTTCTGAACTCTTGGCGGTGTCACAGCCGCGCACAGGCAGTGCGTTGCTTGGCGTAAGTTCTGCCAAAGAGAAAAGCCCCTGATCAGCGTTTCCGCTGATCAGGGGCTTTCCCTTAGTGGTGCACCCCCGGGACTCGAACCCGGAACCCATTGATTAAGAGTCAATTGCTCTGCCAGTTGAGCTAGAGGTGCAGCTGTTGTTTTGGTTCTTCCCGAGGTCTTTTGCTTCCCTCGTTCATCTCCGCAACGACATGAAACTCTACACGAGTTTTGGTGCAGTGTGAAATCGGCGCCTGGGCTCAGCCCCCACCTCGCCTGGCAGGGCCAAAATCAGTGCGGAATCAGGGTTTTGGTCGTTCGTCAGCATCCATAATGTGCCGTCCGGGGCGAGGGAAACGTCCCGAATGCGCCCGAACTTGCCTGTGAAATGGCTCACAGGATTGCCTGCGTTTTCACCATCGAGCGGAACGGCCCATAGCCGCTGGCCCCGGAGCGCCCCGAGATAGGCCGTTGAGCCCACAATCTCCAGCCCGCTCGGTGACGACTCCGCCGTGGAGGGCCACACCACCTTGGCGTCGATGAAGCCCGCCCTGCCCGGTGCCCCGGTGACTTCCGGCCAACCGTAATTTCCGCCCGGCTGGATCAGGTTCAGCTCATCATCCACGGTGGGGCCGAATTCGCTGGCCCATAATCTGCCCTCGGCGTCCCAGTCGAGCCCCTGCACGTTCCGGTGGCCAAGGCTGTAGACGGGATTGTCACCAAACGGGTTCCCCGGCGCCGGCCTGCCGTCCCTGGTGATCCTCAGGATCTTGCCACCCAGGGCGTTGCGGTCCTGCGGCTGATCGCGCCGCTGCGAATCTCCTGTTCCCACGTAGAGGTTCCCGTCAGGGCCAAAACGGATACGGCCCCCGTTATGCGTGGAAGCCTTCGGAATGCCGGAGAAGATGGTTTCCGGTGAACCCAACTTCAAGGACCCGCCCGGTTCGGGTCGCGTCAACGTGAAGCGGGCAATCCTGTTGTCGGCCTGGGACGTGAAATAGGCGTAGAGCAATCCGTCGGAACCGTAGTCAGGGGACACGGCGAGCCCCAGTAGGCCGCCCTCCCCGCCTGGCACGACGCCGGGGATGATGCCGAGTACGGCGATTGACCCGTCCTGTACCGATTTGAGTTCCGCACTGTCCCGTTCCGAGATGATTGCTGTGCCGTCCGGCAGGAACACGGTGGACCAGGGCAGCTGAAGGCCGCCGATGGTCTGCAGCACCCGCGGTGCCTCTACGGCCCTGTTGCTGCCCGTGACCGGGCCGGCGTTGCCCGTGGGCGGCGCGCCGCCGCCACCGGTGCAGGCCGTCAGCAGGAGCAATGCAACCGCCGCCGCCGCGGCAGGCAAAAGGCGGGGCGCTAACCTGAATTTGCGCCCCGCCTTCGCCGGGTTCATCTGGACCTCCGGATGTCTTTCCGCTGCAGTCCGGGCCTAATGCCTGCTCCGCCGGGGAGCCCGGAACCCCGCGGCTTCGGCATGGGCTGCCGACTCGAACCAGACTTCCGCAACGGTTTCCCCGTAGTCCGGGCTCGTGTCGTCGTGGTAGATCATCGACTGGGCGTTGCCTTTGACCGTGTAGCCCTCGGGGCCGCTGCCGTCCGGTCCCGGCGCGGCGGATCCCTCACCATAAGGCTTGTCCGCAGCGAGGTGCCCGGCAGGTTCAGCCATATGGCTGGCTGCCGCTTCCGTGGCCGCTGATGATGCTGCCGCCTGCATTGTTTCGGCGTCACCCGCGGAGGGCGGCGCGGGGTGAACCCCGGGGGCTGTCCCCTCGCCGGTGGCGGAAGGCGCCTCCGCTTCGGCCCTGGTGCCGGTGACCGGGACATCCTCGGCGGCGGCCGACTCGGCGCCGGGAAGGGTGGGGGCGTGCGGCTCGGTGTATTCAGGATGATGGATGGGAGCCTGCGCCCCGGACATTTGGGTCCCGGCTGACACCGGTATCGGTGTCGGCGGCGTTGCTGCCGCCGGTGCCTGCGTGGCGGTTGCTGGCGATTCCCCGGCGGGCGCTCCCGCAGCATGCGGAGTGCTGGCCGCTTCAGACCACTGCGCTTCCCACTCGGCCTTGCCGCCCGCGGCTGCACCGCCGCGTTCCGTGCTGCCTGAGCTGTCCGTGCCCGCCTGGCCCGGCTCTGCCGCGGGCGTTCCGGTATTTGCCGCTGGGGTGCCGGTGGCTGCTGTTGTGTCTTCGTCCCAGTCGTCCACGTCTCCGCCGCTTGCGGCAGCGGGAGCCGAACCCGCCGGGGCCGGTGCGGCCGCGGCCGCTGGTGCCGGCGTCGAAGTTGCCGCAGCGGATGCTGCCGGCGCCTCCCGGGCCACGGCCGTGGCGTCATCCCTCGTGGTGGGCAGCGTGGGTCCCGACGGCGAAGCGAAGCCGGAAGCGCCTGCCATTCCTGTGGTGGCCGCTGCTTCGGCTGACGCGGCTGCACTGCCGCCGGCAAGGGTGCCAGCGGGTCGGCCGGCGCCGGTCTGTTCTGTCCGTGGAGCGGACACTCCTGAATCGGAGGACATGGACGTTCCGGTGGTATTCCCTGAACTGTTGCGGTTCAGGAGCCACCAGACGACCCCACGATCACTACGATGACAATGACCCAGATAATCCAGTCCATAGCGGAGCCCTTCTGTCCACAAGGCAAGGTTGCCGTTGCTTGACGTTACGTCGGTGCGATTAGGGCTGTAAAGGCTTACATGGGGGAGTCGCCACCATCCTGTAGCCTCGCTTCATGGATTTGAAACGGCTCCGGATTCTCCGTGAACTTTCGGACCGGGGCACCGTGGGTGCCACTGCCGAAGCGATGGACGTGACGCCGTCGGCCGTCTCGCAGCAGCTCAAGACCCTCCAGGATGAGCTCGGCGTGATCCTGGTTGAAAAATCCGGCAGGGGAGTGCGCCTTACCGAGGCCGGACGTGCCATGGCTTCGGCGGCGGCTGAGGTTTCCACGGCCATGGCACGGGCCGAAGCCACCATCGACACCTACCGGCGGGGCTGGCAGACCCACGTCACGGCGGCCTTCTTCCCGAGTGCCGCCGAAATGTTCCTTCCCGGCCTCCTGCACCGCGTCAAGGCGATCGACGGGCTCACGTTCGAGGCGCGTTTTGAGGACCCGGGGGTTGCGGGCTTCGCCGCCCTCGCAGCCGACTACGACGTGGTGCTTGCCCACAGCGTCGATGGTCCCGAGGTCTTCGCGAGGCAGGGGCTTGTGGTGGTTCCGCTCCTGAATGAGCCCCTGGATGTGGCGTTGCCCGCCGGGCACGTCCTGGCAGCGAAGCCCTCGCTGACGGCCAGGGATGTTGTGGGATTCCCGTGGATGGGTGTGCCGGAAGGCTTTCCGTTCGATACCGTGCTGCGCCAGATCGAGGCCAAGGCCGGCTCCGCGGCAATGCGTGCCCAGTTGTTCCCGGACCTGCGGGTGCTTGAGGCCCTGGTCAGCGCCGGCCATGGCCTCAGCCTGTTGCCGCGTTACACGGCCTCGAAGAACCAGGAGAGGGGATTCGTCCTGCGGCCGCTGACGGGGGTCACTGCCCGCCGCAGCATCGTGGCCCTCGCCCGCCCGGACGTGGCCGCCCGCACAACCATCCGGCAGGTTTTGTCCATGCTGGAGGCCGAGGCCGCCTCCATCGACGCCGCCGGGGTCCGTGACGTGTGACACGTGAATAGCCGGCCCGGAACGTCCTGTCTCAGTATTCGAGACGAGAGTCCACTATTTGATCGAAATATTCCCGGTTTTCGGCTTAACGCGCCCTTCCGGGTCGTTGGGGCCCTGTCTGAGCCATAGACTTTGACCCATGAGTGAGGACACCCAAACCGCGACAGAAAACAAGCCGGACATCAAGCCCCGCAGCCGGGTCGTAACCGATGGAATCCACGCTGCGCCCGCGCGTGGCATGTTCCGTGCGGTCGGCATGGGCGACGACGATTTTGCCAAGCCCCAGATTGGCGTGGCGAGTTCCTGGAACGAGATCACTCCCTGCAACCTTTCCCTGAACCGGCTGGCCCAGGGCGCCAAAGAAGGCGTGCACGCAGGCGGCGGCTTCCCCATGCAGTTCGGCACGATCTCCGTTTCCGACGGAATCTCGATGGGCCACGAAGGCATGCACTTCTCCCTGGTCTCCCGGGAAGTCATTGCCGACTCCGTCGAGACCGTGATGCAGGCGGAGCGCATTGACGGCTCCGTGTTGCTGGCCGGTTGCGACAAGTCCCTACCCGGCATGCTGATGGCAGCGGCGCGCCTGGACCTCGCGAGCGTCTTCCTCTACGCCGGCTCCATCATGCCCGGCTGGGTCAAGCTGGAGGACGGCTCCGAAAAAGAAGTCACCCTTATTGACGCCTTCGAGGCCGTGGGCGCCTGTGCCGCCGGCAAGATGAGCCTCGGGGACCTTGAACGCATCGAAAAGGCCATCTGCCCGGGTGAAGGTGCCTGCGGCGGCATGTACACGGCCAACACCATGGCCTGCATCGGCGAAGCGCTGGGCATGTCCCTGCCGGGCTCGGCCGCCCCGCCCTCGGCAGACCGCCGTCGTGATGAGTTCGCCCGCAAGTCCGGTGAAGCAGTGGTTAACCTGCTCCGCCTCGGCATCACCGCCCGCGACATCATGACCAAGAAGGCGTTCGAGAACGCCATCGCCGTCACCATGGCATTCGGCGGCTCCACCAACGCCGTCCTGCACCTGCTCGCCATTGCCCGCGAGGCCGAGGTTGAGCTGACCCTGGATGACTTCAACCGCATCGGCGACAAGATCCCGCACCTTGGCGACCTGAAGCCGTTCGGCCGCTACGTCATGACCGACGTCGACAAGATCGGCGGCGTTCCGGTGATCATGAAGGCACTGCTCGACGCCGGGCTGCTGCACGGCGACTGCCTCACCGTCACCGGCAAGACCCTGGCGGAAAACCTTGCGTCCATCAACCCGCCGGACCTTGACGGCAAGATCCTGCGTGCGCTGGACAACCCGATCCACAAGACCGGCGGCATCACCATCCTGCACGGTTCCATGGCACCTGAAGGCGCCGTCGTTAAGAGCGCCGGCTTCGACGCCGACGTTTTCGAAGGCACGGCCCGCGTGTTCGAACGCGAGCAGGGCGCCCTGGACGCACTGGACAAGGGCCTGATCAAGGCCGGGGACGTCGTCGTCATCCGTTACGAAGGCCCGAAGGGCGGCCCCGGCATGCGCGAGATGCTTGCCATCACCGGAGCCATCAAGGGTGCCGGTCTGGGCAAGGATGTCCTGCTTCTCACGGACGGCCGCTTCTCCGGCGGCACCACCGGCCTGTGCATCGGCCACGTGGCACCGGAAGCTGTCGACGGCGGCCCCATCGCCTTCGTCAAGGACGGCGACATGATCCGCGTGGACATCGCTGCCCGCACGTTCGACCTCCTGGTGGACGACGCCGAGCTCGAGTCCCGCAAGATCGGTTGGGAGCCGCTGCCGGCCAAGTTCACCAAGGGCGTCCTCGCCAAGTACGCCAAGCTGGTGCACAGCGCCTCCACCGGCGCATACTGCGGATAGCTGGCTGTCATGCTGGCCTCCGGCGGTGACATCGCCGCTGGAGGCGGCAGGGCTTAATAAGGGCTGATCCGAGGGGCCCCGGGCGGACGGCGCTGGCGCCGGAGGCTTGGGGTAGGATCAACCCGTGGACGATGGAGTCCATATGGTGAGACGCGCGCCGTCGTCGTTGACACGTGTCTCACATAGAGGGAAAACTGAACGCATGATCGCATTCGTTACCGTCGGCATCCTCGTCGTCCTTACCAAGCGCGTGGCTCAATAGCCCGACTGGTAACGAACCGTCACGCGCAACCCCTCGAAGAGCCAGCTGGCTGAGGGGTTTTTTTATTTCTTGCAGTATTTCTTGCAGTAATTGAATCCGCCATGAGTACCACCCGCTAATGAAGATCCACAAAGGAAGAGTCCGATGAGCAAAGGATCGCCGATCAGCCCCTCGCTGATGGCCTCAAAGTCCGCTGGAGCCCCCAAGGCTCCGGAACGCGCCGACCGCACGGCTGTTGCCGGTGTCGACCACGCTGCTGCTGTCTCTCCTGTCCTTGGACCGAACAACGTCGTACCCCCGACGGTGATGACCGGTTCGCAAGCAATTGTCCGCTCGCTCGAAGAACTCGGCGTGGACGATATTTTTGGTTTGCCCGGTGGCGCGATCCTGCCCACCTATGACCCTTGATGGCCTCCCGCATGAATCACGTGCTGGTCCGTCACGAACAGGGAGCCGGCCACGCCGCGCAAGGCTACGCCATGGTTACCGGGCGGGTGGGCGTTTGCATCGCCACCTCGGGCCCCGGAGCCACCAACCTCGTTACCGCAATCATGGATGCGCACATGGACTCCGTGCCGCTGGTGGCCATCACCGGCCAGGTTTCCAGCGGGGTCATTGGAACGGACGCCTTCCAGGAGGCGGACATAGTCGGCATCACCATGCCGATCACCAAGCACTCGTTCCTGGTGACCGACCCCAACGACATCCCGCACGTCATGGCAGAGGCATTCCACCTTGCCTCCACGGGCCGTCCCGGTCCCGTGCTCGTGGATATTGCCAAGGATGCGCAGCAGGGCCAGATGACCTTCTCCTGGCCGCCCAAGATCGACCTTCCGGGTTACCGCCCGGTGGTCCGCGGCCATAACAAGCAGGTCCGCGAAGCAGCGAAGCTGATTGCCGCGGCCAGTAAGCCCGTCCTGTACGTCGGCGGCGGCGTGGTCAAGGCGCATGCTTCCGCAGAACTGCGTGAACTCGCCGAAATTACCGGTGCCCCCGTGGTCACCACCCTGATGGCCCGGGGCGTCTTCCCGGACTCCCACCCGCAACACGTCGGCATGCCGGGCATGCACGGCACGGTTTCAGCCGTGACAGCGCTGCAGCAGTCGGATCTCCTCATCACGCTGGGAGCACGCTTTGACGACCGCGTCACCGGCATCCTGAAGTCGTTCGCACCCAACGCCAAGGTGATCCACGCCGACATCGATCCGGCCGAGATTTCCAAGAACCGCACGGCGGACGTTCCGATCGTGGGCTCCGTCAAGGAGATCATCCCGGAACTGACCGAGGCAGTGAAGTCGCAGTTCGAGATTGCCGGCAAGCCTGACCTGGAGAGCTGGTGGGCTTTCCTGAACAACCTGAAGGAAACTTACCCGCTTGGCTGGACCGAACCTGAGGACGGACTGAGCGCGCCGCAGCGCGTCATCGAGCGCATCGGTGCCCTCACCGGCCCCGAAGGCATTTATGTGGCCGGCGTTGGCCAGCACCAGATGTGGGCCGCGCAGTTCATCAAGTACGAACGCCCGCACGCCTGGCTGAACTCCGGCGGCGCCGGCACCATGGGATACGCGGTTCCCGCGGCCATGGGCGCGAAGGTGGGCGAACCGGACCGTGTGGTCTGGGCCATCGACGGTGACGGCTGCTTCCAGATGACCAACCAGGAACTGGCCACCTGCGCCATCAACAAGATCCCCATCAAGGTTGCCATCATCAACAACTCGTCGCTGGGAATGGTGCGCCAGTGGCAGACGCTCTTCTACGAGGGCCGCTACTCGAACACCGACCTGAACACGGGCCACGAAACAGTCCGGATTCCGGACTTCGTGAAACTGGGTGAGGCCTACGGCTGTGCTTCCTTCCGGTGTGAGCGCGATGAAGACATCGACGCCACCATTAAGAAGGCACTGGAGATCAACGACCGCCCCGTCGTCATCGACTTCGTGGTGAGCCCCGACTCCATGGTGTGGCCGATGGTGCCCGCCGGAGTGAGCAACGACCAGATCCAGGTCGCCCGCAACATGACCCCGGAATGGGAAGAGGAGGACTGATCATGAGCCGTCACACGCTGTCCGTTCTGGTCGAAGACAAACCCGGTGTGCTGACCCGCGTCGCGAGCCTCTTCGCGCGCCGGGCCTTCAACATCAATTCCTTGGCAGTCGGCCCGACGGAAGTCCCGGGCATGTCCCGGATGACCGTCGTCGTCGACGCCGACGGTGACCTGATCGAACAGGTCACCAAGCAGTTGAACAAGCTGGTCAATGTGATCAAGATTGTTGAACTCACCTCAGAATCTTCCGTACAGCGTGACCACATCCTGGTCAAGGTACGTGCGGATGCCGCAACACGCCTGCAGGTGACCCAGGCTGCAGACCTGTTCCGCGCTTCAGTGGTCGACGTCTCCACCGACTCGGTGGTCATTGAAGCAACCGGCCACCCCGAGAAGCTCACCGCGCTGCTGTCAGTGCTCGAGCCCTTCGGTATCCGCGAAATCGTGCAGTCCGGCACCTTGGCCGTTGGACGGGGATCCCGCTCCATGAGTGACAGGGCATTACGCTCCGCGTAAGCGCCCAGTACCCCAGCACCACAGACAATATCAAAGAAGAAATCCACTCAAGAGGAGTTACGCAAGTGACTGAAATGTTCTATGACGACGACGCAGACCTGTCCATCATCCAGGGTCGCAAGGTTGCGATTGTGGGCTATGGCTCCCAGGGCCACGCCCACGCGCTGAACCTGCGCGACTCCGGCGTTGAGGTTGTCATCGCCCTCAAGGAAGGCTCGAAGTCGATCGCCAAGGCCGAGGAAGCAGGCTTCACGGTCAAGAACGTTGCCGACGCCGCCGAATGGGCCGACGTCATCATGATCCTGGCACCGGACCAGCACCAGCGCTCGATCTACAACGACTCCATCAAGGACAAGCTGACCGCAGGCAAGGCCCTGGCCTTCGCACACGGCTTCAACATCCGCTTTGGCTACATCGAGGCACCGGAGGGCGTTGACGTCATCCTGATCGCCCCGAAGGCTCCCGGCCACACGGTCCGCCGCGAATTCGAAGCCGGCCGCGGCATCCCGGACATCATCGCCGTGGAGCAGGACGCCACCGGTTCCGCTTGGGACCTGGCCAAGTCCTACGCCAAGGCCATTGGCGGCACCCGCGCCGGTGTCATCAAGACCACCTTCACCGAAGAGACCGAAACCGACCTGTTCGGTGAGCAGGCCGTCCTGTGCGGCGGCGTGTCCCAGCTGGTCCAGTACGGCTTCGAGACCCTGACCGAAGCCGGCTATCAGCCGCAGATCGCCTACTTCGAGGTGCTTCACGAGCTCAAGCTCATCGTTGACCTCATGTGGGAAGGCGGCATCGCCAAGCAGCGTTGGAGCGTTTCCGACACCGCAGAGTACGGCGACTACGTCTCCGGCCCGCGCGTCATCACCCCCGAGGTGAAGGAAAACATGAAGGCTGTCCTCGCCGACATCCAGAACGGTGCCTTCGCCAAGCGCTTCATTGATGACCAGGACAACGGCGGCGTCGAGTTCAAGGAGCTCCGTGCCAAGGCCGAGCAGCACCCCATCGAGGGTGTCGGCCGCGAGCTGCGCTCCCTGTTCTCCTGGCAGCAGCAGGACGCGGACTACGTAGAGGGCTCGGCAGCCCGCTAAGCCCGGCATTCAGCCGCCAGGCAGAGCGCACCAGCGCAACAGTGAGGCCGGGTTCACACTTAACAATGTGAGCCCGGCCTTTCCGTCAGCCTAGACTTGATTTATCCCCCGGACTGCAACGCAGAGGATCAGCCGTGTCAAAACCCGTAGTACTGCTCGCCGAAGAACTTTCACCCGCCACAGTCGAGGCCCTCGGCCCGGACTTTGAAATCCGCCAGACCGACGGCGCCGACCGTTCCCAGCTGCTCGCAGCCATCGCGGATGTTGACGCCATCCTGGTCCGCTCCGCCACGCAGGTGGACGCCGAGGCCATCGCCGCCGCCAAGAACCTTAAAGTCATCGCCCGCGCCGGCGTAGGCCTGGACAACGTGGACATCAAGGCCGCAACCCAGGCCGGTGTCATGGTGGTCAATGCACCGACGTCGAACATCGTTTCCGCCGCCGAACTTACCGTGGGCCACATCCTGAGCCTCGCCCGCCACATCCCGCAGGCCAGTGCCGCGCTCAAGGACGGCGAGTGGAAGCGCTCCAAGTACACCGGAATCGAACTCTACGAAAAGAAGATCGGCATCATCGGCCTGGGCCGCATCGGTGCCCTCGTGGCTGCCCGGCTCAAGGGTTTCGACACCAAGATCCTGGCCTACGACCCCTACATCACGTCTGCCCGCGCAGCCCAGCTGGGCGTACAGCTGGTGACCCTTGACGAACTGCTGGCGCAGTCCGACTTCATCACCATCCACATGCCCAAGACGCCTGAGACTGTCGGCATGCTCGGCGCCGAGGCGTTCAAGAAGATGAAGAAGACCGCCTACGTCATCAACGTCGCCCGCGGCGGCCTGGTGGACGAGGAAGCGCTCCACGCGGCCTTGAAGGACGGCGAGATCGCCGGAGCCGGCGTCGACGTCTTCGTCAAGGAACCCAGCACCGACCTGCCGTTCTTTGACATGGACAACGTGGTGGTCACCCCGCACCTGGGCGCATCCACCGACGAAGCGCAGGAAAAGGCCGGCGTCTCCGTTGCCAAGTCCGTCCGCCTGGCCCTGGCCGGGGAACTCGTCCCTGACGCGGTAAACGTTGCCGGCGGCGTCATTGCTCCGGACGTCCGCCCGGGCATCCCGCTGATTGAGAAGCTGGGCCGGATCTTCACCGCCCTGACGCACGCGTCCCTGACGCAGTTCGACGTCGAGGTTGCCGGCGAGATTTCCTCCCTTGATGTCAAGGTCCTGGAACTGGCCGCGCTCAAGGGCATCTTCGCCGACGTCGTGACCGAACAGGTCTCCTACGTCAACGCGCCGGTCATCGCCGAGCAGCGGGGCATCAACGTCCGCCTCATCACCACGCCGGACACCGAGTCCTACCGCAACGTCCTGACCCTGCGCGGCGCGCTGAGCGACGGCAGCCAGATCTCCGTAGCCGGAACCCTGACCGGACCCAAGCAGATCCAGAAGCTCGTTGGCGTCAACGGCTACGAGGTGGAAATCCCCATCAGCGAGCACCTCGTGGTGGTGGCCTATGCTGACCGCCCCGGCGTGATCGGCACCATCGGGCACATCCTGGGCATGAACAACATCAACATCGCCGGCATGCAGGTTGCACGCCAGGCTGAAGGCGGCCAGGTCCTGGCGCTCCTGACCATCGACAGCTCGGTTCCGCAGCAGGTCCTTGACGCAATCAAGGCAGGCATCGGTGCGGAGATGGTGCGCGAAGTCGATCTCGAAGACTGACCTCCCGCCTATTCGGTGAACTTCCCGTGACAGAGGTTAACTTCTGCCACGTATGATTGGCCGGTCTGCGTACAATGGCTGGGTCCGATTTTCGGATCCGGCTGGCAGACCGGCCATTATCTTTTGCACGCCCGGCAGGGGACGCCTTCACGCCATTGAGGTGTGACTGAGGTGTGCACACACGCAATCCAGCTTTCAGGGAGCCCAATGAACGCCGTCCAGAGGTTCATCAGAAGCCGAGTGCTTTTGCTGACCGCGGCCATTTTGATCGTCGCCATGTGCCTGTCCGTCCTCATCCAGGCCAGTCGCAGGCGGCGCTCAACCGAACAGTCGACGAGAATTCCCGAGGCCTGTACGACATCCTGGTCCAGGCCAAGGCAGGTTCCGGCGGCGCGCTGATGCAGCCGGAAATCGCCAACGGCCAGGGTGGCATCAGCTTCGATCAGCTGGACGGCATCAGGAAGCTCTCGGGCACCTCCGTGGCAGCCCCGATCAGTCTGGTGTCCCGGGTATCCCAGAACCTTGAGTCCCCGCGGCTTGACGCCATGGACTACCTGGGCTTCAACGCCGGCCTGGTGGGCACGGCAACGGCGGGGCAACCCGGCGGGACCGACCCCAGCAAGTGGCCGGCTGCGGAATCAGTCCTCACCGACCAGGCCAAGAAATACCGGATGACGGCCAGCGCCGTCAGCTCCGACGGCAAATCCGAACAGACGCTGTTCAAATCCATGGCAGAGGGATCCCTCGGCAAGGGCCGGCTCGTCGAGGATCAGACCCCCGGTGGGAAGAGCATCCGCATTGCGGGCGCTGAAGGCGAAACAGGGATCAAGTTCCCGGCTCCGGCCGGGGGTTCGGAACATAACCTGTTCAACCTGTCAGTGTCCCTCCCGCTGGCGCCCCAGGTGACGGAGTCCGTCGTCGCCGTCGACCCCATCTCCGAGCGTGCCCTGCTGGGCACTGCCGGTGACTTCCTGGCACCGCTCGAAAAGGCGCCGCCGGCTGATGCCCGCAATGCCGGAGCAATCGGCCGGCACTTCGAGAGCCTCTTCACCACCGGCATCAGCATGGAGGAGTTGCAACAGGGGCCCGACTTCCTCGGCGTAAAGCTCAAGTACTGGGCGCCGCTGATGACCCAGTACCAGCAGGCCAAGCGCGACGGCCAGCTCACCGCCGACTCCCAGGCCATCCCGCTGATTGTCCGCTCCGGCACCTCGCTGGATCTCAAGTACTCGGTCAAGATCGAGGAAATCGACGATTCCGGCAACGTGGTCAAAGACGTCGGCACCGTGACCCGCTCCTTGGACAAGGACTACCTGCCGTTCGTCTCCAAGTCCCCGTTCGCACTCTCCTGGCCGGGCTCGCAGGACTACTCCAAGCTCCTGGGCAACACCGGGAACTTCAGCCAGGGCCTGTACAACCCGGCAACCTGGAGCACCGACTTCGCTTCCGCCCCCAAGTACACCGACGGCTCGACCGCCGGAAACGGCGCCGTTGACAAGACCGCAACGCCGGGGGAGTGGGTGACCGTCAACCGGCTCCCGGAGAAGGGGGCCGGCGGTGCGCCCGTCGACCAGACCCAGCGCGCGCCCGTGGACGAGCGCTCCTACCGCGAAAGCCTGGAGACGGGCACCAAGGTCGCTGCACCGCTGGCCATGGTCTACGGAACTTTTGATCCCGAGAAGGTCAAGGAAGCCGCCGGGGACATCAACCGGCTGCCCCTCGGCGGCTACGACCCCACACCGCTGACCCTGACTGAAGACGCCGACGGCAAGAAGGTGGAGAACACCGAACTGAAGCCGTCGCTGAGCGCCACGGGCCTGGTCAGCCAGTCCGCCGGCGCCATCACGGACTACTACGGCCTGGCCGCCGCGCGGGGCTTCGAAAAGAACGCATCGGTCATCGATGCGGTCCGTGTCCGGGCCAAGGCGCCGGGCAGCTGGAAGCAGTCGCAGCCGGAAGTTGAACAGCTCGCCAACGAGATCCGCGACATGGGCCTTGAGGCCACTGTGGTTGCCGGCTCCGCGCGTGAAGACGCCAACATCTTCGTCCCCGGCTACTCCAAGGACGACGCCGGCAAGGAGTCCGCGCTGGGCACTGTCACCCAGTCCTGGGTCCGCCAGAACGCGGCCGACGCCGTGTCAGGCTCGCTGACCGGAACCAACCTGACACTGCTGTTCCTCACCCTCTGCGGTGCGGCCCTGCTCACAGGCGCGTCCACCGTCAGCTACATCCGCCAGCGCCGCCTCGAAGCCGGAACGCTGCGTGCCATGGGCTGGACCCAGAAGAGGATCCGCAGCTGGGTGCTCGCCGAATTCGGTGTCGGAGCGGCCCTGCTGGCGATTGCCGGCACCATCCTGAGCCTGGTCAGCTGGAACCTCGCCACGGTCACCGTCTCCGCCTCGGTACTGGTGCTCTACCTCGCCGCCGCCTACTTTGCCGCGCGGCAGCTGAGGCACCGCGATGAAGTGGACCAGGAACCGCAGCACGACGAGCGGCTGATCGCCGTCGACTCCCCGCTGACCTTCGCCAACCGGCAGCTGAGCACCAACAAGTTCAACACCATCTCCCTCGCGGTGGCGGTGGGCGTGTTCGGGGCGGCAGTGGGCGGGCTGATAGCCCTGCTCATCGACATTCCCCGGGCTGCCGGCGCCAGCGCCCTAAGCGGACTCGCGGCGGCCAGCGTGGCGTTGCCAAGCATTGTGCTGGCCCTATCCGGCGTGGCCGTGGGGCTGGTGCTGACCCTCGTCACGGGCCGCTTTGAGCTGCAGGCCAAACGCCAGTACCTCGGCACCCTCGAAGCGATGGGCTGGAACCCGGACATGCTGGGCCAGGTCCGGCTGTTCGAAAACGCCCTTGTGGGCACAGTGGCACTGCCGCTCGGCGTGGTCGGCGCCCTCGGCATCGGCCTCCTGCTCGCACCCTATGCCGCACTCTGGGCCGCCCTGGCCGGACTCGTGGCTGTACTTTGCTGGATTCCAATTGCAACGAAAGTGGTCCAATGAACAACGACCTGAATCTCGACGGGATTCCCCAGGATGACGCCGGGGACGGCTCGCTCCAGACCCGTGCCAACACCATCCTGAAGGCCGCGGACCACGGGACCCCCCTGGAACTGAGCAACATCACCATCCGTTACGGCGGCCAGAAGGGCGGCGCCGACGCAGTCAATGTCGTCGAAGGCTTCGACCTGACCCTTCACGCAGGGGAAATGCACTGCGTGGCCGGCCGAAGCGGTTCCGGCAAGACCAGCATCCTGACCGTCGGGGCGGGACTCACGCTCCCGACGTCGGGCCGGGTCTTCTGGGAAGGCCAGTCGCTGGAGAGCATGGGCGACGACGAAATCGCCGACCGCCGCCGTGCCCTGATCGGCTACGTTGACCAGGGCGGGGCCCTGATTGACGGCATGAGCGCCCTCGAGAACGTGCTGCTGCCGGCCGTACCGGACGGCGAAGTGGACCAGCGCCGGGACATGGCCAAGGACCTTCTGGACCTCGTTGGCCTGGGGCGGCGCATGCGGCACCGGCCCGCGCAGCTGTCCGGCGGTGAGCGTCAGCGCGTAGCTATCGCCCGCGCCCTGATCCTCGGAACCCGAGTGCTGGTGGTGGATGAACCCACGGCGAGCCTGGACCGCACCTCGGCCAACCGCATCATCAGCATCCTCAAGGACACCACGTCCGACGGAATTGCTGTGCTGGTGGCTTCACATGACCACGAACTTGTCCGGCTGAGCGATACGCTGACCGAACTGATCTAGATTTAGGGGTAGCGTTCCCCGCTGCCGGTCCCGCCACCGCTTTCGAAAAAGGTAACTTCCCAGAGTGTCGTCTTCAGCCCAGACCCCGTTCTACATCACCACTGCCATCACGTACCCCAATGGTGTGCCACACATCGGCCATGCCTATGAGTACATCGCCACCGACGCAATGGCCCGGTTCAAGCGACTGGACGGCTATGACGTCTTCTTCCTGACCGGCACGGACGAGCACGGCATGAAGATCGCGCAGGCGGCGGAGAAGGAAGGCATAACGCCCAAGGAGCTGGTGGACCGGAATGCCGAGATCTACAAAGCCGCCCATGCTGACCTGGGCATCTCCTACGACCGTTTCATCCGGACCACGGACGAGGACCACTACGCCGCGTCCCAGGCTATCTGGAAGAAGATGGAAGCCAACGGGGACATCTACCTGTCCAAATACGAAGGCTGGTACTCGGTCCGTGACGAAGCGTACTACGTGGAGGACGAGACCGTAGTCAAGGACGACGGCGTGCGCTACTCGCGCGAAACGGACACCGAGGTGACCTGGACGGCCGAGGAAAGCTACTTCTTCCGGCTTTCCGCCTACCAGGACAAGCTGCTGGCGCTGTACGAGGAGCATCCCGAGTTCGGTGCCCCGCAGTACCGCTTCAACGAGGTGGTGAGCTTTGTCCGGGGCGGCCTGGAGGATCTGTCCATCAGCCGGACCAGCTTCGACTGGGGTGTCCCGGTCCCCGGCAACGACAAGCACGTTATGTACGTCTGGGTGGACGCGCTGACGAACTACCTCACCGGGGTAGGGTACCCCGACGTCGAGTCGGAGTCCTTTGCGAAGTACTGGCCGGCGGACGTCCACGTGATCGGCAAGGACATCTCCCGGTTCCATGCCATCTACTGGCCCGCGTTCCTGATGAGCGCCGGACTGGAGCTCCCCAAGCGGGTCATGATCCACGGCTTCCTGCAGAACAACGGCGTCAAGATGTCCAAGTCCCTGGGCAACGTGGTGGCGCCGGCCGACTTCGTGGCACAGTACGGTCTGGACCAGGTCCGGTTCTTCCTGCTCCGCGAAGTGCCCTTCGGCGCCGACGGCAACTACAACCACGAAGCGATCGTCGGCCGGATGAACGCCGACCTCGCGAACAACTTCGGGAACCTGGCGCAGCGGTCGCTGTCCATGGTGGCCAAGAACTGCGAAGGCCGGGTGCCCGTGCCGGGCGAGTTCTCTGCCCAGGACACCGCGCTGCTGGCCCAGGCCAACGGTCTGCTGGACGCCGCCCGGGCTGCGTTCGAGAAGCAGGAATTCAGCCGCGCGCTGGAGGCGATCTGGGGCGTTCTTGGCGACACCAATGCTTACTTCGCCGATCAGGCGCCGTGGGTCCTGCGGAAGACCGACGTCGAGCGGATGAACACTGTGCTGTACGTGACCCTGGAGGTGCTGCGGATCGTGGCCATCCTGGTCCAGCCGGTGATGCCGACGGCGTCCTCCGCTCTTCTGGAGACGCTCGGCCAGCCCGAAGGGGATGCCCGCCGGTTCGCGGCGATTGCCACCCCGCTGGTTCCCGGCACCGAACTCCCCGCCCCGGCCCCGATCTTCCCGAAGTACGAGGAACCTGCCGAAGCCTAGTTGAGCGCCAGACGCTCCTGCAGCGCCTTCAGCAATTACCCAACGCTCCCTCCCCTGTCTCAACAGGTGGGGGAGCGTTATTTTGCCTTCAGGACGACGGTTTCCATAGACGTTTTGGGCTCCACACACGGGCTGCTTCCACGTAGTCCTGTCTATGCATGCGAGTGAATATATTCATGAAGCAGGTAGTAGGTAGCCGCGCCCGGTCGGGTAATCGCGTACCCGTTACTCGGGTTTAACCTGTGCCGCAAACCTAGCCTGAAAAGGCAAGCGAACTGATGACGAATTCTGGGGAGTAACTGTCACCATTCATTTCCCTCATTGAGGTCTCACACAGGTTTTGCAGTTCCTGTTCTCAAGACGGTTACTCCGCGCAGTCTGGTCAGTTCGAATCGGATTTGCTATGGAGGGACCGAAAATGAAACGCACTATCGCCACTCTGGGGGTGGTGGGCCTGGGACTCATGGGCGCCACAGTTGCGGCGAACGCCGCGCCCCCGGGAAAGATCAGTATTTGCCACGCCACCGGCTCTGCATCCAACCCCTATCTTTTTGAGACGATCAGCCTGAACGCTTTGTCGGCACATGTGGGGGATACCGGCGACATTGTGCCGGCAAACTCCGGGGACGATATGCCCGACGGGCAGAACCTGACGCCGGAGAACATTGCTTTGCTGGCCAACGGCTGCGTTGTGGCTGGCCCTGTTGTCCCGGTTGATCCCGGTCCGGTGGATCCCGGCCCCGTGGATCCCGGCCCGGTTGATCCTGGTCCGGTTGATCCCGGCCCGGTGGAGCCGCCGGCGGTCGTGCCGCCAGCTGTCGTCCCGGTTGACTCGGTTGTCCCGCCTGCGGTTGTTCCGCCGGCTGCTGCCCCGCCTGCGGCAGCCCCTCCTGCGGTAGCACCTCCAGCGGCTGCGCCGCTGGCAGCCACGGTCGCTCCCGTATCCGCGGCTCCCCAGGGGGCCGCTGCCACCGGTGTCCCGGCAGCGAGCAATGTTGGATACAACGTCCAGACTGCCGTTGGCAGCTCCGGCCCCGGTGTTCCTGCATGGCTGGCTGCATTGACTGTCCTCTTCAGCGCAGTAGGTGCATGGGTGTTGGTCAAGGGCAGCCTGCGGTCCCGCGGCGCGAACGGCTAGCTCAATCCAACGGGCGGGTGCCGTGAAACCACGGCACCCGCCCTCCCATTTAGCCCGGTTCGGCATTTGAGGAGCCTCAATGGTCAGTCACCGCAGGGCCCGCCGCATCAGTTTTCCCGCTATCCGTGGCCTGCTTCTCAGCTTCCGGGACCTACTGGTATTAGCGCTCTGCGCTGTGGGGTTGTTGACGGCCTGGCTGGTCTACGGAGTCTCCGGAACCGGAGGCCATAGCCCGATCGCCTCTGGCGATTCAACGGGAACTGTTCTCTCCGGATCCGTCCAGGAGGTCTGGCCCTCAGCCCTGGTTCCCACAGCTACGCCCACAGGAGTTTCGTCCACAGCGCCGCCCGCCGTTTCCTATCCGGCCGCGTCGCCGCCGCAACGGGTTACGTACCCGGCCGCCGGTATGGACGTGGTGGTGAACCCCCTGGCGCCCGATTCCGCCGATGCCGACAGCCACAGCATCGAGCCGCCGGAAACAATGGACGCCTACTGGCTGACGCCGTTCGGGACGCCGGGAGCCGGCTCCACAAATACGACCTACGTCATCGGGCACAGCTGGATCGGGCTCGATGCGCCTTTCAACCACTTGAGTTCAGCCGCCGCGGCCGGGGATGAAATTACAGTCACCACCGCAACCGGCACCATGACGTACAGGGTGGATTCGGTCACCACATACACGAAAGCCACCTTGAAGGACAGCCCCATCTGGGCGGTTGCACCCAACCGGCTGGTTCTCATCAGCTGCTACACCGAGGATCCGTGGGGAAAGAACGTGGCCGTGGTGGCCTCACCGGTGCCGGCGCGCTGAGGTCCCGGACCGGCCCCGGAGTGTTCGGATATTGAGACAACTTGACCATTATGTGGATGGCTTGGCTACCCTGAAACCATGAGCGCATCCACGATTAATCTTGCTGTCATTCCCGGCGACGGCATCGGCCCCGAGGTCATCGCCGAAGCCTTGAAGGTCCTGGAGAAGGTTGTGGCCGCTGAAGGCGTCACCCTGGACCAGACCCACTACAAGCTGGGAGCCCAGCACTGGCTGGAGACCGGCGAGACCCTTCCGGAGGAAGTGCTCAGTGATCTCCGCACCCGTGACGCCATCCTGTTCGGCGCGGTCGGCGCGGCTCCCGGTGACACCCGGATCCCGTCCGGCATCATCGAGCGGGAGATGCTCCTGAAGCTCCGCTTTAGCCTGGACCATTTCGTCAACCTGCGCCCGTCGCGCCTCTTCGGCAGCGTGGGCAGTCCGCTGGCCAACCCCGGCAAGATTGATTTCATTGTGGTCCGCGAAGGCACCGAAGGGCCCTATGTAGGCAACGGCGGCACTCTCCGCGCCGGCACCAAGCATGAGGTTGCCACCGAGGTTTCGCTGAACACCGCCCACGGCGTGGAACGGGTGGTCCGCGATGCGTTCCGCCGGGCCAGCGAGCGTCCCCGCAAGCACGTCACCCTGGTGCACAAGCACAACGTGCTGGTCTACGCAGGCCACCTGTGGAAGCGCACCGTTGAAGCCGTGGCCCAGGAATTCCCCGACGTCACGCACGACTACCTGCACATCGACGCAGCGACGATCTTTATGGTCACCGACCCTTCGCGCTTCGACGTGATCGTTACGGACAACCTCTTTGGCGACATCATCACCGACCTCGCCGCGGCGGTCACCGGAGGCATCGGCCTGGCAGCATCGGGCAACATCAACATGGAGCGCACCGCGCCGTCGATGTTCGAACCGGTGCACGGCTCCGCTCCCGACATCGCCGGCCAGCAGAAAGCAGACCCCACTGCGGCCATCCTCTCGGCCGCGATGCTCCTGGACCACCTCGGCTACACCGACGCTGCGAAGAAGATCGAAGCTGCGGTGATTGCCGACGTCGAAAGCCGCAACGCCGAGGAACGCAGCACAAGCGCTGTGGGCGACGCCATCGCCGCCGCCCTGTAGGGGCCCGCATCAGGCGTAAGCTTGTTTCGAATCACCAAAATGCTGCCGTGGTCCGACGCTGAACCACGTTCACACACCAGGCAGCCGACCGTGGAGGAACCATGACTCAGACTGCCCATGGCGTCGAATTCACCCAGCAACCCTCGGCAACCCCGAAGTCTGCTGAAGAGCGTGCAGCCATCCTGGCGAACCCAGGTTTCGGCAACTATTTCACCGACCACACCGCGATCGTCGACTACAGCGTCGACGGGGACGGCAAAGGCGGCTGGCATGACGCGCGCGTCGAGGCATACGGTCCCATTTCGCTCGACCCTTCGGCAGCGGTGCTGCACTACGGCCAGGAGATCTTCGAGGGGCTCAAGGCATACCGCCATGCGGACGGATCGGTCTGGACCTTCCGTCCCGAGGCCAACGCCGCGCGCCTGAACAAGTCGGCCCGCCGGCTGGCGCTCCCGGAACTCCCCGAAGAGTACTTCCTCGGCGCGATCCGCGAGCTCGTCCAGGCGGACAGGGAATGGGTGCCGTCCGGTGACGGCGAGGCACTCTACCTCCGTCCGTTCATGATCGCCACCGAGGCATTCCTGGGAGTCCGGGCAGCCAGGGAGGTCTCCTTCCGCGTGATCGCCTCGCCCGCAGGCAACTACTTCGGCGGTGAACTGAAGCCCGTGTCCATCTGGATCTCGCGGGAGTATGCCCGGGCAGGACGCGGCGGCACCGGCGCGGCCAAGTGCGGCGGCAACTATGCGGCGTCCCTCATTGCCCAGCAGGAGGCCGAAGCCCACGGCTGCAAGCAGGTCCTCTTCCTCGACCAGTTCAACGACAACGCTGTTGAGGAACTCGGCGGCATGAATGTGTTCTTCGTTATGAAGGACGGCTCGCTGGTCACGCCCGCGCTGACCGGAACCATCCTGGAAGGCGTCACCCGGATGTCCGTCATGCAGGTGGCCAAGGACATGGGCCGCGCTGTCACCGAACGCAAGATCACCCTGGACGAATGGCGCGACGGCGTCGCGTCGGGCGAAATCACCGAGGTGTTCGCCTGCGGCACGGCGGCCGTCATCACGCCCATCGGTGTCCTCAAGGATGCCACGGAGTTCATCGGCTCCGAGGACGCGAAGGCAGGGGGACCACCATGGCCATCCGCGAGCAGCTCCTCGGCATCCAGACCGGCATCGTTGAGGATACCCACGGCTGGCTGACGCGCCTCGCCTAAGCTGTCCTGACTGACGCACGACGCCGGGTGGCCCGCAACGCTTGCGGACCACCCGGCGTCGTACTTTCCTGAACATGCCCCGACTGGTGCTTTGCTCCCTATTAATAGGGAGCGCACCTTAATAGGGAGCGCACCGCGGCCCCTAACTCTCCGAGACCTCCCTTCGCAGAAGTTCGACGAGCAGAGGTGCGAAGTTCAGAAGTGCGAAGATGGGACAGTGACTCCCGAATCAGGCCCATCGATTCTTACGGCCAGCGACCTGGCGCGATTCCGCCTGGCCCCCAATCCGGGACCCATGAGCCTGGACGGGACCAATTCATACCTGCTGGGCAGCCCGGGGTCCGGTACCGCCGTGGTGGTGGACCCGGGGCCGCTGGACGAACAGCACCTGCGGGAACTGGCCGGGACCGTCGAAGTGGAACTCATCCTGATCACCCACCGCCACGCGGACCACACCGCAGGCGCCGCACGCCTCCACGAACTCACCGGCGCACCCGTCCGCGCTGCCGATGAGTGGCACTGCCACGGCGGGACGCCGCTTGCCCACGGTGAAACCATCCGGGCCGCCGGAGTCGAGCTGCACGTCATGGCCACTCCCGGCCACACGTCGGACTCGCTCTGTTTCCATCTGCCCCACGACGGCGCGCACGGAGCGGTACTGACCGGGGATACCGTCCTGGGCCGCGGCACCACGGTGCTGGATTTTCCCGACGGCAGGCTGGGTGACTACCTGGCGACCCTCGACAGACTGGAGCGGCTGGGGCCGGCCACCGTGTTGCCCGGGCACGGGCCGGTGCTTCCCGCACTTGATGCCGTTGTCCGCGCCTACCGGAACCACCGGCTCGAACGGCTCGCGCAGATCCGCGCAGCCCTCGCTGACTTGGGACCCGGCGCGGGCGTCGCGGAAATTACCGATGCCGTCTATTCGGATGTCGATCCCGCCGTCCGGCGTGCGGCAGAGAACTCCGTGGCCGCGCAGCTGGAGTACCTCCGGGCGTAAGCCCTGGCAGCGGCGTCGCGATGTCACTGCACTCCGGTGTCCCGGCGTCTCGGTGTCCCGCCGTCACGGCGGCGGCTCGAACGGCAGCAGGACGTCGGGCCGGAGACTGTACGCTAGGAACCATGCGTATCGCCCGTTTTGTAGCTGATTCCGATCCCCTCTACGGCGTAGTTGAAGGCCAGCCCGGCAGTGAGGAAGTCACTGTCATCAAGGGCGACCCCTTCTTCAACGGCGTGGAACGAACCACCCTTAGGTACAAGCTTGAGGACGTGCGGCTGCTGGCCCCCATCATTCCGCGCAGCAAAGTAGTGGGCGTGGGACGCAACTTCGTTGAGCACGCCCGGGAGCTTGGCAACGAAGTGCCCCAGCAGCCCCTGCTGTTCCTGAAGCCCAACACCTCGGTCATCGGGCCCAACGATCCCATCGTCCTGCCGGAATTCTCCGACGAGGTTTCCTTCGAGGCCGAGCTGTGCGTGGTCATTGGACGGATCTGCAAGGACGTTCCCGAGGACCGTGTTGACGACGTCATCTTCGGCTACACCTGCGGCAACGACCTCACGGCCCGTGATGTCCAAAAGACCGACCTGCAGTGGGCGCGCGCCAAGGGATTCGACACGTCGGCACCGCTGGGCCCGTGGATCGAGACCGAGCTCGACACCGATGACCTGCAGATCCAGGGCCGGCTCAACGGTGACCTGCGCCAGGACGGCAGCACCAGCCAGATGATCCGCGGTGTCCGCGAACTGGTTTCCGTCGTGTCGCGCGCCTTCACGCTGCTTCCCGGCGACGTCATCATGACCGGAACCCCCGCCGGCGTTGGCCTGGTCACCGCCGGGGACCGCTTCGAAGTAGAGATCGAGGGGATCGGGCGCCTCTCCAATCCGGTGGTCCGCCGCTGAGGGCATCTCCCGGTACTTTCGGCAGGCGCTGCGCGGACCCGCGCGGCGCCTGTTGCTTTTCCCCGCGAAGTTCCGCGCCGTGCAGGCGGTAAAGTTGAAGTCACTATGACTACTCCTTCTGTGTCCAACGTCGTCTCCAGTCCTGCCGTTACCGCCGAAACCCCGGTCCGGGTGCGGTTCTGCCCGTCGCCCACCGGCACCCCGCACGTGGGCCTGATCCGGACTGCGCTGTTCAACTGGGCCTATGCCCGCCACACACAGGGAACATTCGTCTTCCGCATCGAGGACACCGACGCGGCACGTGACTCCGAGGAGAGCTACGAACAGCTGCTCGAGGCCCTGAAGTGGCTGGGCATCTCGTGGGAAGAGGGCGTCGAAACGGGCGGCCCGCACGAGCCGTACCGCCAGTCGCAGCGCCTTGACCTGTACAAGGACGTGGTGGCCAAGCTCCTGGACGCCGGCTACGCCTACGAGTGCTACTCCTCCCCGGACGAAGTGGAGGCCCGGCACCGCGCGGCCGGCCGCGACCCCAAGCTTGGCTACGACAACTTCGACCGCAACCTCGGCGCCGAGCAGATTGCCGCGTTCAAGGCCGAGGGACGTGAACCCGTGCTCCGCGTCCGGATGCCGGACGAGGACGTCACGTTCACCGACTTGGTCCGCGGCGACATTACCTTCAAGGCCGGCAGCATCCCGGACTACGTGATCGTCCGTGCCGACGGCTCCCCGCTGTACACCCTGGTGAACCCCGTTGATGATGCCCTGATGGGGATCACCCACGTTCTGCGCGGTGAGGACCTGCTCTCCTCCACGCCCCGCCAGGTGGTGCTGATCCGGGCCCTGATGGAGATCGGCGTCGCCAGCTACATGCCGGTGTTCGGCCATCTTCCCTACGTCATGGGCGAGGGCAACAAGAAGCTGTCCAAGCGCGATCCGCAGTCCAACCTGTTCCTGCTGCGGGACCGCGGTTTCATCCCCGAAGGCCTGCTGAACTACCTCTCCCTGCTGGGCTGGAGCCTGTCCGCCGATGAGGACATCTTCACGGTGGAACAGCTCATCGAAAACTTCGACGTCCACGACGTCCTGGCCAACCCGGCGCGCTTCGACATCAAGAAGGCCGAAGCGATCAACGGCACCCACATCCGGATGTTGGCAGCGGAGGACTTCAGGGGCCGCCTGGTCCCGTACCTCCGCGCCGCAGACCTGGTGGGGGATACCCTGACGGCGCGCGAGGAGGAGATCCTTGCCGAGGCAGCACCGCTTATCCAGGAGCGCATTGCACTGCTGGGCGAAGCGCCCGAGATGATTTCCTTCCTGTTCAAGAACGATGACGCAATCGACATCGCGGATGATGCCCGCAAGGGGCTGCCGGAAAACCTCACCGAGGTCCTGGACGCCGCGATCACCGCCCTCGACGCCGTCACCGACTGGAACGCCGAGAACATCCAGGCGGCGCTGAAGCAGGCCCTCGTCGAGGATCTGGGTATCAAGCCCCGGCTGGCTTTCGGTCCTGTCCGGACGGCCATCTCCGGGCGGCGGATTTCCCCGCCGCTCTTTGAGTCCATGGTCATCCTGGGCAAGGAATCATCACTGGCCCGCCTGCACGCTTTCCGCGCCTAATGACTGCCATGCGCGGTGACGGCGGCGGTGTCCTGCACACGTCCTTTGGCGTCATCCGGGGTGTCCTGTTCGATATTGACGACACGCTGGTGGACCTTGAATTCGCCATGACCACCGCGCTGCGTGATGTCAGCGAACACCTCCTGCCCGGCCTGGACCAGGTCGGGTGGGAGAAGTTCGGGCGGATCTTCACGCACGAGACTACGCATTTCTATGACCGTTACCTCGCCGGTGAGCTGACCTTCAACGAGCAGCGGCTGCTTCGCGGGCGGGCTGCCCTGGGCCACTTCGGCGTGGAGCTCGAAGAAGGCGAGGAGTCCCACGCCTGGGTGACGTCCTACGCCGCCCTGCAGCACGGCTACGTCCGGGCGTTCGAGGACGTAGCGCCGCTCCTGGACGCCCTTGACGCTGCCGGGATTCCCTATGGTGCCGTGAGCAACAATGTCCACGACTACCAGCGCGCGAAGCTGGACACGGCCGGACTGCAGCGCATCCGGGTGCTGGTGGGAACGGACACCGTGGGGGTGCCCAAGCCGGACCCCGCCATCTACCTTGAAGGGGTCCGTCTCCTGGGCAGCAGCGCCCGGGAGACGCTCTATGTGGGGGACAACCGCCTCCTTGACGCAGAGGGGTCCACGGCCGCGGGTTTACTGGGGGTCTGGCTGAACCGTACCCGTGAAACGGAATCGGCATTCGGGGGCCACCAGGTGGGGTCCCTGGCGCAGCTGCTGGGGTAGCGCGTCACTGCCCGGTCTGCTGCCGGCTTGGCCCTGCCGAGGGCCGGGCCGGCAGACACCTCGTCAGTCGGTTTCCGGGTCCGGACGCTTGTTGCGCAGCACCATGAACGCACCCACTGAACCGACGCCAAGCGCACCCACCAGCCCCATGGCCGTTCCGGCGTCGGGCGGGCCGACCATATCCGACGGTGAGACGGCTGCCGCGCTGGAGTGCAGCGTCTCGGTTCCCGCGGCCACCTTTGCGTTCCCGTCGGCGAGCTTGCCTGCCCCGGTAGCCAGCTGCGTTGAACCGGCGGCCAGCTTGTTGTTGCCTGCCGAGAGATCCGAGGCCCCCTTGGCAAGGGCTTCAGAACCGCTGAGCAGACCGGGGCTCGCCGGGTCCGCGGGATCGCCCTTGATGCCTGCATTCAGGGTCTCGGTTCCGGACGCCAGACGGGCGGAGCCCTCTGTCATGCTTGCTGTGGCCTTGAGCAGGCCCGGGTGGTCCGGACTGCCCGGCACGCCGTCCATGCCCACCCGGATCTTGGCCGTTCCCTCGGCGAGAAGCCGGGTGCCCAGGACAACACCGGGGCTCGCCGGGTCCTGGCTGTTGAGTTTGCTGCTGAGCGTGGTGAAGCCGGCGGTCAGTTTGCCCGTCCCGGCGTGAAGCTGTGACGTGCCGTCCTGCAAGCGGCCCGCGCCGGACTGGAGCTGGGTGGCTCCGGAGTCGAGCTTGTGGGCACCGGCGGCAATCTTCGCAATCTTGTCCTTGACGACGGACAGCGGCACCAGGCCCTGGAACGGGTCATCGGCGGCCGCCTGCAACAGATCCAGCGCCTGAGCCAGGGCCGCGGTTCCCGTTCCCTGTCCGGGATCGCCGTTGGCTCCGCGGTATCCCTTGAGCTGATCCGTCCCCGCAGCGAGTTCGCCGGCACCGGCTTCCAGCCGGGCGGCTCCCTGGTCGAGCTGGGTGGCGCCGTCAGCCAGGTTGTTCTCCGCGTTGCCTGCGGCGGTGGGGGTCAAGGCGGCGGAAAGCTGCACCGCTCCGGCAGCGAGCTTCTGGGCACCGTCATCGACCTTGTAGACGCCCGGGGCCAGTTTGTTGTTGACGTCCGCCTCGATCTTGACTGCTCCGGTGGCGAGTTTGCCGGCGCCTGCCTGGAGCTGCTCCGCACCGGGCGCCAGTTTGTCGCTGATGCCGGCATGGATTTTCTGCGCTCCCGCGGCGAGCTTTCCTGCCCCGGTGTCGGCCAGCGTGGCACCGGTGGACAGTTTCCCGGCACCGTCTTTGATCTGGTCGGCCCCGGCGGAGGCCTGGCCGGCTCCGTCCTTCAGCCGCGCGGATCCGTCAGTGATGCGCCCGGTAACCACAGTGTAGAAACCCAGCAGCGCAATCAGGAGCAGGGCCAGGACGGCTATGGCAATCTGCTGAGCCCGGGTGCGGGTCTTCGGGGGAGCAGCGGCACGACTCTGTGACACGGAGGATTCCTATCGACGATCTCACCGGAAGCGGTTGACTTCCGGACACCCCGACAGTGATGCAGCTAACACCTGAAAGTGAGCGTGAAGCCGCCCGTCGGCTGGGGCGGGTTGACTTGTTACTGTCTGGTAACTTACCGAGCGTAAACTTATTTGCCCCGGAATTGCAAGGGTTTTATCGGCCTGCGTGCACTGAGGTCCGCCCCGGCCGCCCTCCGCCGTTGATGCTGCGGGTGTGCGCCGCCTCGATTTGTGCCAGCCAAAACTCTCGGGTAAAGTAATTACTCGTGCTGAGGCGCTCGGAGCGAAGGTTTAGACCTGAACGTCCGGCCCGAAAGTGCCATTGGGATATGGTGTAATTGGCAACACTACGGTTTCTGGTACCGTCATTCTAGGTTCGAGTCCTGGTATCCCAGCTCTGAAAAGGGGCCTTTGCGGGCAACTGATCAGGGGTTTCAAGCCGGCTTTGCCGATTTGAAACTGCGGTTCGGTGTGTGAAAGAATCACTGAGCCTGATGGCAGAAATGTCATCCGGAAGTACACGGCCCCATCGTATAGCGGCCTAGTACGCTGCCCTCTCACGGCGGTAACGCGGGTTCGAATCCCGCTGGGGTCACCAATCAAACGGTCCCGGGCAATTGCCCGGGACCGTTTTGTTTTCCCGCGCATTCCGCACTCCCGCACTCCCGCATTCCGTGCCGCACCACTGCGTCGAATTCATGCACCGGAGCGAGGCTGAACTGGCATGATGATGCTGTGACGTCCCAACCTGAGAGTGCGCCCCCGCCTGATCCCGCGCAGAAGGCGCGGCTAGCCGCCGCCGTGGCGCTGCTGGAAGACGTACGCCTGGACCTTGCTGCTGCGATTCTGCCGCTCGCGCTGCCAGGCGCTGAAGCCGCCCGTCTCGGCGTCCGGAACTCACTGGCCCAACTCGACGACTACATCCTCCCGCGTTTCCGGAGCCTTGATGCTCCGCTGCTGGCGGTTGTGGGAGGATCCACGGGCGCCGGAAAATCCACGCTGGTCAATGCCCTGGTGGGCCACCCCGTCACGAGGGCCGGCGCCATCCGGCCGACCACCAGGCAGCCCATCCTGCTGCACCACCCGCTGGACGCCGGCTGGTTCGAGGACCAGCGGGTTCTGCCGAGCCTGAACCGCGTCCGCGCCACCGTGGTGGACCGCCAGGTTCCCGCCAACCGCGCCGGCGCCGCACCGGACATGACGGCGATATCGTCCCTGGTCCTCGTGGGGGACCCTGCGGTGCCGGAAGGAATCGCCTTGCTGGACGCTCCCGACGTCGATTCCATCTCAGACGAGAACCGGAAGCTCGCCGGCCAGCTGCTCGCGGCGGCCGACCTCTGGGTTTTTGTCACAACCGCCAACCGCTACGCCGATGCCGTGCCCTGGAGGCTGCTGCTCGACGCCGCTTCCCGGGACATCATGGTGGCCGTGGTGCTGGACCGCGTCCCGCCCGCCGCCGAAGCGGAGGTGAGCGCAGACCTCCGGGCAATGCTGGAGCGCGAGGGGCTCGGCGGGGCGCAGCTGTTCGTTGTCCCGGAGCTCGGCCTGGACGGCCTTGGGATGCTGCCGGCCCAGGCCGTGGAGCCCTTGGGACGGTGGCTGCGGGAACTCGCCGCCGACGCGGCCGGACGGGCAGAGGTTGCGCGCCGGACACTGAACGGCGCGGTGCGCGCCCTTGGCATGCGCGTCACGGCCGTCGCCCAGGCGTCGCGGGAGCAGCAGCAGGCGGCTGAACTACTAGCAAGGGACGCCCGGACAGCACACCGGGACGCCGCGGCCAGGATCCTGGAAGCTACCCGGGACGGTGCCCTCCTGCGCGGCGAAGTCCTGGCCCGCTGGCAGGACTTCGTGGGCACGGGTGAATTCTTCCGCGTCCTCGAGCAGAACATCGGGCGCATGAGGGACCGTTTCGGTGCGTTCTTCCGCGGCGAGCCGGCTCCGGCTGTCAGGGTTGAAACTGCCATCGAAACCGGGCTGCAGGCCGTCATCATGGACGAAGCCGCCAAGGCGGCCGAGGACACCGACCAGCGCTGGCGGTCGGACCCTGCGGGCAGGCAACTATTGGGCACCGACGACCTTTCCGGCACCAGCGCCGGCTTCCCGGACAAGGTGGCGGCCGAGATCCGGGCGTGGCAGGGAGGGCTCATGGAGCTCATCCGTACTGAAGGGCAAGGCAAGCGAACGCAGGCCCGGTGGCTCTCCTTCGGGATCAACGGGCTGGGGGCCGCTCTCATGATCGTCGTCTTCTCCATGACCGCCGGACTAACCGGCCTGGAGCTGGGAGTGGCCGGCGGCACCGCCGTCGTCGGGCAGCGGCTCCTGGAGGCTGTTTTCGGCGAGGATGCCGTACGGCGCCTCGCGAAGACAGCGCGGGACGACCTGAACACGCGCTGCCACATGCTGCTGCAGGCCGAACAGCAGCGCTTCCTGGACCGGTTGGACTTCACCGTAGGCGTGTCGACCGATGTCCTGGCCGGGCACGCGGCGGCTCTTGAGAAGCTGGCGGCGTCAGCGTGAGCCGGCACAGCGGTACCCGGGAAGCCTCCCGCCTTGGCTCCCGGCTGGAGGCTCTCAACGACGCCCGCGAGCTAGCCGGCGGCGTACTGCCCGATGATGTCCTGGATGAAGTGCTTGACGTTCTGGAGCGTGCCAGCTCCCGCCGCTCGCTGTCATCGGACCACACCGTGGTGGGCTTCTTTGGCGCAACCGGAAGCGGAAAGTCATCGCTGTTCAACGCGGTCAACGGCGCGGAAATTGCGACGGCGGCAGCCCGCCGGCCAACGACGTCGGAACCTTTGGCGAGCGTGTGGGGAGCAGAGGGCAGCGAACCGCTGCTGGACTGGCTTGGTGTCAGCAAGCGGCACCTTGCCGCTGCCGTACCCGGATTCGCCGACGAAAGCACTGGGCTGATCCTGCTTGACCTGCCGGACTTCGACTCCACGAAGGCCGCCAACCGGGAAATTGTGCAGCAGATGGTGGGCCTGGTGGACGTTCTCGTCTGGGTGCTTGACCCGCAGAAATACGCGGACGCCGCCGTGCACAACGATTTCCTGGCTCCGCTGGCGTCGCACGGTGCCGTCACGTTGGTGGTCCTCAACCAGATCGATCGCCTGCCGCCGCCGGACGTCGCCCCAGTGCTGGAGTCACTCAAAGGCATTCTTGCCCGGGACGGCCTGGGTCAGGTTCACGTCCTGGCCGCGTCGGCTGTGGTGGGAACGGGAGTGGACAAGGTCCGCGCGGCAATCCGCCGGGTGGTTGCCGAGCGGCAGGCACTGTCCCAGCGCCTGGCCGCGGATGTGTCCAGGGCATCCGCGCAGCTCGGGGCGGCATCCGGAACGGGGGAGGCCGCCGGAGTCCGTGCCGGCACGCGGTCGCGCCTGGCCGGGGAGCTCGCGGCTGCCGCCAACGTCCCGCTCGTGGTCGACGCCGTGGCACGGTCCTACCGGCAGGAATCCATCAGGCGCACGGGCTGGCCGCTGACCCGCTGGCTGGTCCGGTTCCGTCCTGATCCGCTGCGGCGGCTTAACCTGCGCCGCGAGGGTGCCAGTGCCGAGGTCAACAGGACTTCACTGCCTCCGGCCGCGGCGCCGGAACGGGCCCGGACTGATGCGGCCGTGCGGGAGTTCGCGGATGCGGCCAGCGCGGGGGCGCCGGGTACGTGGCGTGCGGCCATCCGCAGTGCGGCACGCGAGGGCCGGGAGCGGCTCCCTGATGCGCTGGACCAGGCCATCGCCGGCACCGAGCTGCTGGCCGGGCGCAAATCGTGGTGGTGGGGACTGTTCAACGTTGTCCAGTGGCTGGCGCTCCTGGCAGCCTTGGCTGGCCTCGCCTGGCTGGGAGTCCTGGCAGGACTTGGCTACCTGCTGTTGCCGGTTCCCGAGGTACCCCGGGTGGAAGGCTGGCCCGTGCCCACGCTGATGATTGCCGGGGGAGTGTTGCTCGGGATTGTCCTGGCCGTCGCGGCGAAGTTCATCGCCGGAGCGGCGGCCCGGCTCCGGGCGGCGGCCGGGCGGAAGAAGCTCAATGCGGCCGTGGCCGCCGTCGCGGACCGGCTGGTGGTGGAGCCGGTGGAAGCCGAAGTAAGCAGGCTCAAGTCCTTCAACGCTGCCCTGAAGTCCGCCGTGCGCAATTAGCCGTTCTGAAGCGCCGCCGTGGCGTCGCGCACCTTGATCATGGTGCGGAGGTTGCGCGTGGTGGTACCGGACTTAAAACGCGGTTTTGATGACAGCTTGCTGAACGGACTGTCCAGGGTGCCGCCGGCCGGGGCCAGCCAAGCCATTGCCTCGGGCCCCAAGCGGTGCTGCTGCGTGCCGTCCAGCCGGGTGCCCGCCTCAAACAGTTCGTCCAGCATGGCTGTGTCCGAAGCGAGCGTGATGTACGTGTGCGTGGATTTGTCGTCCGCCGGGTAAGGGCACGCCTCGACGATCCCCGCAACCTTGTCGGCGCCCAGCACCACCACCCAGGCGTCATAGCCAAATTCCTTGCGCAGGCAGCCCTCAATTTCCTGCTTGACTGCCGGGGCCCCGAGCTCGCTGGCCAACGCCACGTTGCCGCTCGCCAGGAGCGTCTTCACTTCCGTGAAGCCGCACGACGCCAGGGCGCTTTTGAGGTCGGCCATTTTGATGTTGATGCCGCCCACGTTGATGCCGCGAAGGAACACCGCATAGCTCTTCATGCCGCTAGCGTACTTCGTGCCGGCGTCACATCCGGGGCACGCTCAGTCGTTGTTCTTGCGCAGCGCCTCAGTGAGGACGCGGGCGGCATTGCAGACGACTTCGGCGTGCAGCCGGCCGGGCTGGCGCGTGAGGCGCTCGATGGGGCCGGAAATCGACACGGCGGCAATCACCCGTCCGGACGGACCCCGGACGGGGGCCGAGACGGAGGCCACCCCGGGCTCGCGTTCGCCGAGGCTCTGGCCCCAGCCCCGCCGTCGTACTCCGGCCAGAACCGTGGGCGTGAAGCGCGCGGCCTGGAGTCCTTCCAGGAGCCGGTCGTGGTCCTCCCACGCCAGCAGCACCTGGGCAGCCGAGCCGGCCTTCATGGACAGCTGCGTGCCGACCGGAATGGTGTCGCGGAGCCCGATGGGGCGTTCGGCCGAGGCGACGCACACGCGCCAGTCACCCTGCCGGCGGAAGATCTGCGCGCTCTCGCCGGTGGCGTCGCGCAACTGCATCAGGACCGGACCGGCGGAGGCGATCAGGCGGTCCTCGCCGGCCGCGGAGGCGAGCTCCACCAGGCGGCTGCCGAGCACAAAACGGCCCTGGATGTCTCGGCTGACCAGCCGGTGATGGACCAGCGCCAGTGCCAGCCGGTGCACGGTGGGCCTTGCCAGTCCCGTGGCAGCAACAAGCTGCGCCAGGGTGGTTGGGCCGGCCTCGAGTGCGTCAAGCACATGGGCCGCTTTATCGATGACACCGACTCCACTAGAATTGTCCATGTAATGATATTGCCGTCTCATTATCTGAGATGCAAGTCAACTCGCTGGCGCATTACGCGGGCGTGCTGGTTCAGTGGATGTAAACAGCCAACTGCAGTGAAGGGAGATGGCCATGGCAAAGACATTGGCCGAGAAAGTCTGGGACGCGCACGTGGTGCGCAAAGGCGACGGCGAAGGTGCCAACGCCCAGCCGGACCTTCTCTACATCGACCTCCACCTGGTGCATGAAGTCACGTCCCCGCAGGCCTTCGAGGGGCTCCGCCTGGCCGGCCGCAAACTGCGCCGCCCGGACCTCACCATCGCCACCGAAGACCACAACACCCCCACGCTGGACATCGACAAGCCTATCGCCGATCTCACCAGCCGGACCCAGATCCAGACACTCCGCAACAACTGCGCGGAATTCGGTGTCCGCCTGCACTCCCTCGGCGATGCCGAGCAGGGCATCGTCCACGTGGTGGGCCCCCAGCTCGGACTCACGCAACCCGGCATGACCGTGGTCTGCGGCGACTCGCACACGTCCACGCACGGAGCGTTCGGCGCACTCGCCATGGGCATCGGCACGTCCGAGGTGGAGCACGTCATGGCCACCCAGACGCTGTCCCTCAAGCCGTTCAAGACCATGGCGATCAACGTCGAGGGAACGCTGCGCCCCGGCGTGTCGGCGAAGGACATCATCCTCGCCGTCATTGCCAAGATCGGCACCGGCGGCGGCCAGGGCTATGTCCTGGAATACCGCGGCTCAGCCATCCGCGCGCTGTCCATGGAAGCCCGGATGACCATCTGCAACATGTCCATCGAGGCAGGCGCGCGCGCGGGCCTGGTGGCCCCGGACCAGACCACGTACGACTACATGTACGGACGCCCGCACGCGCCGCAGGGCGCGGAGTGGGACGCCGCCGTCGAATACTGGGACACGCTCCGTTCCGATGACGACGCAAGGTTCGACGTCGAGGTGGACCTCGACGCCGACACCCTGGAACCGTTTGTTACGTGGGGCACCAACCCCGGTCAGGGCGTCTCCCTTTCCTCGAAGGTCCCTTCTCCGGAGGACTTCGGCGATGAAAACGCCAAGGCCGCGGCCGAACGCGCCCTGCAGTACATGGGGCTCGAGGCGGGCACCCCGATGAAGGAGATCCGGGTGGACACCGTCTTCCTTGGCTCCTGCACGAACTCCAGGATGGAAGACCTGCGCGCCGCCGCGGATGTTATCCGCGGCCGCACCAAGGACCCGAACATCCGGATGCTCGTGGTGCCGGGTTCGGCACGCGTCCGCCTCGAGGCGGAGGCAGAAGGGCTGGACAAGGTCTTCAAGGACTTCGGTGCGGAATGGCGCTTCGCCGGCTGCTCCATGTGCCTGGGCATGAACCCGGACCAGCTGGAGGTGGGTGAACGCTGTGCGTCCACATCCAACCGCAACTTCGAGGGACGCCAGGGCAAGGGCGGCCGCACGCATCTCGTCTCCCCGGTCGTGGCAGCAGCCACTGCCGTGCGCGGCACGCTCAGTTCGCCGTCGGACCTGGACCCCGCCCCGGAGTCCGCCGGCGTCCGCGTCAGCGCCGCTTAGATAACGCCGACTAGTTCACACCGTTCCGGCGACGCCGCCTAGACCTACCAAGCACCGAAGGATCCGCCATGGAAAAGTTCAGCACCCACACCGGGATCGGCGTACCGCTGCGCCAGAGCAACGTGGACACCGACCAGATCATCCCCGCCGTCTACCTCAAGCGCATCACCCGCACGGGCTTCGAGGATGCCCTCTTCGCCGCCTGGCGCAAGGACCCGTCCTTCATCCTCAACCAGGTGCCCTTCAACGCCGGATCAGTGCTTGTTGCGGGACCCGACTTCGGCACCGGTTCATCGCGTGAGCACGCAGTGTGGGCACTGAAGGACTACGGCTTCAAGACCGTCCTGTCCTCCCGGTTCGCCGATATTTTCCGCGGCAACTCCGGAAAACAGGGCCTCCTGGCAGCTGAACTCGCCCAGGACGACATTGAACTCATCTGGAAGGTGCTCGAAAACGCGCCCGGCACCGAAGTGACGGTGGACCTCGTTTCGAAGACCGTGATGTGCGGCAACGTCGTGGCGCCGTTCGAGATCGACGACTACACGCGCTGGCGCCTCCTGGAGGGCCTGGACGACATCGGGCTGACGCTCCAGCACGAAGAGGACATCACGGCCTACGAAGCCACCAGGCCCGCGTTCAAACCCAAGACGCTGCCCGCGCGGCTGTCCTGAACGGGACGTCATTTCCGGGCAGGCCCGCCACGCCGCGGGCCTGTCCCGGTCCGCTTCCCCAGGCCTGTGCCGGCCGCTCCCGCGTCTGATCCTGGTCCCTGCCGCGCCCGCGCCCGGCTCCTGCGGCAGCGTGCCGTATTTCAGATCGGTAACGCAAGCTCCTATGCTTAGCTGGAGCCTTTGTAAGGATTTGGGGGCGAGTAGTCGTGAGGAAACCGGTATATGAGTAGTGTTCTGACAATCCGCGGAGGCGTCCCGCTAACTGGCCGCGTCACCGTTCGCGGGGCCAAGAATCTTGTCCCCAAAGCGATGGTCGCGGCCCTTCTGGGCAACGAGCCGTCCGTGTTGCGCAACGTCCCTGAAATTAAGGACGTCGAGGTTGTCACCAGCCTGCTCCAGCTCCACGGCGTCACCGTCGAAAAGGACCCCGTCACCGGGGACCTCACCCTGGATCCGAAGGGCGCCAAGACCGCGTCCAGCACCGCCATTGACGCCCATGCCGGTGACTCCCGAATCCCCATCCTGCTGTGTGGTCCGCTGATCCACGCCATCGGTGAGGCCTTCATCCCGGATCTGGGCGGCTGCAAGATCGGCGACCGGCCCATCGACTACCACCTGAACGTCCTGCGCCAGTTCGGGGCCGTCGTCGAGAAACGCCCTGGCGGCATCCACATTTCCGCGCCCAAGGGCCTCCAAGGGGCGAAGATTTCGCTGCCGTACCCGTCCGTCGGCGCCACGGAACAGGTGCTCCTGAGCGCCACCCGCGCCGAAGGCATCACGGAACTCTCCGGCGCGGCCACGGAACCGGAAATCATCGACCTCATCGCCGTGCTGCAGAAGATGGGCGCCATCATCAGCGTCCAGACGGACCGCACCATCCGGATTGAAGGCGTAAAAGACCTCGGCGGCTACAACCACCGGGCGCTCTCGGACCGCAACGAGTCCGCCTCCTGGGCTTCGGCCGCACTCGTGACGCGCGGAGACATCTTCGTGGAAGGTGCTTCCCAGCGGGACATGATGACGTTCCTGAACACCTACCGCAAGGTGGGCGGCGGGATGGACATCGGCGAGGACGGCATCCGGTTCTACCACCGCGGCGGCAAACTCAACCCGCTCGTCCTGGAGACAGATGTGCATCCGGGCTTCATGACCGACTGGCAGCAGCCGCTGGTTGTGGCACTGACCCAGGCCGAGGGCGTCTCCATCGTCCACGAGACGGTCTACGAAAACCGCTTCGGCTTCACCGACGCGCTGATACGCATGGGCGCCAACATCCAGGTGCACCGCGAATGCCTCGGCAGCGTGCCCTGCCGCTTCGGCCAGCGCAACTTCCACCACTCCGCCGTGATCTCGGGCCCAACGCAGCTCAAGGGCACCGACATCGACGTGCCGGACCTCCGGGGCGGCTTCAGCCACCTCATCGCCGCACTTGCCGCCACGGGAACGTCGCGGGTGACCGGCATCGACATCATCAACCGCGGCTATGAGCGCTTCACCGAGAAGCTCGCGGGCCTGGGCGCCGATTTCGACATTACGTCAGCCAAGTAGCGGGGTCCCAGTGAAGGAAACGGCCAAGAGCCGCATCACCTTTGTCATCGTGGCCGGAATCGTCAGGCCCACGATGAACCTGCTCATGAACAAGAAGTGGGAAGGGCTGGAGAAACTGCCGGCCGGGGGTTTCATTGCCGCCCCGAACCACTGCACCGAAATCGATCCGCTGGTGGTGGGGCACATGCTTTACAACCAGAAGAGGATGCCGCATTTCCTCGCCAAGGGCGGCCTTTTCAAGGTCCCGGTGCTCGGCGCCGTGCTGCGGTCCACGAAGCAGATCCCAGTGGAACGCTCGACGGCGGGTGCCAACCACTCCCTGCAGCTCGCCAAGGAAGTGGTGGACGAAGGTGGCGCCATCGTCATCTACCCCGAAGGCACCCTGACTCGGGACCCGGACCTGTGGCCGATGAAGGGCCACACCGGGGCCGCGAGGATGGCACTCGAAAGCGGCATCCCTGTGGTTCCCATGGCGCACTGGGGAGCCCACCACGTCTTTCCCCGGTATGCAAAGCGGTTCCATCTGTTCCCGCGCCGGACCTCGCGCCTCCTCGTGGGCGATCCTGTGGACCTCAGCGCCTTCGCGGGCCGTCCGCTGGACAAGGCCACCCTGACGGCGGCCACGGCCGTCATCATGGATGCCATCACGGCGCTGCTGGCAACCTTGCGGTCGGAGCAGCCGCCCGCGCAGCGGTGGGATCCCGCCGCCCATAACCAGACCAAGCACGGACGCGACATTGAACGGGGCGGCAGGTGACGCCGGAGCAGACCGAGGCGGGTTCGGCCTTGTCGGTCGCCGTCCTGGGGGCCGGCTCGTGGGGCACCACCTTTGCCAAAATACTTGCGGACGCCGCCACGGCGTCAGGCGTTGAGCGAAGTATCCGCCTCTGGGGACGCCGGCGCGAAGTAGTTGAGCAGATCAACACCGAGCACCGGAACCGGCAGTACCTCAACGACATCGCCCTCCCGCCCAGCATCACCGCGTCCACCGAGGTCGCCGATGTGCTGTCCGGCGCCGACCTGGTGGTTCTGGCCGTGCCCGCCCAGTCACTGCGGCTGCAGCTTCGCGAGTGGCGGCACCTGATCGCACCCGATGCCCTGGTTGTCTCCCTCATGAAGGGACTGGAGCTCAGCTCGGATGCCCGCATGAGCGAGGTCATCTGTGAGGAACTGGGAATCAAAGCCGGTCGTGTTGCGGTGGTGTCCGGACCGAACCTGGCCATGGAAATTGCCCGCGAGGAACCCACCGCCTCTGTGGTCGCCTGTTCGGACGCTGACGTGGCCACCTGGATCGCCCGCAGCTGCACGGCGCCGTACTTCCGCCCGTACACGACCACCGACGTCGTCGGTGTGGAAATCGGCGGGATCGTCAAGAATGTTATTGCCCTTGCTGTTGGCATCTGCGAAGGCAAACGGATGGGTGACAACACCAAGGCCTCAGTCATCACGCGAGGGCTTGCCGAGACGTCCAGGCTTGCTCTCGCACTTGGAGGGGAAGCCCAGACCATGGCGGGCCTGGCAGGCCTTGGAGACCTGGTTGCCACATGCTCCTCGCCGCTGTCGCGAAACCACACCGCCGGACGCCTGCTGGGGCAGGGACTGACCCTTGAACAGGTGGCTGCGGAAATGACCCAGACGGCCGAAGGCATCAAATCCGGGCAGGCCGTGCACGAACTTGCCGGGAAGCTCGGCGTCGAGATGCCCATCACCGCAGCGGTGGTGGCCGTCCTGGCCGGAAAACTGTCCGTTGACGAACTGGGACCGCTGCTGCTGTCCCGGGACCTGAAATCCGAAGGCGATTACTGACTGTGTCTGAAGGAATTGTGAACAAGAACCCCGGGCACGGTCACGCCAAACCCCGCGTTGCCGTATTGTTTGGCGGCCGCTCCAGTGAACACGCGGTCAGCTGCGTGACTGCCGCCGGTGTGCTGGGTGCCATCGACAACGACAAATACGATGTCATCGCCATCGGGATCGCGAAGACCGGCCAATGGGTCCTTGCCTCGGGGGACACCCGGCAGTGGTCCTTGTCCGCTTCTGCACTTCCCGAGGTTGCGCCGTCGGCCCAGACAGTCACGCTCGCCGAAATCGGCGGCGAACACCAGCTAATCGTCGCCTCCCCGAACGAAGTCCCGCAGGAACTCGGCTCCGTGGACGTTGTCTTCCCGCTGCTCCATGGACCGTTCGGCGAGGACGGCACCATCCAGGGGCTACTCGAACTCTCGGACACCCGCTACGTCGGCGCGGGTGTCCTCGCGTCGGCCGTCGGCATGGACAAGCACTACATGAAGGTGGTTTTCGAGGCCGCCGGACTGCACGTGGGTCCCTACATCGCCGTGACGGACCGGCAGTGGAGCACGGACCCCGAATCCGTCCGCAAACGCGTTGACCTGCTGGGATACCCCGTGTTCGTCAAGCCGGCCCGGGCTGGATCCTCCATGGGAATTTCCAAGGTGGACTCGCTGGACGGCCTGGACGCCGCCATCGAAGCCGCCCGCGAACACGACCTCAAACTCGTGATCGAGGCCGGAATCGTGGGCCGTGAAATCGAGTGCGCCGTCCTGGAAGGCCGGGGCACTGATGCCCCCCGGACGTCCATGCCGGGCGAGATCGCCGTGGCGCCGGGGGAACATGAGTTCTACGACTTTAACGCCAAGTACGTTGAAGACGACGCCGCGTCGCTGAGCTGCCCCGCCGACCTCCCGGAGGAAGCCATCGCCCGGGTCCGCGAGCTGGCCGCAGCCGCGTTCGACGCCGTGGGCGCTGAAGGGCTTAGCCGGGTTGACTTCTTCTACACGCCCGACGGCGACCTGATCATCAACGAGATCAACACCATGCCCGGTTTCACGCCGAAGAGCATGTATCCGCAGATGTGGGCCGCCTCCGGCCTGGGCTACGCCGAACTCATCGACGAGCTGATCTACCTCGCGCTGAACCGCAAGACCGGGCTGCGCTAGCTGTTATTGCCGCTCCGCTACTGATGCTCCCGCTACTGACCGGTGGGCAGGTTCTGCAGCTCTTCCTGGCCCACGCAGTTCCTGGTGGCCTTGATCTTGCCGGCAGCGGCGGAGAGTTCAGCGAGTACGGTCGCGGAACTGATCTGGTCCGGGTCCATGAGGATTTCCGTGGCCGGTTCACGGCCGAAGGTGGTCAGCGTCCAGACGGGGTCGCCTTCCTTGATGACCCAGTCGATGCCGTTGACGCTGACACAGCGGTCGGTGGTGGGGCCGGGAACGTTGACCCCGCAGCGCAGGATCACCTTTGACGGATCGCCCCAGGCGGCGGTGGCCTGGCTATTGGTCTTCCGCAGCCCGGCATCACCCATGGTGTCCGGAAGGGCAACCATCATGGGCGCGCACGCCGGGTTCGCCGCATCCTTCGCCGGTGCGACGTCCACCACCGGGGCGCAGGCACTGAGGGCGAGCACCACGGCTGCTGCCGTTGCCGGCAGGCGAAGCGAATGGATGGAAACCGGGGTGCGGAGCAGGTGCATCGTTTAAGCCTATCCCGGCCGGAGCGTCCGGCCGGACGGTGATTTCCCTGCAGGTGCCTTCTCCCAGGGACGGGCTTCGCGAGGTCTCTGCGTACGGATGTCGTTCCCTGCCGGTAGCGTAGTGCTGTGCCTGAATCTCACCTCACCGTCGCCGGACTCTCCGAATCCGAGCTCCTTGCCAGGATCTTCCCGCGCCTGAATAACGGCCCCCAGGACGGCACGGCGCTGCTGCTGGGACCGGGGGATGACGCCGCCATCGTGGCGGCACCGGACGGCCGGACGGTGGTCAGTATCGACACCCAGGTCCAGGACCAGGACTTCCGGCTGGAATGGAACAACGGGTACCGGACAACGGGCTTCGACGTCGGCTGGAAGGCTGCGGCCCAGAACCTCAGCGACATCAACGCCATGGGCGCGCGGTCCACGTCCATGGTGGTCAGTCTCACCCTGCCGCCGGACACGCCGGTTTCCTGGGTGGAGGATCTTGCGGACGGGCTGTCCCATGCCATTCGCGATCTTGGCGCCTCCGGATGTTCCGTGGCCGGCGGGGACCTGGGCCGCGGACGTGAACTCGCGGTAACCGTGGCCGTCCTGGGGACCCTGGACGGAAGGCAGCCCGTGCTGCGCTCGGGCGCCCGCCCCGGCCACACCGTGGCGCTGGCCGGAACAGTTGGTTATGCGGCGGCCGGCCTTGCCCTGCTCGAATCCGGCCAGGGCGTCGGCCTCCTGACCCCGGAACAGCGTGCCATTATGGACCTCCAATGCAGGCCAGTTCCACCCCTGGCGGCCGGGCCATCCGCGCTCGACGCCGGCGCTTCGGCCATGATGGACATCTCCGATGGACTGATCCGCGACGGCGGCCGCCTTGCCGCCGCCAGCCACGTGGTGCTGAACCTGGATCCCGCTGCGCTTAAGCAACTCACGGAGCCTTTGGCCGCCGCCGCAGACGCAGTGGACGGGGACCCCATGGCCTGGGTGCTCGGCGGCGGGGAGGATCATGGACTTCTCGCCACATTCCCCCCGGACGTACAGCTGCCTCCGGGTTTCGCTGCGATAGGCTCAGTAGAGGCCCTTGCACCAACGGAAAGCACTGGCGTCAAGATAGCGGGCCGGCCCGCGGACACTGTGGGATGGGATCACTTTGCAGACTAAGATTGCCGCCAACGCGCAAGCGATGAAGCGGTGGTTGGGCAAAGCCGAAACAGCGCTGGGAAACCACAGCGACCGCCTCAACGCCATCAACATCTTCCCGGTGGCCGACGGCGATACCGGTACCAACCTGTACCTGACAGTCCGCGCCGCTGCGCAGGCACTGGCTCACCCCCCAACGCAGCACCAGCCCGAAACTCCGCACCATCCCGAAGCGCAGCACCACGCCGGGACACCGCAGCCGGACGTCGGGGCAGTGCTGGCACGTGCCGGCCAGGCGGCCATGGAACAGGCGCGCGGCAACTCGGGAACGTTGTTCGCGGTGTTCCTGTGTGCCGCCGCGGAGCCGTTGGCAGGGCACACCCGCCTGAGCTCCCCGTTGCTGGCGGCTGCGTTGAACCGTGCCCAGATCCGTGCCTGGTCGGCTTTGAGCGATCCCGTTCCGGGCACCATGCTCTCAGTTATGGAGGCTGCGGCCAGGGCGGCCGCAGCCGTGGACGCGGACCAGAGCGGCGATGACAGCAACCATGCCCTCGGCCTTGCCCTGGATGCGGCGGTGGCGGCCGCCCTTGAGGCTGTCATCCGCACCGAGGACCAGCTTGACGCCCTGCACGCGGCCCACGTTGTTGATGCCGGCGGTGTGGGGATGCTCCTTATCCTGGACTGCCTCCGCTCAGCCGTGCTGGGTGAAGAACTGCAAAGCGAGTTGCTCGATGGCCTGCACGGCTACGACGTCCAGGATCCGCACATCCACACAGATATGCCCGACGACGACGGCGTGGAAGTCATGTGCACCATCAGCCTGTCGCCGCTTGACGCGGCCACCCTGCGGCAGCGGCTGGATGAAATGGGCGATTCGGTCATCATGAGCCAGGTGGGCAGTGCGGCGGACCCGGACGGAAAGTACCGCTGGCGCGTGCATGTCCATGTTCCCGCCCCCGAACCTGCGGTCGCCCTGATCGGCTCCCTCGGGGAGCCCACGGAAATTTCGGTCAGCCAGCTCGCCCTGCCACGGGACCCCAACGGATATGAACGCTGAGCTGGAACTGGGCCTGGAACGGCGCATCGGCAAACGGTCCGCGGCCGTCATTGAGAAGCACCTGGGCATCGGCACCGTCGGCGGACTGCTGAACTACTTTCCGCGTCGCTACCTGAACCGCGGCGAACTGACGCCCATCAGTGACGTCCCGCTGGACGAGGAAGTCACCCTGATCGCCCGGGTCCTGTCCAACAGCACCCGCGCCATGCGGGCGCGCCGCGGCACGCTCACCGACGTCGTGATTACTGACGACTCCGCGACGAACCACAGCAACACCGGGAACGCCGCCCGGCCGCCGGGGACGGGAGTGCCCGGCACGCTGAAGGTGAGCTTTTTCAACGGCTACCGTGCCAAAGCGGAACTGCTCCCGGGCCGGCGGGCCATGTTCTCAGGCAAAGTCACCCGGTACGGCGGCAGCCTGAGCCTCACCAACCCTGACTTCCTGCTGCTCGATGAGGACCCGGACACTCCGGGCATGGATCCGGAAAAGCTCGCCGCCATGCCCATTCCGGTCTACCCGGCAACGGCCAAGCTCACCAGCTGGTCCATCCAGAAGGTGATTTCCACTCTTCTGGAGACCGTGGACCTGGATGCCCTGGCTGATCCGCTTCCGCCGGAGATCTCGGCCCGGGAGAAATTCCTGCCGGCAGCCGAGGCCTACCGGCTGATCCACACGCCGCAGGTGCCGGCGGACTGGCAGCGCGCCAGGGACCGCTTCCGCTACCAGGAGGCCCTCGTGCTGCAGGCCGCCCTTGCACGGCGCCGGGCGCAGCTGGCCGCCGAGGAGGCCACGGCGCGCCGGCCGGTTACAGACGGAATCCTGACAGCGTTCGACCGCCAGCTGCCGTTTACGCTCACGGCCGGCCAGTCCGCCGTCGGGAAGACGCTAGGGGAGGAACTGTCGCAGGACAGCCCCATGAACCGGCTCCTCCAGGGCGAGGTGGGTTCGGGCAAGACCATCGTTGCCCTGCGCGCAATGCTCCAGGTGGTGGATGCCGGGGGACAGGCCGCCCTGCTGGCGCCCACCGAGGTCCTGGCGGCCCAGCATTTTGAATCCATCCGCCGGACGCTCGGTCCGCTGTCTCGCGACGGACTCCTGGGCGGATTGGGCCCGGACTCCGTGCAGGTCACACTGCTGACCGGGTCCATGCCGACGGCCGCCCGTAAGCAGGCCATGCTGGACGCGGCCTCCGGCACTGCCGGAATCGTCATCGGGACGCATGCCCTGCTCAGCGACAACGTCTCCTTCTACGACCTCGGACTCATCGTGGTGGATGAACAGCACCGTTTCGGAGTGGAGCAGCGCGACGCCCTGCGGGCAAAAGCCAGCAAACCGCCGCACCTGCTGGTCATGACCGCCACCCCGATACCGCGCACGGTGGCCATGACGGTCTTCGGCGATCTCGAAACGTCGGTGCTGGACGAGCTGCCCGCTGGCCGCGCCCCCATTTCCACCCACGTCGTGGGACTGGCCGAAAATCCCGGCTGGGCCGGCCGCATCTGGTCCCGTTCGCGGGAGGAGATCGACGCCGGCCACCAGGTTTATGTGGTTTGTCCCAAGATCGGCGAGGACGACGACGGCGACTTCAGTCCGGGGGAAGCGGAACCGTCCTCTGCCGAACTTGAGGGGGACGGCCCGGCACGTGAACTGGCATCCGTTACGGCCGTCGTCGAGCACCTTAAGGACGAGCCGGCCCTGGCCGGCGTCACCCTGGCGCCCCTGCACGGCAGGCAGGATCCCGTCCTGAAGTCAGGCACCATGGCCTCCTTCACCGCGAATGAGACCAAGCTGCTGGTCTCCACCACCGTGATCGAAGTGGGCGTTGACGTGCATAACGCCACGCTGATGGTGATTCTGGATGCGGACAGGTTCGGTATCTCCCAGCTTCACCAGCTCCGCGGACGGGTGGGCCGAGGCGGCCTGCCCGGGACCTGCCTCCTGGTCACTACGCTGGAACCCGGCCACCCCAGCCGCCGCCGGTTGGATGCAGTGGCGGCCACCACCGACGGTTTTGAGTTGTCGCAGGAGGACCTGAAGCTGCGGCGGGAGGGTGACATCCTGGGGGCGTCGCAGTCCGGTGGACGGTCTACGCTCAAACTGCTGCGCGTGCTGGAGCACGAGGACGTCATTGCCACGGCACGCCAGGACGCGCAGGGGATCGTTGCGCAGGACCCTGGCCTGACGGACCATGCCGCCCTCGCGGAGGCAATCGAAGAGTACTTGAACCCTGAAAAGGAGGCATTCCTTGAGCGTGGCTAGGACATGGAACGTGGCTGGACGCACCGGGACGGACCCGGCGTGAGCCGCATCATTGCCGGAGCCGCGGGCGGAGTTCCGTTGGTCAGTGTGCCCGGCACCATGACCCGTCCCACCACCGACCGCGTCAAGGAAGCCCTCTTCTCGAGGCTTGATGCCTTCAACGTGGTGGCGGGTGTCCGCGTTCTCGACCTCTATGCCGGTTCCGGTTCATTGGGGGTGGAGAGCGCCAGCCGCGGGGCGGAAACGGTCGACCTGGTGGAGTTCGACGGCAAGGCCAGCGAGGTGTGCCAGCGCAACGCGGATCTTGTCAACGGGACCATCGGCCGCAAGGCCGTGTCCGTGCACCGTTCCCGGGTGGAGTCATTCCTGGAGCGGACAGTGCAAGGCACGCTGTGGGACCTCGTGTTCCTGGATCCGCCGTATCCACTGGACGAGGCCGCCATGGGTGCGGTGCTGGAAGAGCTGTCGCCCTACCTGGCGGAGGGTGCCGTGGTGGTGGTGGAGCGCTCCTCCCGCAGCCCGGAGCCGTCGTGGCCGGCGTCGCTGGAACGGTTCGCCGAGAAGAAATACGGCGAGACCAAGCTGTGGTTTGCCGAACCCGTGGGCGGCGCCTGACCGCCGGCACCGCAGGTTCACACCACCGCAGGATCACACTCGCACCGCCGGGGTGCTTGCCCGTCTAATCCGAGAGCGCGTCGAGGTCCACTCCCGCGAGTACCGTGGCCGGGTGGGGCCCGCGTGCCGTCAGGGCATCCGTCCAGCCGGCGGGCCATGCTCCCTGCGTACCGGTCAGGATGATGTTGCCTGGATAGCGGCCTGCGAACATCCCGGACTCGGCAAACGCGGCCACCCCGTCCATGGCCTGCCTCAAGGCGGCCACCTGGCTCCGTACCAGCGTCAGTCCGGGTTCGTCCCCGACATTGACGACCAAAACTCCGCGCGGCGTCAGCCTGGCCGCGGCTTCGGTGTAGAAGGCGGCACAGGCGATGTGTTCCGGCGCCTCCGGCCCGGAGAAGATATCCAGGATTACGACGTCGAAACGGAGATCCCCGGGTAGCTCCGACAGCGCGTCCCGGGCGTCGCCGATCACGGTATGCAGTTCGGTCCCGGCCGGCATCGGAAGCTGCTGGAGCACAAAGTCCAGCAGTTCGCGCTCCAGCTCCACCGCGTACTGCACGGATCCCGGGCGGGTGGCCTGGATGTAGCGTGCCAGCGTCAGGGCACCGGCGCCAAGATGCAGGGCGCTGATGGGCTCGCCCGCAGGGGCTGCCAAGTCCACGACGTGCCCGATCCGGCGGAGGTACTCGTAGAATATTTCGCCCGGCTCCGCGAGGTTCACGTGGGACTGCTCTGCGCCGCCGATGCTGAGCACGTAGGCCCCCTCAGTAAAGGCATCCGGCTCGATGGCCGCGTGCTGGCCCGTGGTCCGGAGAAAGCGGGACGCTGCTCCCGGCCGTTCTGCCATTTTCAGAGCCTGTCGCGGAGCGTCGCGAGCCTGGCGGCCGCCTCTTCAAGGACTTCGGTCTTCTTGCAGAAGGCAAAGCGCAGCAGGCTGCGGGTCCGTTCCGCGCCCTCGGCATGGCAGAAGACCGGGACGGGGATGGCGGCAACGCCCACCAGTTCCGGAAGCCTCCTCGCCAGGTCGACCGAATCAGAGATCCCCAGCGGAGCCGTGTCCACATTCACGAAGTAGGTTCCCTGCGGCGTAAAGACGTCCAGGCCGGCTGCGCGTAGCCCGTCGCTAAGGATGTCGCGCTTGCGTTTGAGCGTTTCGGATATGCCCGTGTAGAACTCGTCGGGAAGGGCCAGCCCCACGGCGATGGCCGACTGGAACGGCGTGCCGGAGCTGTAGCTCAGGAACTGCTTTACCGTCCGGATGGCGGCGACGAGGTGTTCGGGTCCGCTCAGCCAGCCGATCTTCCAGCCCGTGAAGGAGAACGTCTTGCCTGCGGAGGAAATGGTGACGGTCCGGCCGGCGGCGCCGGGCAGGGTGGCGACGGGAATGTGCGGTTCGCCGAACGTCAGGTGCTCATAGACCTCATCGGTGATGATCACGGCGTCGTGCCTGGCGGCAAGGTCGACGACGCGCTGAAGCACTGCGCGGGGAAACACCGCTCCGGTGGGGTTGTGTGGGTTGTTGATGAGCACCGCTTTGGTGCGGCTGCTGATGGCCGCTTCAAATGCCGTCATATCCGGCATGAAGTCCGGAGCGAGCAGCGGTGCCGTCACGTGAGTGGCCCCGGCCAGCCCGATGATCGCGCCGTAGGAGTCGTAGAACGGCTCGAAGGTGAGGACTTCATCGCCCGGACCGACCAGCGCGAGCAGCGAGGCGGCGATGGCCTCTGTGGCGCCGGTGGTGACGATGATCTCGGTCCGGGGATCGGGTGCCAGCCCGTAGAACCGCTCCTGGTGGACTGCGATCGCCTCCCGCAGGGGCAGGATGCCCTTGCCGGGCGCGTATTGGTTGGCTCCGGCGGCGATGGCCGCCTGGGCGGCCTCCTTGATCTCTACGGGGCCGTCCTCGTCCGGGAAGCCCTGGCCGAGGTTGATGGCGCCCGTGCTGAGCGCCAGGGTGGTCATCTCCTCGAAGATCGTAACGCCCAGCGAACCGTCGGGGGAGAGCAAGTTGGCGCCGGTTGCGGCGCGCTGCCACGGGAACTGGGGAGGGAGCTGGGACATTCAGCCATGTTATCCCGGCCTGCGGCGCGGATACGGTAGGTTCGGAGCATGAGACGCGCTGTTTGCCCTGGCTCCTTTGACCCCATTCACAATGGACACCTTGAAGTCATTGCGCGTGCCGCAGGCCTCTTTGACGAAGTCATCGTGGCCGTGTCCACCAACTACGCCAAGAAGTACCGTTTCTCGCTGGAGGAACGGATTGACATGGCACGCGAAACCCTCGCTTCGCTCCGCGGCATCGTGGTTGAACCCGTGGGGAGGGCCTGCTCGCCGAGTACTGCAGGCAGCGGGGCGTGTCGGCCATCGTGAAGGGCCTGCGGTCGTCGTCCGATTTTGATTACGAGCTTCCCATGGCAACGATGAACCGCCAGCTGAGCGGCGTGGAAACGGTGTTCCTCCCCACCGAGGGCCACTACCTCCACTTGTCGTCAACCCTCATCAAGGAAGTCTTCACCCTGGGCGGAAGCGTGTCCGACTACGTGCCCCGGTCGGTGCTGAAACGGCTCCTGGCGGGCGAGTCGTCCGGGGATCAGCCCGGCAGAGGGTAGGCTTGATCGGTACACAACGGCCTTTGCCGGTTAATGTGACCCATTCCATGTCTGTCCGCGGTGCTGAACCTTGTGGCTGCCAGCCGGTTTGAGTCCGCCCGGCAGATAAGGCTAAGATAGTACGTCGGTCATATGTTCAACAGGAGTTCTCATTAAACGAGATGCTAGTTCGCCCTTGGCGTTCGACGTCAAGGACCTCGGACGCAGTCCGGGGAGTATGCGGACGCTGACGGAACATGTACCTGCACCAAGCGAGCTTGGTGTGGCGCTCATTGGCGTGCAGGAAGGCTCGGATGTCGAGCTGGACCTGCGGCTTGAGGCCGTACACGAAGGAATTCTGGTATCAGGAACCGTAAACGTCGAAGTTACTGGCGAGTGCGGCCGATGCCTGGATCCCCTTGCGTATGACCTTGAGGTCAATGTGCAAGAACTTTTCTTCTACGAGGGCGCCCAGTTCTCCGCTGAAGAAGACGAAGAAGAGCAATATCGAATCGAGCACGATTTAATCGATCTTGAGCCGGTGTTGCGGGACGCGGTTGTAACCATGCTGCCGTTCCAGCCGGTGTGCCGGGAAGACTGCCAGGGCCTTTGTTCCGAATGCGGAGTACGCCTGGAAGACGAGCCGGGGCATCACCACGAGGTCGTAGATCCTCGCTGGGCTGCCCTAGCTGACTTGGCTAAGCCTGACCGGCAAAATTGATTTGTAAGTGTTTTTCTAGAGAGAAATGAGTTAGCCGTGGCTGTCCCGAAGCGGAAAATGTCTCGCTCGAATACCCGCGCCCGCCGCTCCCAGTGGAAGGCAACTGCCCCCCACCTGGTGAAGACTGTCGAGAACGGCCAGGTTACCTACAGCCTGCCGCACCAGGCAAAGGTCGTTACCGACTCGGCTGGCACTGCGCTGTTCCTTGAGTACAAGGGCCGCAAGGTCGCAGACGTCTAATCGGCCCACTGGCTGAAAATGACGTCTTCAACTGAAGAGCTTTTGAAGCGTCTCGGTGTCTCTATTGACGCCGGGACGCTTCGTCTTGCTCTCACACATCGTTCGTATGCCTACGAAAATGGCGGCATACCCACTAACGAGCGCCTTGAGTTCCTAGGCGACTCCATCCTGGGTTTTTCCGTGACGGATGCGCTGTACCGTGACAACCCTGCGTTGCCTGAAGGTGACCTTGCCAAGCGGCGCTCAGCCGTGGTGAGCACCAGGGCCCTTGCCGGAATCGGGCGCAGCCTTGGCATCGGAGAGTATATCTACCTCGGTCAGGGCGAGAAGCTCACCGACGGCAAGAACAAGTCCTCGATCCTGGCGGACACCATGGAGGCCCTCATCGGTGCCACCTACGTCTCCAACGACATTGAGACTGCCCGTCAGCTTGTCATGCGGCTGATCGGCCCCCTGCTCCGGGACGCTGCCGCCCTCGGCGCCGGAACTGACTGGAAGACCAGCATCCAGGAGCTGGCGGCAAGCCGTCAGCTGGGCAGCATCTACTACGCAGTGGAGGGCTCTGGCCCGGACCACGCCCGGACCTTCGAAGCGGTGCTCCGGATCGGCGGCACGGACTACGGCCAGGGTGCCGGACGTTCCAAGAAGGAAGCCGAGCAGGAAGCCGCAGCCGATGCCTGGCGGAAGCTGTCCGCCGCCGGCACGGCAGACGCACCGGCGGAAACCGAAGCCGGCCTCTAGGTCTGCTGTGCCCGAACTGCCTGAGGTTGAAGTTGTCCGCCGCGGACTCGTGAGTTGGGTCCGCGGCAGGACAATCACCGCTGTTGAAGTCCTGGACGAACGTTCCATCCGCCGGCATGCGCTCGGCGCGGAGGACTTCGCCGGCAACCTGGAGGGCGCCAGGGTGGGGGACGTGGTGCGCCGCGGCAAATTCCTGTGGCTCCCGCTGGAAGAAGCGGCCGCGGGCAGCGTAACCGGGGGACCAACAGCGACGGGACCAGTCCAGGCATCCGTTCCTCTCCAACCCTCAGTGGCTCTGATGGCGCACCTCGGCATGAGCGGCCAGCTGCTGATGCAGGATTCCACTGTGCCGGACGAGAAACACCTGAAGGTCCGCCTTCGGCTCAGTCCGGTGGAAGGTATGCCGGAGCAGCTGCGATTCGTGGACCAGCGTATTTTCGGCGGACTGTTTGTGACCTCGCTGGTCCCCACCGAAGACGGTGGACCAGGAGGCCTCGGGGAGGTCCCCTCGCCGCTCATTGCAGAAGAAGCATCCCATATTGCCCGGGACCCGCTGGACCCCCATTTCTCTTTTGATTCCTTCTACCGCCGTCTGCGGTTACGGAAGACCGGTCTTAAGCGCGCTCTGCTGGACCAGGGACTCGTGTCTGGCATCGGCAACATCTACGCCGACGAGGCATTGTGGCGTGCACGCCTGCACTATGCCCGGCCTACGGATACGCTGCGCCGGGCTGAAGCCCACCGCGTGCTCGACGCCGCCCGCGAAGTAATGCTGGACGCCCTCGCCGCCGGCGGCACCAGTTTCGACTCGCTGTACGTCAACGTCAACGGCGCTTCAGGCTACTTCGACCGCTCGCTCAATGCCTACGGCAGGGAAAACCAGGAGTGCAGGCGCTGCGCGGCCGCAGGGACCATCAGCCTCATGAAACGCGAACAGTTCATGAACCGCTCGTCCTACACCTGCCCGGTGTGCCAGCCCCGTCCCCGTAACGGCCGGTGGTAGGAGCCCCAAAAAGCAGGTAGCGCCACTCTACCGATCTCTTCGTGACAGGTGTCAGACTGTGCCCTATGGGAGCTGGGAGCTGGGGGGCTTTGGGATCGTTTGTCGGGTCGGCGTTCAATGCCGCCGCCTCTCTTTGCATAATTCCGTGTACCCCGCTCTGCGCCCTTCCCCACTTGCAGCCGACCGCGTCATTCCTGACGGCCTGCGGAGGAGGGCAATCGTGAGGAACAACGCGACTTCGGATACGAGAGAGTAGGCCGCCCGTGTATATTTCCATGGCTGACCGCACTGGCGGCAAGAAGGACTCCGGCGAAGCAGGGCCGGAATTCCGGTCCGGCCCGGGTGTGGCCTTCCGGCTATCGCCCGTCATCCTCTGGCTTGGCATCGTCAGCATGGCAACCGACATTTCGTCGGAGTCGGTGTCAGCCATTCTTCCGCTCTACGTAACCGGATTTCTTGGGCTGTCGACCATCGCCTTCGGATTCATCGACGGGATCAACCAAGGCGCAAGTGCCGTTGTGCGCATTGCCGCCGGCTGGGCGTCAGATCGTACCGGACATCCGAAGCGGGTTGCCGTGGCCGGGTACGGCCTGTCAATGCTGGCACGGATCGGCTTCCTGTTCGTCGGCGGCTTCTGGTCGATCACCGGGATTGTCGCGGGGGACCGTATCGGCAAGGGCATCCGCACCGCGCCGCGGGACGCCCTAATCGCGGCCGAAGCCCAGCCGGAGCACCTTGGCAGATCCTTCGGCGTGCACCGGATGCTTGACAACATCGGCGCCGCAACCGGTCCGCTCCTGGCGTTCCTGATCCTGCTCCTCATTCCCAACGGGTACGGAACCGTCTTTGTGGTCTCGCTCGCCTTCGCCGTGGTCGGCGTTGCCGCGTTGGTCCTGGTGGTGCCGGACCGGAGGACCCCGCAGGCAATGCCGCGGCCGGAGCGCGTAGGCCCGGCCTTCAAGTGGAGCCAGCTGAAGGAACCCGGACTCACCAGGCTGCTCATCACGGCGGGGTTACTGGCCCTCCTGACGGTGGGTGACGGCTTCATTTACCTCGTCCTCCAGGACCGGGATTCCTTCGCTGTGCAATGGTTCCCGCTGCTGTATGTCGGTACCAATGTCATCTACCTCATCCTTGCGGTTCCCTTGGGGCGGCTGGCAGACCGCTGGGGCCGGGTCAGGGTGTTCCTCTGCGGACACGTTGCGCTGTTGGCCTGCTACCTGCTGGCGGCGGCTCCGTTCGGAGGACTCGGGATCACTATCGCCTGCCTGATGCTCCTGGGCCTGTTCTACGCCGCCACCGACGGCGTGCTGGCAGCGCTGGCGAGCCGACTGGTTAGCCAAGACAAGGTGGCAACCGGCATCGGGGCCGCCCAGACCGTCGTGGCGCTGTGCCGGATGGCATCGTCGGCCGGCTTCGGTGTCCTCTGGTTCGCCGTTGGGGCCGCACCCGCCATGGTGACGGTCGCCGTCGCGCTGGCTGCAGCGCTGGTTGCGACTGCCGTGCTGATGCGTACTTCCCAGAAACAAGTGGCCGGCGAATGACGTCCACACGCGCGCCCCAATCGAGGGAAAAGCCGTCCGGGCGGAAGAAGTCCGGACATCAATCAAACGCCAAGCAGCCTGGAGGGAACAAGCCCGGCACAAAGAAAGCAGCCGCAAAGCAATCGGCCGGATCGCAGCCGGCCGCATCCGAATCCGCAGGGCCCAGGATCACGGTCAGCAGGCGGGGCATGCTCGTGCTGATCCTCGTCACAGTGATCGCCGTCGCGGCCGCAGGCCTGTATGCCGTACTGGCATTCCGGGACGCCCGGGCAAGCCAGGAAGCGCCGTCCCCCGTCAATGCCACCGCATCCGAGGCATTGCCCGTGGCCCCGTTCATCGTCTTCCGCAACACCGCACCGGGGCAGGGCTTCGGCACGGCTGCAACCGTGCCGCTGGCGGACCCCGGCGGCCAGCGGGCACTGAGCACAACGAGCTGCGACCGCGTCTACGGGACGCACGAACTGACGGTCTGCCTGCAGACAAAGCAGGGGCTGGCCACCACCTTCCAGGCCGCCGTCTACAACAGCAACTGGAAGGAAACGGCCAGCTGGCCTCTTCCGGGCATTCCCAGCAGGGCACGGACCAATGCCGACGGCTCGCTATTGGCAAGCACCGTCTTTGTAGCGGGCCACTCCTACGCTGCAGCCGGTTTCTCCACCGAAACGGTCATCCGGGAACGGAACGGGCAGGCCATCGCAAACCTGGAGGACTTTGCCCTGATGCTGGACGGCACCCGGATCAAGGCCTCAGACAGGAACATCTGGGGGGTCACATTCGCTCCCGGAAAACCTGACGTCTTCTACGCCACGGCGTCTTCCCAAGGGCACATCTGGTTGGTCCAGGGAAGCATCGCCGACCGGACCCTGACCGTGATCGGCAACGGTATTGAGTGCCCGTCCGTGTCCCCCGACGGCACCCGGATTGCCTACAAGAAAAGCGACACCGGCACTCTCTCTGGCCACCGCAGCATCGCTGTCCGTGACCTCGCCAGCGGCAAGGAAATGGTGCTTTCCGAGCAACAGAACATCGATGACCAGATTGAGTGGCTGGACAGCTCCACTCTTCTTTACGGTCTTCCCCGTGACGGCTCCGAACAGGACAGCGACATCTGGTCCATCAAGACTGATCCCAGCGCCCGGCCCACCCTCTTCATTGAGCATGCCTGGTCCCCGGCGGTGGTCCGGTAGGGAGCCCGAAAGTGCCCAAATCCGGTCTTTGTCGGTGCCACCCAGTAGATTTAGGGCAGTAACCAGCCGCATCAGCCACACAGGAGATCCGAACCGCCTTGCACCTCAAAAGCCTGACCGTCCGCGGATTCAAGTCGTTCGCGTCAGCCACGACGTTCGATTTTGAACCGGGCGTCACAGCAGTGGTCGGACCGAACGGCTCCGGCAAGTCCAATGTCGTGGACGCCCTCTCCTGGGTCATGGGCGAACAAGGTGCCAAGACCCTGCGCGGCGGCAAGATGGAAGACGTCATTTTCGCGGGCACCTCCGGACGTCCGCCGCTTGGACGTGCGCACGTCTCGCTGACCATCGACAACACTGACGGCGCCCTGCCGATCGAATACAGCGAAGTGACCATTTCGCGGACGCTTTTCCGCACCGGGGGATCCGAGTACGCCATCAACGGTGCCGGCTGCCGGCTCCTCGATATCCAGGAACTGCTGTCCGATTCCGGTCTGGGCCGGGAGATGCACGTCATTGTGGGCCAAGGGCAGTTGGATAAAGTCCTGCACGCCACGCCCGAGGACCGGCGCGGCTTCATCGAGGAGGCCGCTGGGATCCTCAAACACCGTAGGCGTAAGGAAAAGACAGTCCGGAAACTGGAGGCAATGCAGGCGAACCTGCAGCGGCTCAGCGACCTCACCACCGAAATCCGGCGCCAGCTCACGCCGCTCGGCAAACAGGCCGAAGTGGCGCGCCGGGCCCAAAGCGTCCAGTTCGAAGTCCGGGACGCACGGGCGCGGCTCCTTGCCGCCGACCTCGTCCAACTGCAGTCCGCTCTTGCCCAGGATGTCGCGGACGAATCCGCGTTGAAGGCGCGCAGGGTGGTGGTGGAGCAGGGCCTCGAAGCGGGCCGCCAGCGGCAGGCGGTTTTGGAGCAGCTTGCCGCCGAGGCGACGCCCAGGCTCAACGCTGCCCGGGACACGTGGTACCAGCTCTCGGCAGGGCGGGAGCGGCTGCGGTCGCTCGGTTCGCTTGCCGAGGAACGCCGCAGACTCCTGGGTGCCGCCGACGACGTCCCCGAGTCCGGCAGGGACCCCGAGCAGCTGGAAAAGAATGCCGCCCGGGTCCGTGCGGAACAGACGTCGCTCGAACTCGGAATCCTGGAAAAACGCTCCGCCCTGGAAGGGGCCACGGCCGCAAAGCTGGAAGCCGAAAGCGCGGCAAACGCTGAGGACAAGAGGCTGGCGGCAGTCCTGCGTGCAGCTGCGGACCGCCGCGAAGGCCTGGCGAAACTGGCCGGACAGGTGGGGGCAGCCAGGTCCCGGGTTGAGTCCGCGCAGGCCGAGCTTGGCCGCCTCCGGGAGTCCCAGGCTGCCGGCGACGAGCGCCGCCGCCGGGCCCAAAGCGAGTTCACGGCACTGGAATCCCAAGTGGCCGGCGTGGAGGGCGGCGAGGAATCGCTGGACGCCGACTACGAAGACGCCAGCGCGGTCTTGGACGCCGTCCTGGCAGAGATCGATGCGCTGAAATCCGCCGAGCGTGACGGCGAACGGGAACGCGACGCCCTGGTGGCCCGGCGGGATGCCCTGCAGCTGGGGCTGAACCGCAAGGACGGTTCGGGCCGCGTCGCGGATTCCGGCTTGCCAGGGATCGTGGGCCCTTTGGCGTCAATGCTCGCCGTCGAGGCCGGATATGAAGCGGCAATTGCCGCTGCCCTTGGCAACTCCTCGGACGCCGTCGTCGTCCGGGACACCGGCACCGCAGCAGAGGTGCTGCAGCTGCTCAAGGACGACGACGCCGGTCACGCCTCGCTGCTGCTGGCCAGCTTCGTGGAGCGTGGCGTTGAGGAGCCGGCGTCCTCCGTGCCGGCCAGGGCCGCCCTTCCCGGCGGAGCACACTGGGCGGCGGACCTCGTCGCCGCCTCAGGACCGGCCATCCCAGGGTTGCCGCCCACTCCGGATGGAGATGACGGCGCAGCCGCACTGCCGCTGAACACTCTCTTGCAGTGGCTGCTGGAGGGAACTGCGGTGGTGGAGGATATCCAGTCAGCTTCAGGGCTCGTAGCGGCACGGCCGGAGCTGACAGCTGTGACACGGGCAGGCGACGTGTTCACGGCCCTGACTGTCCGCGGCGGTTCGGCGAACGCACCGTCGCTGCTGGAAGTGCAGGCCGCCGTTGACGACGCCGAGGCACGGCTCGCCAGGGTGAGCGCGGACCTTGAACGGAACAGGTTCGCATTGGCCTCGGCCCAGGCCCGCCGGACAGCCGCGCAGGAACGTGCAGATGCTGCCCTGGACCGGCTCCATGAATCGGATGCCCGGCTGGCAGCAGTGGCCGAGCGGCTGGGTCATTTGAACTCGGTGCTGCGGAGCGCCGTGGGGGAGAGCGAAAGGCTTGCGGCATCGCTGGCCAAGGCGGAGGCGAACATCGTTGCCGAGCAGGAGTCGCTGCAGGCTGTTGCCGCGCGCCTTGACGCAGCCCAGCAGGCGCCGGCGGATGAGGAACCGTCCCCTGAACTCCGCGACGAGCTGGCGTTGGCGGCGTCAGCGGCGCGATCGGCGGAGATGGAGGCCAGGCTGTCACTGCGGAGCACCGAGGAGCAGCTCACCGCTACCCGCAACCGGGCCCTGTCCCTGGAACGCGCCGCCGTGGCAGAGCGCCGGGCCCGCGAAGAAGCGGCAGAGCGCGCCCGCCGCCGCAGGATTCAGGCGGCGAGGGCGGCAGCCGTCGCTGCGGCAGTGGAGCAGATTATCGGGTTTATGGATGTCTCCGTGGACCTGGCTGTCCGGGAGCGTGATCTTGCGGAGGAAGAACGGGAGCGCAGGGACCGCGAGCTGGTCGAGGTCCGGTCCCAAAATGACGCGCTCGGCCGCGAGCTGGCGGAACTGACGGACTCGGTCCACCGCGACGAGCTTGCCCGGACCCAGCAGCGGCTCCGGATCGAGGCTCTCGAACTCCGCTCGGTCGAGGAGCTCGGCCTGTCACCGGACCAGCTCGTAGCGGACTACGGACCCGACCAGCCGGTGCCCATGCCAGCTGGGGAGTCAGGGGACAAGTGGGCGGCGCTCCGGACTCCGGTGGACGAGGATGGAAAACCGGTTCCGGAGGGCAAACCGTTCGTCCGCGAAGAGCAGGAGAAACGGCTCCGGAAGGCCGAGCGGGACCTCTCTTCCCTCGGGCGGGTGAATCCGTTGGCACTTGAGGAATTTGCCGCCCTCGAGGAGCGCCACCAATTCCTCAACACCCAGCTCGAGGACCTCAAGTCCAGCCGCAAGGACTTGCTGGACATCATCAAAGAAGTGGACGACCGCGTCCAGAAGGTCTTCGCCGAGGCCTTCGCGGACACCTCGGCGCAGTTCGTCCGCGTATTCTCCCGGCTCTTCCCGGGTGGCGAAGGCAGGCTGGTCCTGACCGACCCTTCAGACATGCTGACCACGGGAATCGAGGTGGAGGCACGGCCGGCCGGCAAGAAGATCAAGCGCCTCTCCCTGCTGTCCGGGGGTGAGCGTTCGCTGACCGCGGTGGCCCTGCTGGTTGCCATCTTCAAAGCGCGGCCGTCGCCTTTCTACGTAATGGACGAGGTCGAGGCCGCACTGGACGACACCAACCTGGGCCGGCTCATCACCATCTTCGAGGAGCTCCGCGAATCCAGCCAGCTGATCGTCATCACGCACCAGAAGCGCACCATGGAGGTCGCCGACGCACTGTACGGCGTAACCATGCGGGGCGACGGCGTCTCAACGGTCATCAGCCAACGCCTCGGAGCCGAAGTCTAGCCCGGCCCCGGCCCCTGCGGACGTCCGGCTGAGGCTCCCGCAGCGTCCGGTGCGATTGTGAGAAGCTAGGGGAGTGAATGACATCCTCCCCATTATTCTTGCCATCCTCGCTGCCCTGGTGGTCATTGGCGGACTGATCCCGGTCCTCATGAAGACCCGCCGGAACATCACCAACTACCCGGGAACACGCGACGCCAACGATCCGGTCGAACCCCAGCACGGCGCTGGCGGAACGCTGGTGGAGGACCTCCCGGCGGTGACGCCTGAACGCAAGGCGCCCGCCGTCGACCTTGAAGGGCTGGGAACAGCCGAAGTTCCGGATGACGCGGCGGGGCTTGAAACCATTGCGGTGGAGACGCCGCTTCCGGTTGCAGGACGGCTGACCCGGCTGCGCGAACGCCTGGTCCGGTCCAACAACATCCTTGGCAAGGGTCTGCTGGCCCTCCTGTCCAGCGACAAAATTGACGAGGACGTCTGGGACGAGGTCGAAGAAACACTCCTGCTGGCCGATCTCGGCACCGAACCGACCATGCAGCTGGTCGATGCCCTCCGGGAGCGCGTCAAGGTGCTGGGAACCCGCACACCGGAGCATGTCAAGGCCCTGCTGCGCGAAGAACTGATCAAGCTCGTGGACCCCACCATGGACCGCAGCCTCCGCACGGAACGCCACGCGGACAAGCCCTCGGTCATGATGGTGGTGGGTGTGAACGGCGTGGGCAAGACCACTACCGTGGGCAAGCTCGCACGTGTACTCGTGGCTGAGGACAAGGACGTCCTCCTGGGCGCCGCTGACACCTTCCGCGCGGCCGCGGCCGAACAGCTCGCCACGTGGGGCCAGCGGGTGGGCGTGCCCACCGTTAAGTCCGACGTCGACGGCGCCGATCCCGCCTCGGTGGCCTATGAAGCGGTCAAGGCAGGCATCGACCAGGAGGTCGACGTGGTGATGATCGATACGGCCGGCCGGCTCCAGAACAAAGTGGGCCTGATGGACGAACTCGGCAAGGTCAAGCGTGTCATCGAAAAGCTCGCCGAGGTGGACGAAGTCCTGCTGGTGCTGGACGCCACCACGGGACAAAACGGCCTGAACCAGGCCCGTGTGTTCTCCGAAGTCGTCAACATCACCGGCATCGTCCTCACGAAACTTGACGGCACAGCCAAGGGCGGCATCGTGGTCGCCATCCAGAAGTCGCTCGGTGTGCCTGTGAAGCTGATCGGGCTCGGCGAGGGCGCAGACGACCTGGCGCCGTTCGAAGTCGAGAGCTTCGTGGACGCGCTGCTGAACTAGGTGGAGAGTGCTGACCTAGGTGGACGCTGCTGAACTGGATGCACCGCTGAACTAGGCGGACCGCTGGAACGTCTCGCGCGCCGGCAGCCACCCTGCCGCCGCCACGATCAGCACGGCTCCGGTAACGCCGAACGCCCACCCGTATCCAAGCCGGTCGGCGAGGAGTCCTGCGAGAACCGGGCCGATGATGGCACCGGCGTCGGACACCATCTGGAAGACCGCCAGGACACGCCCGCCTGAGCGGCCGTTGCCGATCACATCGGCGATGGCAGCCTGCTGGGCCGGGCCCAACAGCCCGGAGCCTATTCCCGCGGCAGCGGAAGCGGCCAGGAACCAGGGCATGTCGTGCGTGAGGCCGATGCCGGCGGTTGCCGTTCCGGTGAGGACCAGTCCGGCAATCATCAGGGGCTTGCGGCCCAGAGTGTCGGCGAGTTTCCCCGAGACCGTGAGCGCGGTGGCGTTGCCGCCGGCAAAGACAGCCAGCGCCCAGCCGGCCGCAGCAGGGCCGGCGCCAAGTGCTGCCACGGCGAAGAGCGGAACGGTGGCCATACGGACCCCGAAGGTTGCCCAGCCGTTGGCGAAGCTGGAGAACAGTCCGGCCCGGTAGGCGCTGTCTTGCAAGGCCTCGCGCAGGCTCATGGCCGGCGCCAGGGTGCCGTCCTTCCGAGACCCGCCGGGCACGTGGCTGAGCTGGGTCTGCACCACGAGGGCGGCCAGCACCAGCGCAGCCGCATACGCCAGGAACGGAATGCGGAGGCCGAAACCGGCAAGGAGGCCGCCGACGATGGGGCCGCAGACATTGCCGATCAGGAAGGCCGAAGCATACGCGCCGGATACCCGGCCGCGGCTCTCCGGCGGCGCAAGCCGCACCACCAGGGCCATCGACGCCACTGTGAACATCACCGAACCGGCACCGCCGAGGCCGCGGAAAACCAGCAGCTGCCAATAGTTCTGCGCGAACGCACACGCCGCTGTCGACGCGGCCACGATCAGCAGTCCTGCCACATAGACCGGGCGTTCGCCCAGCCTTACGATCAATGCGCCGCCGGCCGGAGCGAACAATAACCGCATGAACGCAAAAATACTGACGATCACCGCGGCAGCTGTGGCCCCGACGTCGAAAGTGGTCGCGAATTGGGGCAATACGGGCGCCACGAGGCCGAAACCGAGCGCAATCAGGAACGCGGCGGCAAGCATCACCTTAATGTCGCGGGGGAGCCGGGTGTCGCCGGGCTGTGCTGCCCCGTCCTGGCGGCCGGTTTGGCCGCCATCCTTGTGAGGCACGGCCTTGCCAGGGCGGAAACGATCGGTCATGGTGCGGGTGTCCTTGCGGGGTGCTGTGGGAGTGCGGTTTGGGACTGCTGAAACATAACCGTAACAAGGACGAGATGCACCATTTACTTCCGGGAGATTGTTGTAACAACCCGGACATCTAATTCCCTCGCCGGCGAAACACAGCCCGACGAAACTCTAATGAGAACGCAAACGGCGTTGGGACAGGCGGACAAGTCCGCACAATAAAGCAAGAGAGGACGTAGACCATGGAACTCACCGCAGGTCTCGTTTGGCTCCTGGTCGCTTCAGCACTCGTGTTGTTCATGACCCCGGGCCTGGCATTCTTCTACGGCGGCATGACTCGCGCCAAATCGGCTCTGAACATGATGATGATGAGCTTCGTCGCCATTGGAACCGTGGGCATCATGTGGGTCCTGTGGGGCGCCTCCATGGCTACGAGCAACGAAGACAATTTCTTCCAGATCTTCGCAAACCCGTTCAGCCACTTCGGGCTGCACAACTTCACCGACCCCGCGGATCTGCTCAAGGTAGGCTATGCCGCCACCTTCGCCATCATCACCGTAGCCCTGATCTCCGGGGCGGTCGCCGACCGCGCAAAGTTCTCGGCTTGGGTTATCTTCACCCCCATCTGGGCCACACTCGTTTACGCGCCGATGGCCTTCATGGTCTGGGGCGGCGGGCTCTTCTCCAAGGACGGCTGGTTCGGCCAGACGTTCGCTCCGGTGATCGACTTCGCCGGCGGCACCGTGGTTCACATCAACGCCGGCGTGGCTGGCCTGATCCTGGTGCTGATCATTGGCAATCGCAAGGGCTTCGGCAAGGACCCGAACCACCGCCCGCACAACATCCCGTTCGTAATGCTGGGCGCCGCAATCCTCTGGTTCGGCTGGTTCGGCTTCAACGCCGGTGCCGCTGCCACTGTTGAGCAGGCCGGTCTGATCTGGATCAACACCCTCGCTGCCCCGGCGGCCGCAATGCTCGGTTGGCTGGCCGTGGAGCGCTTCCGCGATGGTCACCCGACGTCACTCGGTGCAGCGTCCGGTGTCGTGGCAGGCCTGGTGGCCATCACCCCGGCCTGTGCCAATGTCTCCCCGATCGGTGCCATCGCCCTCGGTGTAGTCGCAGGTGTTGCTTCCGCTCTCGCAGTCGGGCTCAAATTCAAGCTCGGCTACGATGACTCCCTCGACGTCGTCGGCGTCCACCTGGTCTCCGGCGTCGTCGGCACCGTAGCCATCGGCTTCCTCGCAACCCCGACCCAGGGCCAGGCAGGTCTCTTCTACGGCGGAGGAACCAGCCAGCTCGTTGCCCAGGCTCTGGCGGCCCTCATGTCCATCATCTTCACCGCGGTCATGACCGCCATCATCGCCTTCCCGATCCACAAGACCATGGGCTTCCGGGTTTCCCAGGAGCAGGAAGTTGTGGGCGTGGACCTGAGCCTGCACGCAGAAACCGCCTACGAATTCGGAGTCGGCGGCCACGGCGGGAGCTTCCAGCCGCTGCATGAACTGATCACCGGCAAGCAGGAGTCCGTTCCGGTATCCGAAGACAGCAAGAAGACTGACGCAGCAACCGGCAAGGAAAGCGTGGGGGCATGAAACTGATCACAGCAATCGTCCGGCCGGAGAAGCTCGAATCCATCCGGGAGGGGCTCGAATCCTATGGAGTGCAGGGCCTTACGGTCAGCGCCGCCAGCGGATACGGCAGGCAGCGCGGCTACACCGAGGTGTACCGCGGGGCTGAGTACAACGTGGACCTTCTTCCCAAGATCCGCGTAGAGGTGCTGGCCACGGACGAACAGGCGGACGACATCCTGGATGTCATCATCGCCAGCTCCAACACCGGACGCGCAGGCGACGGCAAGGTCTGGACGGTGGACGTCTTTGAAGCTGTAAGGGTACGCACGGGTGAACGCGGCTCGGCCGCGATCTAGCCGACGGCAGATCCAGCCGACGGCAGATTTAGCCCAAGGCAAACGCAAAAAGCGGGCCCGGTACCTCAAAGGTGCCGGGCCCGCTTTCATTGCGTGCAATTCCTAGGCGGGCCAGCCTTCGGGGCCCGCCGTTCCGGCGGAGTATTCCTCCAGCGGAACACTGCCGCGTGCCCATGCTTTGAGCACCGGCTCAATGATCCGCCAGCAGTCCTCGGCAGTGTCCGCCCGCACGGAAAGCAGGGGGTCGCCGGTGAGGACACCCTCGAGGACTTCACCGTAGGGGAGCAGCTCGGAGGCGCTGAGTTCGGCATTGAGCGTGGTCCGGTCGAGGCTGAGAATGTTGCCCGGCCCGTTCACGTCGACATCGAACTGCAGGGTGTCCGGACCGAAGCCGATCCGGAGCTGATTGGGCGAATCGACGCCCGTGAACCCTTTGGGCAGATGCGGGACCGGCTTGAAGGTGACCACGGCTTCCTTGCGCTTCGCCCCGATGGCTTTGCCGGAACGGAGGATGAACGGGACGCCCTGCCATCGCCAGTTGTCGATGTCCACCTGCACCTCGGCCAGGGTCTCCGTGTTCCTGGACGCGTCCACGCCGGCTTCTTTGGCGTAGTCCGGGACCTGCCGCCCGTCGATGGACCCGGCCACGTACCGGGCACGCCGCGTGCTGGACCGGTACGGCGCCTTGATGCTGCTGGCGCGCAGGAGGGTGGCCACAGCGTCCCGGAGGTCACGCTCGTCAACGGAGGCCGGCGGCTCAATCGCCATCAGCGCCATGATCTGCAGCAGGTGGCTTTGGATCATGTCCCGGAGCGCACCGGCGGCGTCGTAGTAGCGTGCGCGCCCCTCCAGTGCGAGGTCCTCATCAAAGATGACCTCCACCTTTTCGATGTAGTCCCGGTTCCAGGCAGGTTCCAGAAATGTGTTCGCGAAGCGCAGGCCCAGGATGTTGAGTACCGTGGCCTTGCCCAGGAAGTGGTCCACGCGGTGGATGTGGTCCTCCGGGACCAGCGCCGCCAGGGTTACGTTGAGGTGGCGGGCGGAATCCTCGCTGGACCCGAACGGCTTTTCCATCACCAGCCGGGTGCCTGCGGGAACCTCCTCCGGGGCCAGCACCTCGCACGCCTTCTGGCTGACATGGGGAGGAAGGGCAAAGTACACGGCCACCGGCGCCTCAAGGCCGGACAGCAGCGAGGCAAGCTCCCCGCCCGCGGTGACGTCAAGCTGGTGATAGGCGGTCGCTCCGGCGATCCGCTTCAGCTCGCGTTTGCCGGCGGCGTCTGCCTGGGAGTTCGCATCGGCAAAGGCTGTTTCGACGCGTTCCACCCATTGGTCCGGGGTCCAGGGATCCGAGCCTGCGCCCACGAGCGTCAGCCCCTCGGCGCGCCCCCTGGCCGCCAGCCGTGCGAGACCCGGCAGCAGCAGCCGTCCCGTGAGGTCGCCCGAAGCGCCGAGGATCAGCAGGGTTTTTACAGTTGTTTGGCTCGTCACCCTGCCAGCATGCCATCTTGAAGGCCTGTCTTGGTACCCTAGATAGTCGAGTCCCGTTGTCGAGGCAGTTGGTTCAGACCAACAACAGTCACGACACTGGCGTGCCGCACCGGCCGCCAGCTGTAGATCCACTGAAAGAAGTGCACGGCGCGTGTTCAATTCACTCTCTGACCGGTTGACAGCAACCTTCAAGAACCTCCGTGGCAAAGGCCGCCTCACCGAGGCGGATGTTGACGCCACCGTCCGCGAAATCCGGCGAGCACTGCTGGACGCCGACGTTGCCGTGTCCGTGGTGCGCGAATTCACGGGACGGGTGCGCGAACGTGCCCTCGGCGCCGAAGTTTCCGGGGCACTGAACCCGAGCCAGCAGATCGTGAAGATCGTCAATGAGGAACTCGTTGAAATCCTCGGTGGCGAGACCAGGCGCATCCGCCTGGCCAAGACCGGTCCCACCATCATCATGCTCGCGGGCCTCCAAGGTGCCGGCAAGACCACCCTTGCCGGCAAGCTCTCCAAGTGGCTGAAGTCCCAGGGCCACAGCCCCATGCTGGTAGCCTGCGACCTCCAGCGGCCCAATGCCGTGACGCAGCTTCAGGTTGTTGGCCAGCGCGCCGGCGTGCCGGTCTTTGCTCCGCACCCGGGCGCCACCTCCACCGAACTGGACCACCCGGCCGGCGACCCCGTCGCTGTTGCCCGTGCCGGCGTCGATGAGGCGCGCCAGAAACTGCACGACGTCGTCATCGTGGACACCGCCGGACGGCTCGGCGTGGACGCCGAGATGATGGAGCAGGCCCGGCAGATCCGCCGTGCCATCGTTCCCAACGAAGTGCTGTTCGTCGTCGATTCCATGATCGGCCAGGACGCCGTCAACACGGCGCTTGCCTTCGACGAGGGCGTCAACTTCACAGGCATTGTGCTCTCAAAGCTCGACGGCGATGCGCGCGGCGGTGCTGCACTTTCGGTCGCGTCTATCACCGGCAAGCCCGTCATGTTCGCCTCGACCGGTGAAGGCGTTGATGACTTTGAGCTGTTCCACCCGGACCGCATGGCGTCCCGCATCCTTGACATGGGTGACGTCCTCACCCTGATCGAACAGGCTGAAAAGTCCTGGGATAAAGACGAAGCAGCCCGGATGGCGAAGAAGTTCGCCGACCAGGAAGACTTCACCCTGGACGATTTTCTGGCCCAGATGCAGCAGATCCGCAACATGGGCTCGATGAAGAAGATGCTCATGATGATGCCGGGTGCGCAAAACATCCGCCAGCAGCTGGAACAGTTCGACGAACGTGAAATCGACCGTGTGGAAGCGATTGTCCGCTCCATGACACCGCACGAGCGCGTTGCCCCCAAGATCATTAACGGCTCCCGCCGGGCCCGCATTGCCAAAGGTTCGGGCATGCACGTTTCCGACGTCAATGGCCTGCTGGAGCGTTTTGCCCAGGCGCAGAAGATGATGAAGAAGATGGCGGCCGGCGGAGGTATGCCCGGGATGCCGGGGATGCCCGGCATGGGCGGTGGCGGGCCCCGCAAGGGTGCCAAGAACGCCCCCAAGAAGAAGGCCAGGTCCGGTAACCCGGCCAAAGCTGCGCAGGAACTCCGCGAAGCCGAGGCCAGGCGGGCGAACGCCGGCAACGCGCTGCCTACAGGAGCCTCGTTTGGCCAGCAGGGAGCTGATTTTGATCCGTCACAGCTCAATCTGCCCAAGGGCTTCGACAAGTTCCTCGGCGGGAGCAAGTAGTTCCTGGCGGCGGAGTTTCCGGCACGGGCAACTGTGATGTCGTCGGGCTGTATTGTCCGGCGTTTGCCATAGGGTTGGGGCATGTTTAAGCAGCGCGTAGTGTTCGTCCACGGTTCGGGGGCCTTTGGGTCCGCGGCGTGGCCCAAGCAGCACGGCATGGCCCTGGACTACGACGCCCTGTTCCTGCGCCGTCACGGCTTCGATGCTTCGGCCGAGCCCCTTGAATCGGACTTTCAGGCCGACGCCGACATTGTGTTGGGGGCCCTGGCGGACGAAGGCAGGGGAGCGGCCGGCGGGCACGTCGTCGCGCACTCCCAAGGGGCCATCGCCGCTATGATGGCGGCCGTGGAACGCCCCGACCTCGTGCATTCCCTGGCGCTGGTGGAGCCCGCCTGCCTGTCCCTGACCGCCGAACTGCCGGCCACCGCTGCGCACCGCGCCCTGATGCAGCCCCTTTTCGAGGTCCGGCACCAGCTCGGTGACGACGATTTCCAGCGCGAGTTTGTCCGGCGGGCCTTTTCGGTTCACAGCCAGGAGCCGGCCACGCCGGAGGCCCGAAGCGCCGCGCGCCGGCTCCGGCTGCAGGCACCCCCATGGGAAGCGCCGCTGCAGATAGTTCCGGGAGTTCCCACGCTGGTGCTCACCGGCGGGTGGGAACCGCTGTACGAGGAAATCGCCGGCTACCTCCGGGAGACCGGTGCCCTGCACCGCGTTGCCGCGGGCGGACACCGGCCCCAGGACTCGGTGGAGGGCGACCGGTTTATCCGGTCGTTCATCGCTGACGTCAGCCGGCGTCAGCACTCACACGCGTCGTAGCGGATCCCATCTCCTCAGGCTATTTCGAGGCGGTCTGTTTCGCGTTCGGAAGCTGCAGCTCCGGCAGGTACACCTTGCCGCCCGCGGCGAGGAATTCGTTGCTCTTCTCCCGCATGCCGTCAGCCATTTTCGCGAGTGCGGCCTGGGCTTCAGCGGAGCCGTATTCGTCCCGGATGTCCTGGCTGATGCGCATGGAGCAGAACTTCGGACCGCACATCGAACAGAAGTGGGCCGTCTTCGCCGGCTCGGCGGGGAGGGTCTCGTCATGGAAGGCCTCCGCCGTGACCGGGTCCAGTGACAGTGCAAACTGGTCGCGCCAGCGGAATTCGAACCGGGCTTTGGACAGGGCGTCGTCGCGCTCATGCGCGCCGGGGTGCCCTTGGCGAGGTCGGCCGCGTGGGCGGCGATCTTGTAGGTGATCACACCGGTCTTCACGTCGTCCTTGTTCGGCAGCCCGAGGTGTTCCTTGGGTGTCACGTAGCAGAGCATGGCTGTGCCGTAGCGGGCGATTTCCGTAGCGCCGATGGCGGACGTGATGTGGTCGTATCCCGGTGCGACGTCCGTGACCAGCGGGCCGAGCGTGTAGAAGGGGGCTCCCTTGCAGAGTTCCTGCTGGCGTTCCACGTTTTCGCGTACCAGGTGGAACGGTACGTGGCCCGGACCTTCGACCATCACCTGGACGTCGAACTCCCAGGCGCGCTGGGTCAGTTCGGCCAGGGTGTCCAGCTCGGCGAACTGGGCGGCGTCGTTGGCATCGGCCGTGGCCCCGGGGCGCAGTCCGTCCCCTAGGGAGAACGCGACGTCGTACTTGGCGAATATTTCACACAGCTCGTCGAAGTGCGTGTACAGGAAGTTTTCCTGGTGATGCGCGAGACACCAGCCGGCCATGATGGCGCCGCCCCGGGACACGATCCCGGTGACCCGCTTGACTGTGAGCGGAACATATCGGAGCAGCACCCCGGCGTGGATGGTCATGTAGTCCACGCCCTGTTCGCACTGCTCGATCACGGTGTCGCGGAAGATCTCCCAGGTGAGGGCGTTGGCCTCGCCGTTGACTTTCTCCAGGGCCTGGTAGATCGGTACCGTGCCGATCGGGACCGGGGAGTTGCGGATGAGCCATTCCCGGGTGGTGTGGATGTCGTCGCCGGTGGACAGGTCCATCACCGTGTCGGCGCCCCACTGCGTGGCCCACTGCAGCTTGTCGACCTCTTCTGCGATGGAGCTCGTAACGGCCGAGTTGCCGATGTTGGCATTGATCTTCACGAGGAAGGCCTTGCCGATGATCATCGGTTCGGATTCCGGGTGGTTGATGTTGTTGGGGATGATTGCCCTGCCGGCAGCCACTTCGCTGCGGACCAGTTCCACGTCGCAGTTTTCGCGGAGGGCTACGAACTGCATCTCGGGCGTCACCACACCCTGGCGGGCGTAGTGCATCTGGGTGACAGTCTTCCCGTCGACGGCGCGGCGGGGCACCGGCTGCGCACCCTTCCACTCCGCGGAGGCGGCACCGCGGCGCACGGCCGACTTGCCGTCGTCGAGCAGGTTCCGTTCCCGGCCGCTGTAGGGCTCGGTGTCACCCCTCGATTCGATCCACCGCATCCGGAACGGCTCCAGCCCCACCACGGGGTCGCTGCCGGGCCCGGCGGTCCGGTAGACCTGGAATGGGCCGTTGGCTGAGCCGTCCGGGGAGTTCTCCAAGGCAATCTCGGTGACCGGCACCCGGATCCCGGTGTCCTCGTCCGCGATGAACGCCAACGAGTGGGACTTCAGGGACTGCGTTTCAATCGTGCCCGAACTTCCGGCGGCAGTCTCATTTTGGGCAGGGAACAGCTGTGTTTCTTGCGTATTCACGGAATACTCACTTCCTTCGCCGGCATTACCCGGACAGGTTCAACGGTCGCAGGCTGCATCAGCCCGATCTCAGCCCCTGCAAGGGCACCCGTGTGGTCGTAAACGAAGCTACCACACGGCCGCGGGGCTATGCCCTGCTGTGCCGGGTGTGACAGCGGCAGGCATCGGCCGGCCGGTTGCGGGGCCGGCCGGATTAGGCTTGAGGCATGGCTGGCATCATCGAATTCACCGGGACCGTGCTCATCGGTCCCGACCGGGAACGGCACGGGCTCTGGTCCGTCGACGGACGACTGACGTTCAACCGGCCGCCGGCACCGCCGGACGCGGTGCTGGACGGGTGGGTGCTTCCGGGCCTGGTGGACGCGCATTGCCACATTGGCCTGGGCCCCGGAGGTGCAGTGGACGACCACACGGCCCACGCCCAGGCAATGACGGACCGCGACGCCGGCACCCTCCTGGTCAGGGACGCCGGCGCGGCCAGCGACACCCGCTGGCTGCAGCGCAGCCCGGACGCCCCGCGGATTATCCGGGCCGGCCGGCACATCGCCAGGTCGCGCCGATACCTGCGGGGCCTGGCAGTTGAAGTCGATCCGGACGGACTGGTGGAAGCTGTGCGCAAGCAGGCGCTCGCCGGTGACGGCTGGGTCAAACTGGTGGGGGACTGGATCGACCGCGACTCCGGTGACCTCGCCCCGTCGTTTCCGGCCGCCGTGGTGCGGGACGCCATACGCGCCGCCCACGACGAAGGCGCCAGGGTCACCGCTCACTGCTTCGCCGAGGACACGTTGGATGACATGCTGGACGCCGGCATCGACTGCATCGAGCACGGAACGGGCCTACTGCCGCGGCACCTGCCCCGCTTTGTGGAACAGCGGGTCCCCATCGTTCCCACGCTGATCAACATCGCGACGTTCCCGGAGATCGCAGACCGGGCGCAGGGGAAGTTCCCGCGGTACGCAGCGCACATGCGGGCGCTGTGGGAGCGGCGGAATGAGCGGATCCTGGAAGCGTTCGAGGCGGGGGTGCAGATCTTCGCCGGGACCGATGCGGGCAGCGTTATCAGCCACGGCCGCATCGTTGACGAGGTCCATGCGCTCAACGCAGCGGGCCTGCCGGCAACCGCGGCGCTGGACGCGGCGACATGGGCGGCGCGGGACTGGCTGGGGGCGGACGGCATTGCAGAAGGTGCCAGCGCCGACGTCGTGCTGTGTGAGCAGGACCCCAGGACGGATCCGGCAACCCTGCGAGGGCTCAGACACATCGTGCTGAGGGGCCGGCAAGTCCGTTAGGAATAAATTGAAGCTTCAAGTAATTTAGCTTTATGTATATCGTCGCCGAAAACCGGTGACGGAGTTCCGGAATTCGGGAGTTGCCATGACCGCAGAATCCAGCAGCAAGGACCTGCTGCCCGCCGACCTCACCATGGGCACTGTGATGCTCAAGGTGGGGGACATGAAGCTGATGACGGACTATTACCAGCGGGCGCTGGGGCTTGAGGCCGTGGCTGAGCAGGACGGCGGCGTGTACCTTGGCCGGCGCCGGAAGCCGCTGGTCCACCTGGCGCCGGCACCTGGCCTGAACCTGCCGGGGAGGGGTGAAGCCGGTCTCTTCCACACCGCCCTGCTCTTCGCTGACAGGGCTTCGCTTGCTGCCACAGTGGCCTCCGCAGCCCGGTATGAACCCCGGTCCTTCACGGGAAGTGCAGACCATCTCGTCAGCGAGGCCTTCTACTTCAATGACCCCGAGGGCAACGGCATCGAGCTCTACTGGGACCGCCCCCGCGAAGACTGGTCCTGGGAGGGCGACAGGGTGGTCATGGATAGCCTTGCCCTGCCCCCGCAGCGGTTCCTGCAGGAATACCTGACCGAGGAAGCGGTGAGCGGCCAGCGCGAGTCCCGGGCCGGCGTCGGGCACGTCCACCTTCAGGTGGGCGACGTCCAGTCGGCCCAGGACTTCTACGTCGGCACCCTTGGATTCGAGAAGACCGCCGGTTGGCATGGGCAGGCACTGTTCGTCTCGGTCGGCGGGTACCACCACCACATGGCCATGAATGTCTGGAACAGCAGGGGTGCCGGGCCCCGGAAGGACACCCTTGGCCTGGGAGAAGTCCTGATCGAGGTGCCGGAGGGGGACGATATCGGGGCTCTCGCCGACCGCCTTAAGGTTGCCGGCATCCGGTCGCACCACACCGGAGCCGAGCTGCGTTTCGATGATCCGTGGCGCAACCGGATCCGCGTTGCGGTGCGCTGACCAGCGCGTCCTTCTGGGTTAGGCTGAATCCGGAAGGCCCCGGGAGTCGCGTGGCTGCCCGTCAGGACCACCACACCGCCGACGGAATGAGGATGATTTCCATGGGATTCACCGAAATCTTTGTTTCCACCCACGATGAAGCACTCAAGCGCGCGGGGGCACTCGACGGCGGGGGACCCGCAGCCCCTGAGGCGCTCCGGATTCCGGACATCACTGATTTTGAAATTGAGCAGCTGGGCGATCTGGCCGGAGCGGCCGTGCACGCCTCAGGCGCGGACTATGAACTTGCCATGGTGGACGTTGCCAGCGATTCCCTGCTGGGCGTGCCGGCGGCCATGGTGCGTGCGCTGGCCGAACTGCTCAGCTACGAAACCGAGGGTGAAGGCAATGTCCTGGAGGATGTGGCTTCGCGATGGGCGGCCGAGGAAGACATGCCTTTCGGGTCCGTGCAGGCCCTCGGCTATGTTCAGCGGCTTGCTCGGCTGGCGAGCAGCGTGGATCCCAACACCCGTACGGGGCTCTACGTCTGGTCGTCTTGACCCGGCCGGGGTGTGTCAAGTCGAAATCCCGGCGCCGATCTGGCACAATGAACAGGTACTTGATCTGCGTGGCCCCTCTCTCCGCGTCTGGATCCTGTCCTTAAGAACCCCCCAGTATGGCCCGCCCCACGGGTGCAGAACGGCGGGTTCGACCCCGTTTCAGAAACAGGAGTGACCACAAAAGTGGCCGTAAAGATTCGCCTTAAGCGCTTTGGTAAAATGCGCGCACCGTACTACCGCATCGTCGTCATGGACGCACGCTCCAAGCGTGATGGCCGTGCCATCGAAGAGATCGGCAAGTACCACCCCACCGAAGAGCCCTCGTACATCGAGGTCGACACGGACCGTGCCCAGTACTGGCTCGGCGTCGGCGCACAGCCGTCCGAGCAGGTTGCCGCGATCCTCAAGATCACCGGTGACTGGCAGAAGTTCAAGGGCCTCCCGGGCCAGGAAGGCACCCTGAAGACAAAAGCTCCGAAGGACGCCTTTGTCACCCCGGAAAAGGGTTCCGTGATCATCCCGGAAGCCATCACCAAGAAGGCCAAGAAGGACGACGCAGCCGAGGCCCCCGCCGACGCTGAAGCAGAGACCGCCGAGGCTGAGTAAATTGCTGGCAGAAGCGCTCGAACACCTTGTCCGGGGGATCGTTGACAGTCCTGAGGACGTCAAGGTCAGCGCCAAGAACAACCGCCGCGGGGACACCCTCGAAGTGCGCGTTCACCAGGACGACCTTGGACGGGTGATCGGACGCCAGGGCCGCACGGCACGCGCATTGCGCACTGTCGTGGCGGCGCTGGCCGGTGGCGAACAGGTCCGGGTCGACGTCGTCGACACCGACCGCCGCCGGTAAACGCCTCCGCAATATTTGTCTCAAGTCCGGCCCCTTCACCAGATTACGGTGGAGGGGCCGGACTGTTTTCAGCACCAAGGCGGGCGCGGCAGCAGCACCCGCGCAGCAGACCAGCACAGAACGAATCCCGAAACAGAGGAACAGATGCAGCTTCAGGTGGCACGAATCGGCAAACCGCACGGCATCCGCGGCGAAGTGACCGTCCAGGTCCTGACCGACGCGCCGGAGGACCGCTTCATCCCGGGCACGGAGTTCCGTGTTGAGCCCGCGTCGGTGGGGACCCTTACCGTGGACAGCGCCCGCTGGAACAAGGACATCCTGCTGCTGGGTTTTGAGGGGATCGAGACCCGGAACCAGGCCGAAGGCCTGCGCGGGGCCAGGCTGTTCATCGAAACTGAAGAGCTCGACGAGGATGACGACGAGGGCTGGTACGAGCACGAGCTCGTCGGCCTCGAGGTGCGCGTTGCCGACGCCGTTGTCGGCAAGGTCTCGGGCCTGCACACCCTTCCGGTACAGGACCTCATCGTGGTGGAGGCCCCCGACGGCAAAGAGATCCTGATCCCCTTTGTTGAGGAGATCGTGCCCGAGGTCAACATCGGCGAAAAGTACATCCTGGTCACGCCGCCGCCCGGGCTGTTTGACATCAACGCGGACGACGCCGGCGGGTCGCCGGAAGCCGCGGACGCCGCGGACGGCGCGGCTGGGTCCGGCGACGCCAGGGCCGGAGACAACGCGTAAATGAGGATCGACGTCGTCAGCATCTTCCCGGAGTACCTTGCGCCCCTGGAACTTTCCCTGATCGGTAAGGCCCGCCAGGACGGCCTCCTGGACCTGAATGTCCACGACCTCCGGGCGTTCACAACGGACAAGCACCGGACCGTGGACGACACGCCGTATGGCGGCGGCGCCGGCATGGTGATGAAGGCTGAACCCTGGGCCCAGGCGCTGGCTTCGGTTGCAGCGGCCGGCGGTGCTGCCCCCGTCCGGAAGCCGGTGCTGATCGTCCCGTCCCCGGCAGGGGAGCGGTTCACCCAGGCGCTGGCCCACGAGCTCGCGGAGGAAGAGCAGCTCGTCTTCGCCTGCGGCCGGTACGAGGGCATCGACGAGCGCGTCATTGAGTGGGCGGTCGAGCACTTCACGGTCCGGCCCATGAGCCTGGGGGACTACGTCCTCAACGGCGGCGAAGTGGCGGTCCTGGCCATGACCGAAGCCATCGTACGGCTCCTTCCGGGCGTTGTGGGCAACCCTGAGTCCCTCGTTGAGGAATCGCACTCTGACGGCCTGCTGGAATACCCGGTGTACACCAAGCCGTCCACTTGGCGGGACCGCGAAGTCCCTCCCGTGCTGCTGAGCGGCAACCACGGCAAAATTGCGCAGTGGAGGCGTCACGAACAGTACCGCCGCACCGCCGAACGGCGGCCGGACCTGCTCGAGGTATTCGACGCCGGCAAGCTGCCGCGCGCGGACCGCACGGCGCTCGGGGACCTGGGTTACGACGTCGTTGACGGCCGCCTGCGGCGCCGCCCGGACGCGCGCGGGGACGGCGCCCCTGCGGAAGGCTGAGGCCGGCCGTGCCGTGTGCGGATTGGGGGAAGGTTGCGGATTAGCCGGAATCTCCCGGATGTGGCAAAATTAGTCCTTGTGCCTGCTGGGTACGCACCTGCCACAGGGGGAGCGTCGCCAACAGCCCGGCACCCCGGCCCGTCAATCAGTGATGGAGCCGGATCAGAAAACTTTCGGCGGTGATTTCCGGGCACGTTCCGGGCTTGGCCGCCGTGACCCAAAGTGGATGACCTGTGGCGTTCACCAGGAGTGGATCAATGCATATCCTCGATTCCGTAGATGCAGCCTCGCTGCGCACCGATGTTCCCCAGTTCCGTGCGGGTGACACCCTCAAGGTTCACGTGAACATCATCGAAGGCAAGAACTCCCGTGTCCAGGTATTCCAGGGCTTCGTCCTGGGCCGCCAGGGTGACGGCATCCGCGAAACCTTCACCGTCCGCAAGGTTTCCTTCGGTGTCGGCGTGGAGCGTACCTTCCCGGTGCACTCCCCGATCATCGACAAGATCGAGGTCGTCACCAAGGGTGACGTCCGCCGCGCCAAGCTCTACTACATGCGTGCACTGCGTGGTAAGGCTGCGAAGATCAAGGAAAAGCGCGACTTCAGCACCGCCAAGTAAGTCTCCGGACTTCCACGGCGGGTCCAGAACCCGGATCCGGCCCGCGCCGGAGCCTTCCGCAACAGCGCCACAGGATACGGATCATGGACCAGTCAGAACGCCAGCCCAGGAAACTGGGCTGGCGTTTTGCGTTCCTGGCCCTGGCGATGGCAATCCTGATCAGCGGCATCGTCCGTTCCGTGTGGCTGGACGTCTACTACATACCGTCGGCATCCATGGAGCCGCTGTTCGGTTCGGGTGACCGGATCCTCGTTTCCCGCGCTGATTTCCAAGCCGGGCCGATCAGGCGCGGCGACGTGGTGGTCTTCGATGGCCGCGGAACTTTCGCCCCGCTAAATAGCGGCAATGGGGCCCTTCAGGATGCCGTCGGCGCGGTGGGACACTGGCTCGGCATCACGGGCAGTGATACAACCTACATAAAGCGGGTCATCGGGATGCCCGGCGACCACGTGGTCTGCTGCGATGACCAGCAGCGGCTCACAGTGAACGGTCAGGCGCTTGAGGAACCATACCTTTATGGCGGCGACGCGGCGAGCAAGCAGAAGTTCAGCGTGATCGTACCGTCCGGACGGTTATGGTTGCTTGGAGACCACAGGTCCATGTCCGCCGACTCCAGGAGCCTCTTGGGCGCACCGGGCGGAGGCATGGTCCCGCTGGACCGGGTGATCGGCCGTCCGGTCCAGATCATCTGGCCACTCGACAGATTTGCGGCCGTGCCCCGGCCCGCAGAAATCAGCACAACAACGAAGGACGGACAGTAGATGCCCGAGACCGAACCCCGGACTCCTGATCCGCTCAACGGCGACCACACCGGAACCACCACTAACGGGGACCGCACCGCGGCCGCTGGCCCGGCGCCGGCTGAACCGCAGGCGCATGCAACCCGGGCGGATTCCAGGACTTCGGGTTCAAAAGGCTCGCATTCAAAGTCGGCCAAGGAAGGCAAGGCCCGCAGCCCGCTCTACCTCTGGCTCAAGGAAGTGGCAACGGTTGTGGTCATCGCCGTCGTGCTGTCCTTCCTCATTAAGACATTCCTGTTCCGGGCCTTCTACATCCCCTCGGAATCCATGGTCAACACGCTTGACGTGAACGACCGGATCTTCGTCAACCTGCTCGTGCCCGAACCCTTTGCCCTCGAGCGCGGGGACGTTGTGGTCTTCAAGGACACGAAGGGATGGCTGGTGCCCACGCCGGAGAAAGCTGACGGCCCCTTCACCTGGGTCCAGGACGGGCTCACTTTCGTTGGACTGCTGCCGGACAACTCGGAGCAGCACCTGGTCAAGCGCGTGATCGGCCTCCCCGGTGACCACGTGGTGTGCTGCGACGTCGGCGGCAAACTCACCATCAACGGCGACGCTGTGGACGAGAAATACATCAACCCCGCCGAGGTGCCGGACATCCGCAACTTCGACGTCGTCGTGCCGGCCGGCAAGATCTGGGTCATGGGAGACAACCGGAACCACTCCGCAGACTCCCGCGCCCACCAGGAAATCAACGGCGGCTTCATCGACATGCCCGACATCGAGGGCAAGGCAGCCGTCATTGCCTGGCCCATCAACAGGATCACCGGGCTGGGCAACTATCCGGACGTGTTCCGGGACGTTCCCCCACCGACTGGAAAATAATGTCAATCGCACCAACCCTCGACTATGAGCACCGCTTCCTGGGTTCCGGCGCCAGGCTGCTGGCCGGCATCGACGAAGTCGGTCGCGGTGCCCTCGCGGGCCCGGTGACTGTCGGCATCGCCGTCGTCGACCTCAACCGGCCTGTACTCCTGGACGACGTCCGGGACAGCAAACTCCTCAAGGAGTCCGACCGTGAGCGGCTGGAGCCCCTGGTGCGCAGCTGGAGTGTCGCATCGGCGGTTGGGCACGCCTCGGCCAGCGAGATCGACGCGATGGGCATCATCGCGGCGTTGCGCACGGCAGGGACCCGGGCCTGGCTTCAGATCCTGGCTGCCGGCGTCACCCCGGACGTTGTGCTGCTCGACGGCAGCCACAACTGGCTGTCGCCCGAGGTGCAGCCGTCGCTGTTCGACGACAGCCCGACGGGCCCCGGCTGCGATGCGCCGGTTCACATGCTCGTCAAAGCGGATATGCAGTGCCTGAGCGTTGCTGCAGCCAGCATCCTGGCAAAAGTGGAGCGGGACCGGCTGATGCGTTCGCTGCACGAGGAGTACCCGGCCTTCGGCTGGAACGAAAACAAGGGGTACGGCACGGCGTCTCACAAGGAGGCACTCAGGGTGTCCGGACCCACGCCCTACCACCGGGTGAGCTGGCAGATTCTCTGACCTTGCCGTTGTCCCGCCGCGCGTGGCGGAGTGTGTGGCCCACGCGGTGCCGTGAATAGTGCAAGATGGAAGCATGAGTGCCGAGGATCTTGAGAACTATGAAACCGACATGGAGCTGCAGCTCTACCGCGAATACCGTGACGTCGTCGGGCTGTTCAGTTACGTAGTCGAGACCGAACGGCGTTTCTATCTGGCCAACCATGTTGACCTTCAGGCGCGCAGTGCCGACGGCGAAGTGTACTTCGACCTGACCCTGCAGGACGCGTGGGTGTGGGATGTCTACCGCTCAGCGCGGTTCGTCAAGAGCGTCCGGGTTATCACGTTCAAGGATGTCAACGTCGAAGAGTTGCCACGCAACGAGGAGCTTGCCCTGCCCAAGGACGTCGACCTGGGCAACTGAACGCCGTAATCTTCGGTCCGAACTACCTGTTTTTCGCGGCGAGTATGGCATCCCCGCGGCCCTTAGCGCCAGACTAATGTATGGGATTGATTCGTTGTTCTGTTCCGACGGCGTTCCGCGTTGCGGAGGGGCCTCGCGTCGTGCAGACAAATCCCGAAGGTGCTTGAGGCGAGCTCCTTCGGGGCTCGTACCGGCGCCGCCTACCCGGCTGAAATCAGAGAAGATCTCACTATGAAAATACTCTGCTGGTTCCTTGGGCATATCTGGAGCAGCCATGCCGGCTTCTATGATGAGCGGCCGCATCAGTCCGCCCATTGCATGAGATGCGGAACCCGTGCATAGCGGCTCAGCCTAGCGGCGTTCAGCCGGAGATCCCTGTCTGACGCCCTTTCCGGGCGACCCTTAGCCGCTGCCGCGGCGGCCTGTCACCTCCCCTCCACAAGCCCCGTCTGCCCGTGGTTTCCCACATAGGGCCACGGGGCCATAGGCGTGCCTCCGCCGCTCCCGCAGGCTGGTTGCGGAGGTAAGAATGAGAGCTAAAGACTTGCTTGGCCGGCGCGGGGAAGAACTTGCGGCCGGATTCCTGGAATCACAGGGCATGCGGATCGTCGACCGCAACTGGCGCTGTTCCGAGGGCGAAATCGATATCGTCGCCCTGGACGGCGATGCGCTGGTGATCGCAGAGGTGAAGACGCGGAAATCCCTCGCTTACGGCCACCCGTTTGAAGCCGTCGGGGTTGCCAAACTCGCCCGCCTGCACCGGCTCGCGTCCGCCTGGTGCCGGGACCACGAACTCCGGATGCCGTTCCGCCGCGTTGACGTGGTTGCCGTTCTCGACGACGGCGCCGGGCACCCTCGCCTGGAGCATCTCAAAGGGGTGGGGTAGGTGGCCCTCGGCAGGACATATTCGGTGGCCCTCGTAGGGCTCAACGGCTACATCGTGGAAGTCGAAGCGGACATCGGCCAGACCCTCCCGGCCTTCGTGATCCTGGGGCTGCCGGACAGCAGACCCCTCAAGATGTAGCGTCGTTTTTCAGGGTCTTCAGATCGATCTGGCCGGGGTTTTTCAGCGCCTCAGCAACACGGGCAAGCTCGCCCGGTCCATTGAAATACTTCTCAATGGAGTTGAGTTGCCCCGAAAGACTCGTGTTCATGAGTACCAGCGCAGTCGCCGACTTGGCCCAAAAGTCGTTCGAGGCAGCTTGGAACTTCTCTTCGTCGATACCTCGGCGTTCGCTGATGGCCTCATCCACCAGACACATCAGGTCACCCTGCGAATTCATGACGTCGATTAGGGCGGACGTCACTACCGAAGTTTCGGGCAGCATGCTGACCGCGAACGTGGCTGTCGACATTTTGCCTCGTATTTCCATACACCGGGGTTCGTCCAATGCATGCTGTGGATTAGAAAAATGAGCATCGATGATGAGGTCCGTAAGCTCCTGTTTGGCTTCGTTGAAGGTCAGGTATAGCTCCCGCTTTTCGTTACGGCGGGCCTCGTTTATTTCGTGCTCCCTTCGGAGTTCCCACATCTCCTTGTCCGCGTCCCTTGATGCCTTGGCGTTCTTCATGTTAATAAATCCGGTTAGTCCCGAACCGAGGAGAGCGCCACTAATACCAGCACCGGCAGTAACAATCATTTTCAGGGTTTCAGCGTCCATGCCACAAACGTACACAGCGAAGGCCCGGAGTCAGGAATTGTTTGGAACCGCGTCTAGCTTCCGAAGACGATAGCCATAGCGGTTGCCTTGCGTGCCGCCGTCGCGGGTGTCGCGAAGGTTGAGGCCGCGTGTGTCTTTGTCTCGTACAGGGCACCGTCCACAACGCCCGGAATTCCCTGTATTCCCTGAGGGCCAGCGTCGCCGGTATCGCCTTTGAGAATCGCGTTGCCCTCAGAAGCAGCTACCGGCGTCACGGTCGCAAGATCCGTGGTCAGACCGGCAGGAACCTTGATGTTGATTGGTCGCTTGTTCCACGGAGACTGGCCCATCTTCAGGTTGAAGGTGACTGTGTAAGTCCAGTCAGTGGGATTCAGCAGAGCATCGTCAGTGGCTACCAGCCCCACTGAGAATGCACCGTTGACCAATGACGCGGTAACCGGTGTCGGAAGCGTGACAAGGCCGTCAGAGAGCAGCCAAGCAGCATCCGGCGTGAAGGTCACGGTTCCAATAATGGGATTGTCTACAGCAGCGGAAGTGTCACCGAAAGTTCCGGTTACTGTGCCGTAAGTTAGTGCGGTCATTAATTGCCTCTTAGGACTGCTTGGACGGCGGACAGGATCTGCTCATCGTTGATGACACCGACATTCTTTCCGGGGTCAGGAACGGATGTGTTCACGGCGTAGTCGTACTGCGCTTCGAATCCGGGCTGTGCGGCCATGGACCAGCGGTTGTCTTCGGCCCAACGGTCAGCCTGCGTGATGCCCTGAGTAGCGGCGCACGCGGTCACACGGTGAAGGAAGCCCTCATCCTTGGCTAGCTGGTAAAGGGTGCTGTAGCTCATTAGAGGATCACCTTTCGGACGATGCTCATGGAGCAGGTAGCAGTGTCGAAGAGCGCACCTGTGGAGTTCACACGGCCACGGATCTTCACAACGTCACCGGCATTGAGCTTGAGGTCATGGTTGGTGTCCACCTTGTCGTAGGCACCGGCACCGGAAGTAGCGGAACTGATGGTGTGCGTCAGGTCTGTTCCGTTGACTTGGATCATGACGCCGGTAGTCAGCGCGGCAACGTTCACACCAAGCTTCGCCTTGATGTCATAGATGCCGTTGGTTGGCACCGTGATTGATGCCGAAGAGGCAGCGTGCGTCATGTCCGATGTCTTGTGGTCTTCGATTTCCCACACGATGTCAGACCATGCGTTCGAGGTACCGTTTGCGGCCTGCATGTTCTTGCGGAAGATGACGGACGGCGGTGCACCAACCTTGTTGAAGGCAGCTTCTACGGACTCGGCCTGAGTCTGCTCCTGTACCGGAATGTTGGGGACTGCGGAACCGGCTGGAAAGTAGACGGCCCATTTAGTAGTTGTAGGCATTTCTTCTCCTATGAGATTGAGACTGTTTCGGGTTGACGGGTAGTAATGGACATCGAGCCGGAAGGCGGATGGAAGGTGACGGCACGGATGATCTGGCGTTCCAGATCACCTGTCGGTAGCTGGATGGTGGCCGTCATTCCGGGCCTGCACCAGTAAGCGGCAAGAGACTGGATGCGGATTCCACGGCCACGGGTGATCTTGTATTTCAGGACCGTTTGAGCGGCTGCGGTTGCCTGTGCCTGAGTGATCGGGCCTTGGCGGTCCTCTACGTACGTGTTCCAGCCGATGGCATCCACGCCGTAAGTTCCGGTACTCGGCACGTACGCCTCGCCGTAGATGGTCTGATCGACTCCTGCCCCGTCCTTCCACGTGTAGGTCAGGATGACGGAGTTGAAGAAGTCTTCACGCTGAAGGGCTGTATCGGCATCGAAGATCGTTCCATCAGGACCGGTGTAGAGCTTGTGTGCGGAGACACCGGCCTCGGCTGCACGTGTGGTGATGTGCCAGCGTCGGTCTTCACCGGCATAAACCCAGACACCGGCACGGCCAGCCGCGTCCGTCATCAGGGAATCGAAGGTGTTACTCACATCGAGGGCCAGTTCGGTAAAGCTGTTCACTCCGTAGCCGGGAGGAAAGTCCGAGACGATTTCCGGAACATCCGGATAGACAGCCTTCGTAGCCGCGTAGGTGACGATTTCGTTGATGCCGGTCTTAGGCGGTACGGCGTCAGTTGAGCGGCGCTTGGCGTCCTGTGCGCGGGCCTCATCAGAGGAAGCGGTAAGGCGTAGCTCATTGGCAGGACGGAGCACTTCACGCGTGCGTAGGTGAAGATCCGCGATTTGGTGGACGTCCTGAGTCTTCCCGTCATAGACGTATCCGGCACTGATCTTGACGCGGCAGTTTTTGCGAGGGTCCAGAGCATCAAGGGTTGCCTGATCCTCCGGAACCTTCGCCGTGATGTCCGCCTGAATGAACGGAGACCATGACTCATCGAAAGTGATGGACAGGTCTTCCACATCCAGTGCGATAGGAGGACCGGACACAGGGTACGCGGTGGCCGAATATACGTGCTCCACACTCTGGCGGATACGCAAATCAACGTCAGACAGGAAAGGATCTGTAAGTGCCATTAGATCTCCTGCTGAATCGTCAGGTCATCGAACGTGGCGAACTTGGCCGCTACCTCATCGAAGGACGCGTATCCGCCAGCAAGCGCGTTGAAGTCCCAACCAAGGGCACCGGCCAGCGGACCAACTGGACGTTTGATTTCGACGTAGTCAACGGCCAGCGCCCAACGCGTAGCCTCTTCACCCTGAGCGGAGAACGGGCTGACGCCTGTTGCGGAGCCGTGAAAATACATATCCATGCCGGTCACGTTCTGTTTGAGCATGACCACTTCGCCGCGTGTGAAGACCGTTTCAAGGTCTCTGGCGGTCTGTAGGGAGCCACAGAAGATCTGCATCGAGCCGGTGCGGGTTCCCAGTGGTCCGAAGCTCACCAGAGGATCAGCGCGGCCTATGACGGTGTGCACGGTGGAATGGGACTGGCGGTCAGATCCGTACGCAGTGATGGACTCGGCCTGTAGCGCGTAGTTCGGCATAACCGGGACCATCAGCCACGGCTTATCCAGCACGAGTGTTGCTGTGGTGGAAGCTCCGGAACCGGCGTCAATCACCGAGTACGTGCCTAGCCCTGCTGCGGCTTCGTAGTCAGAGAGGATCAGGGTTCCGGAAGAGCCGGTAGGAAGCTGACCCTGAAGGGTGCGAACCTCAGCAATGCCGTTGGCATCGTTGCGGAGAACGCGGCTGACAGCGCTGTTGTAGGTAATGGACAGTTGGACGGATGCGGTAGCGGTGTCGGGGGTTGCGGTAATAGTTGTCATGGCGTGAAGCGCTTACGGGGCAAGCGCCCTGCCTCCTCTCGGTGCGAAGTCAACGAAGACTTTTCCGCCGGTCATTCCGGACACGTAGTTATCAACGGCGCTTGTATCGCCGGTCTTTACGTCTACGGATATGTGACGGCCAACGTTGATGAAATTGCGAAGCTTTTCTTCCGCGTCGGGGATGCCGTTGAGGTTCACGTCAACGTCAACCTTTTTCGGGGTCTTCAGGATGGTGTCGATGAAGGCTGCGGCAGCATCGCGTGAGCCGAAGAACTTGGTTGCCTGATCAATGAGTTGATCCCTTTGAGCGGCAACCTTGGCGTTGACTTCATCGGTGCTTGCCCCTGCATCGATCTGAGACTGTGCATAAGTGTTGATGGATTCGGCAGTGTCGAGAACTGCCCTTTGGTTATCGCGGGATTCCTTGGTGTTGTCCGAAACTTTGGCGTTGGAGTCAGCCAGCTTTGTAGCTAGATCTTCCTGAGCATCAGCAAGATCAAGCTCTGAAGTAACGGCGTCCTTGTTGGCATCGGCAAGGTGGTTCTTCAGATCAAGCTGTTCCTGTAGAACGCCGTTCTCTGACTTGCCTACGTTGATTGCATCCCATGCTGCGCGGTTGGCATCACGTACGGCGTCGGCGTTCTTCTGAGCAGCTTCACGCTGATTCTTGAGTGCTTCCGTCTGCTTGGTGGTCTCGATGCTGGCGTTGGACTGTGAGCCGCCAAACTCGTCATAGGTGCGGCCAGCATCGTCAATCTCCCTGTTGAGATTCTTGAATTCAGCGTCAGTGTCCTTGAGGAAGTTGATGGAATCATCCATCGTTCCGTGAGCACCCTTGAAGGCGGATTCCCACTGAGTACCGGCCTTGCGGGATTCTTCCTTGACTACGTCGAAGCCGGACTTGGCGTCGGACTGCCAGAGTTCGAACCATTCCTTGGTGTCCTGAACAGCCAGTCCCCAGTCCTGCATGCGGGACACAAAGTCAACCTTGTCCATGACGCCTCCTGCGTCACGGATTTCGGCAGCGAGACCGAGCATGTTTTCTTTTGCTTCGTTGGTCTTCTCAGCCGTATCCGTCAGCGCGGTCATGGCAAGACCGATACCCACAGCAGCGAGTGCGCCCATTGCCATACCGGCTGGACCGAAGCCAGCAAAAGCGTTAGCAGCTACTTCCTGCAAAGCGCTAGCGGCATCTTCAATGGAACCGAAGCTAGCAGCGGCTTCCTTGGCTGTGGACTTGGATTCGTCCTTGAGTTCGGAGAAGCCTTCCCCGGCCTTGGCGGTTCCGGCCTTGACGTCACGGCCAACGGTTTTGCCGGTGGTCTTGGCGGTGTCCTCAACATCCTTTAGAGCACCGACAATGTCGCGGTCGATCTTCTTAGCGGCATCGGACATATCCGATTCAAGGTTCTTGCTGGCCTTGTCACCGGCCTTGCTCAAATCCTTGAGACTGTCCTGAACTTCGTCAAAGGCATCCGCTACTTTGGATACTCCTTTTTCCGCGCCGTCAGCATCGACGGTGATCGGAATTTCAATGGGCCTTCCAGAAGCCATGGTTAACCTCCTACGGAGTCATAAATACGTTTGGTTATGGTTTGTACTGAGAGCGAAACAATGCGCTTGGTGGCCCTTCCAGCAGCCGGGTACACGACGTATCCGCCGCGTCTACGGCTAGGTAGCTGGCGTGAGGATCTGCGGGTTACGGTGTGGCGCTTGCCGTTGGGGGATACGCGTGAATAGCGCGTATATGAGTTTCTGCGGCCTGACCCGAATTCGGCAGCGCGGACCAGTTCAGCCGGGGTAGCACCGCCTGAGAGTTTCTTGTTGGAGCCACCGGCCTTGAGTGTGATGACCGCTCCGGCCTTCACGGTGTTGCCGGTCTTGAAGATGCGTGAAGAGATAGGCGTTGCGCCTAGACCTGAGGCAACTTCGGATTTCCAGATCGGTCCCGCCTCCGCACGCTGATACTTCCTGAGGTCATTCCTGATCTCATTCGGCATCCTGCGGAAAGCTTTGTTCGCCGCACGAAGGCGGGACTGATCTGCGGTGATCATTAGACGCCGTATACGAACGTCGGCTGTCCGTTGACGGGGAGTGAAGCGTTGGAGGTAGCCACACCAACTGCTCCACCGAACTCAGCCGGTGCCTTTACAGTGACGCTGACAGTGATGGACTGTGTTGCGGTTCCGGTCGGCTTGACAACAAGGGTCTTGACCTGACCGTGAAGGGCAAGCAACTTGGCCTGAAGGGTGCTGTTCGCGGTCAGATCCTGTCCAAACTCAAGTTCAGCCGTCCACTTGAGAATGCCTGTCTGAGTCTGAGTGACGCCAGATACCGGAACCCAAGTCGTGTCTTCGGATGCGGCGGTGAGTTTGACGGAAGTAATCGCGTCAGCGTAGGAGATTGCATCAAGAGTCACGTCTGCGGTCTTGATGTTCATGATTGAGTGAGCCATTTGTTATTCCTTTCAGGAATTAAGCGGAAGCTTTGTAAGGGTTTTCGGTGTTAGCCGTGAGGTTGATTTCGTAGCCTTGGTATTTGTCCGAGAAGGTTGCGCGTTCTGCGGTGCTCCACTGGATGTAATTCAGGGCTTGCACGCTTCTCAGGACTGCATCAAGCGCGTCCTCTAGTTCGTTCTCGGCAACGTCGGTTCCGATCTTCGGACCAATGACAACGATCTTCAGAGACTCGGTAACGGCGGCTAGCTGAGGGGCATTCGTCAGGGTCTCCCTGTAGACGCTCACGTAGACCTTTGTGAGGGCTTCCGGAAGCGACACAGGGAACGCCTTGACGATGAATCCCGCGTTGTCGGCCTTGATCTTGTCCGCCACCATCTGACGGATAGCCTCAGCCATTAGCGGAGCCTGCCTAGCGGGGAAGTCTTCGGACGGAGAAGGTCACGCGCTAGGTAGATGAGCGGAGCAACCGGGATAGCCAGCCCGTCAGGACCGAACTCTTCACGATTGCCGCCGCTCATCTTTGACCAGATGTCACGGGCAGTGATGACCTCAGCCATGCGGTAGTTGCCGGGGATTGAGGCACCTTCAGGAAGGACAGGCGCATAACTGACGCACAAGCTATTGGCTGTCGATAGCAGTTGATCCAGCAACACTGAATCGATGTCTGCGGCTTCCGGCCAGATGCTCTGGATGAATTCCTCATTGGCGTAGTTCCAATACATGCGCCTGTCCTTTCTTGAGAGTGAGTGTCATTCGCAGTAAGCGAATTAAAAAAATTAGGAGACCTTGCGGATTCCTCGGATGTCGTTAAGGATCAGCGCGTAGTAGCCGAAGAGTGCTTCGTCCATTCCGCCCTTGCTCACGTCGATTGCCTCAACGCGGATAGGGGAGCCGCCAAGCTCAAAGAAAGTGATTGCTTCACGAGCGCCAACGTAGACATCGTTTGCGGCGACATCGGCGGAAGGGATGATTGTGAAGCCAGCGAGTGCGCCACCTTCAAGGCCTAGGGAGGACTGAAGGTACTTGAGGGAATCGTGTTCCTTGGTCAGGAGCAGATCGCGGTAAGCAGCACTTCCAAGGATTGCGAAGGACGGCTGAGCGAAGTCGATCATGGCGAGAGCGCCGTCAACGATCTTGGCAGCAGCAGCGGAGACACCGCTGGGGACTGTTCCAGCAGTTACCGGAGTGCTGTTTGCCTTGATGAAGTTGATGACCTTGGCGTCAGACTTGAGCGCGTAGTCGGTAGCAGCACCACGGAGGATGGATGCAATGGTGTCGGAATTTCCGAAGTCAACAAACTTGCGGTCAATCTTGACTCCACCGGCAAGGCGGGATGCTTCCTGAGAGTAGTAAGTGGAAGTGACGCTTGTGGACGGGATATCCGCAAGGTCTCCCGCGTAGTCTCCAACAGTCGGACGTGCGTTCCACTTGAAGCCTTCAACCTTCCAGCTTGTCAGGTTGCCTGACATGACCAGCGGGACGTACTTGCGCTGGTATTCCTTACCGCTCCAAAGCTCGCCAAGCCAAGTGGCCGGGTGCTCAACGGTGTCCTTAAGTGCAGTGTTGGTGATGGTGGACAGCGCAGCGTGAAGGGTCTCTTCACCGACGATGCCGGATGCCTCAAGAGCGGCAGCAAGCTTGACATCGCGTGTGCCGTAGACCTGTGCGATAAGAGCGGATGCGGAGCGGAGGTTCTGAGGCTCTACAGCACCGTTGTTGGATGCCTGTAGTTCGGTCGGAACCGTTGCGTTTTCAGTCATATCAGTTTCCTTTTCAGGGTTAGTTGATGCTTCGGCTTCTGCCTCAGCGTTGTTTTCCTCTTCCACCGGTTCCGGCTCTGAGGGAGTTTCTGGGAGGTCTCCGAAGTCGGACGCCACAAGCTGTGCGTCAGCGAAGGCGGGACGGACCACGAGACCGGCACCGGAAAGGATTCCGGCTGTGAGTGCACCTGAGCGGATCACCGGGGAATCAATCTCCACGGAGATGCCCGTACGGAGACCGGAAGCGGCTAGCTCTAGTGCGTCGTTGCCAGCAGTGGTACGGGCAATGGAGACAGTGGCAAAGAGACCTTCATCGGTCTCTTCGATCAAGGCGAACTTGCCCACCGGCTGGCGGTAGTCGTGCTCAAGGTTCACCGGTAGGCCGGTCACGTTCTCCGGGACGGTGATTGCACCTTTGGAAGCGGTGATCTTGCCTAGGTTGGTGGAGCCTGTGGAGCCGTAAGGCAGGAGCTTGAAGCTCAGCGTGCGGTCATCTACGGATGCGGTGAGCAGTTCACCGGAGACTTTAAATTCAGACATTAGGGATTCCTTCAGGAAGTGGAGTTACGGTGTTCCCCTTTGCGGAGACATGAGAGTTGAATGAGGAATAGTCAACGGAGATTTTGATTCCGGGAGGCGTGCAACTGTCCTGTGATAGGGAGTCGGCCAGCGGCTCTGTCCATGTCTTTAGGGAAAGTTCAAGCAATTCGTTACGCTCATCAACGGCATTGTTGTAAGTGTTTGAATCGCCATTGGTTCCGTCGAGAAGACCGACAGTAATTCCAAGATGGTTGGCCAAATCCTTACGCAAGGACTCCCTGCCTTCGATCATCAGAGCGTTTGCAGAATCCGTGGCACCAAATCCGGAAACATCAAGGCCATATGGAACATAGACTTTTCCGCCGCGTCCCTGAGTAAGGGAGTCGTCAAGTTGTAGAAGCATGTCGTCAATTTCTGCTTGCGACGCTTCGATTACCTGAGTTTCCTTGATGAGAACAACAGGCTCCGGAATGGCTGTGCGGTTGTTAATCGTCTGCGTGATGTTGCGGTACTGACGGATTGAATCGCGAGCAACTTCGAGGAAGCCAAGCGGCATGAGCGAGGGCACAAATACGTAGTCCGAAGCAGACACTTTTTTGCCCTGAACAACGATGTTTCCCTGACCGTCTTTGGTCCAGTACGAATGCGGTACGTGGCGGAAGTCAGCGACATATCCGGCATCGTCGCGAGCTACGGACAGAAGGGCTTCGTTGTAAAAAATTAGATCCTGAAGAATCCCAGCTTGGCGCTTAGCCGGTGTGATAGCGCCGTCAGTGTGGGTCAGCCAAGGAAGCTCAACCGCTTCTCCGGTGATGGTGTTGGTAGCCAGCAGGTTCAGTCTCGAACCAAGGGAAGAATAGATTTGGATTCCGCGATTGACAGCGGGAACCGTGAGCGCCGTAGCTGCATCGACGGGGAAGGCGGAAGTGTCTGTGTCAGGGAAGAGGGCAAGGGCCAGCGTGGACGGGGAGAAGAGGCCCGTTACCTGTGTGGACTGCGGGAAGCCTGTAGCGGGATTGTATTCCGCGATCTGCTTCGCCTTGCTGAAAAGACCCAATTGAACTCCAAAGTGACAATCAAAAGCTGAAGTGGATGCACTTCAGGTACTGCTTGATTTGATTTCACTTTGGCAATTAAGGCCGGTGTTAAAGAAGATCGGTGGCGGTTGGAAAATCTAAGGTAAACCAACCGCCACCGGAACAGAAAGAAAGCCCTCTTTCTGTTTCCATCACTCTTCTATTATACCATACTCAGTATGTACAAAAACAGGGAGGTGTGCTATAGGCGCATGACTCCACGCGGTTTGTACTCGCTCTTGAGACGCTTACCGGAGGCCACAAACAATGCTGCGGAACCGGCACACAATGCGGAGATATCCGAATTGCTTGCCTTGCGTCCGAAGAGTCTTGTCTCACCATTCCAGCGCCACACAACTGCTTCTGCTGAAAGGTCCAAAGACGCACTAGTTGCGTGGCGTAGCGTGCCGTCTGCAAGTGCCTGAGAAATGAAAGCGGCACCGGCCCCAACTTCCTTGAGCGTGAGCGCTTTCAGGCGGGAAGTGTTGGCACGCGGCAAGCGTCCGTAGGCCTGTACAACTTGGACGTTGAAGCCAATTGGATCGTAGGCAATTTCCAGTTTCGGATTTGCTGCTACAGCCTTCTGGATTTCCTTGGCTATCCAGTTGGTTCCGGCTCGGTGGTCCATCACCTGCATGAATGCATTTCCGTCAGCGTCAATCCAAGAGGCTGTAAGGCTGGCGGATATGCCGTCAATTGCACAGTCAAAAGCAAGGGTCCAATTGCCCTCCGGAACGGCCTGAGGGTCCACCGCTGTTGCCTCCCACAGAGGGGCTGGAAGGGCGCGTGTGACCATATCGGGAGGCCACTGGCCCATGTACTCCATTGACCATTGCGGACCCGTTAGAGAGGCTCTGCGCGCTCTCATCTTTTCGATGGTGGTAAGAGTTCCGATGCCGGGATGAGTGTCTAGCCAGACCTGTTCATCTTCGATGTCCGCGTGTTCCGGTGCTGCGTACTCGGAGATTGCGTGACCGGCGAGACCCTGACGGCCGGCCTCAAGCGCGTTGTAATACCATCCGGCCCTCTGTCTTCCGGGAGTTCCGCACAAGAGGAACATTCCGTCTTCCACGGTATCGAGCAGAGGGGCTGCACCCTGACGGATGTCCTCGGACTTCTCCGGATCAATGGCTTGAAATTCGTCAATCAGGATTACTGAGGCCGCGTCTCCACGGAAGTTGTCAGGGTCCGGTGAGATGGAGTGAAGGCGGGAACCGTTGGGGAAGTACATGGAAAGATCCCCGGCACCACGGAAAATCCTTGGTCCGCCTTTGTCTTCCGGGTAGTGGCGATCCAGACGGCGAGCCGCTGACAGGTAGCGCTCTCTGGACTTCTGTCCGGACTGTGCCGTAACCACAACTTCAAAGTCTTCATTGAGGTCACACATGCCCAAGATCCACGCCCAAAGAATCGTGGTCTTACCAGCGCGGCGCGGCCAGCAGACAGCGGTAGTCTCATGGCGTTCATCCAGCAGCTTCGCTAGTTCGATCTGGTGCGGGTGAAGTGTCCAGCCAAGCATTTCTGCGCCTCTTAGCGCTGCGGCGCTCATTAGTTTCCACCATGTGGAAGCGCGGAGACAAAAAAGGAAGGAGCGGGAACCAGGGTTCTCAAGCCTGCGTCAAAAAAACTTTTGAGCGCGGCGACGTTCCAGAATTTGTGAGTGCGTTCGGACTCAACAGCACGGACTGCTTTGGCTTGTGCCTTGCGTGCGTTGCCTAGCTTCCCTCCATGCCTGCGGTTACAGGCTGAGTGACTGACGGTTAGGTTGCTGAGGTTGTGACTGCCGTCGTGTGCCTGTGCTTGGATGTGGTCCACATCCCACGAGATGCCCTGTGCCTTGCACTCAGCAGCAGAGGGGATGGTGATCCCGCACCGGTAGCAAGGGAGTGGTAGTTGGTGCGCGAGCGTGGCTCTAGCGCCGGTGACCTTACGGCCTGACCAATTGGATGATGCCATGACGATGTGACCCTTTCGGGGTTTCGATTCGTCATTGCGGCAGGATCGTTAGATCAGTGGCTCTTTCTCCGGTTGCCTGTTCCGTGTGCACCTATTGTGCGGTGGCTGTCTATTCCAGCCTGTCAAGCATTCCCGCTACGGTTTCCGCTCATAGTGTCTGAGGATCAATTCAATAGCCACTAGGGCTATGAGCAGTGGTATCCACATGACAGGCGGAATGATGAATAGGAATTCCATAATCACCTCCGATTAATGGAAGTGTCCTACCATCTATTATATCAGTCAATTACATTGTTGATAACGGTTCTCAAGTCTTCCGCAATGTCTTTCATGCGGCTCACGTGGTGCCTTACCAGCATCCAGCACACCACCAGCAGTAGGGCCGTGATCACAGTCCTAGCTCCTGTCGGATGATTGCTCGGATGCGGTCTTCTTCCGCTTTAGCTGCTGTGCGTTCGTCGTCCAGTTCATCCGTGATCTGTCGTGCGATTGTCGATCCAAGGGTCTTGCTTAGACGGTTGAAGGTCTCGGTGTATTCGTGCGGTTCCATTGCTTCGCTCCTCAGCGATAGGTGTTTGAGGTAGCGTCATGCGGCAATATCGTTGCGTCTTGATGGTGCTAGGGGCTTTGAACGCTTTGAACCTTCAAAATCGCAAAACCCCTTTTCTATAGGCATATAGGCCTTTTAGCTATTTCCTATATATCTACTACTTTTTTAGAAAAGTACGTTCATAGTGTTCAAAGAGGGGTAGATGGTGCCTACTTCCCTGTGTTTGCAAGGAAGTAGGCTGAACCCATCTTTGAACGCTAGGTGTTCATTTGAACGGACTAAGCCGCTACCTTGGCGAATTGAACCGCTGTGACCTTGTAGCCACCGGAGTTCTTGACCTCATAGGAACCTTGAATGTGCTTTCTGAACGAAGCTTGGTTCAAAAGTTCGCTGCGGTTGACTGCGTGGGACGTGCACCACGACACGTAAGCCTGATGAAGGTCAGCAAGTGTGATGCTCTTGGATGTCGGAAGTTCGGGATCAAAGACCAACGTTCCCGCGTCCCTCATCTCCATCACGAATTCGAGCGCGTTGGATTCCTCATCACGAGTCTTACGCTTGAGTGCTTCCATCGTGTCCGTCTTGTCCATGCCTTCGGCCAGCATGTAGACGTAGTGCTCAAGTAGCCAGTTGACGATGCCGGAACGTTCATCCAGCAGCTTCTCCGAGAGGTCTTCATCTGCCTCGTGTCCGGTCAGGCTGTTCACTTCGAATGTGTGCGGGAAGTGGATAGGTGCCACACGTGCGAACGTTGCCGGATTCATGGAGTCAACCTGTAGGCCTTCGTTGGATGCCACGAACATGATGCCCTGAGGCTTCCAGTATTTTTCGGCAATGAACTTCTGTTCGGACTGGCAGGTGTCGCCGCCTGTGAACTGAAGGATGAACGGAACATCGAGCTTCTTAGTCACTTCGGAGAAGCCTAGGTAGCGGGCTTCTTTCATGGCGTCCCTGTACTTCAGTGCGTCCCTGTGCGTGATCTGGATAGCGTCACGGTTCGGCTCTGCGTAGTAGCTACCGGCCAGCGAGTGGAAGAGGTCGTTGTAGGTGCTCTTGCCTGAGTTGGTGGCTCCCTGAAGGCTGACAATCGTCTTGGTCTTCTTAGGGGAGCCGATGAGCGCCCATGCCGTTGCCTTACCAAGGAACCTGACCTGTCCAGCGTCGGCCACTGACTCTGAGAGGAACTTGCGCAACACCGGAGCACCGGCACCGGGGATGTAGTCAGCATCAAAGTAGCGGTAGACGGGACGCTTGGCATCGTGCGGGAAGAGCTTGATGCTCTTGTTGATGCTGAGGTCTCGCTTGTCGATGACTCCGTTGCGGAGTACGAACCACTGACGGTCATCATCGAAGTGTGCATTGGAGACAGTCACCTTGGCGCGGACCAGTTCAACCACGGAGTTGATACCGGCGTTGGTGGAGAGTCGCTTGATGATCTCGTTGCGCTCTCTGAGGAAGGCTTTGTTGTCTCCGTCTGAGTCTTCGGTCTTCTCGTTCTTGGGAAGCTGACGGTAGAAGTAGCTGATGCGCTCGGAAGAGGCCTTCATGGCGTCTTTGGCTGCAATGACTACCAGCTTGGGCAGGCTCTCCACGGTAAGCGGCTCATGGATGATGCCGTTCCAGAGGTACCAGCTTTTGTTACCGGGGATGTAGGTCAGTGCGCCTTTGAGGCGGTCAACGATCTTGTTTGCTACGTCGTCTTCAGTAGCGGGGAAGGCTTCACGCGCCTTGCCGGGGGATAGTTCAACCTCGTGTTCAGTGATGACCATTGAGGTGTGAAACGCCTTGGCCCATTCGGTGGGGCCTAGTTTGTACTGGTCAGAAAGTGTGGATAGTGGACGTGTCATGTGGGTTGTTCCTAAGGGTTGTTGTTTCGCTCATGTGAGCCTCTTTTCGTCATTTTTGTTTTGAGTTGATTTGACTTTTCCGGTCAACCCATGTACCAGAAGGTGGTATAATTAAAGGGTCGGCTGGATATTTATTCAGTTGGATCAGAACGTCTCTTCGTGTGGATTTTTCGCTCTGGTTAGTTCATTTGTTTGTTGGAAGGCTCTCCCGGTTTGCTCCTACCGGGGGAGCCTTTCTAGTTCTCGGACGCTGCTTCCTGTGCTTCGAGTTCGTGAATCCTCTGCTCAAGCGTTCCCACTTCGCGGGCTGCTTCGATTGCCTTGTTCTGGAATCGGACAACGCGGTTGCGTGCGTGGGCCAGAGTTGTTCGGGCCTTGACCAGTTCGGTTCGTTCGTAGTTCGTTGGTGCCATTTCAAAATTCTTTCGTGTAGGGCTTGCTTAATCCGTTGTTGTGTAGTAATACAGTATATCACAGATTTGCAGGCGCAAATAGTAGTCCTCTCTATACCCAGTTGTCAAGCTAATTCAGTAAGTATTTTTCGGAGCCTCATCTTGTGGTCCGGACATGCCGAAGCCCCTACATCTTGTGGTTTGATCCACTTCAGTAGGGGCTTTTACAACGATTTGGTAACGGAGGGCTGTACCAACTACGTCCAACGGAGTTCCACGAGAACCAAAGAAACCCCGCCAGCCAAACGGCCAGCGGGGCTTCCCATCTATCTAGTTATCGCGCTTCCACGTACCTGAAGCCTCGTGGAAGGTGGCGGTGAACGGGTGAGGATGCTCGGGTGATCCCCAGAAGAAGCTCTGTTCGCCGTCGCTTGCATCGTCTGACGGCTTAAGCCGTTCCCGGCTCACGGCTTCCGCCGTCCTGCGCCGTTCCGGGTTGCGTCAACCGGGATGTACGACTGTCCCGGTTTCGGCGTCGGCGGGAGAGTGTTGCCGCGTATCGCGGTACGTTCTTCGCCTGTCCGTCCGCCGCGAGGGCCAACGATCTCGTACTGTCCTGACAATGGGGCATCTTGCCCCGGTTTGAGCTTGTCGCTCACGGCCACTCCTAGTGACTAGGTTTGGCTCCCGACTCTCTCCGTAAGACACGCCGACGATTTGTCTTGATCCAGTCTTGAGGATGTAGGCTCTTTTCATCCCGGTCGCATGGGAATGAAAACAGCCTCAGTCGGTAAGCCCTTGAACCTCAAGGCGGATTACCCTGAGGCTTTTTCATGCCCAACTTCAGGCACTCCGTTAACACTACATGTAGTGCAAGCGCCTCGAACGAACCCCAAGATGATGTATTACAAGTATGTCATTTGGTGCACCGTTAATCCACAGGTGCGGGGGTGAAGAAACCGCAGATTCTAGCCTTTTTTGGGTTCGTAATCCACACCCTGTGGAGTACTTAGCCACATCTAGTTCCCTGCGTGTCGTAGCACACGCGGCGTGTCGCCGTAGTGCCGCTGGCGCGTCGCTGGGCACACACGAGGGGCCTTGAGGTCCATAGGAAAACCCCGCCAGCAGTGCCAACGGGGTTCCTCAGCGGTGATACATCCGCCGCCTACAGCTTACGCGGGATGATCTTGACCTCTTCCGCGTGGTTCCGGTCGGGGTCACGCGGACTCTTGGCGGTGGAAGGCAGGACAACCACAGTGTCAATGATGAGGCTGAGAGCTTCCCTCAACCGTGCGGTTGCCTGTTCGCTAACCTCCTCGGGTGCATCCTCCCATTCGCCGTCTGGACGTTGCCACATCTTCGGGCGCTCATCTGAGAAGCCCATCAGCTTTGAGCCTTCAAGGATGCGCTCATGCACGTCCGCTACCGGCACCAAGGAAGCAAGATGAGCCTGTGCACTCTCCACCGCTGACTCAGCGTCCTTGATCGTCTCCGCTTTCTCGGCCAGCTTGGAAGCGCTGACAGCGGCAAGGATGCCATGCTCATAAGCCCAGTCCGCATAGCGGGAGTAGTCGGCGTGTGCGGTCTCTACAGCGGCTTGAGAGTCAGCAAGAGCTTTCTCAGCGGCCTTCCGGGCTTCCTCATTACTCGGCATAGCGGATGCCCATTCATCCAAGTGGGCACCAAGCCAGAACCAAACGCGGGTAGTCACGATGGACTGACGGCGGAAGACACCTTTACAAGCTCCCTTGCCTTCCGCGTTGTACTTGGCGCACATGAGTTGACGCCTGCCCCGGCTGTCGGAGTGGCTGAGCATCTTGCTTCCGCACAGTCCGCACACCACCAAGCCTGAGAGCATCCAGCGCGGATTCTTCGGTCTGACGTTCATCTTCCGGTCCTTACGTGACTTCCGGTAAGCGGACCATTCCCCGGCTGACAGGATCGCCTCATGTGCGCCGTCAACGATGATCGGTTCCTCACCCTTCTTAGGTACCCATGAGATCTTTCCGGAGTAGAAGACCTTATCCAGCAGATCGAACATGCCTCCGGAGTACCAGCCACGAGGACCGGGAGCCGGAAGGCTGCGTGCGCTGAAGTCCTCACAGATACTCCGGACGCCTTCACCGGATGTGTAGCGTTCGTAGGCTTCCTTGAGGATTGCGGCCTCTTCCGGATTCTTGATGTACTGACCGGCTACCTTGTCATACCCAAACTGAACCTTGCCTGACGGCGGCAGGCCCTTGGAGAGCCTGAGCATCAGAGCTTCGTTCCACTGTTCGCCTTTGACGTTGGATTCAAGTTCGGCCATGCCCAACATCATTGTCAGCGAGAACTTGCCCATAGCGCTGCGGTCGATCTGCTCCAAAGCGCAATGGACTTGTCCCTTGGCCTCCTCCTCAATGCTCTTGAGGGTGATCAGACCATCCAAGGTGTTGCGGGCAAATCGGGACCAGCGCCAGACTAGGAGGCCTTCGGCTTCCTTGTCCTTGATCATCTTGAGTGCCGTCTGAAACTCCGTGCGCTTGGCGATGGTCTTGCCTGAGATGCCTCTCTCATTTAGGACTTGAACAACCTCCCATCCTCTGCTCTTGGCGAAGGACTGGCAGGCGTTCTCCTGTAGCTCATGCGTAACCGATTCGTCGCGGTGTTTCGACTGCCTTGTGTAGATGATGACCTTCATGCACTTCATGCTACATAAAGAGGGACCTGCCGGACGCCTCACTGAACGAGGCGAAGGAACGGATCCGCTCGGCAGCCCAGAACTCCGGCATTCCGCTGAGCCGGCGCAAGATCACCGCCAACCTCATCCCGGCATCCCTGCCAAAGCGCGGTTCGGGGTTCGACCTGGCCATCAGCATGGCGGTCCTGCGCGCGGCAAACGACATCAGGTCCACGGAGCGGAGCGTCTTTATTGCCGAGCTGGGGCTGGACGGCCGGCTCAGGCCCGTCCGCGGCATCCTTCCGGCCGTAATGGCGGCGGTCCGGGCCGGCTACACCGACGTGGTGGTGGCGCAGGCAAACGCCGCTGAAGCCGGGCTCGTTCCCGGTGCCACGGTCCGCGGGTACAGGACACTCGCCCGGCTGGCCTATGACTTCGGCGCCGATCCGCAGGAGCTCGCACTCGATTTTGAGCCGGACGACGACAACTCTTTCGAGGATGGTCCGGCAGCGGCCGGGCCGGCACCGGACATGTGCGATGTTGCGGGCCAGGGCGATGCCCGCAAAGCATTGGAAGTTGCTGCCGCAGGCGCCCACCATCTGCTGTTATCCGGCCCTCCCGGGGCAGGAAAGACAATGCTGGCCGAACGGCTTCCGGGCCTGCTTCCGGACCTGGCCGACAACGAGGCGATGGAAGTCACTGCAATCCACTCGCTGTGTGCCTTGCGCTCGGCCTCCGTGCGGCTCCTGCGCCGGCCGCCGTTCGAAAATCCCCATCACACCGCCACATCGGCTGCCATTATCGGCGGCGGTTCAGGGCTGCCGCGGCCGGGCGCCGCGTCCCGTGCCCACCGCGGTGTGCTCTTCCTTGACGAGGCACCGGAATATGAGCGCCGTGTCCTCGATGCACTACGGCAGCCTTTGGAGAGCGGTGAGCTGGTCATCCACCGGTCCGCCGGAACGGCGGCCTATCCGGCGCGGTTCCAACTCGTGCTGGCCGCCAATCCGTGTCCCTGTGGAAAGGCCTCGGGGAAGGGGCTGGACTGCACGTGCACCCCCATGATGAGGCGCAGGTACCTGGCGCGGATGTCCGGGCCACTGCTGGACCGGGTGGACATCCAGTTGCAGGTAGAGCGCGTGTCCCTTGCGGACTTCGGCCAGTCCGGAGTCGAGGAAGACACCGCCACTGTGGCCGGCCGGGTGGGTGCTGCCCGGGCCCGCCAGCTGGACAGGCTGGGGCCGCTGGGACTGGAAACCAACGCCCAAGTGCCCGGCCGGATTCTCCGCGGCACACTCCGGCTGGCCCCGCCCGTCACACGGATCCTTGACCTTTCCCTGGAACGCGGGGTGCTGACAGCGCGCGGCTACGACCGCGTACTTCGTTTGGCGTGGACGCTCGCAGACCTGGCATGCCATGACGCCCCTGACGATAACGACATTGGGCAGGCGCTGGGCCTTCGCCAAGCTGCATCTGCCACAGCCTGAAAGGAACACCATGTCTGACAATGAGAGGCTAGCGAGGGCCGCACTGTCCCGGCTGCTGGAGCCCCAGGACGCAGCGGGCCTTGCCCTGGTAAGGGTGGTCGGCGCAACGGATGCGCTCCGAATCGCCACCGGCCAGCTTGCATTCGGGCCGGAGCTTGAACGCGATATCACCGCCCTGCTGGCGGACAACGGCGGCTCCGGAATCTGGCCCGGGATGACCGCTGCTCTGAAACGCTGGGCTCCGCGCATTCCGGACCTTGCACCCGAGAGGGACCTCGCCACGATGCACCGGCTCGGCGGCCGCATGATCATCCCCTCCGACGGGCTCTGGCCGGGACAGCTGGCCGACCTGGGACTCCACGAACCGATCTGCCTCTGGTGGCGCGGCCTCGAACACGAGCTGCCGCCTGCCGCGAAGTCCGTTGCGCTGGTCGGATCCCGGGACAGCACCAGCTACGGTGCCTCCGTCACCGGCGACCTGGCCTACTCGCTGGCCCAGCGGGGATTCACCATAGTTTCGGGCGGGGCCTACGGGATTGATGCCCACGCCCACCGGGCTGCCCTGGCCGGGGCCGGTGACATCGTGCCCACCATCGCCGTTATGGCCGGTGGCGTGGACCGCTTTTATCCGTCCGGCAATGAGGACCTGCTTAGGGCAGTCGCCAACCAAGGCGCCGTCCTGGCCGAAGTGCCGCCCGGCTCCGCTCCCACGCGTTACCGGTTCCTGCAACGGAACCGCCTCATTGCCGCCCTGGCCTCAGTCACGGTAGTGGTGGAGGCCCGCTGGCGATCCGGCGCCTTGAACACGGCGCACCATGCGGAAACCCTCGGCAGGGCGGTGGGAGCCGTCCCCGGGTCGGTACACAGCGCCAATTCAGCCGGCTGCCACCGGCTCATCCGTGAGGGAGGAGCCGTCTGCGTTACGGACGCCGGTGAAATCGCGGAGCTTGCGTCGCCCAGCGGCGAGTCGCTGGTGGACCTGGTGCCGGGCCAGCCCGCTGCTCATGACGGCCTCACGCTTGAGGACCTCATCCTGCTCGACGCCCTGCCACTGCGGTCCACCAGCTCGGTCGAAAAGCTGACATCCGTCGCGGGACTAAGCGCAGATTCCGTGAGGGCGGGGCTGGGGAGGCTTGGATTGCTCGGCCTCGCCGAATCCGAACGCGGCGGCTGGAAGAGAGCGCGGAAAGCGTGAGGACTGCATAAGGACTGCGTGGTTCCTTGATCGCGGGCCGAATGATGGGACAGTTAGAGCGTGGATACACCTGATCTTCCGGCCGCACTGGCCAGCGCCGCCCAAGGCTTCGCCCGGTACCTGGAAGGCGAACGGGCCAGGTCGCCCCACACCGTACGTGCCTACCTTTCGGACGTCCACAGTCTCCTGGCGGCGGCAGCCTCCGACGGTGCCTCCGGTCTCGGCGAGCTGGAGCTCTCCACGCTGCGGCGGTGGCTCGGTGCGCAGAGCGAATCGGGCATGTCCCGCGCCACGTTGGCCCGACGCGCGGCCACGGCACGTTCCTTCACCGCCTGGGCAGTGCGGGAAGAGCTGCTTGAGGCCGATCCTGCCCTGCGGCTGAAGGCGCCGAAGCTCGAAAAGACGCTGCCCGGCGTCCTGAACCAGCAACAGGTCCTTCGCGTCCTTGGCGGACTGGAAGAGGCCGCGGACGACGGCGGCCCGCTTGCCATCCGGGACCGTGCCATGGTGGAGCTCCTCTACGCCACTGGACTCCGGGTCGGCGAACTGGCGGGCCTGGACGTGGACGATCTCGATCCCGACCGGCGGACGCTCAGGGTCCTCGGCAAGGGCAACAAAGAGCGGACGGTTCCCTACGGGGTGCCCGCCGCAGTCGCCGTCGACGACTGGCTCCGCCGGGGCCGGCCGGTGCTGGCCACCGAAACGAGCGGCCCGGCGCTATTTCTGGGAGTCCGGGGCCGACGCGTTGACCAGCGGCAAGTCAGGGCCGTAGTAAATGACCTGCTGGACGCGCTGGGGGATACCTCCGCCACCGGCCCGCACGCCCTCCGGCACTCCGCAGCAACGCATTTGCTCGATGGCGGGGCGGATCTGCGGGCCGTCCAGGAGATTCTCGGCCACAGCAGCCTGGCAACAACACAGATCTACACCCACGTTTCCGTGGACCGGCTGCGCCGCAGCTACCAGCAGGCCCATCCGCGGGCTTGAGCGGTGTCCGGACCCATACCGGATTTATTGGTGGCCCACGGCACGCCGAATTGCACTGGCGTAATTAGGCGGGGTGCGGCACAATAAGAGTCATGCCCGGCAACTTTCAAGTCTGAGTTGAAGCTCGCCCTCAAGCGGTTTCAGGCGTCGCCGGGCACAAAATTTCATAGCCAAGCAGGGACCACCGGCAACATGCGGACCATGCGCGGCAGACACACATCCAGGCAGAGGTCGTTGGGGAAGACGTACCTACAGCTATGGAGGATGGAATGTCTGTTGCAATGACCCGCGGTGTATTGTTCGTTCACTCGGCCCCGACCGCCCTTTGCCCGCACGTTGAGTGGGCCATCGGGTCGGTTGTGGACAAGCGAACGGATTTGGAGTGGACTCCCCAGCCTGCTGCGCCCGGAATGTTCCGCTCGGAACTTTCCTGGACCGGCATCCCGGGTACCGGCGCCCAGTTGGCGTCTGCCCTCCGGGGCTGGGCGCACCTGCGCTATGAGGTCACCGAAGAGCCCAGCCAGGGAGTTGACGGTGGCCGGTGGTCGCACACCCCGGAGCTGGGAATCTTCCACGCCGTCACGGACGTGCACGGGAACATCATGGTCTCCGAAGACCGCATCCGCTATGCCTATGAGTCCGGCGCGGGCGACCCGTCTGCCGTCTATCATGAGCTCTCGCTGGCTCTGGGCGAGGCCTGGGACGAAGAGCTGGAACCGTTCAGGCACGCCGCTGAGGGCGCCCCTGTGCGCTGGCTGCACCAGGTGGGCTAACCGGGGCAGCACAGCACTACCCTCCATAACGCATGAGGCCCCTGCCGTCCGGCAGGGGCCTCATGCTGTTGCAACCGCGGACGCTAGATGCTGCGGACCGCGATCACGGCGTTGTGGCCGCCGAAGCCAAAAGAGTTGCTCAATGCCACGATGCTGCCCGAGGGCAGGTCGCGGGCGGTCTTGGTGACGACGTCGAGCGGGATCTCCGGGTCCTGGTTCTCCAGGTTGATGGTGACCGGGGCCTTGCGCTCGTAGACCGCCAAGACGGTCAGCACGGCCTCGACAGCACCGGAAGCGCCCAGCAGGTGGCCCATCTGGGACTTCGTCGCGGAGACCGCAACGTTGTCCACGTGGGCGCCAAGAGCGGCACGCAGGGCCGTGTACTCGGGCTTGTCACCGACAGGGGTGGAGGTCGCATGGGCGTTAACGTGAACCACGTCCTCGGCCTGGATGCGGCCGTCGAACATCGCCGCCTTCAGTGCGCGGGTTGCGCCAAGGCCTGCGGGGTCCGGGGCGGTGATGTGGTACGCATCGGCTGTCACCGAGGTACCGGCGAGTTCGCCGTAAATCCGGGCCCCACGGGCAAGGGCGTGTTCCTCGGCTTCGATCACCAGTGCGCCGGCGCCTTCACCCATGACGAAACCGTCGCGGTCAGTGTCGTACGGGCGTGATGCGCGTTCGGGATCGTCATTGCGGCGTGACAGTGCCTGCATGGAGGCGAACGCGGCAATCGGCATGGGGTGGATCGCCGCTTCGGCGCCGCCGCAGACCACCACGTCGGCCTTGCCGGAACGGATCAGGTCCAGCCCGAGGTGAAGCGCTTCGGTGCCGGACGCACAGGCGGAGACCGGGGTGTGTGCGCCTGCGCGGGCGCCAAGGTCCAGGCTCACCGCTGCTGCCACACCATTGGGCATCAGCATGGGCACGGTCATCGGGAGGACCCGGCGCGGGCCTTTCTCACGCAGTGTGTCCCAGGCATCCAGCAGCGTCCAGACGCCGCCGATGCCGGTGGCGAAGGCTACGGCCAGGCGGTCGTGGTCGACTTCGGTGATGCCGGAGTCAGCCCATGCTTCGCGTGCGGCAACGACGCCGAACTGCGTGGACGGGTCCATCCGCTTGGCTTCGACGCGGCTTAGGACATCGAGTGCGGGGGTGGAGGCGCGGGCCGCGAAGTGGACGGGGAGTTCGTACTTGGCCACCCAGTCGTCTTCAAGCGTGTGCGCGCCGGAGACGCCCTTCAGCGCGTTCTTCCACATTGTGGGGACATCGCCGCCAATGGGTGTGGTGGCACCCAGACCGGTAATGACTACTTTGCGTGCCATGGGATCACTCTCTATCGGTGCGCATGCCGTGTCCGGGGAACTGACTGGCCGGGGGCTGCGTGGGGAAACTTGAGGTCATTCAGTGGTGCACGGTCCGGGGCGCTGGATCAGCGCCCCGGACCGGCTACCGGTTTTGGCCGTTACCGGCAGGTGCCAGGATCAGGCCTGTGCGCTTGCGATGAAGCTGACGGCGTCGCCGACGGTCTTGAGGTTCTTGACCTCTTCGTCCGGGATGCGGACGCCGAACTTTTCCTCAGCGTTGACCACGATGGTCATCATGGAGATGGAGTCGATGTCCAGGTCCTCGGTGAAGGACTTGTCCAGCTCGACGGCTTCGGTGGCGAGACCGGTTTCTTCGTTGACGATTTCAGCCAGGCCGGCCAGGATCTCTTCGTTGCTAGCCATTGATGGCTCCTTTTCTTGTTGTTGCCGGCAGTTGCCTGCCGGAAATGATTCAAGCCGAGAATACGGCTTGGTTCGCGAATCCGTGCTGTGCAGAACGTATTCAGTTGTGGGTAAGGGGTGCTACGGAAGCACAATCACCTGGGCGCCGAACACCAGACCGGCACCAAATCCGATCTGGAGGGCGAGTCCGCCGCTCAGCTCCGGATTCTCCTGTAGGAGGCGGTGCGTAGCGAGCGGGATGGAGGCTGCCGAGGTGTTGCCGGCTTCCGCAATGTCCCGGGCGACCTTGACGGTTTCCGGAAGTTTGAGCTTTTTGACCATCTCGTCGATGATGCGCATGTTGGCCTGGTGGGGGATGAAGGCCGCCAGGTCCTCCGCAGTGATCCCGGCGGCGTCGAGGGCCTGCTGGGCCACCTTTGCCATTTCCCAGACCGCCCAGCGGAAGACGGTCTGGCCGTCCTGGCGGAGGGTTGGCCACAGGGATGCGTCGGTCACGGCTGCTTCCTCGTCGCTGACAGCAGCGCCGCGCTTGCCGGTCAGAGCGAGTTCGCGGATGTCCAGCATGGAGTGGGTCATGCCGATGGCATCCCACTTGCTGCCGTCCGAACCCCAGATCGAAGGGCCGATGCCCGGCGTGTCGGAGGGGCCGATAACGACGGCGCCCGCGCCGTCCCCGAGCAGGAAGGAGATGGTCCGTTCGGTGTTGTCGATCACGTCGGAGAGCTTTTCGGCACCTACTACCAGAACGTACTTGGCCGCACCGGAGCGCACCAGGGCGTCACCCTGAGCGATGCCGTAGCAGTAGCCGGCACAGGCAGCTGAGATGTCGAACGCCGGAGCGGGTGTGGCTCCGAGCCGGTCGGCCAGGCAGGCGGCAGCGGACGGGGTCGCGTACGGGTGGGTGACCGTCGAAACGATCACGGCGCCGAGCTGGGAGGCCTCGATGCCGGCCTTGGCCAGGGCTTCGCGGGCTGCGCCTTCGGCCATATCGATGACGCTGACGTCCGCCGGTGCGCGGTGGCGGGTGATGATACCGGTGCGCTGCCGGATCCATTCGTCCGAGGAATCGATCCACTGGCAGACGTCCTCGTTGGTGACGATCACGTCGGGGCGGTAGGCGCCCAGTCCAAGGATGCGGGTGTGTTCCCGCAGCGGCGACTGCTTGAGTGCGGGTGCGCTCATGCCTGTCCCTCCAGTTCTGCGAATAGTGCAAGGGCGGCGCTGAGGTCATCCGGAGTTTTGACGGCGACCGTCTTGACCCCGGGCATGCCGCGCTTGGCGAGTCCGGCCAGGGTGCCGGCCGGGGCAAGTTCGATGACGCCCGTGACGCCACGCTGAACCATCGTTTCCATGCACAGGTCCCAGCGGACCGGCCGCGAGACCTGGGCGATGAGGCTGTCGACGGCGGCTCCGCCGTCGGTCACTTCCTGACCGTCAAAATTCGAGAGCAGCGGTACCTGGGGCTTCGTGGGCTGGAGCGAGGGCTTCAGCGCTTCCAGGGCGGTGACTGCGGGGGACATGTGCCCGGTGTGGAAGGCTCCGGCCACCTTCAGCGGGATCACCCGGGCCTTGGCCGGCGGATTCTCCGCGAGGGCCTTGAGCTGCTCGAAGGTTCCGGCGGCAACCGTCTGGCCCGCGCCGTTGACGTTGGCCGGCGTGGCGCCGGAGGCCTCAATGGCAGCCAGCACCTCGGCGGGGTCTCCACCCACAACAGCACTCATGCCGGTGGGCGTGACGGCCGCGGCGGCGGCCATGCTGTTGGCACGCTCGCGTACGAAGGTCATGGCCTCGGCCTCTGTGAGGACACCGGCCAGCGCTGACGCCGTGATCTCTCCGACGGAGTGTCCGGCGAGCAGCACGGGAAGGGTGTTGAGTTCGACGTCGAACAGCGACTTTGCGGCGACGAGCCCGGCCGCAACGATGAGCGGCTGCGCCACCGCCGTGTCCTTGATGGTTTCCTCATCCGACGTGGTGCCGTGTGCGGTGAGGTCGATGCCTGCTATTTCACTGAGAGAGGCCAAATGGCCGGCGACGGAAGGCAGTTCCAGCCAAGGGGCCAGAAAACCAGGGGTCTGGGAGCCCTGTCCAGGGCAGACGATTGCAAGCACGTATCCAGCTTTCCAAATTACCGCGTGATTCTCGGTGTATTCATGCACCAAGCTCACTGGGTCAGTTTGTAGGAAGTCTACAACGGTTCAGTTGCCGTTCCGGGACGGTTGGCGTTCTGTCGGTGCCTTCGGCGGCACTGAAAGGCGCCCTACCACGAGCGCCGCCTGCAGCACGAACGCCTCCCGGGGAAGGAGCGGATCCCAGCCGGTGACGTCACAAACGCGCTTCAGCCGGTAACGGACCGTGTTGGCGTGGACGAAGAGTTCGCGGGCCGTAGCCTCCAGCGAATGGCCCAGTTCAAGATACGTTCCCAGGGTTTCAACCAGCCCGTTGGACGCGGCGAGGAGCGGCCGGTAAATGTTCTTGATGAGGGCCCTCCGGGCGGCGTCATCCCCGGAGATGACGCGCTCCGGCAGCAGGTCGTCGGCGGCCACAGGGCGCGGTGCGGACGGCCATGCGCGCGCCGCCGTGAGACCCGCGAAGGCCGACTGCGCCGAGCTGCTGGCTTCCAGCAGGGAGCCCGCCTCCGGGCCGTAAACGACGGGACCCGGCGCGAAGAGTTCGCTGAGTTTCAGGTAGGCGCTCTCCCGGTCCTGGACGCCGCCGAGGATCAGGATGAGGCGGTCGCCCTGGATGCCCACCAGCGCGTCCTCGGCGAACCGTCCGGCCGTGCGGCGAAGTTCGCTGACATAGCTGGCACTGGGTTCCGACGGCGAATTGCCCACCATCACGGTGAAGCGCTCCTGCGCTTTCCACCCGAGGGCGGCGATCCGGGACCGCAGTGCGTCCGTGTTTTCGCCGCGCAGGATCGCGTCGACAATCAGGGCTTCCAGCCTGGTGTCCCAGGACCCTCTCGATTCGGCCGCCCGGGCGTAGACATCCGCGGCGGCAAAGGCCACTTCCCGCGAATACCGGAGCACCGCCTCGCGGAGCGCCGGTTGGTCCGCTTCCGGAGCGATCACCGGAACCTGGTCCTCCACTACCTCCACAACGATCCTGATGAGCTGGAGCGCTTTCTGGAGGCTGATGGAGCGGGTCAGCTCAGTGGGGGCGGTGCCAAAGACGTCGGTGAGGATCCACGACGGCGAGCTGGGCCGCTCGTACCAGGTGACGAAGGCGGCGATTCCGTTCTGGGCCACCATGCCGAGGGCGGAGCGCTCATCGGAACTCAGCCGGCTGTACCAGGGCAGCGACTTTTCCAGCTGGCGCATGGTGGTGGTGGACAGCTGTCCCACGCTGGCCCGGAGTTTCTTCAACGTCTGGGCTTTTTCCGGCGTCAGGGTGCGCGACGCGGGCTTGCGCTTTACGGGAGTGGGGGTTGGCTCGGCCATGCATCGAGCATACGGTGCCCGCCGGCCAACCTCCATTTGTGCAAAGGCTACAACTCGCTTTGCGCTGCGTCACAAATGCCCGAAGTCCGCGGAACCCGGGAACACAACGACGACGGCGGCCCCCACCTTTGGTGAGGGCCGCCGTCGTCGTGATTCACCGCATGCGGGTCAGGATTCGCCGCCTGCGTTTCCGGTGGAGCCTGCGTTCACGTTGTGCAGGCGGTACTTCTCGATTGCCTGGGCCGGAGCCTGGGCGTCAACTTCGCTGCGTCGGGCCAGCATCTCGAGGGAACGGACCACGATGGAGTGGATGTCGTTCTTGAAGAAGCGGCGTGCCGCGGCGCGGGTGTCGGAGAAGCCGAAGCCGTCTGCGCCGAGCGAAGCGAACTCGTTCGGCAGGAACTGGCGGATCTGGTCCGGGACGGCCTTCATGTAGTCCGTGACCGCCACGATAGGGCCGGTGGCCCCTTCCAGCTGGGCCGTGACGAACGGTACCCGTGCCGGCTTGCCGGGGTTCAGGAACGCTTCCTCCTCGGCAGCCATGGCGTCGCGGCGCAGTTCGGTCCAGGACGTGACGGACCAGACGTCCGCGGAGACGCCCCAGTCCTCGGCCAGGATCCGCTGGGCTTCCAGCGCCCACGGAACGGAAACGCCCGAGGCCAGGATCTGCGTGCGGGGGCCGTCGATCTTGGCCGGTGCCAGCAGGTAGATGCCCTTGAGCACGCCTTCAACGTCCAGGTCCTCCGGCTCGGCCGGCTGGGTGATGGGTTCGTTGTAGACGGTGATGTAGTACATCAGGTTCCGGTCGGTTGACTCTGGTCCGTACATGCGCTCGATGCCGTCGCGCATGATGTGGCCCATTTCGTAGCCGTAGGCGGGGTCGTAGGTGACCACTGCCGGGTTGGTGGCGGCGAGGATGGGGGAGTGGCCGTCGGCGTGCTGGAGTCCTTCGCCGGTCAGGGTGGTCCGGCCGGCGGTGGCGCCGATGATGAAGCCACGGGTCATCTGGTCCGCGGCGGCCCAGAAGGCGTCCCCGGTGCGCTGGAAGCCGAACATGGAATAGAACACGTACACCGGGATCAGCGGGACGCCGTGGGTGGCATAGGCGGTTCCGGCGGCGGTGAACGCTGCCACGGCGCCGGCTTCGTTGATGCCGGGGTGGATCAGCTGGCCCTGGGCGGACTCCTTGTAGGCCAGGACCAGGTCCCGGTCCACGGACAGGTAGTTCTGTCCCTTGGGGTTGTAGATCTTCGCCGTGGGGAAGAACGCGTCCATGCCGAACGTGCGGGCCTCATCGGGGATGATCGGCGCGATGTGCTTTCCGAACTCCTTGTCCCGCATGAGGTCCTTGAGCAGACGGACGAAGGCCATGGTGGTGGCAGCCTGCTGCTTGCCTGAACCGCGCTTGGCCACCTCGTAGGACTTGGCGTCCGGGAGCGCGATGGCGGCGTGCTTGCTGCGGCGTTCGGGGACGGACCCGCCCAGGGCGGCACGGCGCTCCAGCATGTACGCGATTTCCGGTGCGTCGGTTCCCGGGTGGAAGTACGGCGGCTGGTACGGATCGCCCTCAAGCTGCTCATCCGTGATGGGGATGCGCAGGTGGTCACGGAACGACTTGAGGTCATCCAGGGTGAGTTTCTTCATCTGGTGGGTGGCGTTGCGGCCTTCGAAGTGCGGTCCGAGTCCGTAGCCCTTGACCGTTTTGGCCAGGATCACGGTGGGCTTGCCCTTGAATTCGGTTGCTGCCTTGTACGCGGCGTAGACCTTGCGGTAGTCGTGGCCGCCGCGCTTGAGGTTCCAGATCTGGTCATCGGACAGGTCCGCGACCATTTCCTTGGTCTGCGGGGTTTTCCCGAAGAAGTGTTCGCGGACGAACCCGCCGGACTCGGCCTTGTAGGTCTGGTAGTCCCCGTCCAGGGTTTCGTTCATGATCTTCACCAGCGACCCGTCGGAGTCGCGGCCGAGCAGGTCATCCCATTCCCGGCCCCAGACGACCTTGATCACGTTCCAGCCCGCGCCGCGGAAGAACGCCTCGAGTTCCTGCATGATCTTGCCGTTGCCGCGCACCGGCCCGTCCAGGCGCTGGAGGTTGCAGTTGATCACGAAGTTCAGGTTGTCCAGGTTCTCGTTCGCGGCGAGCTGGAGCAGGCCGCGGGACTCGGGCTCGTCCATTTCCCCGTCGCCCAGGAACGCCCAGACCTGCTGGTCCGAGGTGTCTTTCAGGCCGCGGTTGTGCAGGTACCGGTTGGACTGGGCCTGGTAGATCGCGTTCATCGGACCGATGCCCATGGACACGGTGGGGAATTCCCAGAAGTTCGGCATCAGCCGCGGGTGCGGGTAGGAGGACAGGGCGTGCCCGGCCTTGGACTTCTCCTGCCGGAACCCGTCCAGGTCCTCCTCGGTCAGGCGTCCTTCCATGAACGCCCTCGCGTACATGCCCGGGGAGGCGTGGCCCTGGAAGAAGACCTGGTCCCCGCCGCCGGGGTGGTCCTTGCCGCGGAAGAAGTGGTTGAACCCGACCTCGTACAGGGTCGCGGCCCCGGCATAGGTGGAGATGTGCCCGCCCACCCCGATGTTCGGCCGCTGGGACCGGTGCACCATCACCGCGGCGTTCCAGCGCATGTACGCCCGGTACCGGCGTTCGTATTCCTCGTTGCCGGGGAACTCCGCTTCCTGGTCCGCGGGGATGGTGTTCACATAGTCCGTGGTGGTGACCATCGGAACCCCGACGCTCTGGGCGCCGGCACGCTGCAGGAGACTGCGCATGATGTACTGGGCACGCTCGGTGCCCTGTTCCCTGATCAGCGTATCCAGGGACTCAATCCATTCGGCGGTCTCTTCCGGATCACGATCAGGCAGCTGGTTAGTCAACCCGCTGAGGATATGGGAGGTATCTTCTCCTGCAGCCACGTCCAACCTCTCTTTGCGCGCATTCATCGGCGCCCTCAGGTCCGGCAGGGTAACTGCCTGGCATGAACGCGACGTGTGCGACGTATCGGTTACAACAGCCCGGTCATGTGCGCCGGGCAGGGTCCTATCACGTCTATGACCGCATAAAACCAGGGCGATCGCCCCGCCGGCATAGTCGTCATCAGCCACTCTAGCTGTGAGAGCTATCCGATGCGTAGCCGCTGCCTGACGCCCCCGTCGTATTTGACGTCATACTGGTTGTGTGACGGAAGGCCGCCTTGTCGGAGGTACGTCAGGACCCGGTGTGACGCAGAATAAGTGGGATCGCGGGGGCAACAGCTTGAAGAGCAGGCACAAAGGGTGTTGGCTTGTAGTAATGGAAATCACTAGATTTGTGAAAATGACTAAGCATTGGAGGAACACGTGAGCGAGGCCGACGCCGCCACTTCGGTAAATGTGGCGGAAAAATTGGGTTTCAAGAACGGGGATCTGATTCAGGAGTTCGGTTACGACGACGACGTCGACTTCGACTTACGTGACGATATTGAAGACCTCACGGGCTCGGAACTCCTTGATGAAGACGACCACGACGTAGTCGACGCCGTCATATTCTGGTGGCGCGACGGCGACGGGGACCTGGTGGACACGCTCATGGATTCACTGACCACCCTGAGTGAGAACGGCGTGGTCTGGGTGCTGACGCCGAAGTCGGGGCGGACCGGTTACGTGTCCCCGGCAGAGATCCAGGAAGCCGCACCCACAGCGGGGCTCCACCTCACTACGTCACCGGGTGTGTCCAAGGACTGGAGCGCCACGCGCCTGGTCACCAGGAAGAACAAGTGACGCCTCCGCCGGTACAGGCTGCCACGGCGGTCGGCGTTCTTCCGGAAATAGGCGACACCGCACCCGACTTTGAACTCGTCAATCAGTTCGGCGAACCTGTCCGGTTGTCGGACCTTCGCGGACGCAACGTCGTCGTAATCTTCTATCCGTTTGCCTTCTCGGGAATCTGCACAGGCGAATTGTGTGAGGTCCGCGACAATTTGTCGCTATTCGCAGACTCGAATGCGACCGTTCTCGCGGTTTCCGTGGACAGCAAATTCACCCTGCGTGCCTACGCTGAAAAAGAGGGCTACGGCTTCGACCTGCTGGCCGACTTCTGGCCGCACGGCGGGGCAGCCTCCCTCTACGGGGTCTTCGATCCGGACAGTGGCATGGCGCAGCGTGGAACCTTCATCATCGATGCGGACGGCATCATCCGTTACGTCGTGGTGAATCCGCGGGGGCAGGCCCGGGACCTGGCCGGATACCGCACCGCCCTGGCGGGGCTCGCCGGGAGCTGACGCGATGCGGGAGCGGCGTCCTGGCGTGGGCATGACTGGGTTCGCCAGCCTGCCGCCGGTAGGCGCCGCCCCTCCATCCGCGGACGAACTCGGTGTACTCCGGGGCATCCGCGACACCCTGGCCGGCATCCGCTTCGCCCTCCTCACCGGAGCCGGACTAAGTACTGACTCGGGTATCCCGGACTACCGCGGACCTGGTGCTGCGCCCAGGGCACCCATGACCTATCAGGAGTTCCTCGGCCACCCGGACAACCGGCAGAGGTACTGGGCACGAAACCATATTGGCTGGTCCCACCTTCGGCGCGCCGACCCCAATGGCGGGCACGCTGCGGCCGCCCGGTTGGAGCACCGCGGACTCCTGACCGGCCTCATCACCCAAAACGTCGACCGTCTCCACGAGGATGCCGGCAGCGTCAATGTGGTGGACCTGCACGGGCGGTTTGACCGGGTTGCCTGCCTTGACTGCGCGCGGCGTTACAGCAGGACCCTGCTGGCAGGCGTCCTGGAAGAACTCAACCCCGGATTCCTGGAACGGGCACTTGCGGGCGGCCTCGTGGAAATGGCGCCCGACGCCGACGCCACCGTTGAGGATGCGGATCTCATCCGTGATTTCGTCGTCGCGCACTGCCCGGCCTGCGGCGGCACCCTCAAGCCCGACTTTGTCTACTTCGGCGAAAATGTTCCCAGGGACCGGGTCGAGCGTTCCTACGCCATGGTTGATGAGGCGGGCGCACTGGTTGTTGCCGGATCCTCACTGACTGTCATGAGTGGACTTCGCTTCGTCCGGCATGCGGCCAAGCAGGAGAAGCCGGTAGTGATCATCAACCGGGGGGCCACGCGGGGTGATGACCTGGCCACGATCAAGCTGGAGGCCGGTGTCAGCGAATCACTTGCCTGGCTTGCCGCCGAGCTGCCGGATCTGTGATGTGCGCCTCACGGCAGCCTGGCGTCGGCCCCGATTGGCGTTTTGCGGGATTTATCCGGTACAGTTGCTGTTCGTTGGTTGAAGCGCTGAGGCGCTGAAGTCACGGTTTGGGTCTTTAGCTCAGCTGGTAGAGCGCCACGTTTACACCGTGGATGTCATCGGTTCGATCCCGGTAGGACCCACCAGCGAAACCCCGTCATTGCAGTCCGAAAGGTCAGCAAGGGCGGGGTTTTTTAGTGTTTGCGGCCAGGGGCAAAATTGTCGGACCCTGTCCATAGTGTTGCGGCATGGAACACGTCATGATGAGGATGGCACCGGATGGCCGTCCACTTGCGGTCACCCGCGGTGGCCGCGAATGGACCATCGGCGCGGAGCCGGTCCGCTGGTTTGAGCGCATCAGCTGGTGGGAGGCCGAACGCAGGATGCCCAAGGGCCTGGGCAGGGTGGATATCGAGGTCTGGCAGGTCCAGGTGCGGCTCGGGAGGAATGCGAATTCAGCGCTAACCACCATGGAACTGGTCCGCGACGGGCTCGGCGGCGGCTGGCGGCTGCGGGAGTCCGTAGCCGACGCTGCCTGACGCCCGGCCCCCGGAACCGCCGGGGAATTGGAAAAGCCTTCCACCGCGGCTATTGGGGGATGCCGCGGTGGAAGGCTTGAAGTTGAATATACAGTGAATTTTTCGAAATGTGAAACAGCTTGGGCTGTGAAGGTCGCGCCTTTCATGGTTGACGTCCCGTACGGCGGGTTTCGCACGCCCGGGCCATAAGGCGCAGGGGGAACAAAATGGATGTCCACACATTATGATGGTTACTGTTCAGCTGATTGAACACGTTCTCGAATGGCGCCGTAACGGACGCGCCTGACCCTTTAAGGAGAATCATGGCCGATTCCCGAGCTCCCCGCACCTCTGATGGACTGGGGAGTGCGTCTCCGGCGCCGGCCGTGACGCGTGCCGCCGCCGTGCTGGAGGCTTTGGCTGCCTCCGCGACGGGACGCCTCACTCTCAGCGACCTCGCCAGGGAGCTGGGGATTCCCAAGTCATCTACCTCCAACCTGCTCCTCGCTCTCGAGGAGGCCCGGCTGATCAACCGCCAGGGGGCGGACTTTACGCTCGGCCGCAAGCTCGTGGAGCTCGGCGCGGCGTACCTCAGCCGGCTGGACGAGGTCCAGGAGTTCTACCGCTTCTGTGAACAGGCCCCCACTCTCTCCGGCGAAACCGTTCGCATCGCCATGCTCGACGGTACGAATGTCATCTATCTGGCCCGGTACGAGGGCCACCCGGCGGTCCGCCTGACCTCCAATATCGGCGACAAGATGCCGGTGTCACTGTGTGCTGTCGGGAAGGCGCTCATTGCCCGGCTTCACGACCATGACATCGAGGAGATGTTCCCGGATGACGCGGAGCTTCCCGTGCTGACTCCGAAGTCGCTGCGAACGGGAGCCGAGTTTAAGGAGCAGCTGCCTGTGATCCGCGAGCGGGGATTTGCCTTCGAGGACGAAGAGTCAACCACGGGCGTGGTCTGCCTGGCCGTCTCCGTGCCCACCAGGGGAGCCCATGGCCCCAGCCTGGGGCTTTCCGTCACGGCACTGAAGGCCACCTACTCCGACGAGCAGGGCGCCATGATGGTGAAGGAACTCAAGGAGCTGGCCCGGTCCCTGGGCAATCCCATGGGCTAGCACAGCCCCCTGGAGGGGCGCATAAGGCAAGCGCTAAACCCCCGGGAAAATAAAACGGATTTCATCATTGGCTATCTGTTCAGGGTGCTGTACTCTGTTCAATATAGTGATCGACACCACCGGTGTTGCGCTATCCCACCAGACCAACGGGGGTCTGGAGTGTTCTCAAGGGAGTGCTAGTGACAACTCGTACTAAATCACCGATTGCCGATGTGGACGGCACTGTCGTCGAACCGGAACAACTGCGGAGGGCACTTCTTGCCAGCTCCGTAGGCTCCGCTCTGGAGTACTACGATTTCTACATCTACGGGCTGGCCTCGGCCCTCATCTTCGGGCCGCTGTTCTTCTCCCCGCTGGGGGAAACCGGCGCCGTCATCGCGTCTCTCGCCACGTTCGGCGTCGGCTTTGCGGCCCGCCCTTTGGCGGAGTCGTCTTCGGCTACATCGGCGACCGCTTCGGCCGGAAAATGGTCCTCCTGCTCACGATCGGCATGATGGGTATGGCTAGCTTCGCCATCGGCCTGCTGCCAACGTTTGAGCAGGCCGGAATGCTGGGTGCAGTGCTCCTGGTTGTGTTCCGCATAGTCCAGGGGCTTGGGGCCGGCGCAGAGCAGGCAGGCGCAACGACGCTCATTTCCGAAGTGGCTCCGCGCCGCCGTCGTGGGTTCTTTGCCGCGCTGCCGTTTGTGGGAATCCAGCTGGGAACCCTGCTTGGTGCCGGCACTTTCGCGCTGATGGCACTCGCCGACAAATCAGTTCTCCAGGGATGGCTGTGGCGTGTGCCGTTCCTGGCAAGCTTCATCCTGATTGCCGTCGCGGTGTTTATCCGGCTCAGGCTGAAAGAAACACCGGTCTTCCAGGAGCTGGAAAAGCACAAGGCCGTGGTCAAGAACCCCGTTGGCCAGATCTGGAAGCATTCCAAGAAGAACGTGCTCGTCGGCATCGGCCTGCGCATGGGCGAAAACGGAAACTCGTCCATCTACTCGGCGCTCCTGGTCTCCTTCATCAGCATGCCGGCCGGCGTGTTCCCCGGCGACAAATTCATCGGTTCCACCGGGCTCCTGATCGCAGCTGCCTGCGCCGCCGTCATGGTGGTGGTCTTCGGGGCCCTGTCTGACCGGTTTGGGCGTGTTCCGGTGTACCGGTACGGGGCCCTCTTCCAGGCGATCATCGCCCTTCCGGCCTTCTACCTGATCACGTTGGGCAACGTCACCCTGGTGTGGGCTGTCATGGTGGTTGGCATCGCCCTGGGCGTCCAATCCATGCTCGGGCCGCAGTGCGCACTTCTCCCGGAGCTGTTCGGTTCGCAGCACCGTTTCACCGGCGTGGCCCTGAGCCGGGAACTCTCAGCCGTTCTTGCCGGCGGATTTGCGCCGATGATCGGTGTGGCCCTGCTGGCTGCCACGAATCACTCCTGGCTGGTGCCCGCCATCTATTCGCTGGTGCTCGCGCTGATCTCCTTCGCCACGACGTTCTTTACGCCGGAGACCAATGGCCGCGACCTCGTCCTCACCGAGGACGCCAGCTAGCACCCACCCGCAGCACCGGAACTGCACCCCAAATCGAGGCCGTGGCTCCGTCCGTTCGGACGGAGCCACGGCTTTTGCGTGCTTTCCTGACCTCTAGGAGGAAGTGATGCGCTCCAGCGCCTGGCCGATGATCCGCGCACCTTCCGGAAAGGCTCCGGGGTTGGACCCGGAGTAGTTGAGGCGGATGAAGGCGCCGGCAGGCTCGGCCGGGAACCACTCCCGCCCGGCGGCGATGATCACGCCGGCGCTTTCGCAGTCGCTGGCCAGCCGTTCAAGGTCCGTGCCGTCGGGCAGGCGGGCCCAGAGGTTCAGCCCTCCCTTGGGGACCTGCTCGATGTGCGCCTGCGGGGCGTGCTCGCGCATGCTGGTGACCAGCAGGTCGCGGCGCGACTGCAACTGGTGCCGGAGGCTGCGCAGGTGCGTCTGCCACCCGGGCTGCGTCACGACGTCGAGCGCTGCGGCCTGGAGCAGGCCACTGACATACATTGACTCGGCTGCCCGGTCCGCGAGGATGCGCTCACGTGCCGGGCCGCGCGCGATCACGGCGGCGATGCGGATGGCCGGGGACACGCTCTTGGTCAGGGAGCGGAGGTAGACAACGTGGCCGGAGTCGTCGCGGGAGGCGACCGGAACTGGGCTGGTGGTGATGCCGAAGTCGTGCGCCCAGTCGTCCTCCACCAGGAATGCGCCTTTTCCGCGCACCACATCCAGGACCTGTTCACCCCGTCCGGCGGCCCACTGCGCACCGGTGGGATTCGCGTAGTTCGGCTGGGCGTAAAACAGGCGCGCGCCGGTTTCGTCAAAAGCCCGGGCCAGTTCCGCCGGGTCCGGACCGTCCGGTCCGCTGGGCACCGGGACAACGCGGACGCCTGCCTGCGCCGCCGCCAGGATGGCGCCCCAGTAGGTTGGTGACTCCATCAACAATGGCTGTCCGCGGCCGGCGAGGGCGCTGAAGATGGAGCTGAGACCGCTTTGGCTCCCGGGCAGTACGACGACGTCGCTCGGGTTCGGCGGTGTGGTTCCGGCCGGCGTCGAGGCGCCGAGTTCGTGGGCGAACCACGACTGCAGTTCCGGCAGGCCCGCTGCCGGGGGACGGGATAACGCTGCATTGCCCCGGGCGGCCCGGGTAAGGGCGGCACGCACCAGCCTTTCAGGCAGGAGTTCGCGGTCCGGGTAGCCGGAGTGGAAGGCGATGGCGTCGTTCGCCACATCGCGCATGGTGGTGGAGGATGACGGAAGCTGCGCCAGCGGTGACCGCAGCGCCGCTGTCTGCCAGCCGTAGTCTGAGGGACGCGCCGTCCGGACGGCCCGCACGAAAGTCCCGACTCCGGGCCGGCTTTCGATCAGGCCCTGCGCAGTCAGTGCCTGCAGCGCTTTTTGCACGGTCACCGGACTGGCCTGGTAGTCGGCCACGAGCGACCGCGTAGACGGCAGCCGGGATCCTGGTGCCGCTTTGGTGATCCACTCCCGCAGTCGCGCTGCAATTCGAGAGCTGCTATCGTTGTTCATGAGAGACAATAGTAGCGCTACTACGCTAATTCGCCCAGTGGTACTGTCCCGTGAGCGTTCCGGACTGTGGTGGGGCCTCCTCGGAGTAGCGGCCTTCTCGTTCACGGTTCCCTTCACCAAGGTGGCCGTCGCGGGGCTCTCCCCGTTGTTTATCGGGTCCGGCAGGGCAGTGGTGGCCGCGGTCCTGGCGGCCTTTGCCCTTACGCTCACACGTCAGCGCTTCCCCTCCGGTGTGCAGTGGGCCCGGCTCGCGGTGGTTGCGGGCGGCGTCGTCATCGGGTTTCCCTTGCTAAGTTCCTTCGCGCTGACCACCACGCCAGCCAGCCACGGCGCCGTCGTCATCGCCCTGCTTCCGGCAGCGACGGCAATGGCCGCTGTTCTTCGGGCGCGCGAGCGTCCACCCGTGGCATTCTGGCTTATCACCGGCGTGGGCGCGCTGGCGGCCATCGCCTTCGCCTCCATGCAGTCCGGTGGATCCGGACAGCTGCACTCGGCGGACCTGCTGCTCCTTGGCGCAGTAGTGGCCGCAGCCATCGGCTACGCGGAGGGCGGCCTGCTGGCCCGCGAGCTCGGCGCCTGGCAGACCGTGTCCTGGGCGTTGGTGCTGGCGTCGCCGCTGATGGTGGTCCTGACGGTGCTCTCCGCAACCCAGCAGCCGCCGGCGGCCACTCCGGTCCAGTGGGCGGCGTTCGCGTACCTGGGCGTGGTGAGCATGTTCCTGGGCTTCTTCGCCTGGTACCGGGGCCTGGCCGTCGGCCCCATGTCCAAGGTCAGCCAGATCCAGCTCATCCAGCCGGTGCTGAGTATCTGCTGGGCCGGGCTCCTCCTCGGCGAGGCCCTGACCTGGATGACCATCTTGGGCGGCCTCGCCGTCATCCTTTGCGCCGGCGCAGCCGTGCGGGTCCGGCTCAGGCCGGCGCCGTCATCCTCTGGGCCGGCGCTGCCGGGCCGGAATCCCTGAACATCGAAAGGAAAGGAAGGAAGATCCCATGTACATCCCAGCCCACTTCGCAGCCGGAGCGGACGCCATCCATGACCTCCTAGCCCGCCCGGGCTCGGCCAATCTGATCACCCAGACCTCGCAGGGCCTTCTCGCCACGCTGCTGCCGTTCGTCTTCGATCCCTCGGTGGGCGGGCACGGTGCCCTGCACGCCCACGTTGCCCGGAACAACCCGCAGTGGTCCGAAGCTCCGATTGGAGAATCACTCATGATCATTCAGGGCGCCGACGCCTACATCTCGGCGTCCTGGTACGCCTCGAAGGCCGAGCACGGGCGCGTTGTGCCCACCTGGAACTACTCCACGGCCCACGTGTACGGGAACCTGGTGATCCACGACGACCCGGCCTGGCTCGCCGGCCAGGTCAGGCGGCTGACCGACGTCAACGAGGCAGGCTTCGATCACCCATGGAGCGTGGACGATGCACCGGAGCGCTACATCTCCGGCCAGCTGCGCGCCATCGTAGGCCTCGAACTGGTGATCACCCGGATCGAGGCCAAGGCCAAGCTCAGCCAGAACCGGCCCGATGCCGACATCGACGGTGTGGTGGCAGGACTTGCTACGCGGGGCCAGGCAGAGAGCGCCGCCGATGTCGTCCGGGCGCGGCGGCAATAGATCCCGGCAGTCCACAACAAGGGCGGCCCCTCCGTTATTGGAGGAGCCGCCCTGTTCTGCGCGCGTGCCGCGGGATCCGGTGGACCCCGGGATTGGCCCGGTCTAGTAGAAGTGCACGGTGTCCACGAGGTGGGGGAGCTCCCCGCCGTCGAGGAACGTGCGCAGGTTGCTGCTGAAGCGTTCGGCGATCAGCCGGTTCTCCGCCGCGCTCAGGGCCGAGGTGTGCGGGGACACCATGACCTGGGGGTGGTTCCACAGCGGGCTGTCCTGCGGCAGCGGCTCGACGGCGAAGACGTCGAGGCAGGCGTAGCCAACCTGGCCGCTGTCGAGCGCCTCCAGCAGTGCGTCCTCGTCCACCACGGTGCCGCGGCCCACGTTGACGAACACCGTGCCCGGCTTCATGGCAGCGAACACTTCGCTGCTGAACAGCTTTTCCGTATACGGCGTGCCGGGCAGGGTGTTGACGACGGCGTCTGCCGAAGCGAGCAGCCCGGCCAGGCCGTCGTTGCCGGCAACCTCCTCGATGCCCTCGATCGGCTCCACGGTCCGCTTCGTTCCGCTGACTTTCATGCCGAGCGCCCGGGCGATGCGGGCGGTTTCCAGCCCGATCTCGCCGAGGCCCGTCACCACCAGGGTGGAGCCGTTCACAAGGCGCGTCGGCGTGCGCAGTTCAGGCCAGACCTTGGCTGCCTGGTCCACGGCCAGCTCGGCGCTGCGCTTGAAGCCGTTGAGGATACCCAGTGCTGCGAACTCCGCCAGCGGCAGGGCGTGAACTCCGGCGGAGGTGGTGACCTTGAATTTCTGCAGGGTTTCCTGGTCCAGGCCGGATGCCTTCACGGCTCCGCCCGCGCCTGCGGCCATTGCGTGGATCCACTGGAGCCGGGGGTTGCTTGCTGCAATGCGGGCCAGCCCGGCAGGATTCTCATTGGGGAATCCGTACAGGATGTCGGCCTTGTTCAGCATGTCCCAGTACCGCTCCTCCTGTTCGGGGGTCCGCTTGAAGTCCGGATCGCCGGAGTGGTCCGCCGGGAACCGTTCGGGCGGGAGGAGGTCGGGCTCATAGAGGACGGTCACGGCGGGATCTACGGCGCGGATGCGCCCAACCAGCTCAGCTTCGAGCGGGACGGCGATTGCGACGGTGGTTTTAGTCGTCATAGTGTTCATCATACTGAATGGAGGCTAGGATATTGAACAGATTTCCCTCCATTAACCACAATGAAGTGAGGTGCCGCTGCCGATGATCGAGCAGACAGACCACGATTTGAGTGAAGGTTCGGGCGAAAAGAGAGCCGGTTTCGTCGGCCTGGGCCTGATGGGCGCCCACATGGCTGCCAACCTGCTGAAGGCCGGATGGGCCGTCACCGGGTGGAACAGGTCAGCCGCTGCGCTGGATGACTTTGCGGCCCGCGGCGGCGTCCGCGCCGCAGACGTCGCATCGCTGCGCGACGAACCGGTCATTATTTTTATGCTCCCTGATCTCTCCTACATCGAGGATGCGGCGGCCGGGCTGCTGGGTGCCTGGTCCGTACAGGCACCTGAACCGGGCACCGCCGTCGTGGTCATGAGCAGCGTCTCCCCGGCAGCCGTGAAGAACTTCGGGGCGAGGGTGGCTTCCGCCAGCGGCGGCAACGCCGTCGTCGTCGATGCACCCGTCAGCGGCGGCACCAAAGGTGCCGAGGACGGAACCCTGGCCATCATGGCGGGCGCGGAGGAAGGAGACTTCAAACGGCTCCTTCCCCTCTTCAGTGCCATGGGCAGCACAGTCCGGCGGCTGGGGCGCCTGGGGTCCGGATCGCTGGCGAAAGCCTGTAACCAGCTCATCGTGGGAACCACGACGGCGGCGCTTGCCGAGGCCGCTGAGCTCGCCGAACGCTCCGGCATGGATGTCCAAGCCTTGTATGAGGTGCTTTCCGGCGGACTGGCGGGAAGCACGGTTCTGGACGTCGTCGGGCCCCGTCTCGCCGCGAAGCACTACGAGCCCACCGGCCCGGCGAAGTTCATGCACAAGGACCTTTCCTTCGTGCTGGAAAGTGCCGCCGCGGTGGGCGCCGCCGTACCCATGGCGGCTGCCGGCGCCGAACTCTACGCCGAATTGAGGCGCCAGGGGCTGGGGGACCTCGATCTCGCCGCCGTCCGGCAAACCATCTCGAATCTCAGTGATCACAACGCAGTCAAGACCAATTGAGGAACAACAAACCATGAGTGCACTTTTTGACCTGACCGGGCGCATCGCCCTGGTCACGGGTTCCAGCCGGGGGATCGGCAATGCCCTGGCGCGGGCGCTGGCTGATGCCGGTGCCACGGTGGTGCTCAACGGCATCAACCCCGAGCGGCTCAAGGCCGCCGAGGCAGCCATGGCGGCCGACTACCCGCCGGGGCGGGTGCACAGCTGCGCCTTCGACGTCACAAAGGACACCGGGGCCGCCCGCGGCGTCGCCTGGGTGGAGGAAAACGTGGGACCGCTGGAAATCCTGGTGAACAACGCGGGCATCCAGCACCGCGTGCCCATGCTGGAGCTGGAAGTCAGCGACTGGGAACGGGTGATCAAAACCGATCTCACCAGCGCGTTCCTCGTAGGCCGGGAAGCGGCCCGGCACATGATTCCGCGCGGACACGGCAAGATCATCAACATCTGCTCGGTGCAGACCGACCTCGCTCGCCCCACCATCGCCCCGTACGTTGCGGCCAAGGGCGGGCTCCGGAACCTGACCCGGGCCATGACCGCGGAATGGGCAGCCTCGGGCCTGCAGATCAACGGCATTGCACCGGGCTACATCCACACCGAAATGACCCAGAACCTGGTGGACGATGAGCAGTTCAACTCCTGGATCCTCGGCCGCACGCCGGCGCACCGGTGGGGGACAGTGCAGGACCTGGCCGGCCCGGCGGTGTGGCTCGCATCCGATGGTTCCAATTTCGTCAACGGCCAGACCATTTTCATCGACGGCGGAATGACGGTGGTGGTCTGATGTCGGCAGTTTCAGCCCTTCCCGCGTCCGGCCCGGCCGTCGTCGCGCACGCCGCCGGCGACCTGCGCATCGAAGACGTCCCGCTGGCGGCACCCGCGGCGGACCAGGCCGTCGTTGAGGTCGTGTACGGCGGGATCTGCGGTTCGGACCTGCACTACTGGCTGCACGGCGCGGCCGGGGAATCGATCCTGAAGGCGCCCATGGTCCTGGGCCATGAGATCGTCGGCGTCGTGGCGCAGGCCGCCGCCGACGGTACCGGCCCCGCAGCCGGCACCCCCGTCGCCGTCCACCCCGCCACGCCGGGTCCCGGCGCCGCCCGGTATCCCGAAGACCGGCCCAACCTGTCGCCGGGCTGCACTTATCTGGGGAGCGCCGCCCGCTTCCCGCACACCGACGGCGCCTTCAGCCGCTACGCCGTCCTGCCTGCCCGGATGCTCCGGCCGCTGCCCGAAAGCCTCAGACTGCGGACCGCCGCCCTGGCGGAACCGGCCGCCGTTGCCTGGCATGCCGTGGCCCGCGCCGGAGACGTCAAGGGCAAGACGGCGCTGGTGATCGGCAGCGGTCCCATCGGCGCCCTGGCGGTGGCGGTCCTCAAGCGCGCGGGTGCCGAACGGATTGTTGCCGTGGACATGCACCCGAAACCGCTGGAGATCGCCCGGGCCGTCGGCGCCCACGAGGTCCTGAAAGCCGACGACGCCGAGGCCATAGCCGCGGTGGAGGCGGACGTGGTCATCGAATCCTCCGGCAGGCACCACGGCCTTGCTTCCGCGATCAAAGGAACCGTCCGCGGCGGCAAAGTGGTGATGGTGGGCCTGCTGCCCTCCGGACCCCAGCCCGTCCTGATCTCCCTGGCCATCACCCGCGAGCTGGAACTCCTTGGTTCCTTCCGCTTCAACAGTGAAATCGACGAGGTCATCGCGGCTCTCGCGGACGGCACACTGTTCGTGGACCCCGTGGTCACGCACGACTTCCCGCTGGAACGCGGTCTCGAGGCCTTTGAAATGGCCAGGAATTCAGCGGAATCCGGAAAGGTCCTGCTGGACTTCAGGCCGACCGCGGAGGAGTAGGCGGCCTGCGCCTGGCCCGGCGACCAGCCGGGACCGGGCGCGGGCGGTCGGTTCGTCCGTCAGCCCGGCTGCAGCGGGATGAAGACCCTGGGCTGGTCCCGCCAGCTGGCCTCCATCTCGGTGATTGTCTCGCGCATGATCCGGCTGGAGGCTTCCCGGGCACCCTCAGTGTCACCGGCGGCAATGGCCTCGGCAACATCCACATGCCACTGCAGTGCGGTTTCACGGGGGTGGTCCGGCATGAGGCCGTGGACCGTCCGGCCGGTCAGGGTTTCAGCCACCTGGCCCACGAGGTTCGCGAACATTTCGTTGCCGGACCCGGTGAGGAGCAGGGAGTGAAAGTGGATGTCCAGCTCCAGGAACTCCGCCACGTTGCCAGCCTGGCCGGCATCGCGCATGGCCAGCGAAACGTCGAGGAGTTCCTTCCGGAGGTCCTGGGGGGCGTTTGCGGCCGCCAGTTCGGCGGCGACAGGTTCGACGGCGGAGCGCAGCTCCGCGAGGGACCTCAGTTGCGCGCCGCGACCGTCGCCGGCCAGGCGCCAGCGGATGACGAGGGGATCGAAGGGATTCCAGCGGCTGGCCGGGAGCACCCGGATTCCCACGCGCTTGATGGTTTCTACCAGGCCGAGGGACTGCAGGACGCGGACAGCTTCGCGGACCACGGAGCGGGAGACCTTCAGTTCGTCTTCGAGCTGCTCAGCCAGCATCACGTGGCCCGTAGGCAGGGCGCCGCCCACGATACGGGTTCCCAGGTGTTCGATGGCGCGATGATGGAGGCTGGTTGACATAGTCGTAAGCATAATCGGGCCGGCCCGCCGTCCTGTGCATGCACCATCCGTGACCGGGGCCCTAACCGCCGGGCCGGGAGGAACGCTGGCGGCATCATAGACTGTTTTATGACGCGCCGCCTTCCAAAACGTGGGCGCAACTTTCCCGTTGTCCGCGGAAATACATATGGTTTATTGACAGCCACTGGTTCTAAAGCGTGTTCCGCAGGAAGTGCGGAACAGAATGCACACGTTGCACAGAAATGAATTGGAGTTTTGATGTCAGCACACATCGGTGTCACCGGCCTTGCGGTGATGGGGGCCAACCTCGCCCGCAACCTGGCCCGTAACGGCTTCACCGTTGCCCTGCACAACAGGTCTGTTGAGAAGACTGACGCGCTGCTGGAAAAGCACGGACACGACGGCGACTTCGTGCGTACCGAAACCCTCCAGGAGCTTGTGGATTCCCTGGAGAAGCCCCGCCGCGTACTCATCATGGTCAAGGCCGGCAAGCCGGTTGACTCCGTGATCGAGCAGCTTGAACCCCTGCTGGAAGCAGGCGACATCATCATCGACGCCGGCAACTCGCACTACGAGGACACCCGCCGCCGCGAAGCCGCCCTCGCCAAGAAGGACCTGCACTTCGTGGGCATCGGTGTCTCCGGCGGTGAGGAAGGCGCCCTGAACGGCCCGTCCATCATGCCCGGCGGATCCAAGGAGTCCTATGACGCCCTCGGACCGCTGCTGGAAAAGATCGCCGCCCACGTTGACGGCCAGCCCTGCTGCGCCTGGATCGGCACCGACGGCGCCGGCCACTTCGTCAAGATGGTCCACAACGGCATCGAGTACGCCGATATGCAGGTCATCGGCGAAGCCTTCGACCTGCTGCGCTCCGGCGCGGGCATAGAACCGGCCGAGCAGTCCAAGATTTTCGCCGAGTGGAACAAGGGCGAGCTCGCCTCCTTCCTGATCGAAATCTCCGCCGAGGTCCTCGGCCACGTCGACACCCGCACGGGCAAGCCGTTCGTCGACGTCGTCGTGGACGCGGCCGGCCAGAAGGGCACCGGCCGCTGGACGGTCATCTCCGCCCTCGAGCTGGGATCCCCGACGTCGGGCATCGCCGAATCGGTCTTCGCCCGTGCGCTTTCGTCCCAGGCCGAACAGCGCAAGCTGGCCCAGGAACTGCTCGCCGGCGAGGAAATCGCCGTCGAGGTTCCGGAAACCTTCGTCGAAGACGTTCGCCAGGCGCTGTACGCCTCCAAGCTGGTTTCCTACGCCCAGGGCCTGGACATGCTGACCTCCGCAGCCAAGGAATACGGCTGGGACCTGAAGCTGGACGAGATCGCCTCGCTGTGGCGCGGCGGCTGCATCATCCGTGCGGAACTGCTGAAGGAAATCACCAAGGCGTACGCCGCGGAGGATAAGCCGGCCAACCTGCTGTTCGCTCCGGCCTTCACCAAGGCCATCGCCGAGGTCCTGCCGGCATGGCGCCGTGTAGTTGCCACGGCCGTGCAGCTGGGCATCCCCGTACCGGTGTTCTCCTCCTCGCTGGCTTACTACGACGGCCTGCGCCGCAAGCGCCTGCCGGCCGCTGTGATCCAGGGCCAGCGCGACCTCTTCGGTGCGCACACCTACGGCCGTGTTGACGCAGAGGGTACGTTCCACACCCTGTGGGGCGAGGACAAGTCCGAAATCGAGGCAGTGGACACCCACTAGCTTCAACGCCACACCGGCACTCACACCACCGGTGACATTAAGCGCCGGCGCCTCCCCGCTACTCTGGAGGCGCCGGCCGTTGTCGTAACGTCGTGGCCGGTTCCGAATGCTTGCCCATGCCAAGGAGTGCAGCACATGTCCCAGCCAGTCGCGCTTGTCACCGGTGCATCCACCGGCATCGGCTTCGAAGCCGCCAAAAAGCTCAGCGAACACGGATTCGCTGTGTACGCCGGGGCTCGGCGGGTGGACAAGATGGAGCCGCTGAAAGCATTCGGCGTGGAGGTGCTGGGCCTGGATGTCACGGACGAGGCATCTATGGAGGCGGCCGTGGGCACCATCCTTGAAGCCCACGGCCGAATAGACGTCCTGGTGAACAACGCCGGCTACGGGTCCTACGGTTCCCTGGAGGAAGTGGATCTGGCCGAAGGCCGCCGGCAGTTCGACGTCAACGTGTTTGGCCTGGCGCGCATGACCCAGTTGGTTCTGCCCGCCATGCGTGCGGCCGCCCGGGGCAGGATCATCAACGTGTCCTCCATCGGCGGCAAGATGTATGAGCCGCTGGGTGCCTGGTACCACGCCACGAAGTTCGCCGTGGAAGGGCTCAGTGATTCGCTGCGCCTCGAGCTCAAGCCCCACGGCATCAACGTGTCGATCATCGAACCGGCCGGCACGCAGACCGAGTGGGGCGGCATCTCGGGCGAGAGCCTGCTGGCAACGTCAGGCCACGGACCGTACCGGGATCAAGCCAAAGTCGTGGCCGCGGCGCTGGCATCAACCGAAGGATCAAGCATGTCAACGCATCCGGAAGTCATCGCCGAGGCCATTGTCCACGCTGCTACAGCGGCGCGGCCCAAGACCCGTTATCCGGTGGGCAAGGGCGCCCGCGCCATCGTGACACTGCGGAGGCTCCTGCCGGACCGTGTGTTCGACGTGGTCTTCTGGGCCATCTACCAGCGGCTCGGCCGCTAGATCCGGTACTCGATGTAGTATTCGGCCGGATCCACTGCAGGTTTGGATTCCCGCTGGGCGTCGCGGTGGCGCCACGTGGCCGGAACGCCGGTGATGATGGATTCCGGCGGTGCGTCCTTGACCACTACGGCATTGGCGCCCACGGCGCTGTCCCGTCCGATGGTGATGGGGCCCAGGATCTTGGCCCCGGCGCCGATAGTCACCCGGTCCCCGATGGTGGGGTGCCGCTTGACCTTGGCCAGGGACCGTCCACCGAGCGTTACGCCGTGATAAATCATGACGTCCTCGCCGATTTCCGCCGTCTCGCCGATGACCACTCCCATGCCGTGATCAATGAAGAAGCGCTTGCCGATCGTGGCGCCAGGATGGATCTCGATCCCGGTAAGGAAACGCGCAAGCTGTGATATGAGCCGGGCCGGGAACCGAAGCGACGGGTTCTGCCAAAGCTTATGCGTGAGGCGGTGCGCCCAAATGGCGTGCAGGCCCGAATAGGCGAAAAAGTTCTCGAAAGAACCTCGAGCCGCCGGGTCGTGTGACCGGGCGGCATCGAGGTCTTCCTTAAGTCTTGCGAAGAAGCTCACAAAGACCTTTCTACAGGAACGGGGATTGGCGGGCTAAGACTTAGCCCCGGATGTCGTCATAGAGCACGGTGGAGATGTAACGCTCACCGAAATCGCAGACGACGGCAACGATGAGCTTGCCGGCGTTCTCCGGGCGCTTGGCCAGTTCGAGGGCTCCCCAGACGATCGCGCCGGAGGAAATGCCGCCCAGGATGCCTTCCTTGGTACCAAGGTCACGGGCCACGCGGACGGAGTCCTCGAGGGTGGCATCCAGGACTTCGTCGTACACGTTGGTGTCCAGGATCTCGGGAATAAAGTTGGCGCCGATGCCCTGGATCTTGTGCGGGCCGGGGGCGCCGCCGTTCAGGATGGCGGAGTCCTTCGGCTCGATGGCGACGATCTGGACGTCCGGCTTGCGTTCCTTCAGGACCTGGCCGACGCCGGTGATAGTTCCGCCGGTGCCGATGCCGGACACAAAGATGTCCACCTTGCCGTCGGTGTCGGTCCAGATTTCCTCGGCTGTGGTGGTGCGGTGGATCTCCGGGTTGGCTTCGTTCGCGAACTGCTGGGCCCAGATGGAGTTCTCCGTGTTGGCCACAATCTCCTGGGCCTTCTCCACGGCGCCGCGCATACCCTCGGAGCCCGGGGTGAGCACGATCTCTGCGCCGAAGGCACGGAGCATTACACGGCGTTCCGTTGACATGGTCTCCGGCATGGTCAGGATGACCTTGTAGCCGCGGGCGGCACCCACCATGGCGAGGGCGATGCCCGTGTTGCCGGAGGTTCCTTCGACGATGGTTCCGCCGGGCTTGAGGGCGCCGGACTTCTCCGCCGCGTCGACAATGGCGACACCGATACGGTCCTTGACGCTGTTGGCCGGGTTGTAGAACTCCAGCTTGACAGCCACCTGGGCGTCCAGGCCCTCGGTCAAGCGGTTGAGCCTGACCAGCGGAGTGCCGCCGACCAGCTGGGTGACGTCGTCGTAGATCCGTGCCATGTATTTGTGCCTATCTCTGAAGAGTTCTCTGAACAGCGAATACTGAGGTCAGCCTAACGAGGGCGGCGGGGCCGCTGCTAAGCATTAAGCCATGCAGAGTAATATTTCCGGGCCTTGGCCAGTTTCGGGTTGATGATCACCTGGCAGTAGCCCTGCTCCGGATGCTTGGCGTAGTAGTCCTGGTGGAATTCCTCGGCCACATGGAACCTGGGCAGCCTGCTGACCTCCGTGACGATCGGATGGGACCACAGTTCCTGGTTCCGTTCGATTGCCTCTTCGAAAAGGATCTTTTCCTCTGTGGTCTCATAGAACATGGACGAGCGGTACTGGGTGCCGACGTCGTAACCCTGGCGGTTGAGGGTGGTGGGGTCGTGGAGGGCAAAGAACATGTCCAGGATGATGTCGGCCGGGATCACGTCCTCGTCGAAGCTCACGGCCACCACCTCGGCGTGGCCCGTCGTGCCGGAGCAGACCGAGTAGTAGTCCGGGTAGGGGTCGTGGCCGCCGGTGTAGCCGGAGACCACCGCCGTGACGCCCCTGGTTTCTTGGTAGACGGCGTCAAGGCACCAGAAACAGCCTCCGCCAAGCACAAAAGTTTTCATGTCCTCTTCAATGATTGAAGTGCGCGGATGATTCCCCTATCACCTTACGAGACTGTTACACGTGCGGGCGAAGCCAATGGATAGGGTAAAAATGAGGGTATGGAACCTGTGAACACCGACGTTGCAGAAGACGCGCGTAACACTGCTGATCCCGCCGGTGCTGAGCCGACCGAGGCTGCCGAATCGTCCGATGTCCCCACGCTCGGAGAGGTCCTGCTGGCGGTGGAAGAGCTCTGGCCGGAGTCCCTCGCCGAGGAGTGGGACGAAGTGGGCCTCGTGGCAGGTCACCCTTCAGCCGAAGTCCGCAGGATCATGTTCGCCGTGGATCCCACCCTGGACGTCATTGAGGAAGCCATTGAGTGGGGGGCCGACCTCCTGATCACGCACCACCCGCTGCTGCTCAAGGGGGTCACCTCGGTGGCAGCCACGACAGCCAAAGGCAAAGCAGTCCACCGCCTGATCGAATCCGGGACAGGCCTGCTGACCGTGCACACGAACGGCGACTCCGCCGTCGGCGGCGTCTCGGATGTCCTGGCCGATGCACTTGGCCTCCATGACGTGGTGCCCCTGACGCCAGCCCGGGACGGCTTGCCTGAAGAGGGGATCGGCCGGGTAGGCGACCTTGAGGACGTGATGACGCTGGGGGACTTCGCGGCGCGTGTCTTCGGTATCCTGCCATCCGTGGCGGGCGGGGTCCGGGTTTCCGGGGACAAGGACGGCCTGGTGCGCCGCGTTGCCGTCTGCGGCGGGGCGGGAGACTCCCTGTTTAATGAGGTCCGGTCGAGCAATGCCGATATCTTCGTCACCGCTGATCTGCGGCACCACCCGGCATCCGAGGCACGCGAGAACGCCGTGAATGACCGGCCCTACCTGATCGATGTTTCGCACTTTGCCAGCGAATGGCTGTGGCTGCCCCCGGCTGCCGACGCGCTCGGAAATGTCCTCAGTGACCAGGGGCACGGCGTTGACATCCGCGTCAGCACCACGAACAGCGATCCGTGGGACTTCATTCTGACTCCGGGCGGGGACTAGAGTCTAAACTGCGCCGGTCCGGTGCCCGGTTGCGGCCGGTTTGTAACAAGCGGAGGTAATAGTGGCCAAGGCAGCACCGGCGGAACAGTTGAAATTGCTCGAACTGCAGGGACTCGACGCCAGGCTGAAATCGCTGTCCAACCGTCGCCGGACCGTCGAAAGCGATCCCCGGATCAGTGACCTTGAGGCCGCCCTGGCTGTGGCGAACGGCGAACTCGGGGCCGCGAAAATGGCTGTCCACGACGCCGAAGCCGAGCTCAAGCGCTCCGAGGCGGACGTTGAGCAGGTGGTTACCCGGATCGAACGGGACGAAGCCCGGCTGAACAGCGGCACCGGCCTGTCCAAGGACCTGGTTGCCCTGCAAAGTGACATTGCCTCGCTCAACAAGCGGCGCTCTGCCCTTGAAGACGTTGAACTTGAAGTCATGGAGCGCCTCGAGGGCCTCCGTGAACGCCAGGCAGCCCAGCAGAAGATCGTGAACGACGTCCAGGGATCCTTCGGCGTGATCCGCGCCGAGCTGGACGCGGCCCTGGCTGAGATTGCCACCGAGGCGGCAGAGGTTGGCGGCCAGCGCTCGGAATTCGCGGCGGGCCTCGACGCCGGCCTGCTGGCCGTCTACGAAAAGACGCTGGCCAAGCGCGGAGTCGGCGCAGCCCGGCTGTTCCACGGAAAGTCCGAAGGCTCGGGGATGCAGCTCAGCCCCGGCGATCTCGCCGAAATCAAGGCAGCTGCCGAGGACGACATCGTCTTTTGCCCGGACTCCGGCTGCATCCTGGTCCGCTCGGCAGAGTGGGCCTAAGGCAGGATGACGTTGAGGGCGTGCGCCTTGCGCGCGGTGCCTTCGATCAGCTCGGCATCCCACTTCTCCCGGGCCGCTTTGAGCAGCTGGACGGGAGTGCGGGGAGCGGTGCTGCGGCGCGTCAGCAGGTGGCGTGCGAGTTCGCCGCGGGTGTGCTTGGCGAAGTGGCTGACCACCTTGCGCACGCCGTTCACCTCCGTGAAGACATTGACGGCAACGGTCTGCGCAGGCGGGGGAGCCCAGGCCGCGGCGTAGGTGCTGGAGCGGCAGTCCACCAGCAGCTCCCCTTCGGTTTCGGCCGCCAGCGCGTCGGAGATCTGCGGCTTCCAGAACGAGGCAAGGCGGCCGACGTCGGGCAGTGACGTTCCCATCGACAGCCGGTAGGCGGGCACCTGGTCGGCAAAGCGGATGGCGCCCCAGAGGGCGGAAATGACCAGCACCGATTCATCCGCCTTCCGGCGCTGCGCCGCCGTCAGCGACTGATAGCCCAGTGCGTCGTACAGCACCCCGGAGTAGACTTGATGCGCCGGCGCTGCCGGTTCCGTGTGCAGCCGGGTGTTGCGTTCGACGTCGGCAGTCAGCGAGGCGCCGACGCCGAGCAGCGCGAGGGCGTCCTGGTGGGCGCTGACATGGCCCAACGCTTCAAGCACTTTGGCCCGGTACGTGTTCAGTCCGGGGAAGCTCAGCGAGGACCAGTCGACGGCGGCACCGTGTGGAGCGGGGGTCTTGCCTTCGGACGGCGGCAGCAGAATCAGCACCGTACGATCTTACCGGCGCACGCAGAATGCGGACGCTGCCGCGAAGGCGCCAGCGGCGTCAGGCCAGGTTGCGGCCAATGAAGGTGAGGACATCCGGGAGGATGGAACGCCAGTAACCGCTGTCGTGGCCACCGTCCTTGAACCCTCCCTGGTGGCCGCCTGGCAAGTCACTCACATAGTCCTTCACGCTGTAGAGCAGGTTGTCGGACGTGCCGCAGTCGATCCTCTTCGGCAGCAGCTCAAGCTCGGGCCGCAGGGCGAAGATGTCGTTGGCCGCGAAGTCTTCGGCGCTGTCAAAGTTGTCGTCCCGCCCGGCGTCGTACAGGCTCCAGACCGCCGGGCTCATCGCGGCCACGGCCCGGAGGCTCGGGACGCGGTGCTGGGAGGCAAGGAGCAGGGCGCCGAAACCGCCCATGGACAGCCCGAAGACGGCTGTCCGGCCGGTGTCGAGGCCTTCGCCGGCAAGAAGGGGAAGGAATTCCTCAAGCAGCATTGACTGCGTGTCCGTGCCCGACGCGCGGGGTGCCACCAGCTTTCGCCGCCGTCCACGGCGGCGATCGCGAACGGAGTGCCGCCGCCGGTCACGTGCCTCGCCAGGACAGCATCCGCATGCAGTTCGTCGAAGACCATCCGGTGGTCCGCTCCGGTTCCATGCAGGAACAGGGCAACGGGCAGCCTGCCGGAGGAGCCGCCGCCGGGGGACGGTTCGCCGCCGGGGGAGCTGGGCGATCGGGGCACTGCCAGCGACCAGCCCGTGGGTACGTCGGCCCGGAACCGGGATGTGAAGCTGCCGGTTCGCATGTCTACCGGCAGTACGGGGCTGGATGGCGTCCCGTCCGCGCACGCCGCGAGTGCAGCGGCTGCCGCAGCGCCGGCACCGAGCCCCAGCAGCCGCCGTCGTCCGGGCGTCGGAAATTCCATACGCCGATCATAGACGTGGAGGCTCCGGACACCGGCACACCGCTCAGGCCTCCTGTATCAAGCCGCCTTAATCAGGCCGCCTTAACCGGGGATTTCCCCGTAGGAGCCGAGGCAGCCTGGTTCTCGCGGGCGAGGAAGGCGGAGAGCTCGCCGATGGTGCTCATCAGCGGCGCGGGGAAGACGACCGTTGTGTTCTTGTCCACACCGATTTCGACGAGGGACTGCAGGTTCCTCAACTGCAGGGCAAGCGGGTGGGCCATCATGGTGTCCGAAGCGGCGCCAAGGGCAGTTGCCGCGATGGCTTCGCCTTCTGCAGCGATGATCTTCGCCCGCTTCTCCCGCTCGGCCTCGGCCTGACGGGCCATAGCGCGCTTCATGCTGTCGGGAAGTTGGATGTCCTTCAGCTCCACCAGCACCACCTCGACGCCCCAGGCGAGGGTCAGCTGATCCAGGATTTCCCGGATGTCGGTATTGATGCGCTCGGTTTCGGACAGTGTCTGGTCCAGGCTGTGGCGGCCCACCACCTTCCTCAGGGTGGTCTGGGCGATCTGGTCTATTGCCGCTGCGACATTCTCAATCGCCACGACGGATTTCACGGCGTCCACCACGCGGTAGTAGGCCACGGCCGAGATGTCGACACTCACGTTGTCCTGGGTGATGATGCCCTGCGACTGGATGGGCATGGTCACGATCCGCAGGCTGACCAGCGGGAGGCGGTCAATAACCGGAATGATGAACCGCAGTCCGGGCATCCTGACGCCAATGACCCTCCCCAGCCGGAAGAGCACGCCCTGCTCGTACTGCCGGACGATCCGGATGGACATTTTGAGCAAGATGAGCAGCAGCACTGCGACGGCGATGGCGATGTACGTACTGGTGGGGTCCATCAGGATCCCCTCCTTCTTGCCTGGATTGATCTTGATTAATTCTCTCACCGCTCCCTTATTAGGCGCTGGGAATTGGCTGCGAAACCCGGGGCCTTTTGCAGCACGTAGAATGAAACGCGGATGGGTTGACCAGGCGGCCGCGCGTCACGCAAGTGGCTCGAGGAACGTCCGGGCTCCGCAGAGCAGGGTGGTGGGTAACGCCCACTCGGGGTAACCCGCAGGCCAGTGCCACAGAGAACAGACCGCCTGCCGCGGTCCGTGTTTCCACGGACCGGGAACAGGTAAGGGTGAAACGGTGGTGTAAGAGACCACCAGCTTCCCGGGTGACCGGGAAGGCTTGGTAAACCCCACCCGGAGCAAGGCCAGACAGGGCACGTTCGAGGGCTGCTCGCCCGAGTGTCCGGGTAGGCCGCTGGAGGGCGTCGGCAACGGCGTTCGTAGATGGATGGCCGCTATTCCCGCGTCGGCAACGGCGCGGGAACACAGAACCCGGCGTATCGGTCAACCCATCCACCACCGCTTCGGCCCCCTCCAGATAACCGCGTGTGAGTGACTTCACGCTCTTCGCGGCGGTGCGGCAGGTCCCGCCGCCCTAGAATGGATAGCGAACGTAGAAGTTCTGCCGTCGGGTCTGCGTTCGCAGCCGGCGGCTTTTCTTTGCGCTTCTCCAAGGTGTCCGGGGTGGACCGAATCCCCGCCGATGCCTGTGCCCCGGAATACCCCCGGTGGCCGACATCCGTATACGAGGGCGTATGTGGTTGACCCAAGGAAGGTAGTTCTGTGAGCCAGACGTCAGATTCTTGTCTTGATACGTGGATGGGCCGTGAGGCGCTTGCCGAGGCCATGATCCCGGTGATCGGCCGGCTGTACCGCGAAAACAATGTGGTGACCAGCATCCATGGCCGCAGCCTGATCAACAAGTCCACCATGAACATCCTGAAGGCGCACCGTTTCGCGCGCAGGATGAGCAAGGACGAGCTGCTCCTGGAAGAGACGGCTCCGCTGCTCGATACCCTGGCCGGGCTCGATCTTGGCGCCGCGGCGATCGACATCGCGCGCCTGAACCAGAAGTTCAAGACCGAGGCCAACGGTGCCAGCCTGGAGGAGTTCGTGCGCGCCGAGCTGGCCGATATTGTCGGGAAGCGGGGCGGCGATGACCGCACCAGCACCGACGTCGTGCTCTACGGCTTCGGCCGTATCGGACGCCTACTTGCCCGGCTCCTCATCGAAAAGGCCGGTGGGGGTCACGGTCTCCGTCTCCGTGCCATCGTTGTCCGCCGCGGTTCGGACAACGACCTCGCCAAGCGGGCCAGCCTGCTGCGCCGGGACTCCGTGCACGGCTCCTTTGAGGGCACCATCAAGGTGGACACGGACAACAACACCATCACGGCCAACGGTGTCCAGGTCCAGGTCATCTACTCGGACAACCCGTCCACGGTGGATTACACGGCATACGGCATCAAGGATGCACTGGTGGTGGACAACACCGGTCGCTGGCGCGATGCAGAAGGCCTGTCCCAGCACCTCCTGAGCAAGGGTGTGTCCCGCGTCCTCCTCACGGCACCGGGCAAGGGTGAGCTGAAGAACATCGTCCACGGCATCAACCACGGCACCATCCTGGATTCGGACAAGATTGTTACGGCTGCGTCCTGCACCACCAACGCCATCACTCCGGTCCTGAAGGCCATCAACGACAAGTTCGGTGTGGTCCACGGCCATGTGGAGACGGTCCACTCCTTTACCAACGACCAGAACCTGATCGACAACTTCCACAAGGGCGACCGCCGCGGACGTTCTGCGGCGCTGAACATGGTCATCACCGAAACCGGTGCCGCCAAGGCCGTGGCCAAGGCCCTGCCCGAACTTCTCGGCAAGCTCACCGGCAGCTCCATCCGCGTCCCCACCCCGGATGTGTCCCTGGCCATCCTGAACCTGAGCCTGGAGCGCGGCACCACCAAGGACGAGGTCAACGACTACCTGCGGCAGATGTCCCTGCACTCGGATCTGCGCAAGCAGATCGACTACATCGACTCGCCGGAAGTGGTCTCCACGGACTTCGTCGGCTCACGCCGTGCAGGCATAGTTGACGGCCTGGCCACCATCTCCAACGATAAGAACCTCGTCCTCTACGTCTGGTACGACAACGAGTTCGGCTACAGCTGCCAGGTGGTCCGCGTGATGGAGGAAATGGCCGGTGTCAACCCGCCGTCGTTCCCCGTCAAGGAACCGGCTGCGGTGCTGGAAGCAATCGCTGCGGTCTAGCCTCCTTTGAAGGTTTCCCGGCGAGTGCTCTGGCATCCGCCGGGAAACCGACACAGAATGGTGTCATGGAACAGGAATCGACTCTCGAACATGAAACCACGCTGGAACACGCCCTCGACGTAGCGCGGCAGAATCATAAGGAAGCCACCCGACTCCTCGAACACGCGCGCGTTGCGTATGCCGCGGGAGAGATTCCGGAATCCAGGGTCAGGCAACTCGGGGACCTGCTGGATCTCGCTGCCGAAGACCTTCAGCGTGTGATCAAGGAGCAGTAAGCTCTCCTCCACACTGTGGATATCAGCCGGGTTGTCAGTGCCCTGGCCTAGGCTCTTCGGGTGCATAAGAATCGTCCCCGGACACAGCGGCCATGACCATCAGCTGGACGGCGTACCGGCGCGCCCGGCGCCGATCCCGGCAGGCCTGGGTACTCCTGGCTGTGCTGGCAGTTGGGCTGGCTTCCGCCGCTTCCTGGTTTTTCACAGCCGGCCAGTTCGCCGCAGCCGAACCGCCGGTTACCGGCCCCAGCGACGCGCCTGTGTTTGACCCCGCGTGGATGAAAGCGGTCCCCCCGGTCCAGCCCGTGCCGGAAGGCAGCGCCGCGGCCGCACTGGAAACCCTCGCCGTAAAGGGACGGGCGGCCAACGACAACTACGAACGCACGGCGTTTGGCCAGGCGTGGATGGATGTGGACCGCAACGGCTGCGACACCCGCAACGACATTCTTCGGCGCGACCTGACGGGTGCGCGGTTCACCGAGGGATCCCGCTGCCGTGTGGCTGGCGGTGAACTCCATGAACCCTACACCGGCGCGGTGGTGAGGTTCACCAGGGGAGCGGAGAGCAGTAAAGCCGTCCAGATCGACCATGTGGTGGCACTGGGGGATGCCTGGCAGAAGGGTGCGCAGCAGCTGACGCCACAACAGCGCCAAAGCCTCGCCAACGATCCCCTGAACCTGGTAGCCGCCGACGGTCCGGCCAACCAGGAGAAGAGCGCCTCAGACGCCGCCAGCTGGCTGCCGAAGAACAAGGCGTTCAGGTGCCACTACGTCGCCCGCCAGATCTCGGTCAAGGCAGCCTACAAACTATGGGTGACGCAGGCCGAAAAGGATGCCATGAAACGCGTTCTGGCAACATGCCCGGACCAGCAGACCATCCATCCACGATAGCTGGGGCCCTGGAGGTGCTCAGTGGCCGAACGGGTCGGGGTCAACCCCCGGCATCCAAGTCAGCCCGGGGACTCCCCAGCCGCTCTTCTTGGCCTGTTTCATGGCTTTGCGCGCGTAGCGGTCCATCAGCCGGTTCACGTAGAGTTTGCCGTCCAAGTGGTCGAACTCGTGCTGGATGATCCGGGCGAACCAGTCCGTTGCCTCGAATTCCACCGGGTTGCCGTCGCCGTCGAACCCCTGGATCCGTGCCCACTCCGCTCGCTTGAGGGGATACTGGCCGCCGGGAAACGACAGGCACCCCTCCACTTCCTCATCCGGGTCCGGAACCGCGCCGGAAACCTTGGAAAGCGTAAGGACAGGATTCACCAGGACCCCGATGGGGGGCGCGTCGTCGTCGTTGGCGTATTTGTACACGAAGATGCGCTTGCCCACGCCCACCTGGGGAGCGGCGAGTCCCACGCCGTTGGCGGCCTCGTTCGTCTCGAACATGTCAGCGATGAGCCTACGGAGTTCGTCGTCGAAGACTTCCACTTCGGCGGCCCGGCGGTGGAGAACCGGCTCGCCCCAGATGGTGATCGGCAGAACGGTCATGTCAGGTTGTTCCTTTGATGCAGTGCGGGGTCAGGTCCGGGAGCCGTGCGGCCTGCAGTCGGCTGCAACGCCAGGTACGTTCCCGTGAAACAAGTAAAGGCCGCACCGGATAACCGGTGCGGCCTTTATGCAAGGGCGGAAAATCCTGCCCTTTCTGAGGGTGAGCGACGGGGGTTGAACCCGCGACCTCCTGGACCACAACCAGGCGCTCTGCCAACTGAGCTACGCCCACCATGTGCCTTACCCGACCGTCCGGCTAACCGGCTGTCTTGAAAGGCAACGTCATATAGCTTACCTGCTCCACGGAGTTGTTTTTGCCACTTTTGCCTGTTTTGCGAAAATTTCCCTCAAACGTGGCGCAGATTACTTTTCCGTGGCCTCGACCGGAGTGCCGGTGGAGGCCATGACGGACTTTGAAATCCGCTGGGCGGTGGCGCTGTCCGGGCCCGGCGCGGGGACAAAGATGGCTTCACGGTAATACCGCAGCTCGTCGATGGAATCCTTGATGTCCCCGAGGGCGCGGTGCCCGCCGTGCTTGGCCGGAGCCTGGAAGTAGGCGCGGGCAAACCATCGCCGTGACAGTTCCTTGATGGTGCTCACGTCAATGACCCGGTAATGCAGGTGCTCCACCACTGCGGGCATATCCCGGGCGAGGAATACGCGGTCCGTACCCACGGAATTGCCGCCCAGCGGCGCCTTGCGCGGATCCGGAACCCACTTCGCGATGTAGTCCATGATGACGGCTTCCGCTTCGGCCATGGTTTTGCCGTGCGGGAGTTCTTCGAGCAGGCCGGAGCGGGTATGCATGTCACGGACGAAGTCGTTCATCTGGGCCAGTGCGGCATCATCGGGGCGGATGACGACGTCGACGCCGTCGCCGAGAATGTTGAGTTCAGAGTCCGTCACCAGGGCGGCAACCTCAATGAGGGCGTCGTTCTTGGGGTCCAGGCCGGTCATCTCACAGTCGATCCAGACAATACGTTCGTTAGTTATAGGCACCGGCCCAGCCTACCGTTTCGCGGCTGTCGAGCTGTCCGATGCTAGGATTTCGAGTACGTGGCGGTGCCCTTTTTTCGCTGCTGCGGCCCCGCTTCCGCTGGCCTGCCCGGCCACCGCCGGGTGAAAATATGCCCCACAACGGATTGGACGACCCTGAGATGACGGTGCCTGTATCTGCGGCGGGAAATGTGGCTGCCGGTACGTCACCGGAGCCGGCTGCGGCCGAAGTGGACAACGCACTCTCGCCGCTCCTCTCGGGATTCGCCGGTTCAATGTTCATGGCAATCGGTTCGCTGGGCGTCGGCTGGCTGGCTCCCGTCTCGGAACTGCGCCGCGTGCCGCTGTTCATTTGGATGCGCACCGAAGCCGTGGGCGTGGCCCTGTCCATTGTGCTGCTGGCCGTCGGCGGCATGCTCCTGGTCCGCGCCTGGCTCCGCCTCGGGCAGCGTGTCCGGGTCTGGGGCGCCGGGGCCCGCAAGGCCACGCTGCAGGCTGTCGCATTGTGGGGGCTGCCCATGATGTTCTCCGTGCCGCTGTTCAGCCGGGACGTCTACGCGTATATCGGGCAGGGCCGCCTCATGGTCGAAGGCTTCAACCCGTACGAAAACGGGATTTCGGCGCTGTCCAACTATTTCCAGCTCGGCGCGGACAAGATGTGGACCGAAGCGCCCGTTCCGTACGGCCAGCTTTTCCTGTGGATTGAACAGCTGGTGGTGTGGGCCACGAACGTGCAGCCGGAAGCGAGCATCATGCTGTTCCGCCTGGCGGCGCTCGTTGGCATTGTCCTGTGCATCGTCTACGTGCCGAAACTGGCCGAACTGCACGGCGTCAACCCCCACCGGGCGCTGTGGCTGACCGCAGCCAACCCGCTGTTCCTGACAAACTTCATCGCAAGCGTACATAACGACGCACTGATGATCGGGCTGGCACTGGCGGGGCTTTACTACTGCGCCACCAGGCGCGTCGTGCTCGGACTCGTGCTGGTGACGCTTTCGATCTCCGTCAAACCGATCACCATCGTGTTCCTGCCCTTCATTGGACTCCTCTGGGCCGGCAAGAACGCCGGCTGGCCGCGGAAGTTTCTTTTCTGGGGGCTCACGGCCGGGATCAGCCTGGCACTGCTGTACGCCATGAGCCTGGTGAACGGCTTCGGCTTCGGCTGGGTCAACGGACTGTCCGCGCCGGGCAGTATCTGGATCTGGTACGCGCCGGTGGGCCTGCTTGGACTGGTGGTGGCGTCCATCTCCAACGCCTTCGGACTCGACGGCTGGGGACTGGCCAAATGGGTCTACGACGCCGGCAAGCTGCTCTCCATCGGTATCATCGCATGGCAGATCTTCCGCGGTGACCACGACCGCCTGATGCGCCGGCTCACCCTGGCGTTCGCTGCAGTAGTCCTGCTCGCGCCCATGATCCAGTCCTGGTACGTGGTGTGGCTTATCCCGCTGTTTGCCGTCACCGGCATCCGCGACGACTGGCAGGTGAAGGCGCTGTATTTCATCGTGTCGTTCTTTATGGTCTACGCCATCTCGGACCAGCTGGAAGTCTTCCCGTACCTGCAGACGGAGGACCTGGGCCTTCCCCTGGCCCTTGCCCGCAACGCCGCCGCGATCATCGCTCTGTTGTTCGCGTTGTACCTGATCTTCCTGGATCCCAAAACGAAGCAGCTGTTCAGCAAGCCGGACGAGCCGGTGACCACCCGCCCGGTCATCTGACCGGGCTGCTGCCGCGTTCCCGGCGCCTTAGTCCTCTGCGGGCAGGTTCCTGAGGGCCTCGCGGCGCGACAGCGGGCTGAGGGCGGCCTCGCGCGCCGCCACGAACTGCCTGACCCAGGCCGGATCGGTCTTTCCGTACTCGCGCAAAGCCCAGCCGATGGCCTTGCGGATGAAGAATTCCCGGTCCGCCAAGTTTGCCTCGATGACCTGGCTCAGCAGGGCAACGTCAGTGTCCTTCCTCGCGGAGAGCTGGACGGTGATGGACGCCCGCCGGATCCAGAAATCCTGGTCTGTGCTCCACCGCAGCAGCACTGGTGTAAGGACGTCCCGGTGCGTCTGCAGGAGCCGGCCCAACCGATCTTCCACGCCGTCCACCAGGTCCCACCACGCTCCGGTGCGGATGATTTCCTCGTACACAGGCAACATCGCCAAATCGGTCCTGACCAGCTTCGATGCCGTCAGGTCAATGGCTGCGTATCGCTCTTCCCGGTAAGTGGCTGCCCGGAAGAGCTCCAGCACGGCCGACCTCAGCTCATCGCCCGATGCGAATGGCGCTGCTGCAACCTCGGCTTTGACGATCCTGCGCACCTCGGGCACGCGCACGCCCAGCTGCGGCATGGCCGATTTCAGGTAGGCCTGCGCGCCAGCGGCGCGCACCGGGTCAGCAGAGGCGGTGAGCCTGGCCCGGATGGCCGCAATCAGATCACTGTTTCCCATGCAGCAACCATAGCCACGGGGGTCAGTGCGGACCCGGTATCCGCGTCCTAGGATGGAGGGCAGAACGGCTGTCCGCCGGGGAAAGCACTGGTCCTGCGCGGCTGCGCCAGCAACCCGGAGGTACCAGCATGTCCATGATCAAGAGCCCAGGCGAGATTGCGCAGATGCGCGAGGCCGGCCGGGTGGTGGCCAACACCCTCGCGGCGGTGAAGGACGCAGCGGCGGTGGGGGTTTCCCTCAAGGAACTTGACGAGCTGGCCGCCGAATCGATTTCGGCCGCGGGGGCCACGCCTGCCTTCCTGGACTACCGGCCGAGGTGGGCTTCGGTGCCGTTTCCCGGCGTCATCTGCACCAGCGTCAACGACGCCGTGGTCCACGGCATCCCCAACGGCTACCGCCTCCAGGACGGGGATCTGCTCAGCGTTGACTGCGGCGCCTTTCTGGAAGGCTGGTGCGGGGACGCCGCCATCAGCTTTGTGGTGGGCACGGCGGATCCGGTGGACCTGGAACTGATTGCTGCCACGGATGCGGCGCTGGCGCGTGGAATCGAAATGGCCCGGACCGGCAACAAGATGGGGGACCTGGCCTACGCGATCGGAGGCGCTGCCCGCCGGGCCGGCTACGGCCTCCTGGCGGACCACGGCGGACACGGGATCGGCCGGACGATGCATGCCGAGCCCCCTGTGCCGAACGACGGCCGTCCCGGCCGCGGCATCAAGCTGACGGAGGGCTTGGTGATAGCCATTGAACCCATGCTGATTCTCGGGGGCAAGGACGATTACTACCACGACGACGACGAATGGACGTTGCGGTCCGCCAACGGCCGGCGCGCTGCCCACAGCGAACACACAGTCGCCGTCACGGCGGACGGGCCAGTGATCCTCACACTGCCCTGACGGACCGCAATTCCATTCCCGTAACTGTTGGTCATGGATTAGAATAGTGAGCGCTAACAACCTCGCCCAGCAGTAATGGACACCACATGACCGCCACCGAGCACCAGATCAGTTTCGGACCCTACACCGCCACCGCCACGGCCCGGGGAGGAGCGCTCCGCGAACTTCGCTACGAAGGCCGGGAACTGGTAATCGGCTTCGGCGCCGACGGCGGGATCCCGGACTACCGCGGCGTAATCTGTGCTCCGTGGCCAAACCGGCTGGCCGACGGCCGATACAGCTTCGGCGGCGCGGACTTCCAGGCCGTGGTCAACGAGGACGAGCGCGGGACTGCCCTGCACGGACTGGTGTTCGGGGCCTTGTGGGAACTTCTGGAGCAGACCGCCTCGTCCGTCCGCCTTGGAGCACGCATTGAGCCAGGCGAGGGTTATCCGGGGCGTCTTGACGTTTCCATTGAATACGAGCTCCGGGCCGACGGGCTGCGCAGCACTGTGCGCGCCGAGAACATTGGCCCGGACGCGGCGCCCTACGGCGTCTGCCCCCATCCGTACCTTGTCGCCGGACCCGCCCCGCTGGATGACTGGGCGGTGCAGATTCCTGCCAGCGAATTCATGGAGGTCTCTGCCGAGCGGCTCCTGCCGGAAGGCATGGCCGGCGTCGAGGGCCACGCCTTTGACTTCCGGACGGAGAAGGTCCTCGGCAATGTGGAGATCGACCACGCCTTTACGGGGCTGATTACCAACGAGGACGGCCTCGCGGCCGTTCGCGCCTATGACCCGTCCGGCACGGGCGTCGAGCTGGAGTGGGATTCACAGTGGCCGTGGCTCCAGATCCATACTGCTGACAAGCCCGTAGGGCCGTCGCGGCTTGGCCTCGCCGTGGAACCTATGACGTGCCCGCCTGATGCCTTCAACAGCGGCACCGACGTGATCCGGCTGGCTCCGGGGGAGTCCCACGAGGCCAGCTGGACCATCCGGGCGCTCAGCCGTTAAGGGCGCTCAGCCTTTGAGATAGGTGCCGGCATACCGCCGGTACTGTGCGAGGACGTCCGGCGCCCCGCCGGCGGGCGCCGTGACACCGGTGCTGGTCGTCTCCCACTCCGGCCATGCCCCGGCAAGGACGGCCGCCGCTTGGCGGGCGGCGCCGTCGGCCACGTATTCCCCTGGCTCCGGCACCACCACGGGGAGGCCGAAAACGGAGGCGGCGATCTGCTGCACCGCAGCGGACTGCGCCCCTCCTCCCACCAGGATGATCCGGCCGGCAACGACGCCCTGCGCCTGCAGGGCGGCCAGGCCGTCCGCGAGGGAGCAGACCACCCCTTCGATGGCGGCCCGGGCGAGGTTGGTGCGCGTGTAGCTGGCCAGGGTGGCCCCGTGGAGGGAACCCGTGGCGTGCGGCAGGTTGGGGGAGCGTTCACCTTCGAAGTACGGCACGAGCGTGAGCCCGCCGGACCCGGCCGGGGCATCAAGGGCCAGTTCAGTGAGCCCGGCCAGTGTGACACCGAGCAGGGCGGCGGTGGAATCGAAGATCCGGGTGGCGTTCAGCGTGCAGGCCAGCGGGAGGAAGTTGCCGGTGGCGTCTGCGAATCCGGCGACGAGCCCCGTGGCATCGGCGGCCGGAGTCTCGGAGACCGCAAAGACCGTCCCGGATGTCCCCAGCGACACCACGACGTCGCCGGGCCGGGCATCCACGCCGAGGGCCGCCGCCGCGTTGTCACCGGCGCCGGGGCCGATGAGCGCGCCGGCGGGCGTTTTGCCCGCGGCCTCGAGTGAACCGGCGACGGCGGGAAGTACCGGCACGTGGCCCAGAACCTTCTCGAGGATCTCGGGGAGGTAGGTCCCGGACGCCGTGGAGAAGTAGCCTGTGCCGGACGCGTCGGACCGGTCCGTCCGGAGCAGCTGCAACGATGACGGCCCGGTCCCAGGGCCGTGGCCGGCCAGGCGCCAGCTCAGCCAGTCGTGCGGGAGGCAGACGGCCGCGACGCGGCGGGCATTGTCCGGTTCCTCCCGTGCCAGCCAGCGAAGTTTGGTGATGGTCAGGGAGGCTACCGGGACCGTGCCGGTCGCGCCCGCCCAGAAGGCGGCGCCGGCCCGGGCGTCGCCGTCGCCCGCATCTGCGATGAGCTGTTCCGCGTCGCCGGCGGAGCGGGTGTCGTTCCACAGCAGGGCCGGGCGGACCACGGTGCCGGAGGAGTCCAGGCACACCATGCCGTGCTGTTGGCCGCCGACGGAAACGGCAGCGACGTCGTCGAGCCCGCCGGCCTGGGCGATGGCATCCTGCAAAGCCGCCCACCAGTGGTCCGGGTGAATTTCGGTGCCGTCGGGGTGGACCGCACGCCCCTGGCGGACCAGCGCGCCGGTGCCGGCGTCACGGATCACTACTTTGCATGACTGCGTGGAACTGTCGATTCCTGCTACCAACGGCATGGCGGTTTCTTTCTGCAAGATTGCCGCCGGACCCGGCAATCCGGATCCGGCGGCCATGGGTATTTGTTGGTTGGGAAGAGCGGGCCTAGCGGGCGCCGAGCAGGTGTTCGATGGCGAGCTGGTTGAGCCGGACGAAAGCGAACGAGCGCTGGGCGGCCCCATCGGCGTCGAACTCCGCGAAGGCGGACGCGTCAGCCAGCAGCTCCGCGGTGGTCTCCCCGGCGGCGAGCGTGGGCTCGCCGAGTTCGAACACGCCGGAGGTCTTCAGGGCGTCCTGCACGTCAGGGTCGGCGCGGAACGCGAGGGCGCGTTCCTTCAGGAGCAGGTACATGGACATGTTGGACTTCGCGGATTCCCACACGCCGTCGTAGCCGTCGGTGCGCGAGGGCTTGTAGTCGAAGTGCCGAGGGCCGTCGTACTTGGGGCCGCCGTTGGGGAACCCGTTTTCGAGCAGGTCAACTGTGAAGAAAGCGCTGGTGAGGTCGCCGTGGCCGAAGACCAGGTCCTGGTCGTACTTGATGCCGCGCTGGCCGTTGAGGTCGATGTGGAAGAGCTTACCGGCCCACAGTGCCTGGGCGATGCCGTGGGTGAAGTTCAGTCCGGCCATTTGTTCGTGTCCGGTCTCCGGGTTGAGGCCGACGATGTCGCCGTGTTCGAGCTGGGCGATGAAGGCGAGGCCGTGTCCCACGGTGGGCAGGAAGATGTCGCCGCGGGGCTCGTTGGGCTTGGGCTCCAGGGCGATCCGCAGGCCGTAGCCCTTGTCCTTGATGTACGCCGCGGCCGTGTCCACACCCTCCTTCATACGGTCGAGGGCGGCCGAGAGGTCCTTGGAGCCGTCGTATTCGCTGCCTTCGCGTCCGCCCCACATGACGAAGGTTTCGGCGCCCAGTTCGGCTGCGAGGTCGATGTTCTGCAGGACCTTGCTGAGTGCGAAGCGGCGGACGGTGCGGTCGTTGGAGGTGAAGCCGCCGTCCTTGAAGACCGGGTGGCTGAACAGGTTGGTGGTTACCATGGGGGTCTTCAGGCCGGTCTCGGCCAGGGCTGCCCTGAAGTTCTTCAGGATCAGCTCGCGTTCGGAGGCCGTGGCGTCGAACGGGATCAGGTCGTTGTCGTGGAAGGTGATGCCGTAGGCGCCGAGTTCGCCGAGCTTGTGGACGGCCTCCACGGGGTCCAGGGCGGGGCGGGTGGCGACGCCGAACGGGTCGGCGCCGGTCCAGCCGACGGTCCAAAGGCCAAAGGTGAACTTGTCTGCGGGGGTGGGCTGAAGAGTCATGAAGCGTCCTTGGTTCAGAGGTAGGGGTTTCAGAGGTGGGTGTTCAGAGTGCTGACCACAGTGGCTGGCCACGATTTAGTTTTCAATCTGAACTATATGCATCATGATTGACTTAGGTCAATGATTAAGGCGGCTGAAATGTCTTTGGGAAGAAATGCCGACAGCGTGACGGGACGTCCTGCGCCCGGCCGCGTAGAGGATGTGCGTCGCGGAAACCTCGTGCGCGTACTCGCCGCCATGGTTCAGGCGCGCACGGATCCGAACTTCCGTCCCACGCGTGCCGACCTGGCGTCCCGGACCGGCCTGACCAAGGCGTCGGTATCAAGCCTCGTGGCGGAACTCGTGGACGCCGGCTTGGTAGCAGAATCCGGCGCCACAAGGGAGGGTGAACGGGGCCGACCCGGAGTGGGCCTGGAGTTGAATACCCGCCGCGGTGTGGTGGGCATGGAAATCAATGTGGACTACATTTCGGCCGGGCTCCTGGACCTTGGCGGGACGCTGCGCATCCACCGGACACTGGAAAGCGGCAACCGCGGCCAAACGCCCGAATCAGTCATGGCCCTGCTGGCCGGGATCGTCGGCGACGTCGCCGCGGAAGCATCCGCGGCGGGAATCTTGATACTTGGTGGCGGCCTTGCCGTTCCCGGGCTCGTGGACTCCTCGTCCGGGACTGTTGCCAGTGCCCCCAACCTGCACTGGCGCGGGGTGGAACTGCAGCTTGACCGGCTGCTTCCGGCCGCGCCGTTTGGAACCGTCCTGCACAACGAAGCCAACTGTGCAGCCCTGGCCGAGCTCTGGTATGGGCACGGACTGGACTTCCGCGACTACCTGTTTGTCTCCGGTGAGGTGGGCGTCGGTGGCGGTCTGGTGATCGGCTCCGAACTGTTCGCCGGCCCGCAGGGGCAGGCCGGCGAGGTGGGGCACATGGTGGTGGAACCATCCGGGCCGGCCTGCTCGTGTGGTGGCCACGGCTGCCTGGAGACGTTCGCCGGGCAGGAGGCCATCTTTTCCGAAGCCGGCATCCCACCGGGCACCGCATCCGTGCGGCTCGCGCGGCTCGGCGAGCTACTCGCCTCCGGAGATGCGGCCGCCATCTCAGCCGTTGCCCGGGCGGGACGCTACCTGGGCATTGCGGCCGCCTCGACGGCACGCCTGATGAACCTGTCCGCCGTGGTGCTCGGCGGCCACTTCACGCCGATGGGGCCCTGGCTCAGGCCCGCCCTGCAGCGCAGCCTCGCGGAATATGCGCCCGGCATTGTTGGCGATGCCCGTGTGGAAATCTCGGAACTCGGGCAGTCAGCTGCCCTCCTGGGTGCCGCCGGAAGCTCCCTCCGCGCTGTCCTCGCTGCGCCGTTCAGTCTGACGCCGGCCAGCTAGGATTCCGGCCCGGCCGGCGTCAGGACGGTTAGTGTTCAGGAATGGGCGGCGAGCCGGACCACCGCCCTGCCCGGCACGGCGTCGCTGACCACGCTGAAGCCCGCGCCCAGGAACAGCTTGAGGGTTCCCTGGTAGAGGTCAGCCGGACCGGCCTTTGGCCGCAGTGCCGGGTCCACGGGGTAGGCCTCCACGACGGCTGCGCCGTGACCAAAGGCGTGGCCGACGGCCGCGCGGAGCAGCGCGGCGGCCACGCCGCTGCGGCGGTGGCCAGGGGCGACAACGAAGCAGCCCACAGGTTCGCCGTCCCTGAAGGCGAGGATCCCGGGTGCGGGAGCGCCGCCGTCGAACTTTTCCATCAGCTGGGCCTTGCGGTTCCGCGGAGTGGATCCATTCCACTCCGCTCCGGTGAGGGCGAAGAACCTGCACCAGCACCGCGAGGGCTCGCCGCGCACACCAAACAGGCGTTCGACATCGGGCCAACCGGCCGGCGCTGTAGTCACCGGCGCAGTGGTCACGGGTGCTGCGGTCACGGCTGGGGGGTGTCCCTATGTTTTTTGTCAAGCGTTGGGCCCCGGTTTTCTTTGCAAGTGGTGTGACCTGTTTGTGGGCAGAGATGCATGGCCAGCGGTGTGTCGCCGCCAGCTGACAGGCCAGGCCGTTCAGGCGCTTTGAGTCCCGGGTGCTTCGTATAGGGTGCCGTCGCGGAGCATTGCGAAGAGGACGTCGCAGCGGCGCCGTGCGAGGGCGATGAGGGCCTGGTTGTGGCGCTTGCCTTCGGCACGTTTGCGGTCGTAGTAGGCCCTTGAGAGTGGGTCTTTGAGCGCGGCGAAAGCGGAGAGGAAGAATGCCCGTTTGAGGCTTTTGTTGCCTTTTTTGGAAGGATGGTCGCCGCGGATCGAGGTGCCCGACCGCCACGTCACCGGGGCCAGTCCGGCGTACGAGGCAAGATGGCCGGCGGTCTTGAATTCCTTGCCCGCAACTTCGGTGATGATTCGCGCTTCCGTCCTGACCCCGACCGCCGGAATGGAGGTCAGGACGGTGTGAAGAGGGTGGGCCTCCACAAGCGCTTCGACCTGGGTGAGGATCTCGTCCCGGGACGTTCGCAACTGCTTGAGCATCGCTGCCAGCTGCGGCAGGACGATGCCTGCGGCGTTGGTGCCGGCGACCACGACGGTCTGCTCTCCCAAGGCGGTGAATACCTCGGCAGCCCAGGCCTTCCCGGCCCGCGGAGCGTGGCGGGACAGGAGCGTGGCGACCCTGTTCTGCCCGGCCTTGCGCAGAGTGGAGGGCGTGGGGTACTTGACCAGCAGCTCGGCCATGGCCGGGTGGTCCAAATGCATGCCAATGACCCGTTCCAGAGCCGGATGGACCTGCGCGAGCAACCCGCGGATCCGGTTTGAGGTGGCCGTGGCCTGCTTGGCCAGGTCATCATCAAAACCACACAACATCGACAGCTCCGCGGCCTGCTCGTCGGCGACGACGATGGAGCGAAGCGTGTGCGGCAGGGACCGGGCAGCCTCGGCAATTATCGCCGCGTCCCGGGCGTCCGTTTTGGCCTCGCCGGGGTGCAAGTCAGCGATGCGCCGCATGGCCAGACCGGGCAGGTAGCCGACCATAATGCCCTCTGCCTGTGCCACGGCGACCGGCAGGGCACCAATGGTGGAGGGCTGGTCAACGACCAACAGCACGCGTCCCTTGCCCGCTACGGCCTTGATGATGGAGCGTAATTTGGCCTCGTCCTGGGGCAGTGCCCGGTCGAGGATCTTCTTGCCCTGGCGATCGATGGCGACCGCGTGGTGATTGCTCTTGCCGACGTCAACACCGATGAAGATGTCGACGAGTTTATGGTCATTGATCAACGCAGACCTCCCAGAATTTGTGTCCGTCAAATCTGTGTTGGCATGTCCCGCGGCGGCAAGGCCCGGCATCCACGTTACGGCTGACCTACGCGGTGCTTCCTTGCGCTGGTCCGGTCCCCATTAGCGATCCCCTGGCGCCTATCGAATCCCGGTGACAACACCCCCCGGATCATTGATGACTGGGGGAATTAATCATGCCGGGACCGACAGGCCAACAACCCCAATTCTTACTCGATAAGGGCTACTAAGAAGGTAACGGGGGGCTCACCGGCGCGCGTCTGCCAGGTCGCTGGAGGGTCATGGAAACAGGCTAGTCCGGTCACCCGCGCTGCTGAACGCCATCCCGCTGCATTGGCCTCGGCCGCCGGCCTTACCCGGAGGTCCAGCCGTGCCCGGCCAGCCAGGTGGCGCACAGCTCTGTCCACCGCTCCACGCCGGCGACGCCGGCGGCCAGGCCCAGCCCGTGCCGGCCATGCGGAAAGACGTGGAGCTCGGCAGGAATGCGGGCGGCGCGCAGCGCCAGCGCATACCGGAGGCTGTGTCCTGCATCCACCGCGCTGTCGTCGGAAGTGTGCCAGATGAAGGCCGGGGGAGTCTGGCCCGTGACGGTCCGCTCGGCAGAGAGCCCTGCCAGGAGTTCGGGCGACTGCGTGGCGCCCAACAGGTTGTTGATGCTGCCCTGGTGCACGGCCGATTCGAAGGACACCACGGGGTAGCACAGGATGGACAGGTCCGGCCGGGAACCGTTCACGTCAAGTGCGTCGTCGCCGGTGGGGACGCCGGCTGCCAGCGTGGCTGCCAGGTGCCCTCCAGCGGAGAAGCCCAGCACGCCCACGCGGGAACCGTCCACGGTGAGTCCGTGGCGGCCGCTCCGGATCCAGGCGAGGGCGGCCTTCGCGTCCCACAAAGGCGCCGGGTGTCGGTGCGGCGCAACCCGGTACCGCAGCACAAAGGCGTGGATGCCCAGCGACGCAAGCCACTCCGCCACCGGCTCGGCCTCGTGGTCGGCATGGCGTTCGTAGCCCCCGCCGGGAAGGACCAGTACCGCGGCTGACGGTGCGGCAGGGCCGCTGCGGGCCGGGACCATGCTGAGGCCCTCCGGCGGCGCAGGGTGGGAGCCTAGGGAGTCCACTCGGTGCTCCGCCGGAGCGTCACCTGTCCGGTGACTGCAGGACCGGTGTCATGGTCGAAGTCACCTTCGCCCGGACCTGCCGGGCCCACCGTGCTCAAAGTGGCCAACCTGCCAATTTCCTCCAGCGGAAGGCGGACCGTTGACAGGCCCGGCCGGAAGTCCCGCAGGGTCTCGATGTCGTCGAATCCGGCGATCAGGGCATCGCGCGGAATCCTGAACCCCTGGGAGCGCAGCGCTGCGGCGGCGCCGATGGCCATGACGTCGTTCGCGGCAAAGATGCACAGGTTCGGCTTGTCGCCCTCTCGGGCCTCACCGGATTCCCGTGCGTCCTGGATCCGCTGAGCCAGTTCGAGTCCCGCTTCGTAGCCGCCGGCGCGGTTGAAGGACGCACGGAGGACTTCGGCTGCGGGGCGTCCGGCGGCGGCAAGGCCGGACTGGAAGCCGCGGATCCGGTCGTCGGACGTGATCAGCCCTTCAGGGCCGCCGACGATGACGAAGTCACCCGAATGGCTGGCCACAAGCCTTCCGGCGAGTTCCGCAGCAAGTTGCTCGTTCGGCACTTCCACCAGGTGGTAGCCGTCCAGTGCGCCGGCCCCGACAATTGCCTGCCCCACGACCCCCACGTGGCCGCCGTTGCGGCAGTAGCGGTCCAGTTCGGCGGCAAGTTCGGCATTGCCCTGCTGGTCCTCCGGCCGGCTGGAGCGGGAACCTGCAATGACTATGGCGTCGGCCCGCCTGGCCGCAAACGCCGCAACAGCTTCCTTTTCATCGGCGGGGGTTCCTCCCGTGGTGGCCAGCAGCACCACCTTGTGCTGCTCACGTGCCACGTCCTGGACGCCGCGGGCGATGGCGGAGAAGTACGGATCCGCGATGTCGTGCACGATCAGGCCAACGAGCCCGGAGCTGGATTTCGCCAGGGCCTGGGCCTGGGCATTCGGGATATAGCCCAGGGTCTCGGCTGCCTGCCGCACGCGCTCGGACACTCCCGGCCCGGGTTTGCGGGCAGAACCGTTGAGTACTCGGGATGCGGTGGCGGGGGAAACTCCCGCCAGGCGTGCCACCTCGGTGAGGGTACTAGCAGCCACCAATGTCTCCTGTTCAGCCAACATGCGCGTAGTGCACATTATGGCAGTACAGCCCACTTTCGGGAAAGCGCTTGCCATGGGGCGGCGAAAGATGCATCATAAATGCAGTGGGAACGCGCTTTCCCGACAACGCCTGAACTTACGAACTGTGGAGGACACATGGGCTTCGAAACAAAGACGATCCGTATCGCCATGAACGGCATCACCGGCCGGATGGGCTACCGCCAGCATCTGCTGCGCTCCATCCTCCCTATCCGCGACGCGGGCGGGTTCACCCTCGAGGACGGCACGCGGGTGCAGGTCGAACCGATCCTGGTGGGCCGCAACGAGGCCAAGATCCGCGAGCTCGCGGAGCTCCACAAAGTCTCCGAGTGGTCCACCGACCTGGACGCGGTCATTAACGACCCCACGGTGGACATCGTCTTTGACGCCTCCATGACCAGCCTCCGCGCCGCCACCCTGAAGAAGGCCATGCGCGCCGGCAAGCACATCTTCACCGAGAAGCCCACCGCGGAAACCCTCGAAGAGGCCATCGAGCTTGCCCGCATCGGCAGGGAAGCCGGCGTCACGGCGGGCGTTGTCCACGACAAGCTGTACCTGCCCGGCCTGGTCAAGCTGCGCCGCCTTGTGGACGAAGGCTTCTTCGGCCGGATCCTGTCCATCCGCGGCGAATTCGGCTACTGGGTCTTCGAAGGCGACGTCCAGGCTGCGCAGCGTCCGTCCTGGAACTACCGCAAGGAAGACGGCGGCGGCATGACCACGGACATGTTCTGCCACTGGAACTATGTCCTGGAAGGCATCATCGGCAAGGTCAAGAGCGTCAACGCCAAGACCGCCACGCACATCCCGGCCCGCTGGGACGAGGTCGGCAAGGAATACAAGGCCACGGCCGATGACGCCTCCTACGGCATTTTCGAGCTGGAAACCCCGGGTGGCGACCCGGTGGTCGGCCAGATCAATTCTTCGTGGGCCGTCCGGGTCTACCGCGACGAGCTGGTCGAGTTCCAGATCGACGGCACGCACGGTTCCGCTGTTGCCGGTTTGAACAAGTGTGTTGCCCAGCAGCGCGCCCACACCCCCAAGCCGGTCTGGAACCCGGACCTGCCCGTCACCGAATCCTTCCGCAGCCAGTGGCAGGAAGTCCCCGCCAACGCCGAACTGGACAACGGCTTCAAGCTGCAGTGGGAAGAATTCCTGCGCGACGTCGTCGCCCGCCGCGAACACCGCTTCGGACTGCTTTCCGCTGCCCGCGGCGTGCAGCTCGCCGAGCTCGGCCTGCAGTCCAACGACCAGCGCCGCACCATCGACATCCCGGAGATCTCGCTCTAATGACATCGCTGATCCTTCCCACCCACGACGGCGGAACCCGCGAATACCGGCTCCAGTCCGCCCCCGCCTGGTCCAGGCCCACCGCTCCCATCACCTCGCGGCACGCGTACGCCGCAGCCCATGTCGTCCCGGAGGTCACCGCGGACAACACTCCGGGTGCCCCCGCGCGGCTCGACTGGGACGCCACGATGGCCTACCGGCACGAGCTTTGGTCCTACGGCCTGGGCGTTGCTGACGCCATGGACACCGCGCAGCGCGGCATGGGCCTGGACTGGGCAGCCACCCGGCAGCTGATCAAGCGCACCGGCGTCGAAGCGGCTTCAGTGGTCTCCGTCGGCGGTGCCGCCACCGCCGGCAAGTCCGTCCGGGACCTCGTCTCGTGCGGCGCCGGAACCGACCAGCTGGACCTCGCGTCCCTGCCGTCCGGCGCTGCCGGGATCCAGGCCGTCATTGTCGCCTACCGCGAGCAGATCGCCGTCGTGTCCGAAGCCGGACCTAAGGTGATCCTGATGGCTTCCCGGGCGCTGGCCAAGGTGGCCAGCGGAGCAGACGATTACCTGCACGTGTACTCGACGCTCCTGCAGGAAGTTGACCAGCCCGTCATCCTGCACTGGCTCGGCACCATGTTCGATCCCGCGCTGGCCGGCTACTGGGGTTCGGACGACGTCGCCCAGGCCACCGGGACGTTCCTCTCCCTCATCCGCGAGCACGCGGACAAAGTGGACGGGGTCAAGGTCTCGCTCCTGGACGCCTCGCATGAAGTCGCACTCCGCGCCAACCTCCCCAAGGGCGTCCGGCTTTACACCGGCGACGACTTCAACTACCCGGAACTGATCGACGGCGACGGCACGCACCATTCGGACGCCCTGCTGGGCATCTTCGCCGCCATCTACCCGGCAGCCTCGGCGGCGTTGCAGAGCTACGACGCCGGCGACGCTGTGAGGGGCCGCGCCATCCTGGACTCCACCCGGGAACTGGGCAAGCACATCTTCAGTGCCCCCACGTTCTATTACAAGACCGGCATCGCGTTCATGTCCTGGCTCAACGGCAAGCAGCCGGGCTTCCAGATGGTGGGCGGACTGCACTCGGGCCGTTCGGTGGTGCACCTGGCGAAGACCTTCGAACTGGCAGACCAGGCCGGGCTGCTGAAGGACCCGGCACTGGCCGCGTTCCGGATGTCGGACTACCTGCGCATCAACGGAGTGGGAGTATGACATTGGATTCAGGACCGTCCCCTTTTTCACGACTTTCCCTCAACAGTGCCACCACCAAGAAGTGGACCTTGGCCGAGGCCGTTGACGGCTGCGCCCGTGCCGGCATCCCCGCGATCGGCCCCTGGCGGGACCGGGTGCACGAAGCCGGGATCGACAAGGCAGCCAAGCTCATCAGGGACGCCGGCCTGCGGGTGTCCTCGCTGTGTCGCGGCGGCTTCCTGACCGCTGCCGACGCCGACGGCCAGGCGGCCGCCCTTGCCGACAACCGCGCCGCCATCCGCGAGGCGGTGGCACTCGACACGCGGGAACTGTTCGTGGTGGTCGGCGGCCTCGCCTCTGGGGAGAAGGACGTGGTGGCCGCCCGCCGGCGCGTTACTGACCGCCTCGCGGACCTGGTCCCGTTCGCCGTCGAAAACGGGGTGCGCCTGGTCCTGGAACCGCTGCACCCGATGTACGCCGCCGACCGCGCCCTCATCTCCACCCTTGGCCAGGCCCTGGACCTGGCCGCCCCGTACGACGCGAAGGCCGTCGGCGTCGCCGTCGACACCTTCCACGTGTGGTGGGACCCGGAGCTGAAGGCGCAGATTGACCGGGCCGGCCGGGAGAACCGCATCGCCTCCTACCAGGTCTGCGACTTCAACCTGCCCATCGCCGCCGACGCCCTGCTGTCCCGGGGCATGATGGGCGACGGCGTCATCGACTTCGCGACCATCGGCAGCTGGGTCCGGGACGCCGGCTACACCGGCGACATCGAAGTGGAAATTTTCAATCAGGAAATCTGGGACGCCGACGGCGACAGCGTCCTGGCGGCCATGAAGGAACGCTACGCAGGGCTCGTCCTGCCATACGCCTGACAGTCTCCTTTGCTCCGCGGGCTACCCGGCGGGGCGTTTCCTGACCCGGACCGCGGGCGCCGGCTGACGGCCCACGTCGCTCCGACGGCACGCCCTTAACACGGCCGGACATCCCGGCTATCCTCAGGCGAAGGAGGCACGCAGATGAATGCTCAGATCAAGGACGCCGAAGCGTCAGTCCTCGTGGAAGCCCCACGCAGCCGGGTATGGAAGGCGCTGACCGACCCCAGCATCGTCAGGCAATATTTCCTCGGAACGAATGTGACCACCACCTGGCGGGAAGGTGACCCCGTGACATTCGCGGGGGAGTGGCAAGGCAGAAGCTATGAGGACAAGGGGATCGTCCTGGAAAACCGGCGCGAAGAACTGCTGCGCATCACCCACTACAGTCCGCTGACGGGGCTTCCGGATGCGCCGGAGAACTACCACACCGTCGAGTACCGGCTGATTGAACAGCCGAACGGCACCGAAATCACCATCACGCAGGGAAACAACAAGAGCGATTCCGAGGCCGAGGAGTCTGCCAAGCTGTGGGAAATGGTGCTGGGGAACCTGAAGGAACTGTTGGAGCGCTGACGGCAACGTTCCGTTTTGCTGCTCCTGCCACCGGACCTGCCGCCCCTCGACAAGCCCGCGGCGCGGGTTTAGCTTGGGCACATGACTGAGATTCCAGACGAAAACGGGACCGCGCGGGGCGACGACGGCACCACACAGCCAGCGGAGGAGTCCGGGCGGGAGACTGTTGCCGGCGATCTGGCCACGACGAAAGAGCCCGGTATCGCCCGGATGGATGACACCCCCGAAGGCCACCCGGGCGGCGCCGACCGCGGGTGATGCGGCCGGTCTCCTCCGCTGGCCGTGGTTCTTGGTGTGTCCCTAGCGGACGCGTTGCGCCAGGACCCTCCTCCGATGGGCCGCTGCGCGTAGCTGAATAATTCTTGCCGCCCCCGCGACGGCCACCAGTATGCCGCCGCCCACTGCAGCGATGAACAGTGCGATGCCCAGTGAGACAGCCCCTTCAAGCCCGAAGAATCTGACCTGAACATAGTCCTGGTTCTGCAGGATGAAGGCGATGAGCAGAACCATCACCGCCAATGCGGTGGCGACGGCGGCCCAGACCATGCCGGCGCGTGTCACGTGCCGTTCCTCCGGTGCAGGCGTCGCAGGGGTGGCGCCGGGCGGGCTCGGACGATCCTGATTCGCGGGGGCATCCGTGCCCGGGCGGGCACGTCCGGACAATGCTCCGGAGCCTGCCTGTCCGGTTGGCGTCGGGACCCCCTCCGTCGCGGCGGGGTGATCCGGCGTTGATGCAGGGTCTGTTTCGTTCGGATCGTAGTCGTGCGATGGCTGAGTCATTCGGTCCGTCCTCGTCGAGGTGATCCGCCGCGCGGCGGATGTGGCGCCGACGCCACTTCAAATGAGTCGGCGCCACACTGAAATCATAAGCATGCTTAGTGTAAAAGCCATGGAGAAGTGTGCTGTTCCATTCCGGTGCGTCAGTTAACACTTTCCTCCGGAGGAAGCCGCGTGAAAAGACAGAAGCGGCTCCCTCTGCATTGGCCGCAGGCGGGAGCCGCTTCGCTTTTGTGCCCCAGGAGGGAATCGAACCCCCGACCGGCGGATTAGAAGGCCGCTGCTCTATCCCCTGAGCTACTGGGGCACGTGGGCCGGTCCGGACAATACCGGCGGCGCCTAGAAGAGTTTACCGTGCCACGCGCCTGCGGCCAGTCAGCCCGTCGGCGGCGTTTTGACTCGTCCCCAACATCCGGGCAAAGCGCGGAGTTTTGCACATAGGGAAGGCTGCCTCTCGCTCCGGCGCCTCCACGGCGTGAAGCTGAAGATGCCCGCTAGGGCACCATCATTCGAGACAGGACACCAAGATGACTGACAGCATCACTGTCCGGGGCTTCGTCGCCTCGGAGATCAGGAGTTCCACCACGCCCGGCGGAGTCGCAACTGCATCGTTTCGGCTCGGCTCCACAGACCGGCGGTATGACCGCGCCTCGAGCACCTGGGTCGATGGCAATACCAACTGGTTCACCGTCCAGGGCTACCGACAGCTGGCCGGCAACATCGGATGCAGCATCAAGAAGGGCCAGCGCGTCATTATCGTGGGCCGGCTCAAGATGCGGAGCTGGGAGAAGGACGGCCGGATCTACCACGTCGCCGAGATCGACGCCGAGTCGGTGGGCCATGACCTCATGTGGGGCTCCGCCAATTTCATCCGCACGGCCGGGAACTCCGCCCAGCCGGGGACGGGGCAGGATCAGCAAAGCCCTCCGACCGGCGCCGGGGAGGGTCACGTGCGGGCCACGGAAGATCCTGAAGACGCCGGGGACCGCGGGGAGGACGACGACGATTCGGACCCTGCCGCCGAAGGAATCTTCATTGACGATGAAAGCGGTGACGTCCTGCAGCTCGACTCGGAGACCGGCGAACTTACCGGAGCCGCCGCCTGAACCTGTCCCGCTGCTGCCCAAGAGTGCGGCACCGTTCCCCCGCGGTGCCGCATGGCAGAATGGCAGAGTGATCCGAGCCCAGACACCCCAGCAACAGTCCGGAACCCGGCAGCCCGGAACCCGGCAGCCCGGAACCGGGGGCTCCGGCAACCGGCCCGGCGTACGCGGCGTGTGCGCCCGGCTCCTCGCAGCATCTGTGCTCCTAGCCGGCCTCTCCGGATGCACCGGAACGGGTTCCGGATCTTCGGCCCCGTCGTCGCAGCCTGCGGCCGCCGGGCCTGAATCGAAGGCTCCAGCGCCATCATCATCAGCCACGGCCGGTTCCACACCTTCGGCTGCCGGTGAACTGCAGCTCGATGCCGCGACCGTCCGGCTGAAGGAAACTGTGGGCAATGCGCTTCAGGGCGTCGCCAAGGCCAATCCCAAGCCAGGGCAGGACCAGCTGACGGCAGCACTGACCGGTGCCGGGATACCTGCCGGTTCATTGCAGGTATCGGCCAGCCGCACGCCGACCGGCCTGGAAGTGGACGCTATTGAGGCGGCTGCGCTGCAGGGCAAGGACTGTGTGATCGGCCAGATCCGCGACGGAAGTGTTGTGGTGACCGTACTTCCTGTTCTTGCGACGGGAAAGTGCTTTGCCGGCGGCTGAATGTGAGTTAACCCCGCCGACCCACTAGATTTGGAACCATGGCGGAATTTATCTACACAATGACCAAGGCCCGCAAGGCCGTTGGCGAAAAACTAATTCTCGACGACGTAAGCATGTCCTTCTTCCCGGGGGCCAAGATTGGTGTTGTTGGCCCCAACGGTGCCGGTAAATCCACCATCCTCAAGATCATGGCTGGCCTGGACACTCCCTCCAACGGTGAGGCACGGCTCAGCCCCGGCTACACGGTGGGCATCCTGCTGCAGGAGCCGCCGCTGAACGAGGAGAAAACGGTCCTGGGCAACGTCCAGGAAGGCGTTGGCGAGATCTACGGGAAGATCCAGCGTTTCAATGAGATCTCCGAGGAAATGGCCAGCCCGGACGCGGACTACGACACCCTTCTGGAGGAGATGGGCCAGCTTCAGGAAGCCATCGACGCTGCCGACGCGTGGGACCTCGACTCCCAGCTCGAGCAGGCCATGGATGCACTCCGCTGCCCGCCGGCCGATGCCGACGTCACGCTCCTCTCCGGTGGTGAGCGCCGCCGCGTGGCGCTCTGCAAGCTCCTGCTGCAGAAGCCGGACCTCCTCCTGCTTGACGAGCCCACTAACCACCTCGACGCCGAAAGCGTCCTCTGGCTGGAACAGCACCTCTCCAGCTACGCCGGCGCCGTCCTGGCCGTCACCCACGACCGGTACTTCCTGGATCACGTGGCCGAATGGATCGCCGAAGTAGACCGCGGCCACCTCTACCCGTACGAAGGCAACTACTCCACGTACCTGGAGAAGAAGCGCGCCCGCCTTGAAGTCCAGGGCAAAAAGGACGCCAAGCAAGCGAAGCGCCTCACCGAAGAACTCGAGTGGGTCCGCTCCAACGCCAAGGGCCGCCAGACCAAGTCCAAGGCCCGCCTTGCCCGCTACGAGGAAATGGCCGCAGAAGCGGACCGGACCCGGAAGCTCGACTTCGAAGAGATCCAGATTCCGCCGGGCCCCCGCCTCGGTGGCCTGGTGCTCGAAGCCAAGAACCTGCAGAAGGGCTTCGAGGACCGGACGCTCATCGACGGACTGTCCTTCACGCTGCCGCGCAACGGCATCGTGGGCGTCATCGGCCCCAACGGCGTCGGCAAGACCACGCTGTTCAAGACCATCGTCGGGCTGGAACCGCTCGACGGCGGCAACTTGAAGATCGGCGACTCGGTCAAGATCTCCTACGCAGACCAGAGCCGCGGCGGGATCGATCCCAACAAGACCCTCTGGGAGGTCGTCTCCGACGGCCTGGACTTCATCCAGGTGGGCCACGTTGAGATGCCGTCCCGCGCCTACGTCGCCGCCTTCGGCTTCAAGGGCCCGGACCAGCAGAAGAAAGCCGGCGTCCTCTCCGGCGGTGAGCGCAACCGCCTGAACCTGGCGCTGACCCTCAAGCAGGGCGGCAACCTGCTGCTGCTTGACGAGCCCACCAACGACCTCGACGTCGAGACCCTCAGCAGCCTTGAGAACGCGCTGCTGGAATTCCCCGGCTGCGCCGTGGTCGTCTCGCACGACCGCTGGTTCCTGGACCGGGTGGCCACCCACATCCTGGCCTACGAAGGCGACGAGGAAAACCCGTCCAAGTGGTACTGGTTTGAAGGAAACTTCGAGTCCTACGAGGAGAACAAGGTGGAGCGCCTCGGCCCCGATGCGGCTAAGCCGCACCGGGTCACGCACCGCCGCCTGACCCGCGACTAGTCCCACAGCAAAGGCCGGTTCCCCGAGGGGAACCGGCCTTTTGCATGCCCGGCGGCTGCCGTTGGCAAGCAGCCGCGACCGTCCGGGCCGGAACGCGGCTAGTCCCGTTCGGCCTTGCGCATCTGGTGCTGGAGGACCTTGGTCTGTAACGCGCCAACCACCTTGTTCTTCAGGTCGGTCGGCACCCGCACCATGCCTTCCTGGGCCACCGACGCAACGTGCTGGCCGTCCCGGCTGAAGATCTTGCCGGTGGCCAGTCCGCGGGCGCCCTGGGCGCTGGGCGATTCCTGGACATACAGCAGCCACTCATCAACGCGCACCGGCCGGTGCCACCACATGGCGTGGTCGAGGCTTGCCACGCTCATGCCGGGCGTAATCCAGCTGAGGCCGTGTTTGCGCAGGATGGATTCCAGCAGCGTGTAGTCGCTGGCGTAGGCGAGGGCTGCGCGGTGCGTGTTGGGGTCGTCCGGCATGGGGCCGAAGGTCTTCATCCAGACCGCGTTGCGGGCTTCCCGCTCGCCCTTTGCCGAAACGTACAGCGCCGGGTCCACATGACGGATGTCGAAGGGCCGCTCGTACGACCAGTGCCTGGCCACCGGGTGGTCGAACTTGCCCAGCAGGTCTGCCGTGCTGGGCAGGGACTCGGGGTCCGGTATGCCGTCAGGCATGGGGGACTGGTGGTCGATTCCCTCATCCTCCTCCTGGAAGGAAGCGATCATGGACAGTATTGGCGCTCCATCCTGGTAGGCGTGGACGCGACGGGCGGAAAATGAGCGGCCATCTCGCAGCCGCTGTACACCGAACGTAATGGGCTTGTTCGCGTCGCCCGGGCGAAGGAAATACCCGTGCATTGAATGAACGCTGCGGGCGGCATCAACGGTCCGGTTTGCGGCGATCAGGGACTGAGCCAGGACCTGGCCGCCAAAGACGCGCTCCCGCGGTTGCCTCTGGGACGGTCCCATGAAAATGTCCTCATCGGTCCGGGCACCCTCAAGCTCGCCGAGATCCAGTAGTTCAATGAGCGAGGAGGTGGGGTCCTCCGTGGGCAAGGCCTGCAATCGGGCTTCCGCTTCAGTCATGGTTTGACTCTAGACGTCACCCCGGCGCTCCTCAACCGCGGCTCAGCCGGTAGAGTCCTTAGTGTGTCTGATGTCCTAACCCAGTCTTTCCGGTTTGCCGATCCGCGTGATCTGGCCGATCTCCGAACCTACGCCACACGTGCCAAGGCAATTGACGACGGCGCCATCCGACTTCAGGCCTCGGGCTCCGTGCTTGCCGCCTATGTGTGTGTGCTCAGGCCAAGGCTGCTCGGCGAGTCCACGCCCACCATCCTTGGCCTGCGGACCATGGCACTCGCAGAGCCCGCCGCTGCCGACGTGACCGTTCCGCTCTCCGCGGTCCTGGACCGGCTCGCCCGGGCGGGGGAGAACGACGTCGAACTTCCGATTCCGCCCATGACCGTCACCGAGTCGTGGGCCGGCGTAGGTGCTCCCAGGTCCGGTTGGGAACTTGTGGGCGCCCTTCCCGACGCCGGGCTGAGGGCCGCGGCGGAGGCCGGCATTGCCGAAGTGGCCGCCATTGTTCCGGACAGGCCGGGCGCCCTGATCGTCAACAACGCCAGGGCCACAGTATGGGGGCGTGAACTCGGGGGTGCAGGCGGCCTCCCGGCCGGGGCGGCGTTTGCCGCCCTGACCCTGGGTTTCCTCGGCGGGGATGAACAGAAGCTCTACCGGGCCGGACGCTGGTTCCGGCTCAGCAACAGCCGCGGCCACGTCCTGGTCCGCACAGGCGCCGGCCTCGGCCAGTAGGGCTATCCCTCCCGGGTGGAAGGGCTGTTCACCATGGACAGCGCGGCGCGTTCCATGTAGTCCCACAGCGTGCCCTCATAGAGCGGCGGCAACTCCAGCGCGTCGACCGCCGTCCGCATGTGGTGGAGCCAGCGGCCCTTGGCCTCGGGTGTAACCCGGAACGGCATGTGCCGCATGCGCAGCCGGGGATGGCCGCGCTCCTCGCCGTAGGTGGTGGGGCCGCCCCAATACTGTTCGAGGAACATCAGGAACCGCCGTTTTGCCGGCCCCAGGTCTTCTTCCGGATACATCGGACGCAGCAGCGGGTCCGTGGCCACACCGTCATAGAAGACGTCGATGAGCTTCACGAACGTCTCATGCCCGCCCACGGCGTCGTAGAAGTTGTCGGTGTAGCCGGGCTGGGTGAACGGATCGTTCTGCATCAGCATCTTGGGCTGGCCCGGTTCGGGTGTTGGTGTGCTCATTCTTACTCTCCGGCCTTTTGCTGTGGTGCTGAATCGGGGTCGGGCACATCCGCGGAGGCGTCCACCGGGCCCACATAGTTGCCCTGGGAACGGTTGCCCACCCGCAGGATCTCGCCGTTGCGCAGGTACCAGATGGCGCCGTCCTCGGACCGGACGCGTGTAATGCGAAGCCCAATGGACTCCACCATCCCCACGACTTCACTGGTTTCGATGACGTCGCCGATTCCGTACTGGTCCTCGATGGTGATGAAGATGCCAGCCAGGAAGTCGCGGATGAGCTGCTGGGCGCCGAAACCGATGGCCACACCCAGGATTCCCACGCTGGTGAGCAGCGGTGCGATATCCACATCCAGGTTCTTGAGGACGTACATGATGGTGATGACGACGATCAGGACACCCGCCACGCTGTTCAGCAGCGAGCCGATGGTCTTCGCCCGCTGCACCCGCCGCTCATGGTCCAGGGCACGAAGGGCCGGGGCTACCCAGCGGAAATGCGGCTTCTTGAAGAACGTGGTTCCCGCGGCAACGCTCTTGGTGATTCCGGCGATCACGAACGTGGCGATGAGCCACACCACCACGCCAACCCCGATGCTGATCACGATTCCGGCAGCGTTGATTGCGGACACGTCCGGGGCAACGGGCGGGGTGATCGACAACATGCTGTACATCGGCAGGGATGCTCCTTACTGCTTGCCGGCTTCCGCCGGAGATGCCCGGCGTTCGCCGGGCGCATAACACTCTGTTCACCTTCAACACTAGCGCCGTAGCGTGGCCACATGCGCATCCTGATCCTCGGCGGTACGGCCTTCCTCTCTGCCGAAATTGCCCGGCAGGCCGTTGCTGCCGGGCACGACGTGACGTGCCTCGCCCGGGGGTCGGCGGCTGCTCCGCCCGCCGGAGCCGCGTGGCTGCAGGCCGACCGCGCCCAGGGGAAACAGGCTTACGCCGAAGCTGCCGGGGAATGGGACGCCGTCATTGACGTGACACGCGACCCGGAGCAGGCAAGGCACGCGCTGGAGGTCCTGGCACCCACGGCAGCGCACTGGACCGTGGTGTCGAGTTGTTCCGTGTATGCCGGCCACGGGATCCCGGGCGCGGGTGAGGATGCCCCGTTGCTCCCGCCATTGGCTCCGGGCACAGCTCTGGCAGCGGAGAATTACGGCGAGGCGAAGTCGGCCATCGAACAGCACGCCATAACCCTCGCCGGCCCGAAGGCACACTTGTGCCGGGCCGGCCTGATCGGCGGCCCGGGTGACGGTTCGGACCGCTACGGCTACTGGCCGGCGCGCTTTTCCCGCGACGATTCCCAGGCGCTTGTGCCCGACGTTGGTGGCAGCGCCACCCAGGTCATCGACGTCCGCGACCTTGCGGCCTGGATCCTGAAAGCCGCCGGGCAGCGGGTCACCGGTGCCCTGAACGCCGTCGGAAGCGTCGTCCCGTTCGGCACCTACGTCGGTGAAGCGGCCCGCCTGGCCGGTTATGCCGGCCGGACTCTTGCGGTCCCGGAGGACTGGCTCGTGGCACAGGGTGTCGCCTACTGGGCAGGCTCGGACTCGCTGCCTCTGTGGCTCCCGCCGGACCATGAAGGATTCGCGGCACGCTCCAACGCGGCTGCCCTCGCCGCGGGCCTCACCCTGAGGCCGTGGCAGGAGACACTGCGGGACACCCTCGACGACGAGCGGAGCCGCGGCCTGGGCAGGGACCGGAAAGCGGGGCTCGGCGCCGCGACCGAGCGACGGCTGGTTGACGCGTTTCGGGCCGCGGCGTCCCAGGAATAGAGCGCCGGCACCCTCGCCGATGCTTAGTTTTCCGCCACCAGCGTGGTCGGGGCGTGCAGCACGGGGAAGTTGACACTGCGGGCTATGAAGCAGATTTTGTTGGCCTCTTCGTGCAGTTCTTCCATGAGCGCGCCGTCTACCCGAGCGGCCACCGTCACTTCCGGACGGAGCGTCACGGATTCAAACTGGCCGCTGCCGTCGCGGTTGGTCCGCATCAGCCCCTCGGCCCTGTCCTCGTAGCCCGTCACCACAACGCCGTGTTTGACAGCCACGTGCAGGAAGGAAAGCATGTGGCACTGCGACAGCGCGGTGAGCAGCAGCTGCTCGGGGTTGTAGCGGGTCCTGTCTCCGTGGAAGGTGGGATCCGCGGAGCCTTTCAGGACCGGGAGTCCGGCAATTTCGACGTCGTGGTCCCGGGCGTAGCCCCGGTATGTCGAGGTTCCGTCTCCGCGGTTCCCGGTCCAGCGGACGGTAACGGCATAGCGGTGCTCATCAAGGGTCATGCCGCAATTCTAGTGACGGCAAACGCCGGGACCCGGAGCCGCCAGTCTGGCAGCCGCAGGGTCCCGGCCCGTTTTGGGTGGTGCCCGGCGGCTATCCGACGTCGGCCTCCCGGGCCCGCAGGGCACGGGCCACGCCGTCACGGTTTTCGAGCATCATGCGCCGCAGGGCCGCACTCTCCTCGGGCAGGGAAGCCAGGAACTGATCCGTCCGGTCCACTGTCGCCTGGGTGGTCTGCAGGGACGGGTAAAGCCCGACGACGATCTGCTGGGCGAGCGCATGGGTGCGGTTGGCGACGATGCCGGGAACGGCGTCGAAATACTTCTCCGTGTAAGGTTCCAGCAGTGCGGGGTCCAGCACGCGGGTGAAGCCGGCCACGGCAGAGGCCTGCAGGGCGTTGGACAGATCACCCTTGACCACGATGGACTCCCATGCCTCGGCCTTGGCCGCCGGCGTTGGGATGGCCGCCTTGGCCAGCGCGGCCGCGTTCTGGCCATTGGCGGTGTTGTCCCGCTCCAGCTCGGCGTCGATCCTGTCCTGGCCGAACCGGCCGCCGGCGACGAGGCAGGCGAGCAGTTCCCAGCGCAGGTCCTGGTCGACGGTGAGCCCGTCAAGCCCGGCCGATCCGTCCAGCAGGGCCGAGACCGTGTCCAGCTGGCTGTCGCTGCGGGCCAGCAGAGCATACGACTTCACAAACTGGAGCTGTGCATCGGATCCCGCGGGGACAGCGGCGGCCATGTCCCACAGCTGGTCCGCGGCAGCCACAGAGGTCTTCTCCCGGTACTCTTCGGCAACGTAATACGTGAGCGTCGTCGCGAGTTGGCGGAGCTGAACCAGGATCACGGAAGAGTCGGACTCGGAGGCAATGTTGGCCAGGATCAGTTCGACGTAGCCGCGTGCCGGTGTTTCGCCGTCGCGCGCCGCGTCCCACGCAGAACCCCAGACGAGCGTCCGCGGGAGGCTTTCGCGGAAGTCCTTCAGGTGGGCGGTGGCCGTGGCCAGCGACTTCGGGTCGAGGCGGACCTTTGCATATGCGAGGTCGCCGTCATTGAGCAGGATCAGGTCCGGCTGCTGCAGGCCGGCCAGCGCGGGCACCCCGGTGCGCTCGCCGTCGACGTCGAGCTCTTCGCGGTGCACCCGGACAAGCTGCCCGTCGGCCACGTTGTAGAAGCCGACAGCCAGGCGGTGCGGCCGGATGGTGGGCTGCTCGGCCACCGCGGACTGCACGATGGTGAAGGACGTGATGGCTCCGGCGGAATCCACCGATACCTCCGGCGTCAGTGTGTTCACGCCGGCCGTTTCCAGCCAGAGCCGCCCCCACTGGTCCAGGTCACGGCCGCTGGCCGTCTCCAGCTCCACCATGAGGTCGCTGAGCTCGGTGTTCTTCCAGGCGTGCTTGCTGAAGTATTCGCGGACCCCGGACATGAACTGCTCCGGGCCCACCCAGGCAACCAGCTGGCGCAGCACGGAGGCGCCCTTGGCGTAGGTGATGCCGTCGAAGTTCACCTCCACGTCCTGGAGGTCGTTGATCTCCGCAAAAATGGGGTGCGTGGTGGGGAGCTGGTCCTGGCGGTAGGCCCAGGACTTCTCCACCGAGGCGAACGTGGTCCAGGCGTGGTCAAACTCGGTGTTCTCCACCGCGGCCAGGTGCGACATGTATTCGGCGAACGATTCGTTGAGCCAGAGGTCGTTCCACCAGCGCATCGTGACAAGGTCTCCGAACCACATGTGCGCAAGTTCGTGCAGCACGGTGATGGCACGCCGTTCGATCTGCGCCCCCGTGACCTTGCCGCGGAACACGTAGCCCTCCAGGATGGTCACGGCGCCGGCATTTTCCATGGCGCCCGCATTGAACTCCGGGACGAAGAGCTGGTCGTACTTTTCAAACGGGTAGGGGCAGCCGAACTGCGCTTCGAAGAACTCGAAGCCCTGCCGGGTGAGTTCAAAGATGTTGTCGGCATCGAGGTACTGCATGAGCGACTTGCGGGCGAACACGCCCAGCGGAACGACCCGCCCGTCGGCACCCTTCACCTCGCTGCGCACCGACTGGTACGGGCCGGCAATCAGCGCAGTGACGTAGGAGGAAAGCCGGGGGGTGGGGGAAAACTCCCACACGGAGCGGGCGCCGCCGTCCTCGCCGGGGATGGTTTCGATGGGAAGCGGCGTGGGTGAATTGGACACCACATCCCAGTGCGACGGCGCCGTGACGGTGAACGTGAAGCTCGCCTTCAGGTCGGGCTGCTCGAACACGGCGAACATCCGGCGGGAATCCGGAACCTCGAACTGGGTGTACAGGTAGACCTCGTTGTCCACCGGGTCAACGAAGCGGTGCAGGCCCTCGCCTGTGTTCATGTACGGCGCCTCGGCCACAACCAGGAGGTTATTCTCCTCGGCCAGGCCCGGGAGCTGGATGCGGACGCCGTCGGACACTTCGGCGGGATCGAGCTCACGGCCGTTCAGCATGATGCTGTGGACAGTATGCGTCACCGCATCGATAAAGGTGGAGGACCCGGGCCGTGCGCTGAACTTAACAGCGGTAATGGATCCGAACACTTTGTCGCCCTTGGTCAGGTCCAGGCTGACGTCGTAGGACTCAACGGAGATGAGATCGGCGCGCTCGCGTGCTTCGGCGCGCGTCAGGTTCATACCTGGCAAGGTGGGGCCTCCAGAAAGGGTTGCGGTTGCCGGCCGGCAACAGTCGCTGCCGGCACTGTGAAATTATTCTTTCACTTCATTGTGCGTTGGCAAGTTAGGTGGATCACTGGGCCTCGGCGCGGAGTAGCGTTGGAGTATGGGAAAGATCAGGGATTCGGTGGACGCCAAGGCACTCCGCTTCGCAGTGGGATTTCCCGTGCTCCTGGCTGCCGCCTTCGTTGTTTGTGCATTTTTGCTGCGGCCGGATGTGCCGGACCCGCTTGCCGTGAGCTGGTCGGCATCCGGTCCGTCGGGCTATGCCCCGTTCTCCGCGTTCGTGGCGGCAGGCGGCCTGATCATCGTCCTGGTGGGCTGGCTGACCCTGGGGCAGGCCGTTCCGCTGACCCGGCCCGCCGTGATGCGGCGCATCATGATGGGCGCCGGGCTGACCGTCACTCTCTTTGTCACCACCGCCCTGGCCGCCGTGCTGGTGGGCCAGGCGGGGATCGCCGACGTCCATGAGGCCCGTGTCGACATGTCCGTCCTCGCCCTGGGGAGTGGAGCCGCCCTTGCTCTCGGCGTCATTTTGGGCTTTGTCTTCAAGGCCGACGAACGCTGGTCCGTGGACGACGACCGCGCCCTTGAGGAGGCGCTGGACCGCGAACTTGACCCCGAAATTGCCATGGATTCGGTGCGGCTGTGGGTGCACGCGCGGAGCTCGGTCTTCGTGATGCTGGGGATCGCCTCGCTGTTCCCGGCCGCCCTGATCTCCATCGTTGTCCCCTGGCTGGGAGTCCTGCTGGTCGCACTGGCCGTCCTGGCCGCCGCCTTCCTCTTCGCCCGCATCATCGTGGACCGCAGCGGGCTGCGCGTCTTCGTGGCCGGAATCGTCCGGGTGATGGAAGTTCCGGCGTCGGCAATTTCCTCAGCATCACCGGCGGAGGTCCGGGCCGCGGACTATGGCGGCTGGGGCTACCGTAACCACGGCGGAACCACAGCGATGCTCGTCAGCAGCGGCCCCGCCGTCGTCGTCAACCGGGCGGACGGCAGGAAGGTGGCGGTCAGCGGCGGCAGCGCCGACTCGGCGGCAAGAGTCGCCGCGGTGCTGTCCCGGGTGGCCGCCCGCGCCCGCGGCGAAAAGCGTCCGCCGCTGCCCTGAGTTGCCGTGTTGATTCGCGGTGCGCGTCCGCAGGGTGTTCACGGCAAGCAGCCAATGCCTGCGTCCTAGTACGCTTGGATCCGACCCCCGAAGCAGCCCGGAAGCTTTCCGGAGCTTATGACTGAACGGATACTGCCGTGACCACAAACCCCGACTTCCCGCGCGTCCACATCGCCACCGACCATGCCGGCATGGAACTCAGCGCCCACCTGGTAAACCACCTCACCGCCAAGGGCTACGACGTAGTGGACCACGGCCCCAAGGTCTACGACGCCCTGGATGACTACCCGTCCTTCTGCATCAATGCAGCGCTCGCCGTGGTGGCGGACCAGGCTGCCGGCGTCCACGCCCTGGGCATCGTGCTGGGCGGTTCGGGGAACGGCGAGCAGATCGCCGCCAACAAGGTCAAAGGCGTCCGCGCGGCCCTCGCCTGGAACCTGTCCACCGCCACCCTCGCCCGCGATCACAATGACGCGAACGTCGTGGCAGTCGGCGGCCGACAGCACAGCGTGGAGGAAGCCACGGAAATCATTGAGGCGTTCCTCCAGGAACCCTTCAGCAACGATGAGCGCCACGTCCGCCGCATCGGCAAGATCGCGGCCTACGAGACCACCGGCGAGGTCATCGCCTAGTGCCGGAGGGGCATTCGGTCCACCGGCTGGCACGCCAGTTCGCGGACGTCTTTTCCGGCCAGCACTTGGCCGTTTCCAGCCCGCAGGGGCGGTTCACCGACGGTGCGGCGCTGCTCGACACCCGGACGCTGGTGGAGACGGCGGCCCACGGGAAGCACCTGTTCCTGCACTTCGACAACGGACTGGTCCTCCACGTGCACCTGGGCCTCTACGGTGCCTGGGACTTCGGCGGTGATGCCACGTTCCGCGGCGCCTCCAGCATCGGGGCGCCCCGCAAGGTGGGGGAGCGGGAGGTGTTCGACGACGGCGTGGCAGACGCCGCCGCTTTTGACTCCGACGGCGGCGCTCCCGCGTACGCGGGGCCTCCTGCGCCGGTCGGTGCCGTCCGTGTCCGGCTTGCCGGGGCCCACGGCTGGGCGGACCTCAGGGGCGCCACCACGTGCCACGCCATCACCGGGGCGGAGGCCGGCGCCGTCCTGGCCCGCCTGGGTCCGGACCCGTTGCGGAACCTGCCTGGAGACAAGGAAGGCTTTGTCACGGGCCTGCGGGCACGGCGGACGCCACTCGCAGCACTGCTGATGGACCAGAAGGTGATTGCCGGCGTCGGGAACGTGTATCGCGCCGAACTGCTCTTCCGCCAGGGACTCGATCCCTGGCTGCCCGGCCGCGCGTTGGATTCGGCAGCGGCTGGTGAACTGTGGGAGGACACCGTCTCAATGATGTCCGACGGCGTCCGCGACGGCCGGATCATCACCACGCCTCCGCGTTATTGGACTGAACCGGACGCCGGCCTGCCCGCACCGGAAGAATCCCACTCTGTGTACCGGCGGCACGGCCTCGACTGCCGCGACTGCGGAACGTTGGTTGCGCTGTCCGACCTCGGTGCCCGCAAGCTGTATTGGTGCCCCACCTGCCAGCAGGGATCCTGAACAACAGGAAAGCCCCTCCGGAGAGGGGCTTTCCTGTTGTCCTGCTTGTGTCCTTGGGACTGCCTTGGAGGGACACTGTCCTTGGAGGGGACGACGGGAATCGAACCCGCATCATCAGTTTGGAAGACTGAGGCTTTACCACTAAGCTACGTCCCCGTGAACATGCATCAGGCCGCTTGTATTGATCATATGCTGTTGATCGCAAGGGGACGGTTGGTGCACTTCTTCCGGTCGGCTGCTCGAGCCGGATATAACTAAACCTAATTCAGGGCCCCAGTGTCAAATGTGCATATCCGGCCGTTATGACCGTAGACTGTTCTGTGCACTTACGGGGTGTAGCTCAGCTTGGCTAGAGCGCCTGCTTTGGGAGCAGGAAGTCGCAGGTTCAAATCCTGTCACCCCGACTCTGCAGCTTGTCAGATCATTGCGTTTGCAGAACCCCATCCCACAAAACCAGGAGTACTTAGACTGTGAAGAGCGCTGTCGAGAACCTCACCCCCACGCGGGTCAAGCTCAATGTTGAGGTCCCCTTTGAGGAATTGAAACCCAGCATCGAAGAGGCATACAAGACTGTTGCTTCGCAGATCCAGGTCCCTGGCTTCCGCAAGGGCAAGGTCCCCGCAAAGCTGATCGACCAGCGCGTTGGCCGTGGCTACGTGCTGGAGACCGCCATCAACGAAGGCCTCAACGGCTGGTACCAGGAGGCTGTCCAGGAAACTGGCATCCGCCCGCTGAGCCGTCCCGAGGTTGAAATCACCGAGGTGCCGGATCCCACGGCCACCGACGGTGAACTGAAGTTCCACGCTGAGGTTGACATCCGTCCCGAGATCGAGTTGCCGGACTACGCAGGCATCAAGGTTGAGGTTGCTGCGGCCGAGTCTTCCGAAGCCGATGTCGACAAGGCGCTCGACGAACTCCGCGGCCGTTTCGGCACGCTGAAGTCCGTGGACGGCCCGGCAGCCGACGGCGACTTCCTGACGATCGACATCACCGCCACGATTGACGGCGCCGAAGTTGACTCCGCCTCCGGCCTGTCCTACCAGGTTGGCGCCGGCACCATGCTTGAAGGCCTCGACGAGGCCGTCACCGGCCTCAGTGCTGACGAGGACGCCATCTTCGAAACCACCCTGGTGGGCGGCGACCACGCCGGCGAAGCGGCCCAGGTCAAGGTAGTTGTCAAGACCGTCAAGGAGCGCGAGCTTCCCGCGGCCGACGACGACTTCGCCCAGCTGGCATCCGAGTTCGACACGCTGGCTGAACTGCGTGAGGACCTCGCCAAGCAGGCGGCCGAATCCAAGGTTGTCGAGCAGGGCGTCGAGGCCCGCGACAAGGTCCTGGACAAGCTCGTTGAGCTGGTTGAGGTTCCCGTTCCGGCCTCCGTCGTCGAAGAGCAGCTCGAGCAGCACTTCAAGGCTGAGAACTCCCACGGTGAAGGCGATCACGACACCGAGGAGCACCGCGCCGAGGTCAAGGCCAACACCGAGCGTGCCTTCCAGAACGAGATCATCCTTGACGCCATCGCGGACAAGGAAGAAGTCGGCGTCAGCCAGAACGAGCTGATCGACTACATCGTGACCACGGCCAGCCAGTACGGCATGGACCCGAACCAGTTCGCCCAGATCATCGATCAGTCCGGCCAGGTTCCCATGATGGTTTCCGAGGTCCGCCGCCGCAAGGCCCTGGCTGTTGTGCTGGGCCAGGCCGAGGTGACCGATTCGGCAGGCAACAAGGTTGACCTGAGCGACTTCGTGCGCCCCGGCGGCGAAGACGCTCCCGTTGCCGAAGAAGCTCCGGCCGTTGAAAGCGAAGCATCCGCCGAGGAAGCCACGCCGAGCGACGACCCGGCAGCAGTGAAGTTCTAACACGTATTGCACGGAAGCCCCCGGATCCCTGATCCGGGGGCTTCCCCGTTTAAACCCCGGAACTGCGTTAGGCGTTAACCCCCGGAACGGCGGCTGTGTCGTGCTGTGCGGTGGGCGGTTGCGGCAATCGTGCGCCGTCAGCGAACAGCGCGATCCGCGAGAACAAAACGGCCGCAAAACCGGTTAGTGTCCAAGTAGTGATTTTCAGTGACGTCGTACCGTGACGTCACCGTCGCCAGCGAGAGGTAAGTACATATGTCACAGCAAGCAGGGGCACCCCGGATGGCAACTGTCGATCCGGCAGCCCAGGACAACTACATCTACAACCGCCTGCTGAAAGAGCGCATCATCTGGCTTGGCTCCGAGGTTCGCGATGAGAACGCCAACGCGATCTGCTCGCAGTTGCTGCTGCTGTCAGCGGAGAACCCCGAGAAGGACATCTACCTTTACATCAACTCGCCCGGCGGCTCCGTAACCGCTGGTATGGCCATCTACGACACCATGCAGTTCATTCCGAACGACGTCGTAACGGTCGCCACCGGTCTTGCGGCTTCGATGGGGCAGTTCCTGCTCTCCTCCGGCACCAAGGGCAAGCGCTACGCCACCCCGAACGCCCGTATCCTGATGCACCAGCCGTCAGGCGGCATCGGCGGCACGGCCTCGGACATCAAGATCCAGGCCGAGCTCATCCTGCACATGAAGAAGGTCATGGCGGAACTCACTGCCGACCAGACCGGCCAGACGGTCGATACGATCCTCAAGGACAACGACCGTGACAAGTGGTTCACGGCTCCGGAAGCCCTTGAGTACGGCTTCTTCGACAAGATCGCCGCGCATGCGGGATCCGTAGCCGGTGGCGGCGGAACGCAAAACGCCAGCGGCTCGGAAAACTAACCGGCACGAAGACAGAAATGATGATTCCAGGAGAAGTGAACATGAACTACAATTTCGGATCGTCTGCCGGGAACCTGCCCACCAGCCGCTACGTGCTGCCGCAGTTCGAGGAGCGCACCCCCTACGGCTTCAAGCGCCAGGACCCGTACACCAAGCTGTTCGAGGACCGCATCATCTTCCTCGGCGTCCAGGTGGACGATGCCTCCGCTGACGACGTCATGGCCCAGTTGCTGGTGCTAGAGTCCACTGACCCGGACCGTGACATCACGCTCTACATCAACTCCCCGGGCGGTTCCTTCACCGCCATGACGGCCATCTACGACACCATGCAGTACATCCGCCCCGAGATCCAGACGGTGTGCCTGGGCCAGGCTGCAAGTGCCGCGGCCGTCCTGCTCGCAGCCGGTACGCCGGGCAAGCGGCTGGCACTGCCCAACGCCCGCGTGCTGATCCACCAGCCCGCCCTGTCGGGTGGCCAGGGCGGCCAGGCTTCGGACCTTGAGATCCAGGCTGCGGAGGTCATGCGCATGCGCTCCTGGCTCGAAGACACGCTGGCCAAGCACTCGGGCCGCACCTCGGAGCAGGTCAACAACGACATCGAGCGTGACAAGATCCTCACGGCCGCCGAGGCGCAGTCCTACGGCCTCATCGACCAGGTCCTTGATTCCCGCAAGATCAAGCCGCAGGCGATCAGCAGGTAGCAGCACGACACGCGGAGCCGGTGCGGTTCATGGAAAATGGACCGCACCGGCTTTCGTTTTCAACGCGTAAGGTTCCACCCCTCAGGCCGAATGTGACCTAGAGTGGAACATGTCACGGCCGGACCTTCCGGACCCACCGTGATTCCAGCAACCGGTGCAGTGCTGCGGTAGCAGCAAGATACTAAGGGGTTCACATATGGCTCGGATTGGCGAGAGCACGGATCTGCTGAAGTGCTCTTTCTGCGGAAAGAGCCAAAAGCAGGTGCGTAAGCTCATTGCCGGGCCCGGCGTCTACATCTGCGACGAGTGCATTGAGCTCTGCAACGAGATCATTGAAGAGGAGCTCGCGGAAGTAGCGGACCTCGGCAGCTTCGAACTGCCCAAGCCGCGCGAGATCTTCGACTTCCTGCAGGAATACGTCATCGGCCAGGAGCCCGCCAAGCGCTCCCTCGCCGTCGCCGTGTACAACCACTACAAGCGCATCCAGGCCGGCCACGCCCCCAAGAGCGGCAGCCTCGCCGAAGGCGTCCATCACGACGACGTCGAGATCGCCAAGTCCAACATCCTCCTGATCGGCCCCACCGGCTGCGGCAAGACCTACCTCGCCCAGACGCTGGCACGGCGGCTCAACGTCCCGTTCGCCGTCGCGGATGCCACGGCACTGACCGAGGCCGGGTACGTGGGCGAGGACGTCGAGAATATTCTCCTGAAGCTCATCCAGGCCGCTGACTATGACGTCAAAAAGGCCGAACAGGGCATCATCTACATCGACGAGATCGACAAGATCTCGCGGAAGAGCGAAAACCCGTCCATTACCCGGGATGTCTCCGGTGAGGGCGTCCAGCAGGCGCTCCTGAAGATCCTGGAAGGCACGGTGGCCTCGGTTCCCCCGCAGGGCGGCCGCAAGCACCCGCACCAGGAGTTCATCCAGATCGACACCACCAACGTGCTGTTCATCGTCGCCGGAGCCTTCGCGGGCCTCGAGGACATCATCGGCTCCCGGTCCGGACGCAAGGGCATCGGCTTCGGTGCCCCGCTCAATGAAGTCAAGAACAACTCCGACTCCTACGGCGAGGTTATGCCGGAGGACCTGCTGAAGTTCGGGCTGATCCCGGAATTCATCGGCCGGCTTCCCGTCATCACCACGGTCTCCAACCTGGACCGGCCCGCTTTGATCCAGATTCTGTCCACGCCGAAGAACGCCCTTGTGAAGCAGTACCAGAAGATGTTCCAGCTGGATGGCGTTGAGCTGCTCTTCGACGACGCGGCGCTGGACATGATAGCGGACCAGGCACTCGAGCGGGGCACAGGCGCCCGCGGGCTCCGCGCCATCATGGAGGAAGTGCTCCTTCCGGTAATGTTCGATCTTCCCAGCCGTGACGACATCGCCAGCGTAGTTATCACCGCCGATGTGGTGGCGAAGAAGGCGCAGCCCACCATGATCGCGCACGACGTCGTGGCCAAGCGGCGGAATAAATCCGCTTAGTTCTTCGCTCTTGGTAGATGTGCGCCTGGTGCGCGCCGTTGCCTGATTCTTTTCCGAGGAGACTTCCTGTGCCTGAAACCGCTGCGAGCAAAGCCGACTTCTGGTTCGACCCCCTGTGCCCCTTCGCCTGGATCACGTCCCGCTGGGTCGGTGAAGTCGAGGAAGTCCGCGACATTGAAACTGAATGGCACGTGATGAGCCTCGCCGTCCTGAACGAGGGCCGCGACCTTGACCCGGGGTACCGCGAATTGATGGACAAGGCCTGGGGCCCCGTCCGCGTCATCATTGCTGCCCGCGAGCAGCACGGTGACCGGGTTATCAAGCCGCTGTATGACGCCATGGGCAGCCTGATCCACGACGCTGGCGAGAAGGACTTCGGCATCGTGATCAGCAAGGCCCTGGCAGAGTGCGGGCTGCCTGCCGGGCTCGCAGCCGAGGCGTCCTCGGATGCCTTCGACGTGCAGCTCCGCGCCAGCCATGAGGAGGGCATCTCCCTCGTGGGGCAGGATGTCGGAACGCCGGTAGTGGCCTTCAACGGCACCGCCTTCTTCGGCCCGGTGCTGACGCGCATTCCCAGGCGAGAGGAAGCCGGCCGCCTGTGGGACGCCGCGGTGACCCTGGCCGCGTATCCGCACTTCTTCGAAATCAAGCGCAGCCGTACCGAGAGGCCCGAGTTCAACTAAGGGCGTCCGCTGGAGGCCTCCCGCGGGCAGCGAGAATTACTGCCATGTAGTTCTTCCGGGGCTATTGCGGTTCCCCTTGGGTGGGACAACAATGGTTCTTACCCACTTCGAAAGAAGAGGGACACGGAAACCAAAGATTCAGTGACACGCATCTGACGCAGCCTTCGGCAAAGTCAGAAGCTGGCTACCAGTGACGAGGTAGGAAGACCTGAAATTCCGAGGATTCCGCCAGGTTGTCACAGACGTCACGAGACAATCGAAAAGTCGAAGCCCCACCAACGGCTAAACGCTGATGGGGCTTCCCCTTTGCCCAAAAACAAATTGCCCAAAAACAGAAGCCCCACCAGCTCGGTCGCTGATGGGGCTTCTTGTTTGCCCAGACAGGCCGGGGGCTAGGCGCTTGGCGCTTCCTCCGGCTGGGCCAGCACGACATCGCTGACGGTGAGTTCGCCTTCGCCTGCCACGAGGGTCAGTTCGCGGGCATTGGAGGCCGCCTTCAGGTCTGCAAGGCCGGCCTTCAGCTGAGTGCTGAGAGACTCCGTGGCGGTGATGGTGGCGGACACCACCTCAGTGCGCTGCTTGACCTTCGCCTCGGATTTGGCCTTGCGGATGCCGCTCAGCGCGACTCCGACGGTGGCGAGCATGGTGGTGTCGCCGTCGGACACTTCCAGGGCCGCCGGCCACTCGGCGCGGTGCACTGATCCGCTGCGCCACCAGCCCCAGACTTCTTCCGTGGCGAAGGGCAGGAAGGGGGCGAACAGCCGCAGCAGCGTATCCAGGGTGGTGGCCAGAGCCGCGAGCACCGAGGCCTGCTCGGCCTCCCCGGCCGCACCGTAGGCGCGGTCCTTGATGAGCTCCACGTAGTCGTCGGTGAACTGCCAGAAGAAGCTCTCGCTGATCTGCAGGGCCCGGGCGTAGTCGTAGTTCTCGAACGCCTTGGTGGCCTGTGCCACGACGTCCGAGAGCTGCGCCAGCACGGCCCGGTCCAGCGGGTTGGTGAGCACGGACAGGTCCGTGGAAACCACCGAGTTCTCCGTGGCGCCGAGGTTCAGGACGAACTTCGAGGCGTTGAGCAGCTTGATGGCCAGGCGGCGGCCGATCTTCATCTGGGCAATCTCGTAAGCCGTGTCGGCGCCAAGCTTGGCCGAAGCCGCCCAGTAGCGGACAGCGTCCGAGCCGTACTCGTTGAGGACGTCGGTCGGAACGATCACGTTGCCCTTGGACTTGGACATCTTCTTGCGGTCCGGATCCAGGATCCAGCCGGAGATGGCCGCGTGCTTCCACGGCGCGGTGTCCTGCAGCGCGTCGGCACGCACAGCGGTGGAAAACAGCCACGTCCGGATGATGTCGTGGGCCTGCGGTCGCACGTCAAACGGGTAGACCTTGGCAAAAAGTGCCTCGTCGGTGCTCCAGCCGCCCACGATCTGCGGCGTCAGGGAGGACGTGGCCCAGGTGTCGAGCACATCGGCGTCACCGGTGAATCCGCCCGGAGTGTCGCGCTGGGTTTCTTCATAGCCTGGAGCCGCGTCGGCGGCCGGGTCCACCGGGAGCTGCTGGTCCGAGGGCAGGATCGGGGCGTCGTAGTCGGGGTTGCCGTCTGCGTCGAGAGGATACCAGACCGGTACGGGCACGCCGAAGAAGCGCTGGCGGGACACCAGCCAGTCGCCGTTCAGTCCGGAGATCCAGTTCTCGTAGCGAGAGCGCATGAATGCCGGGTGGAATTCAATCGCGTGTCCGCGGCCGATCAGGCGTTCGCGGCGGTCCTCGTCGCGGCCGCCGTTGCGGATGTACCACTGGCGGGAAGTGACGACCTCAAGGGGCTTGTCGCCCTTCTCGAAGAAGTTGACCGGGTGCATCATTTTCTTGGGCTCGCCGTCGAGGAGCTCAACGGCGGTCAGCTGTTCCACAACTGCTTCCTTGGCGCTGAAGACCGTCTTGCCGGCGATTGCCTCGAAGGCGGCACGGCCTTCGTCGGTGGTGATCCATTCCGGGGTCTCGCCGATGATGCGGCCGTCGCGGCCAACGATGGCGCGGGTGGGCAGCTGGAGTTCGCGCCACCAGGTGACGTCGGTGAGGTCGCCGAAGGTGCAGACCATGGCGATGCCGGAGCCCTTGTCCGCCTTGGCGAGGTGGTGCGCCTTGACCTCCACTTCAACGCCGAACAGGGGAGAGGTCACCTTCTTGCCGAACAGCGGCTGGTACCGTTCGTCATCGGGGTTCGCTACGAGGGCGGCGCAGGCCGCCAGCAGCTCAGGCCGGGTGGTCTCGACGTAGATCTTTTCGCCGTCCTCGGTAAAGAAGGGGTAGCGGTAGTAGGCGCCCGCGACTTCGCGGTCCTCGAGTTCAGCCTGCGCCACGGCAGTGCGGAAGGAGACGTCCCACAGGGTGGGGGCTTCGGCCATGTAGGCGTCTCCGGCGGCCAGGTTGGCCAGGAAGGCGCGCTGGGAGATGGCGCGCGACTTGTCGTCGATGGTGCGGTAGGTGAGGTCCCAGTCCACGGACAGGCCAAGGGTCTGGAAGAGGTTCTCGAAGACCTTTTCGTCCTCGACGGCGAGCTCCTCGCAGAGCTCGATGAAGTTCCGGCGCGAGATGACATCGAAGTCCCGCTGGTTCTTGGCCGGCTCGGCCGGCGGGCGGTAGCCGGCGTCGTAGGAAATTGCCGGATCGCAGCGGACGCCGTAGTAGTTCTGGACGCGGCGTTCGGTGGGCAGGCCGTTGTCGTCCCAGCCCATCGGGTAGAAGACGTTTTTGCCGGTCATGCGCTGGTAACGCGCCAGGACGTCGGTCTGGGTGTAGGAGAACATGTGCCCCACGTGCAGGGAGCCCGACGCCGTGGGCGGGGGAGTGTCGATCGAGTAGACCTGCTCCCTGGTGGTCTCCCGGTTGAATTTGTAGGTCCCTTCGTCAAGCCAGCGCTGCGTCAGGGCAGCTTCCAACCCCTCAAGGGCGGGCTTGTCCGGAACGTTGATAGGGGCAGTGGTGGGCGTGTCTGTACCCTGTTTGTCTTCAGCCATGGAGCAATTGTTTCATGATCCCCGGCCGCGCCCTGCAGTAGCATCCCGGTATGGACAACGCAGCCCGTCGCTTGGTGACCAAACGCATCTACGATGAACCGGCCGACGACGACGGTTTCCGCGTTCGGCGGCAGCAACCCTGCAGGAATTGGCGGAGAAGCACCCGCGCATCACGTTGCTTTATGGCGCCAGGGATCCGGAGGTCAACCACGCCTGTGTGCTCCTGGAGTTCCTCCGACGCTAGGGTGGTGCCATGACTGAGGTAAAGCACACGAAGGCAGCAGTGGTTACGGGAGCCAGCACAGGCATTGGCGAGGCCACGGTCCGCGCGCTGAGGGCCGAGGGGTGGACGGTCTTTGCCGTCGCCCGCCGCGCGGACCGGCTCGCCGCACTGGCAGCGGAAACCGGAGCCACGGCCGTCCCTGCGGACATCACCGACGACGCTGACGTGGAGCGGCTCCTGGCCGAAGTGACGCAGGCAGGCGGCATTGACACCCTCATCAACGTTGCGGGCGGCGCCCGGGGCGCGGACAGGATCGCGGACGCCAAGACGGACGACTGGAAGTGGATGTTCGAGGTGAACGTCCTGGGCACCATGAAACTGACGCGTGCTTTCCTTCCCATGCTGCGGGCCGGTGGAGAGGGTACAGTCCTGAACCTGACGTCGACGGCCGGATTGTCGTCCTATGAGGGCGGCGGCGGCTACAACGCAGCCAAGTTCGCCCAGCACGCCATGAACGACGCCTTGCGGCTCGAAGAGGTTGAACACAACCTGCGGGTCATCGAAGTTGCTCCGGGCCTGGTGCACACCGAGGAGTTTGCCCTCAACAGGCTGGGTGACGAGGAGGCTGCCGGCAAGGTCTACCAGGGCGTCGAAAAGCCGCTTACGGCTGCCGACGTGGCCGATGTGGTCCGCTACGCCGTCACCGCGCCCCACCACGTGAACCTGGACCAGATCGTGATCCGGCCGGTGGCGCAGGCCGCCAACTACAAGCTCATCCGTAAGCAGGCCTGAGGGCGACGCTAGCCCGCTGCGGGGACGCGTAGCGTCGCAACGACTGCTGCGTGGTCGGTTCCGGAAACGCGATGGACCTCATACCCGGAAACCGCGATGCCCGGGCTGGTCACAAGGTGGTCGATGGTGATGCCGGGCAGCCGGGGACCCTCCATCGGCCAGGTGGGGACGAGCCGCATACCGGCGGCCGTCCCCACATCAACCATCTTCCGCGCGTCCTCGCCGCCGTCGAGCACTGCCCGGAACTCAGCATGGTCGTAGGTGGCGTTGAAATCGCCGATCAGCAACCGGTTCCCGGGACTCGCGGCCAGGGCACCCAGGGCGGCGAGGTCGCTGCGCCACTGGTCAACACGCACGTCCACCGGCGGAAGCGCGTGGACGTTGGCCACCTCAAGGACGGCCCGGCCAGCCGGGCCATCCATGGTGAGCCTGACGATGGGCATCTGGAACGGCGTACCGGGCAGGACGCCAACCGCGTCCAACCGGTGCGCCGAGTAGGTGGCGCTGCCGGCGCCGTCGTCCGTTGGGTTGCTGATCCTGTTGGGAAGCAGCGTGGACAGTCCTTCGGCCGCCAGCCTGTCTCCGAGCGCCTGCGAATGTTCCTGGATTGTCAGCAGCCCGACGCCCTCCTCCCGCACCAGCCGGACAATTTCCGCCGCGTCCGCCTGGCCGAATTCCGAATTGATGGTCATTGCCGTCAGTTCCACCGTGGGCGCTCCGGCGTCAGGAACGCTCCGGCCGTGGTCCAGCGGGAACAGCCAAAAGAGCTGGACCGCCGCCAAGGCGCCCGTCAACCAGAGCAGCCACCGGCGCCGGCCAAGAAGGGCGAACAGCACTGAGGCGCCGGCCGGGATCACGAGCCACGGAGTGAAGGACAGCAGTTGGACCACGGCCGTAGGCCATTCCGCCGGGAGCGCGCGGAACGCGGACAGGACCGCCACCGGCGAGGATGCCAGGACGGTGAGCACCGGCCAGGCGGCGGACCGGCGGCGTTGTGGCCGGACCGGGGCGGGGATGGTCATACGCCCGAGTCTATGCATTCCAAATGCCTGGGTATGCCCGGAATCACCCCGCCGATACGGTAAATCGGGGTAATTCCGGGTAGAATCGGGTATCAGCTTTGACCCGGCCATCACCGGTGAGCTTCCGGAAGAACCTTCGGGCCCTGCGGCGCAGGAACCCGCACCAGTAGAACCGGACGGGTAAGCCCGTCACAGCAGCAATGAGCGGCCGACGCCGGTGCTCTCCTTTGACGGGTCCGGCGACGGTAAGTGAGGTGGTACCGCGGTGCCGGTGCTGTTGAAAGACAGCGTAGGGGCCGTCCTCGCATCCTGAATGATCCACTTGTTCACTAGCTCAACCCAGGATGTCGAGATGACCTATTACCCCAAGGCCTCAGCCGCACTGTCAGGCTCCGGTTCCACCAGCTCTCCTTCCAACACCTCCGGTGTGTCGGCGTCCGTGAAGTTCCCGGAGGTCGAAGAGCGCATCCTCAAGTACTGGGACCAGGACGGCACCTTCCAGGCGAGCATCGACCAGCGGGACTCTGACCTTCCTGGCGGAGAACGCGGCAGCAACGAGTTCGTCTTCTACGACGGCCCTCCCTTCGCCAACGGCCTGCCGCACTACGGCCACCTGCTGACCGGCTACGCCAAGGACCTGGTGGGCCGCTACCAGACGCAGCGCGGCCGCCGCGTGGAGCGCCGCTTCGGCTGGGACACCCACGGCCTCCCCGCCGAGCTGGAAGCCATGAAGCAGCTGGGCATGACGGACAAGACCCAGATCGAAGCCATGGGTATCGACAAATTCAACGACGCCTGCCGCGCGTCCGTGATGAAGTACGCCGACGAGTGGAAGAGCTACGTCACCCGCCAGGCCCGCTGGGTGGACTTCGACAACGACTACAAGACGCTCAACGTTGAGTACATGGAGTCCGTGCTCTGGGCCTTCAAGCAGCTCCACGAAAAGGGCCTGACCTACAACGGCTACCGCGTCCTGCCGTACTGCTGGAAGGACGAGACGCCGCTGTCCAACCACGAACTGCGCATGGATGACGACGTCTACAAGAACCGCCAGGACCAGACCGTCACCGTCACCTTCCCCATCACGGCAGGGGAGTCGGAGCTGTCGAGGAAGCTTGCCGGCGTGCAGGCGCTCGCCTGGACCACCACGCCGTGGACGCTGCCCACCAACCTGGCGCTCGCCGTCGGGCCTTCCATCACCTACGCCGTCCTGCCGGCCGGTCCCAACGGCATCAAGGCGGCGTCAGCGGAAGCGCCCGTCTCGGGCAGTTTCCTGCTCGCCGCCGACCTGCTGGGCACCTACGCCAAGGATCTTGGCTACGGCGACGGCACCGCCGGCGTCGAGGCCGCCGAGGCCGCGGTGACCGCCACCTACACCGGCGCCGAACTGGCCGGGCTGCAGTACCAGCCGCTCTGGAACGACTTCGCCGACACCGAAAAATTCGGCACTGAAAACGCCTGGCGCTTCCTCGTGGCAGACTACGTCACCACCACCGACGGCACCGGCATCGTCCACCAGGCCCCCGCCTACGGTGAGGACGACCAGAAGGTCTGTGAAGAGGCCGGCATCCCCGTGGTCCTGTCAGTGGACGAAGGTGCGAAGTTCCTGCCGCTGTTCTCGCACGGCGAACTGCACGACATCGTCGGCCTGCAGGTGTTCGAGGCCAACAAGCCCATCACCCAGGTGCTGCGTGCCCAGGGCCGCCTGGTCCGCCAGGCCAGCTACGAGCACAGCTACCCGCACTGCTGGCGCTGCCGCAACCCGCTGATCTACCGTGCCGTGTCCTCCTGGTACGTGGAGGTCACCAAGTTCAAGGACCGCATGTCCGAACTGAACCAGGAGATCAACTGGATCCCCGGGAACGTCAAGGACGGCCAGTTCGGCAAGTGGCTGGCCAACGCCCGCGACTGGTCCATCAGCCGCAACCGCTACTGGGGCAGCCCCATCCCGGTGTGGCAGTCCAGCGACCCCGAATACCCGCGCACCGACGTCTACGGCTCGCTCGCCGAGATCGAAGCCGACTTCGGACGGCTCCCGCTGAACAAGGCCGGGCAGGTTGACCTGCACCGGCCGTTCATCGACGAACTGACGCGCCCGAACCCGGATGACCCCCGCACCCCCGAAGAGGGCCAGTCCGTGATGCGCCGCGTCGAGGATGTGCTGGACGTCTGGTTCGACTCCGGCTCCATGCCGTACGGCCAGGTGCACTACCCGTTCCAGAACGAGGAATGGTTTGACACCCACAACCCGGCCGACTTCATCGTCGAATACATCGGGCAGACCCGCGGCTGGTTCTACATGCTGCACATCCTGTCCACGGCGCTGTTCGACCGGCCGGCCTTCCGCAACGTCATCAGCCACGGCATCGTGCTTGGTTCCGACGGGCAGAAGATGTCCAAGAGCCTGCGCAACTACCCGGACGTCTCCGAGGTCCTGGACCGCGACGGTTCCGACGCGATGCGCTGGTTCCTGATGTCCAGCCCCATCCTGCGCGGCGGCAACCTTGTGGTCACCGAGCAGGGAATCCGCGACGGCGTCCGCCAGGTCATCCTGCCGCTGTGGAACGTGTACAGCTTCTTCACGCTGTACACGAACGCCGCCGATGGCGGAAAGGGTTACGACGCAAACCTGCGCTACGACGGCTACTCCGACACCATGGACCAGTACCTCATGGCCAACACCGGCGACCTGGTCCGCAACATGACCGCGCAGCTGGACAGTTACGACATCTCCGGCGCCTGCGACGAACTTCGCAGCTACCTGGACATGCTCACCAACTGGTATGTGCGCCGCAGCCGCCAGCGCTTCTTCGACGAAAGCGTCGATGCCTTTGACGCGCTCTACACCGCGCTGGAGACGGTCTCCCGCGTGGCCGCGTCCCTGCTCCCGCTGGTGTCCGAGGAGATCTGGCGCGGCCTCACCGGTGGCCGCTCGGTGCACCTGGCCGACTGGCCGGATGCCGGGCTCTTCCCGGCCAACGCCGGCCTCGTCGAGGCGATGGACCGCGTGCAGCAGATCTGCTCCACCGGATCCTCGCTGCGCAAGGCTGCGAACCTCCGCGTCCGCCTGCCGCTGCAGGAGCTCACCGTTGTGGCACCCGGCGCGGATGCGCTGGGAGGCTTTGCCGCCGTCGTCGCCGATGAACTTAACCTGCGTTCCGTCCGCCTGCTGGACGCCGAGAGCGCCTCCCCGGAGGAGTTCGGCATCGAACAGAAGCTGGTGGTCAACGCCCGGGCAGCCGGTCCGCGCCTAGGCAAGAACGTCCAGCAGGCCATCAAGGGCTCCAAGTCCGGCGACTGGTCGGTCAGCGACGCCGGAGTGGTCACCGCCGGCGGCCTCGAACTCGAACCTCCGGAATACACGCTGGAAACGGTCGTGGCGGAAGCCGCGGAGGGAGCCGGTTCCCGCGCTGCTGCTGTGCTGCCGGGCGGCGGGTTCGTGGTCCTCAACACCGAGGTAACCCCGGAACTGGAAGCCGAGGGCCTTGCCCGGGACATGGTCCGCGCCATCCAGCAGGCCCGCAAGGACGCCGGACTCAATGTCAGCGACCGGATCCGCACCACCGTGGCCGCCGCGCCGAACGTCATCGAGGCGCTGGAGGCCAATGCAGGACTCATCAGGACCGAAACCCTGACGGTGGACCTTGAAACCGTTGCGGGAGACTCCGCAGAACCGCAGATCACCGTTGAAAAAGTAGGGGCCTAAGCAATGACCGACGAATTTTCCGTGGAGAGCGTCTACGCCGAACTGCTGGGGCGCGCGCCGGAGAACAAAATGGAACCCCGGCTCGCGCCTCTGTTCCGGGCCATGGACGTCTTGGGGGAGCCCAACAAGGCGTTCCCGATCATCCACGTCACCGGCACCAACGGCAAGACGTCCACGGCGCGGATGATCGAGGCCGGCCTGCGTGCCCACGGACTCAGCACCGGACGCTACACGAGCCCGCACCTGTCCAAGGTCACCGAGCGGATCAGCATTGACGGCGCGCCGGTGTCGGACGAGACCTTCGTCCGGATCTGGGACGAGATCCGGCCGTACCTGCAGATTGTGGACGGCGAGCTTGAGGCCGAGGGCCAGCCCCGGCTGACCTACTTCGAGTGCCTGACCATCTTGGCGTTCGCTGTCTTCGCCGACCAGCCGGTCAACGTGGCCGTCATGGAGGTGGGCCTGGGCGGTATCACGGACGCCACGAACGTCGGTGACGGGCAGGTGGCCGTGGTGACACCCATTTCGCTGGACCACACGGACCTTCTCGGCGACACGACTGAAGACATCGCGCAGGAAAAGGCCGGCATCATCAAGCCGGGAGGCTTCCTGGTCAGCGCCGCACAGCCCGTCGGCGCTGCGCAGGTGCTGCTTGAGAAGGCCCGCGAAGTCCAGGTACCGTACCGGTTTGAAGGCGTGGAATTCGGCGTCGAGTCCCGGACCGTTGCCGTGGGCGGCCAGATGGTGACCATCCAGGGCCTGGCCGGACGCTACGAGGAACTGCTCGTTCCGCTGCACGGAGCGCACCAGGCGGAGAATGCCGCCGTCGCCATTGCCGCCCTCGAGGCGTTCTTCGGCGCGGAGAAGGCGCTCGACGCCGAAGTCCTGCAGGAGGCGTTTGCTTCGGTCACGTCGCCGGGCCGCCTGGAGGTCCTCCGCACTGCGCCGACGATCATCGTGGATGCCGCCCACAACCCGGAGGGCATTCGCGTTTCGGCCGAGGCAATCCACGAAGCCTTCAGCTTCACCAAACTTGTGGTGGTTGTAGGGGTCCTGAAGGAGAAGGACGCCGAGGAGATCCTCCGTCAGCTCAAGGAGTCCTTGGGCGGTCTCGCCGCGGAATACTGCTTCACCCAGTCCAACTCGCCCCGGGCAGTACCGGCCGAGGACCTCGCGGAACTCGCCCTGGAACTGGGCTTCGGCGAAGAAAACATCCACGTTGCCGAAAAGCTGGACGACGCCCTGGAGTGGGCCGTCGAGCACGCCGAAGCCAATGAGGATCTTGCCGGCGGTGTCCTGGTGACAGGCTCCATCACGCTGGTGGCGGAAGCCCGGATCCTGCTCGGAAAGGCGGATGCCTGACAATGGCCCGACTCACAAAAGCGCAGCGGGAGTGGCGTCCGGGGATGCCCAAGAAGCGGCGCTCCACTAAGGTCATGTTCGCCTCCACGGTCCTGGTGCTTGAAGGTTTCGTGGCCTTCTTCGCCACCCTGGCGGTTTTCGGACTCCGCCGCGACGAGTTCCCTCCGGCAGTGATTCTCTCGGTGGGCATCGTCCTGGGCCTGGTGCTCGTCTTGACCTGTGCCGTGCTGTCCAAGCCCTGGGGTGTGGCACTGGGCTGGATCCTGCAGCTGGTCCTGATTTTCACCGGGTTCATTGAGCCCATGATGTTCGTGGTGGGGATTCTCTTCGCGGTTGCCTGGTGGTACGGCATCCGTACCGGTATCCGGATTGACCGCGAGGCCGCCCAGCGCGACCGCGAACAAGCCGAGTGGGAGGCCGCCAACCCCGACGGCGGGGAGCCTGAACCACGCCCCCAAACCCCGTAGACTTACCCGGAAACCCACCCCAAAACATTGGAGCAGCTGTGAGCATTGAGCGCACCCTCGTCCTGATCAAGCCCGACGGCGTGACCCGCAACCTGACCGGTGCCATCCTTGGCCGGGTCGAAGCCAAGGGCTACACCCTGGCCGAGCTCAAGAAGGTGGACGCCAGCCGCGAACTGCTGGAGCAGCACTACGAGGAGCACGTGGGCAAGCCGTTCTACGAGCCGCTCGTGGAGTTCATGCTGAGCGGACCCGTTGTCGCCGCGATCTTCGAGGGCCACCGCGTCATCGAAGGTTTCCGTTCGCTCGCTGGCACCACGGACCCGACAACGGCGGCACCCGGCACCATCCGCGGTGACTTCGGCCGCGACTGGGGCCTGAAAGTCCAGCAGAACCTGGTGCACGGGTCGGACTCTGTTGAGTCGGCCGAGCGCGAGATCAAGATCTGGTTCCAGGACTAGCAGCCACCAGCGCGAACTGGCAGCAGATGACCTCAAAACGTGATTTTGAGGGCGTTAGCTGCCAGTTCGCGCTCTTTCTTTGGCTTAGTAACCTGACGTTCCGGCGAACACCTGGATGAAGGCGAAGAAGATCGTGGCGACGACGGCCACGTACAGCAGCGCCGTGACGATCCAGCCGGAGTCGCCCAGGATCTTCGCGGGGCCGGCGGGAACTTTGACCACTCCGTGAGTGACGTTCCGGACCGTGACCCACACAAAGAGGGGGATCATGGCGGCCCAGACAACCATGCAGAACGGGCAGAGGATGTGGATGGCGTACAGGGCCTGCGACCACAGCCACACCACGAAGGCGAAGCCCAGCGTCACCCCGGCCTGAAGGCCCAGCCAGTACCAGCGGCCAAACTTCGCCCCGGACAGAATGCCCATTCCGGTGGTGATGACGACGGCGAACGCCACGATGCCGATAAACATGTTGGGGAAACCAAAGACCGAACTCTGCCAGGTCTGCATGACCGCGCCGCAGGAAACCCACGGATTGATGTCGCAGGCCGTTACATGGTTCGGATCCTTAAGGACGGCGAGTTTTTCCAGGACGAGTGCGCCCGAAGCGAGCCAGCCGATGATGCCCGTGATAACCAGCAGCCAGCCGAAGGGTTTGTCCCTGGTCATGGGCGGCAGGCCTCCCTGGGCCGCTGCACGCTCGCGGAGGTCACCGTCCACCGTATTGTCCTGCGTGGAATTAGAGATGCTGGGCATGGGATGTCGCGTCCTTTTTCTCGAGGGCTCCTCGCCCTGATTGTAACGCCGGAGGCTGGACGGGCCGCACAGACTGCCGCCAGCCGCACCCTGACCTTGCGCTTGCGGGCCCTGCGTCCACCGCGTTTGACTGTGCGTATGAGAGAATGAAGCTGGCTGGAATACGATCCACATTCGGATTCCGGTCCGGTGGCTTGTTTGTAAGACCGCCAATGATGAGCAGGGCATGCTCCGGATCCATGATCGGTCCCGGCTTTCCCGCAATGCCATTGGACGGCACCTGGTTGTGGCTTTGAGGAACAACGGGTTTCAGAACAACACCACCGGCCCTCCAGGGCTGCCGCACCCCACTGCCGGTGCGAACCTGAGGGTATTCAATTGACTTCTGTCAATGCCTGCGGGTTTTGACAATATTTGCCCCAATGGGTGCCGGATGTGGCGGTGCGTCAGGGGCAGGAGTGTCGCCACATATGGATAATGACCAGGTTCTAGCCGTTAACGAAGAATCAGCAGCCACCGAAGAGGCGGCCGCCACCGCCGCGCCGAAGAGGGCCACCCGGACCAGGCGCAAGGCCGCACCCAAGGCCGAGTCTGTTGAAACGGGTGACGCAGCGGCGGTGCCGGCGGAGGCACCGGCGGCAGATGCGGCCCCTGAGGAAAAGCCCCCGGCGCGCCGCAGCCGGTCCCGGAAGAATGTTGAGTCCGCCGAGCCCTTGCTAGTATTCGCCGAAGACGCCGCCGCTCCGGCTGCTGGCGCCCCCGCCGATGCGGCTCCCGATGCGGTGCACGCAGATGAGGCTCCGGTTGCGGCCGCAGTTGTTGAAAAGCCGATCCGACGCCGTGCGTCGCGCGCCAAGGCCCCCGCAAAAGCGGCCGACGCCGAGCCCGCGCCGTCCCCGGAGCCTGCTCCGATCGCCGAGCCTGCCCCTCTGCGGACGCTACCGCCGCCGCTGAATCTGCTGTGACCGACGAAGAAGCAGCTGCCGAAGCGCAGGAACCCGCTGCTGAAGCTGCGAGCCCGGTGGGTGCGCTCTTCCTTGAGCCCGGCGCTGTCACTTCCATGATTTTCCAGGCGCCCGACCTGAGCGCCGTGGTCCGCCCTGCGGCCACCCCCGCCGCCGCCGAGGAAACTGAAGAGGAAGAATCGGACGACGACGGCGATGTTGACGCCGGCGGCCGCCGGCGCCGGCGCAGCCGCGGACGCCGTGGGCGCAGCCGCGTGACCGACCGGGAAGCCGCCGGCGAGACCGAATCCGACGAAGGCACCGCCGGTGACGAGGACGCGGACGAGGAAACCGTCCGGACCGCGGACGACGGCGTGACGTCGCGCCGCCGTCGTCGTCGCCGCCGTGGCGACCAGGACCTGGAACTGACCGGCGGGGAAGGCGACGACCCGCCCAACACGGTGACCCGCGTCCGTGCGCCGCGCGCCATCAGCGAGGCGCCGGTCAACAACCGTGTCACGTCCGTCAAGGGCTCCACCCGGCTGGAGGCCAAGAAGCAGCGCCGCCGCGAATCCCGCGACACCGGCCGCCGCCGCACCGTCATCACCGAGGCCGAATTCCTGGCCCGCCGCGAATCCGTGGACCGCCAGATGATCGTGCGCCAGCGCGATGACAGAATCCAGATCGGCGTCCTCGAAGACGGCGTCCTGGCCGAGCACTTTGTGTCGAAGACGCAGCAGGATTCCCTGATCGGCAACGTCTACCTGGGCAAGGTCCAGAACGTGCTGCCGTCCATGGAAGCCGCCTTCGTGGACATCGGACGCGGCCGGAACGCCGTGCTGTACGCCGGTGAAGTCAACTGGGACGTGGTCAACCTCGAGGGCAAGCAGCGCCGGATCGAGAACGCGCTGAAGTCCGGCGACTCCGTGCTGGTCCAGGTCACCAAGGATCCGGTGGGCCACAAGGGCGCCCGCCTGACCAGCCAGATTTCGCTCCCCGGCCGCTATCTCGTGTACGTGCCCGGCGGCTCCATGACCGGCATCTCCCGCAAGCTGCCCGACGTCGAACGCAACCGCCTCAAGCGGATCCTCAAGGACCGCCTGCCGGAAGACGCCGGCGTGATCGTCCGCACCGCGGCCGAAGGCGCGTCCGAGGAAGAGCTGACGCACGACATCAACCGCCTGCGCGCCCAGTGGGAGGGCATCGAAGGCCAGGCCACCTCCACCAAGATCCTGGCTCCGGAACTCCTCTACGGCGAACCCGACCTCACTATCAAGGTGGTCCGCGACGTCTTCAACGAGGACTTCTCCAAGCTGATCGTCTCCGGCGAGGAGGCCTGGGACACCATCGAGGCCTATGTCACCTACGTGGCCCCGGACCTGGTGGGCCGGCTCGAAAAGTGGACCAAGGACACAGACATCTTCTCGGCCTGGCGCATCGACGAGCAGATCCACAAGGCACTGGACCGCAAGGTCTTCCTGCCTTCCGGCGGCTCCCTCGTGATTGACCGCACCGAGGCCATGACCGTGGTGGACGTTAACACCGGTAAGTTCACCGGCAGCGGCGGAAACCTCGAGGAAACCGTCACGAAGAACAACCTGGAAGCGGCTGAGGAAGTCGTCCGGCAGCTGCGCCTGCGTGACATCGGCGGCATCATTGTCATCGACTTCATCGACATGGTCCTGGAGTCGAACCGCGACCTGGTCCTGCGCCGCATGGTGGAGTGCCTGGGCCGCGACCGCACCAAGCACCAGGTGGCTGAAGTGACCTCGCTGGGACTTGTGCAGATGACCCGCAAGCGGATGGGCACCGGGCTCCTGGAGGTCTTCGGCGAGCAGTGCGAGGCGTGCGCCGGCCGTGGCATCGTCACCCACGACGAGCCCGTGGAGCACCGCCGCGCCAACGTAGTGGCCGCCGAGCATCACGTACCGCGGACGGAGAACCAGCCGGCGCCGCGGACGGAGCGCAAGAGCCGCCGCCGCGGCAAGGGCGGCCAGCCGGTCGCCGAAGCTGCTGCCATGCCGCCGGCACCGGTGCACCACGAGCCCACCGATGCAGAGCGCCACGCCAAGGCTGAAGCAACGCGCGCGGCGCTGGCCAACATCGCCGCCGCAGCGCACGCTGCCCACCTGCACGACGCCGAAGCCGGCCACGCCGCTCCCGCCGCAACGGCCGCGCACGCCGCAGCCGGCCAGGCGCTGGCTGCCCAGGCATCGCCTGCGCCGTCCGCTCCGGCCCAGGCCGCGGCCCACGCCGCTCCCGACCAGGCGCGGCCGGCCAAGGTGTCGGAAACCGAGGCCGCTGCGGCCGGGAGGCCCACCGCCGTCCTCACCTTCGGCGGCGAGAAGGTTGCGCTGCCGTTCGTAGAGCACGCAGGGGAAGCACCGGCCAGCGGTGTCGCCCTGACCCTGGACCGCCTTGCCGAGGCGTTTGCGCACCTTGGCGAGCCGACTGTGGCCGAAGAGCGTCCAACCGCTCCCGCCGAGCAGCCGGCGGCCCCGGCTCAGGCCCAGGTCTCGGCTACACGGGCCCCGGCGCAGTCTGCTGAAGCGGACTACACGGACCACACGGCCGTGCAGGGACGGGCCCGTCGTCCGCGCCGGAACCGGAGCGCCAGCCGTGCCCAGGGCGCAGCCAACGAGACCTCAGTGGAACACCACGAGACTGCTCCGGTAGCCGCTTCGGGGCACAGCCACGAAGCCAAGGCTCCCGAGCCGGCAAAGAAGGAGGCGCCCGCCAAGGCGCCGGCCAATGAGCCGATCATCCTGGGTGTCGGAGTGCCGGCTTCCGAGCTCTGATCAGACAGCTGGCTGACACCGCGGGTGCGTTCCGGGGCAGGCGTAGTCATACGCCGCTTTCGGGCCGTGCCCGCGGTTTCGTTTAAGGAAAACGGCTAGGCTGGGGGACTGACACGGGGTGCCGCGCAAAGGGCCGGCTGAGATCCACACCCGTTGAACCTGTCCGGTTAGCACCGGCGAAGGGATGTCTCCTTTGTCTGCATCATTCCTCCCCATTCCGGCCGCCGAAGCTGCCTTTGAAGGCGCCTTTGAAGCCGCTACGGGCCCCGTTCTGCGCCCTGTTCCGAGAGTGCTTGCCATCGCCGGGTCCGATCCGTCCGGAGGGGCGGGCATCCAGGCCGACCTCAAGAGCATTGCCGCCAACGGCGGATACGGGATGGCTGCCATCACCGCCCTGACGGCGCAGAACACCCACGGCGTCCGGGCCGTCCACGTTCCCCCGGCGGACTTCCTGACGGCCCAGCTTGAGGCCATCAGCGATGACATCAGCATCGACGCCGTCAAGATCGGAATGCTGGGCGACTCATCGGTGATTGCCGCGGTCCGCAGCTGGCTGGCGAAGGCGCGTCCCGCCGTCGTGGTCCTTGATCCGGTGATGGTCGCCACCAGCGGCGACAGGCTGCTGCAGGAGGCAGCCGAGGCGGAACTGCGCGAGCTCCTGCCCCTGGCGGACCTCGTCACGCCCAACCTGGCAGAACTGGCCATGCTGCTCAACGAGCCCCTCGCCGGGGACTGGGAGGCGGCACTTGCCCAGGGCAAGCGGCTCGCCGCGCAGGCCGGCACCACGGTTCTGGTCAAGGGCGGCCATCTCGACGGCGGGGAGTGCCCGGACGCGCTCGTCAACACCGGGGGGCTGTTGGCCCAGGACGTTGTGGTGGTCCCCGGGGAACGGGTCAGGACCGCGAACAGCCACGGCACCGGATGTTCACTGTCATCGGCCATGGCCACGGCGCAGGCCAGGCTGGGGGACTGGGAGGCCTCCCTGCGTGAGGTCAAGCCGTGGCTGCAGGGGGCACTGCGGGAGTCAGGCGTGCTCGCGGTCGGAACAGGCAACGGTCCGGTCCACCACTTCCACCACCTGACGCCCGGTGACCATGACGTGCCGGGGGAAGGCGAGTTCGCCGCCGCACTCCGGCAGGATGCCGGGCCGGACCTGGACGAAATCTACGGGCTCGACTTCATCCGCGCCCTGGCCGACGGCTCCCTCAGCGAGCAGCACTTCGCGTACTACCTTGCCCAGGACGCCCTCTACCTGAACGGCTATTCCCGCGTGCTGTCCCGTGCTTCCGCGCTTGCCCCCACCGAGGCCGAACAGCTGTTCTGGGCCCGGTCGGCCCAGCAGTGCCTGGAAGTTGAGTCGGAACTCCACCGGAACTGGCTCAGCACCCGCAGCGTCGGTGCCAGGCTGGGCCCGGTGACCAAGTCCTATGTGGACCACCTGCTCGCGTCGTCCGCATCCGGCAGCTACGGGGTGCTGGTCGCTGCGGTGCTGCCGTGCTTCTGGCTGTACGCCGAAGTGGGCGCCGCGCTGCACGGGCAGTTCCTGGCGGCGGGATCCCCGTCCGGCCATCCCTACGCAGACTGGCTGCGCACCTACGCTGACGAGGACTTCGCTGCCGCTACCCGGCAGGCAGTGAGGATCACCGACGACGCCGCGCGGGCCGCGTCCGCAGCTGAACGGCAGGGCATGATCCTGGCTTTCAAACAGTCGTGCCGCTACGAAGTGGATTTCTTCGACGCGCCGCGTTTGCACGCTGGCACGGAAAGCGCCCGGGAGCCGCTACGATAGTGGGGCGCGGTTCCGGAAGTCGTTGCGGCTGCACTCTGTATACACCGAGTGGCGCCCATCACGTACTACCACCGGAGCCAGCCTCATTTGCGGCCGAAGGCAAAATTAGCGTATTCTAGATCTTCGGTGCTTACGCCAACACTTGGGTTATGACCTCGGAACAGACTGTTTGGAATTCAAACGGAAATGTTCCTGGGATAATCCATGGGTTCCCCCGGGGAATCCACCGGCGTTGAGGCACAGCGTGAGCCAGGCCAAACAATTGGACCCAGGTTCCGCACGCAAATCTAGTAATAAACGTCGAGAGAAGTGAGTTCCCCAGTGGTGTACGCGATTGTCCGCGCAGGCGGCCGCCAAGAGAAGGTTTCCGTTGGAGACTTCGTTACCCTGAACCGCGTCCCCGGTGGAGCCGGCAGCACCATTGAGTTGCCCGCACTGCTCCTGGTAGACGGTGACAAAGTCACGTCTGCTGCTGCGGACCTGGCCAAGGTAACGGTTACGGCTGAGATCCTTCAGGACCTTCGTGGTCCGAAGATCGTCATCCAGAAGTTCAAGAACAAGACCGGGTACAAGAAGCGCCAGGGTCACCGTCAGGAACTGACCAAGGTCAAGATCACCGGTATCAAGTAACCTTCCGTTACTTTTCAGGTTTTCAGCAGATTCCCCAGAATTTTTAAGGCAGGCATTTCAAATGGCACATAAAAAAGGCGCGAGCTCCACTCGCAACGGTCGTGACTCCAACGCCCAGTACCTCGGCGTCAAGCGCTTCGGCGGCCAGGTAGTTTCCGCAGGCGAGATCATCGTCCGCCAGCGCGGCACCCACTTCCACCCGGGTGCAGGCGTAGGCCGCGGCGGCGACGACACCCTGTTCGCCCTGACCCCCGGCGCTGTCGAATTCGGCACCCGCCGCGGACGTCGAGTCGTGAACATCGTGGCTGCTGCAGCTGCAGAGTAACAACAGGATCTGAACCGGTGGAGCGGGCCATGATGGCCCGCTCCACTGTTCTTTTAACCGCATTACAATCAATTTGGGCGTCCAAGACGTTCAGGTTAAGCACAGAGGAGATTCACGTGGCGAGCTTTGTAGACCGGGTAGTACTGCACGTATCCGGCGGTACCGGCGGCCACGGTTGTGTCTCCGTCCACCGCGAAAAGTTTAAGCCCCTGGGCGGTCCCGACGGCGGCAACGGCGGCGATGGCGGCGACGTCATCCTGCGCGTTGACCCCCAGACCACCACGCTGCTGGACTACCACCACGCACCGCACCGCCACGCCACCAACGGCGGCTCCGGCATGGGCGACTGGCGCGGAGGGAAGAACGGCGAAACGCTGATCCTTCCCGTTCCCGAAGGCACCGTGGTGAAGACCAAGGACGGCCAGGTCCTGGCCGACCTCGTCGGCGAAGGCACCGAGTTTGTCGCGGCCGCCGGCGGTCCGGGCGGACTGGGCAATGCCGCGCTCTCCTCGCAGAAGCGACGGGCCCCGGGTTTCGCCCTGCTCGGTATCGAAGGCGAATCCAGCGACATCGTCCTGGAACTGAAGTCCATTGCGGACATCGCCCTGGTGGGTTTCCCGTCCGCCGGCAAGTCCAGCCTCATCGCAGCCATGTCCGCTGCCCGGCCCAAAATCGCCGATTACCCCTTCACCACCCTGATCCCCAACCTGGGCGTGGTGCAGGCCGGCGACGTCCGCTTCACCATTGCCGACGTCCCCGGACTCATTGAAGGGGCCAGCGAAGGCAAGGGCCTGGGCCACCACTTCCTGCGGCACGTCGAACGCTGCGCAGCTTTGGTCCACGTTTTGGACTGCGGCACGTTGGAATCAGAGCGGGATCCGCTCTCCGACCTCGCAATCATCGAAGCCGAACTCGAAAAATACGCGGTCGACATGAGCTACGCCGGCTCCGACGGCGAGGTTGTCCCGCTCAACCACCGGCCCCGGCTGGTCGCCCTGAACAAAGTCGACCTGCCTGACGGCAAGGACATGGCCGAATTCGTCCGGCCCGAGCTGGAATCCCGCGGCTACCGTGTGTTTGAGATTTCCGCGACAAGCCACGAAGGGCTCCGCCAGTTGGGCTTCGCCATGGCCGAGATCGTCAAGGCCGCCCGGGACACGGTGGCCGCCACGCCGCCAAAGGTGCACGCACCCGTGCTGCGACCGCGCGCTGTCAACGAATCAGGCTTCAAGATCCGCCGCGAAGAGAAAAACCTCGAGCCGCTGTTCCGCGTACTGGGTGACAAGCCCGTGCGCTGGGTCAAGCAGACCGACTTCACCAACGAGGAAGCCATTGGTTACCTCGCAGACCGGCTGGCCAAACTGGGCGTGGAGAACGAGCTGTTCAAGCAGGGCGCAAAGCCCGGCGACACCGTGGTGATCGGTGAAGACGACGGTGTCGTCTTCGACTGGGAGCCCACCATGATGGCGGGCGCCGAGCTGCTTGCTTCGCCGCGCGGCACCGACGTGCGCTTTGCCGACATCGGCGACCGGCCCACCCGCGGGCAGAAGCGCGACGAGCAGCAGGAGCGCCGTGACGCCAAGGCCGCAGCCCGGGCCGAGCTCGAAGCCGAACGCAAAGCCGGCATCTGGACCGAATCAGTTAGCGGCCGCCGTGCCGCCCGCCCGCTCCAGGAGAGCGGACTGACTACCGAGAATGAGGAGTGAATCCCCACACGTGACCGATAATTCCGCAATTGTCATCGAGGAACCCAGGTCCGACGACCGCAGCGTGCTCGCGAGGGCCCGCCGAATCGTCGTCAAGGTCGGATCGTCGTCGCTCACCAGCATCAAGGGTGGAATCTCCGAAGAAGCGCTGATCGAGCTTTCGGATGCGCTGGCCGCGAAGTCCAACGCAGGTACGGAGATCATCCTTGTTTCTTCCGGCGCCATCTCGGCGGGCCTGGCACCGCTGGGCCTCGTAAAACGCCCACGTGACCTTGCCACCCAGCAGGCGGCCGCGAGCGTTGGCCAGGGACTCCTCATGGCCCGCTACACGCATGCCTTCGCCGCGCACGGCGTGACCGTGAGCCAGGTGCTGCTGACCGCAGATGACCTGATGCGGCGCAGTCACCACATGAACGCCTTCCGGGCGCTGAACCGGCTCCTGAACCTGGGCGTCGTGCCGGTGGTCAACGAGAACGACACCGTGGCCACTCACAAGATCCGCTTTGGTGACAACGACCGGCTGTCTGCCCTCGTGGCGCACCTGGTCCGCGCCGATGCCCTCGTGCTGCTCTCTGACGTTGACTCCCTCTATGACGGTCCGCCGTCGAAGGGAGCCAAACGGATCCCGCAGGTGGACGGCCCGCAGGACCTCGAAGGCGTCAACATCGGCAAGCCCGGCAAAGCCGGCGTCGGAACCGGCGGCATGCAGACCAAGGTCGAGGCCGCCACGATGGCCGCCGATTCGGGAATCCCTGCTCTGGTCACTTCCACCGCCAATGCCGCGGCAGCCCTTAACGGCGAGGACGTGGGCACCTGGTTCTCCGTCAACAGCGGCCGCAAGTCCGTACGCATGATGTGGCTCGCGCACCTTGCCCACGTCCAGGGCAGACTGCTCCTCGACGCTGGCGCCGTGACGGCAGTCCAGGACCACCACACGTCTCTGCTCCCGGCCGGCATCACGGCCGTTGAAGGTACGTTTGAATCCGGCGACGCCGTGGAAATGATTTCGCCCGACGGCACGGTCATAGCGCGCGGCCTGGTCAACTATTCCTCCGACGAACTGCCGCAAATGCTGGGTCGCTCCACTCAGGAACTGGGGGAGTCCCTGGGCCGCGGCTTCGACCGTGAGGTTGTTCACGTTGATGACTTGGTTCTGGTCTAGCGGCCGGTCTCGCCTAGACTGGAATGATGACTGAGGCACTGATTCACCAAGCCGCTGAGAAATCCAACGACTCCACCGAGGTATCTCCCACGCCGGACCATGCCCGGCTGACTCCGGCTGAAGTCGAAGCTGCAGTACACGCAATCGCTGACCGGTCCCGGCACGCAGCCCGCAGCATGGCGCGGGCCAACCGCGCCTGGAAGGACAGGGGACTCCGTGCCATCGGCACCGCCCTGCTGGAGAGCAAGGCCCGGATCCTTGCGGCCAACGCCAAGGACGTGGAGGCCGGACGCGCCAACGGAACCTCCGCCGCACTGCTTGACCGACTGACGCTCAACGACGCCCGGATCGACGCCCTGGCGGCCGCACTCGAAAACCTGGCTGGCCTGCCGGACCCCGTGGGCAACGTGGTCCGCGGCCAGACGCTGCCCAACGGCCTGCGCCTGCGCCAGGTCAACGTTCCCATGGGCGTCGTGGCCGCGATCTACGAAGCCCGTCCCAATGTGACGGTGGACATCGCCGGCCTGGCACTGAAGAGCGGCAACGCCGTGATCCTGCGCGGCGGCTCGGCTGCCGCAGCCACCAACGAGGCCCTCATCCGGGTCCTCCGGGATGCGCTCGAATCGGTAGGCCTGCCTGCGGACGCCGTCCAGACCGTCGACCAGTTCGGCCGTGAAGGAGCCAACGTCCTGATGCGGGCCCGCGGCCGCGTGGACGTCCTCATTCCGCGCGGCGGCAGGGACCTGATCCAGACCGTGGTCAGCAATTCCTCCGTTCCGGTCATCGAAACCGGCGAAGGCAACGTCCATATCTACATCGACGAGTCCGCCGGCGAACAAATGGCCGTCGAGATCCTCCTCAACGCCAAGACCCAGCGGCCCAGTGTCTGCAACACAGTGGAGACCCTGCTGGTGCATTCCGGATCCACGGTCCTGCCCGCCGTCGCTGCGGCGCTCCGCAAGGCCGGCGTCACCCTGCACGTCGACGAGAGGATCCGGTCCGCCCTGGCCGGCTCCGTGGAAACCGTTCCCGCCACGGATGAGGACTGGGCCACCGAATACATGGACCTGGACCTCGCTGTTGCCATGGTGGACAACCTCGACCAGGCGGTGAAGCACATCCGCACGTGGTCCACCGGCCACACCGAAGCGATTATCACCAACAACCTCGCCAACGCCGAGCGGTTCATCTCGGAGATCGACTCCGCGGCGGTCATTGTCAACGCTTCCACCAGGTTCACTGACGGCGGGGAACTGGGACTGGGCGCCGAAGTGGGTATTTCCACCCAGAAGCTGCATGCGCGCGGGCCGATGGGACTGACCGAACTGACTACCACCAAGTGGATAGTCCAGGGCGAAGGCCAGATTCGCAGCTAGCAACGCTGTAACATGGAACAGAAGTCCGGAACGGCGGGAACGCCCGCCGTCGTAATTGTGTGAACTCTTTAGGGGAGAAAATGCTGCTCCAGCAGATCGGCGCGTCCGCCGCCGAACATGAAGAACTGGCTCCGTTGTGGGCTGCGCCCTGGGTCTTCGGTGTGTCGATCTTTACCATCCTGCTCGTCCTGATGTTCGTGACGCTGTCCTACACCAACCTGGGCAACCGCCACGAGCCCGTCGAAGAGCATTCGGATCCGCACCGCCAGCACCCGAACAAGCACGACAACAGCCAAGGCCACTAACATCACTGCCGTCCTGAAGCAGCGCGGCGCCACACGCCGCCTGCGTTTGGGTGTGATGGGTGGCACATTCGATCCCATTCATCATGGCCACCTTGTGGCTGCCAGCGAAGTTGCGGCGAAGTTCGGCCTGGACGAAGTGGTGTTTGTCCCCACTGGCCAGCCCTGGCAAAAAACGCACAAGCAGGTCAGTGAGCCGGAGCACCGGTACCTCATGACTGTCATTGCGACGGCGTCGAATCCCCGGTTCACAGTGAGCAGGGTGGATGTTGACCGGCCGGGGCCGACGTACACCATCGACACCCTCCGGGACCTCCGCACGCAACGGCCCGATGCGGACCTGTTCTTCATCACCGGTGCAGACGCCATGGCCCAGATTCTTTCCTGGAAGAACATTGACGAACTGTGGTCGCTGGCGCACTTCGTCGGCGTGACCCGGCCGGGCCACGTCCTGGACGGGATGGGCAGGAAGGACGTCAGCCTGCTGGAAGTGCCTGCCATGGCGATTTCGTCCACTGACTGCCGGGCACGCGTGGCGGCCGGCAACCCGGTGTGGTACCTCGTTCCGGACGGGGTGGTCCAATACATTGCAAAATACGGCCTGTACGCCGGGCAAACCGAACCGGAAACAAACGCCGCACTTACCGAGTTACACGAACCAGCCAGTACTGAGTGAGTTTTAGATGAGTCAGGAACAGCCTCCCCTCCGCAGCCGTCGCGAATTGCGACAGGCCAGAGATGAGCGCGCGGAATCACGACAGGACGCGGCGCCCCCGGCTCCGCGCCCGGTTCCCCCTGCCTCGAAGTCGACTCCGCCGGTGACGCCTGCCCGCGAGACTGCCGCCCCGAAGCAGACCGGATCCGGCGACGCCGGTGCCGCTCCGGCCCCCGGTCCCGCTGCCTCGGGAACCGGCCGGATCCGGCGGGTTGCCCCGGGACCCGTTGATTCCGTGCGGCCGCCTGCGGGATCCGAACGCTCTTCGCAAAGCCGCGCGAGGGACCGCGCCGCACTTCGCACCATCAAGGAACTTGCCCAGAAGGAAGAGCGGCTGTCCGGCGGCGGTCCGCCCACCCGCCGGCAGCTGCGGCTTCAGCAGCTCCAGGCCGAAGCTGCGCCCGCCACGGCCGCGAACCCAATCGTCCCGCCCGCCCGCACCTCCGCCCAGCGGACTGTCCAGGCCCGGCCGGGACAAGCTTCCCCGCAGGCAGACTCTCCGCAGGTTGGAACCCCGCAGGGGGACACTCCACGGCCCGCGGCGTCCCAGGCTGGAACAGACAGCCAGCTCCCGCCGGGCATGACCGTCGAACAGGCCTTGGCGGCACGTTCGCTGATTGCCGAGCAGGCCCGGAACCAGATCGCCAAGATGGAGCACATCGCGGCGAACGATCCCGAAGCGGTGGATCCGGCGATCCTGGCGGAGCAGATCGCGCTGGCTGAGCGTGCCACGGTGCTGAACAAGCGTGCCATGGCCAAGCAGAAGCTGGCCGAACAGGCCAGCCAGCCGGCGCATCCCAAGACCGAGCCTTCCGCCGTCAGTAACCTGGCCATGGTCACGCCCCTGGAGTTCGAGAAGGTTCCGGGAATTGACCGTCCGGTGATGAAAAAGCCGGCAACCACCTACGTTCCGGTAGTCACCAACCCCGGCCCCAGGCTGCAGCCGCCACGCACCACCGGAATACGCAAGCCCGGGCCGCCGAGGCTGCGCAGTACTGGGCCCGTGACAGGCAGGGCCGGTGTGCTGGCCCGAGCGGAGGCAGCTGCGCAGGCTGCTTCGGACCCGGCGGCGGCACCGGTTGCCGCATCCGCATCCGGCGAGCCCTTGGACGCTGACGCCGGCGAAATTTTTGTGGATAGGCCGCGGGTGGCAGCTAACTCTGCCTACGGCCTTGAACCGCTTGACGCAGTTACCGCAGGACTGGGCCGGGCGCACCGTATTCGCCTGCTGCAGCTGGGTGTCCTTGCCCTGGGAATAGTCGCCCTGATTGCCGGTGTCACCATGATCATCAGCGGCCTGGCGCGCTGATTCGCTACCGGCAGCTTCAGACGCTGCTGCCCGCCCCATCACCTCGACGGCCGTCATCGAAGCGTCGAACATACATAGATTTACACCACTACAAGGAGTCCCGTGACTGCAACCGAAACATCCATCGCCACAGCCCGCGTCGCAGCGCGAGCTGCCGCGGACAAGATCGCCCAGGACATTGTTGCCTTGGATGTCAGTGAGAGGTTGGCCCTGGCCGACGTCTTCCTGATCGCCTCGGCCCCCAGCGAGCGTCAGGTAAACGCCATCGTCGACGGCATCGAAGAGGAATTGGGCAAGCAGGACCTGCGGCCCGTCCGCCGAGAGGGCCGCTCCGGCGGACGCTGGGTCCTCCTGGACTATTCGGATGTCGTCATCCACGTCCAGCACGAGGAAGACCGTGTCTTCTACGCCCTCGAGCGCCTCTGGAAGGACTGCCCTGTGGTCGATCTCCAGCTCGGCGATGACGCGTCGGCCAAAGCTGCCGTCTCCTCAGACATGGAGTAATCTGAGCCCTCCCGTCGGCGAATATGCCCGATTTGGAATTTTCGGAACGGCTGTTCTAAGATATTTGAGTTGCTTCGGAGAGATCCGGACAAAGAGCCGGGCCCTACAGTGAATGCTGAAGGTGCCGGAGCAATGAAAATTCGGGGCTGTGGCGCAGCTGGTAGCGCACCTGCATGGCATGCAGGGGGTCAGGGGTTCGAGTCCCCTCAGCTCCACCGAATGGTCCGCCGGAATCTTAAGATTCCGGCGGACTTTTTTGTTGCATGGCCCGGAGGCTTTATTGCAGAACCCGGCGCCGGGCGGCGGCATCCGCCGTTCGGCGCCCGATTGGCGTCTTACACGATTGTGGTTTAAGATAGTCAAGTTGCTTACGGAGAACGGTCCGGCAGGAACACGAGTTTGGGGCTGTGGCGCAGCTGGTAGCGCACCTGCATGGCATGCAGGGGGTCAGGGGTTCGAGTCCCCTCAGCTCCACCCAGACAATCGGAAGCCGCCCCCCGGGCGGCTTCCGGCGTTTAACGCTGCGATGCCCGGGAGTCCGGCCACTCCGACCATGGTCAAGGGGCCGCTGGGCTAATATTGGACCGTGAACGACTCCCTTCCTCCCTGCCCTGAATGCTCCAGCGAATTTACCTATGAGATGGGCGCGCTGCTGGTGTGCCCCGAGTGCGGGCACGAATGGTCAGCCGAAACCGCCGAGTCTTCACCCGCTGCGGACAGAGTCATCAAGGACGCTGTGGGAAATGTCCTCGCCGACGGCGACACCGTAACAGTTGTCAAAGACCTCAAGATCAAGGGCAGCTCCACCGTCATCAAGGTGGGGACCAAGGTCCGCGGCATCCGGCTGATGGACGGTGTGGGAGATCACGACATCGACTGCAAAGTGGACGGCGTCGGCCCCATGCAGCTCAAATCCAGTGTGGTCAAGAAAGTCTAGGCGGAGGCCCTAAAATCGCCGAGGCGCAGGCGGCGAGAGTGCAGTCCGCGGACGTAGTGGTGATCGGCGCCGGCCAGGCCGGCCTGTCCGCTGGCTATCACCTGCAGCGGCGGGGCTTCATCCCGGCGGGCGGAACCGCCGGCGGCGGCGCTTCCCACGAACGGCCCCGGTCGTACGTGGTGTTCGACGCCGAGGACGGACCAGGCGGCGCGTGGCGCCACCGGTGGCAGAGCCTCCGGATGGCCACGGTGAACGGAATCAGCGACCTGCCAGGCATCCCCCAGCCTGATGTCGACCCCGCCGAACCAAGTTCAGCGTTTCTGTCCCGCTATTTCGGCGACTACGAGGACGGGCTCGGGCTCAACATTATGCGGCCCGTCAAAGTGCGTACGGTATCGCGCGAGGACGACGACCCGGCCGGCCGGCTGCTGGTCCGGACCTCGGCCGGAGCCTGGTCGGCACAGGCCGTCATAAACGCCACCGGAACGTGGACCCGGCCGTTCTGGCCCATTTACCCGGGCCAGGCGACCTTCCGGGGCAGGCAGTTGCACGTGGCCGACTACGTTGCGGCCGAAGAGTTCCGCGGGCAGCACGTGATCGTGGTGGGCGGCGGCATTTCGGCAGTGGGCCTGCTGGATGAAATATCCCAGTTGACGTCAACCACCTGGTTCACCCGGCGCGAGCCGGTGTGGCGGGACGCGGACTTTGACCGGAAGGCGGGGCACGACGCCGTCGCCCTCGTTGAAGAGCGGGTACGGCAGGGACTTCCGCCGCAAAGCGTGGTGTCCGTCACCGGACTGATCCGGACACCCGCACTGCAGGCTGCCGCCGTCCGCGGCGCACTGGAGCGGCACCCGATGTTTGCTGCGATCGAACCCGGGGGAGTCCGGATGGCCGACGGAAGCTTCCTGGCGGCCGACGTCATACTCTGGGCCACCGGATTCCGGGCAGAGCTGGAACACCTTGCGCCGCTGCACCTGCGCGGCCCGGGAGGCGGAATCGCCATGGACGGCACCATGGTGGCGGGCGAGGCTCGCGTGCACCTGGTGGGCTACGGTCCGTCGTCGTCCACCATCGGTGCCAACCGTGCCGGCCGGGCGGCGGTGGCCGGAATCCTCAGGATGCTCGCCACGCGCAGCCCCGCCACCGAATTGCCGCCCGCGGACCACAGCGTTTCACGGTAGGTTTGCTAGGTAGCTTTCCGCCCGGTTGATGAGTCCCGGGCTGCGGAAGGACGGCAGACAAAGAAGGCGGCAACTTGCACGTGGCGGAAAACAACCTGGATTCACTCCTCACCAGGCTTCGCCGACTCCCGGATGTTGAAGCGCCCAACCTGCAGGCCTGGGATGCCACCGACAAGCTCCTGCTCGAAACCGCTGCAGAATTCCTGACACCGGACAGCAGGGTAGCCGTGATCGGTGACCGCTACGGGGCCCTCGCGCTGGCGGCCCTGGCCGAACTGGGAATCAGGAACATCAGGGTCCACCAGGACCTGATCACGGGGGAGCAGGCTCTCCGGAACAACGCCGCGGCGCTCGGCATCCTCGAAGGGTTTGAGCAGCTGCCCCTCGGCGACGCATTGTTGAGCGGCGCCGACGTCGTGCTGATGCAGCTGCCCAAAACACTTACCGAACTCGAAGAAACTGCCGATGCCGTGGCCCGCTTCGCCGCGCCGCACGCTGTCCTGCTGGCCGGCGGCCGCATCAAGCACATGAGCCTGGGAATGAACACTGTCCTGGGACGCCACTTCGGCGATGTCCAGGCGCAGCTTGCCCGGCAGAAATCCAGGGTCCTGATAGCCCGCGACCGCCGTCCCGCCGAAGGGCCGCCACCGTTTCCGGTGGCGGAGCGCAACAGCGAACTGGAACTCACGGTCTGTGCGCGGGGAGCAGTATTTGCCGGAACCAGGCTGGACATCGGCACGAGGTTCCTGCTCACCTTCCTGGCGGACATGCCGCAGGCCGGTCACGCCGTTGACCTGGGGTGCGGCACCGGCATCCTGGCGGCCATGTACGCCAGGGCCCATCCGGGTACCAAGGTCACAGCGACAGACCAATCGGCGGCCGCTGCGGACTCCGCACGTGCCACGGCAGAAGCCAACGGACTGGCGGCGCAGATCACTGTGCTCCAGGATGACGCCATGGGCTCCCTGCCGGACAACAGTGCCGACCTCATCCTGCTGAATCCACCGTTTCACCTGGGTGCCAGTGTCCATGCCGGAGCGGGACTCAAGATGATCCGGGCCGCGGCAAGGGTTCTCGCCCCCGGCGGCCAACTCTGGACCGTGTACAACAGCCATTTGCACTACCTCCCCACCCTGGAACGTTCCGTGGGGCCCACACGCGTCGCGGGCAGGAACGCCAAGTTCACGGTCGTGGTGAGCACGGTGCCCGGTACGCGTCGCTAGCGCCGCAGCCGCGGCGAGACCGGCACGTGTCAGGACCTCAAAGGCAGCTAAACCGCCCCGCCATGAAGTCCGCGTGTGAGCGTACCGCCGCGCCCGCGGGTAACGTACGATTCAAGCATCAGTAGTGCATAACCGAAGAAGTTTAGGGGAATCCGTGACTGAGATCCGCACGCCCTCGCCGAGGCGCGGAACAAATTTACCCCGAATGGGAGACTTCAATCTCACGGTGATTCTGGACGCCATCCGGCGCTCCACGGGGGACTCAGCCGCGTTGAACTGGCCCAGATCGTGGGACTTTCCCCGCAGACGATCTCGAACATCTCGCGCCGGCTCCTGGACCAGAACCTCATCGTTGAAGCTGGCAAGGAAGGAAGCGGGCCGGGCAAGCCCCGCACCATCCTCCGGCTGAATCCCGCGGGGATGTATGCCGTGGGAGTCCACCTCGACCCCGCCGTCACCACCTTTGTGGTGCTGGACCTCGTGGGGGCTGTCGTCCGGCACTCCAGGATCAATACGCCAGGCGGTGGGGATCCCGACGGCGTGATCTCGACGATCGCCGCCGAGATCAAGGACCTCGTGGCCGCCTCCGGCGTGGATCCGGACAAGATCGCGGGACTTGGCGTGGCCGCTCCCGGACCCATCGACCTCGATGAGGGGACGGTGGTGGACCCGCCGCTGCTGCTCGGCTGGGACCGTGTTCCACTGCGTGATGCCCTGGCCGCGGCCACCGGCCTCTCGACGCTTGTGGACAAGGACGTCACCAGTGCCGCCGTCGCGGAAACCTGGGCCGGCGGCCCCAGCGGCTCAGGCAGCTTCGTTTTTATGTACATGGGCACCGGCATCGGCTGCGGAATCGTCCTGAACGATGAAGTGGTCCGTGGCACCTCGGGAAATGCCGGAGAAATCGGGCACATCATCGTTGACCCGGACGGTCCGCCCTGTGACTGCGGGCTGAGGGGATGCGTCAAGTCGTCCTGCATTCCCCAGGTCCTGGTGGCGCAGGCCGAAGCAGCCGGCATCCTGGACGTTGCGCGGCATCCGTCCGGCGCGCCGGCTGTCCAGGAGAGTTTCGCGAAACTCTGCGAGGAAGCTGATGCCGGCAACAGCAGGGCGGCGGAAATCATTGACCAGTCCGCGGTCCTGGTGGCCCGTGCCGTGGCAGTAGTCACCAATACGCTCGACGTTGAGAGAGTTGTGTTCGGCGGGCCCTTCTGGACGCTCCTCTCGCGGAGATACCTGGACCGCGTTCCACAACTGCTGGCGGAGAACAGCGCGGCCCGCCAGATCCACGGCATCGAGGTTGTTGGCACCGGAGTGGGAGAGGACGTAGGTGCCGTCGGCGCGGCCTGCCTGGTGCTCGAGCATACGCTGGCACCCCGCGCACAGCGGCTGCTGCTGGAAGGTTGAGGCCCGGCTGCCCTCTGCGGTGTCAGCGGGTAGCAATATCCTGAAATTGCATATCGGCTAAAGGCTGGGGCCAGCTGGAGGACATTGGGGGCTGCAGCCGCTCGAAGAATGGAGCGTCATGCACCGCCCTGCCAAAATACTGATCTCCCTGCTGTCCGCGGCAGCGCTGCTGGCCACGGCAGCGTGTTCGGCGGAACAGCCCGCCGCCGAGAAAAAAACCCTCAAGATCGTCTACCAAAAGACCGACTCCTTTGCCGCCCTCGACACCCTGTTCAAGGACGCCAAGAAGGAGTTCGAGGCCGCCAACCAGGGCACCACCGTGGAACTGCAGCCCATCGAGGCCAACGACGACGACTACGGCACCAAGCTTGCACTGGCCCTCCGGTCCGCCGAGACAGCACCCGACGTCTTCTACGAGGACACCTTCAAGGTGAGGTCCGACGTCGACGCCGGCTACCTCCTGAAGCTGGACGGCTACCTCGGGAAATGGGACGACTGGAAGTCCTACAACGAGGCCGCCAAAGCTGCCGGCACCGGTGATGACGGCGGAATCTACGCCGTCCCCGTGGGAACCGACACCCGGGCCATCTGGTACAACAAGAAGGTCCTGCAAAAGGCCGGGATTTCCGTGCCCTGGCAGCCCAGGACCTGGGAGGACATCCTGGACGCCGCCCGGAAGATGAAGGCTGCGGACCCGTCCCTGGTCCCGTTCAACATGTATGCCGGCAAGGCCACCGGTGAAGGCACCGTGATGCAGAGTTTCTACGAACTGCTGTACGGCACAGACAGTGAACTGTATGACCAGCAGGAGAAGAAATGGGTGGTCGGTTCCGCGGGGTTCACGGACTCGCTGGCCTTCCTGAAGACCCTTTACGACGAAAAGCTTGCCGTCACCCCCGCCGAGGCACTTGATGCCAATGTGTGGAAGAAGGTGTTCGGCGAGTGGCTCCCGAAGGGAAAGATGGGGGCGACGGTGGAAGGTTCCTACACGCCGTCGTTCTGGCAGAAGGGCGGCAGCTACGAATGGGCGGGTTACACGGAAGACATGGGTGTTGCCCGGTTCCCCACGCAGCACGGCCAGGAGCCCGGCGGCGTCAGCATGTCCGGCGGCTGGACGCTCGCCGTCGGAGCGGACTCCAGGAATCCGGACTTGGCGTTCAAGTTCCTTACGCAGGCACTGAGCAAGAAGAACTCGCTGGCGTTCACCGTGGCCAGTTCACAGATTGCGGTCCGGACGGACGTCGCCGCGGAGCCGGACTATCTGGCGGGCAACCCGTTCGTCAAGGACGTGTCGGAGCTCGTTTCCGTCACCCACTACCGGCCGGCCACGGCGGACTACCCACGGGTCTCCGCAGCGGCGCAGGTTGCCACCGAAGCCGTGATCACCGGTGCCCTTTCGCCCGAGGAAGCCGCCGCACAGTACGACAAGACAGTCAGGGACCAGGTGGGTGACGCCAAGGTCCTCCAGAAATAGCGCATGGTTGTTCGAAGATCCGTCCGGCGGCAGGCCCGCCTGCTGCCGGTTGTGCCGGCAGTTCTCCTGATCCTGCTCTTCCTGGCGGCGCCCGTCCTTTGGTCCTTCCATGCGTCCTTCACCAACGCCGCCCTGACCGGCCGCAACGCCCGGAACCCGGCCTGGACGGGACTGGAGAACTACACGCGGCTGCTCAGCGACTCCGTGTTCCCTGCCTCGGTGGTGCTGACAATAGTCTTCGTCGCGGCTTCCGCGGTTGTGGGCCAGAACCTGCTGGGACTCCTTATAGCGGGCCTGATGACCCGGGCGCGGAAGTCCGTGTCGGCCGTGGTGGGAACCGCCGTGGTGGCGGCCTGGGTGCTGCCTGAGATTGTCGCTGCCTTCGCCGCCTACGCCTACTTCAGCAAGGACGGGACCCTGAACCAGCTACTCGGGACCGCGGGCCTGACCGGCGCTGACTGGCTGTATGCCTTCCCCATGGTGGCCGTGGTGCTGGCCAATATCTGGCGCGGCACGGCCTTCTCCATGCTGGTGTACCGCGCGGCCCTCAACGACTTGCCGCAGGACGTCTCCGAGGCCGCCCTGATGGACGGCGCAGCGGGGTGGCAGCGCCTGGTCTTCATTACGCTGCCGCTGATCAGGTCAAGCATCGCCACCAACCTGATGCTCGTGACCCTGCAGACCCTGGGCGTCTTTACCCTCATCTGGGTCATGACGGCCGGCGGACCGTCCAACGCGAGCACCACGCTGCCTGTCCTTGCCTACCAGGAGGCCTTCAAGTTCGGCGACATCGGCTACGGCACCGCCATCGCCTCCGTGCTCATCTTCCTGGGCCTGGTGTTCGGCGTTGCCTATGTCCGGCTGCTCAAGGGGGACAAGCGATGACGACGGCGGAACGGGCCGCCCGGCGGACAGCCCCCGGAGGTGTGGCCTCGCCGGCGCGAGGCTCGGCCAAGGTCCCGGCCGATGTTGCGCTGTTGCTGATCGGTGCCTGCTTCGTGCTGCCGCTGCTGTGGCTGGTGCTGGCGTCGCTGGACCCGAAAGCCGGGTACCAGACGGAGGTTCCCGGCAACCCCTCCCTTGGAAATTTTTCCGCCGTCCTCACCCCGGACCTGCTCATCCGGCCGCTCTGGAACAGCCTGCTGCTCTCCGGCGGGACCGCCACCGTCACCCTGGTGGCGGCCGTCCTGGCGGCGTACCCGCTGTCCCGCTTCCAGTCCAGGTTCAACAGGCCCTTTTTGTACTCGATCCTGTGCGGCACCTGCCTGCCGATCACGGCGATCATGGTGCCGGTCTACGGACTGTTCGTGCAGCTGCGGCTGCTGGATTCCATGCCAGCCACGGTTCTGTTCATGGCGGCGACCGCGCTGCCCATGGCCATCTGGATGACCAAGAACTTCATGGACACCGTCCCCGTCTCGCTCGAGGAAGCCGCATGGGTGGACGGGGCCTCCGGCCTCACGGCGCTGCGCATGGTGGTGCTGCCCCTGATGCGCCAAGGCCTCGGCGTGGTGTTCATCTTTGTTTTCATCCAGACCTGGGGCAACTTCTTCGTGCCTTTTGTCCTGCTGCTGTCCCCGTCAAAGCAGCCGGCGTCCGTCTCCATCTTCAGCTTTTTCGGACAGCACGGCGCCATCGCCTACGGACAGCTGGCCGCGTTCTCCATCCTCTATTCGGTCCCCGTCCTGGTCCTCTACGTGCTCGTGGCGCGGGGTGCCGCGGGATCCTTTGCGCTGTCCGGCGCGATGAAGGGCTGACGCCAGCCTTCAGTCGATGTCTTCGATGACCGTCCCGTACGGGACGGTGTCGTCAAGATGCGCCTGGTGGCCGTGGGGGAGGTTGAGGACCCGGACGCCGTGCGACTTTTCCGCTGCGGATTGCATGAGAATGGGTCGGACAGTGTTGATGAAACTCTCGCTCTTGCCGGCGAGGTACTCCTGGTAACTGGCTGGAAGCTGAATCATGCCATCAGGATAGACCTGCAGTGCCCCGCATGGGGAGGGCTACCCATTGCGGAACGGGCCCGCCCGCGGCTTGGATAGTATGGCCCGTGGCGGACGCCATGCGGCCGCCACGAGTCCGGGAGCAGCAGCGGCCGGTCATGACCAGCAAAACCAGGGGGACTTCCAGTGCTTCAGACTACGGCTGCCGGACGGATCGAAGCGGCGGAACTGGCCCGGGCGCAGCAGGTCATGGCCAGCATTTCGCGCAGTTTCGACGCAAAGGTGGTGGGGCAGGCCAGGCTTCGGGAATCGCTGCTGGTAGGCCTCATGACAGGGGGCCACATCCTGCTCGAAAGTGTGCCCGGCCTGGCCAAGACCACCGCTGCACAGACCGTGGCGGACGCCGTCAGCGCGGAATTCCGCAGGATCCAGTGCACGCCGGACCTGCTGCCCAGCGACATCGTTGGCACGCAGATCTACGACGCCGCGAAGGGCACCTTCGTCACCCAGCTGGGCCCGGTCCACGCCAACATCGTGCTCCTGGACGAGATCAACCGCTCCAGCGCGAAGACCCAAAGCGCCATGCTTGAGGCAATGCAGGAGCGCCAGACGTCCATCGGGGGAGTAGTGCACCGCCTGCCCGCTCCGTTCCTCGTCCTGGCGACGCAGAACCCCATTGAGCAGGAGGGCACCTACCTGCTGCCCGAGGCGCAGATGGACCGCTTTATGCTCAAGGACGTGCTGGACTACCCCACGCCGGCCGAGGAGGCTGAGATCATCCGAAGGATCGATTCCGGTGTCTTCACCGACGAACAGCGGCCGGCCGCCGCCGCGTCGCTGGATGCGGTCGTCGAGGTACAGGAGCTGGTCAAGCGCGTCTATATCGACCCGGCGATTGTCAGGTACATCGTGGGACTGGTTTTCGTGACCCGGAACGCCGCCCAGTACATCGACGCCCGCCTGGCGGGCTTCATTGAATTTGGTGCCAGCCCGCGCGCCAGCATCGCCTTCAGCCAGGCCGCCCGCGCCGTGGCCCTCCTGAACGGCCGGGACCATGTGATCCCCGAGGACGTGAAGGCGCTGGCACACCGCGTGCTCCGGCACAGGATCATCCTTGGCTTCGAGGCGGTGGCGGAGGAGGTCCCCGTCGAGACAGTCATCGACGCCATCGTGGCATCCGTCCAGACCCCCTGAGCGCGCATCCATGCCCCGCCTCCTGACGCGCGTGAAGTCGAAAATGTCCATCTTCGCGCACCGCAAGGCACGCGGAATGCTCGACGGCGAATACGGGTCCGTCTTCAAGGGCCGCAGCCTGGACTTTGAGGATCTGCGGGCCTACATCCCCGGCGACGAAGTCCGCGACATCGACTGGAAGGCGTCCGCCCGGCACGGGTCACCGCTGATCAAGCGCTATGTGGCCGTGCGCCGGCAGACCGTCCTGCTCATCACCGACACCGGGCGCAACATGGCCGCCTCATCCCTGGGCGGCGAGGAGAAAAAGGACGTCGCCGTGATGGCCCTCGGCGTTGTGGGGTACCTGGCCCAGCGGCACGGCGACGTGGTGGGAATGGTGTGCGGCGACGGGACGGCGTCCCGGTCCTGGCCGGCGAAGGCCGGCGAGGCACACCTGGAACGGCTCCTTCGCGATGTCAACGACGGCACGGCATTGACCTCCCCGCGCAGCAGCATCGTCGAACAGCTTTCCTACGTGGCGCGCAACTACGGGCAGCGCATGCTGCTCTTCGTCGTTGCAGACGAGGTGGTGCCGGACGCCGGGATGGAGCGGCTGCTGCGCCGGCTCCGCGCCCAGCACGAGATCCTCTGGCTGACGGTGCGGGACGCACAGCTGGCCGGCCCGGGCGTGCCCGGCTCAGCTAACTCCGGGCCCGAGGACCGTTACGATGTCGCGGACACCAGGTTCCTTCCCGGCAGGCTGGCAGCGTCCGAGGCGGTCATCCGTGCCTACGCCGCGGCGCAGGAACAACGGGACGGTGGCCGCGAGGCCGCGCTGCGCCGGCTGGGGATAGCCCATGTCCATGCCGGCAGCAGCCATGATGTGGTGCCCGCGGTGTTCACCCTCATGGAACGGCACCGCCGTGGAAAATGATTCGGGTTTCTATGGCCCGCTGGAGTACAGCGGGTGGTTCCTGTGGACAGGCCTGGGCCTGCTGGCACTCGTGGCGGCGTGGCTGGCCTTCGTTTTCCTGAGCACCAGGCATCGGGCGGCTTCCCACGACGCCGCCCCAGGGCCGGCGCCGGACCCGCACAGCCTCAGGCTGGAATACCTGCTGCGGATTGACGCCGTTGCGGCGGACGCCGACGCCGGACGGTTGTCCGCGCGCGCCTCCCACCAGGAGCTCAGCCTTCTGATCCGGAGCTTTGTCCGCGACACCTCAGGCATTGACGCTCCCCGGATGACGCTGGCGGAGCTGCACGGGCAGGGCATTCCGCGGGCTGCGGCGGCCATCGGCAGCCTGTATCCGGCGGAGTTCAGCCGTGAACCGCCGGAGTCCGTTGCGGCCGCCGCGGAAACGGCCCGTGAGGTGGTCCGGTCATGGAGCTGATTTTCTGGTGGATCATTCCGGTGGCACTGTTGCTGGCCGCCGGAACATACTGGCTGGTCCGGAAACGGGACGGCGGGGACAACGCCCGACGGCGGCCGGTTGCCCACGGTGATCGTCTCACCGAATTGCCGGAATACCAGGCGGCCGTACGCCGGCACCGCCGGTGGCTCACCATCACGGCCGCTGCCGGCGGGGTGCTCATGGCGGCGGCTGTGGTGGCGGCGGCCCGGCCGGCGGAACGCAGCACCGTCAGCCCGGAGCAGCGGAACCGCGACATCATCCTGTGCCTCGACGCGTCCGGGTCCATGGGCAGCGCCGACGCGGCCGTCGTAGAGGTTTTCGCCAAGCTGGCAAAGGGTTTCGACGGCGAGCGGCTGGGCCTGACCGTTTTCGACAGCAGCGCGGTGCAGGTTTTTCCCCTGACCGACGACTACGAGTACGTCCAGGAACAACTGCAGGCGGCCAAGGACGCGTTTGACGGGGCACCCGGCAGCGCCGGCTTCCTGGACGGCACGTGGAACGGCGCAGGCTCCTCGCTGATCGGCGACGGACTGGCCTCATGCGTGGAGGGCTTCCCGGCACCAGATGCAGGAGCCGGGGCGGGCACCGGGACGGAACAGCGGTCCCGCTCCGTCATCCTCGCCACCGATAATTACGTCTCGGGCGACCCCATCTTCACCCTGGAGGAGGCGGGGACGCTGGCCAGGAAGAAGGGAGTCCGCGTCTATGCCCTTAACCCGGGCGACTACGACTACGGAACGGACGCGGGACAGCCGGGGGCGCAATTGCGCGCGGCGGCTGAAGGGACGGGCGGCGCGTATTACGGCCTGGACAGTCCGGATGCAGTCCCCGACATCATCCGGAAGGTCCAGTCGACGGAAGCCACGGCATTCCGGGCCGCCCCGCAGGCCGTGGTGGCGGACCGTGCCGAGATCCCGCTGGCAATCGCGCTGGTGTCCGGCCTGGTGCTGGCCGTTGCATCCCGGAGGCTGAGGCCATGACCTTCCAACCCATCTGGCCGTGGTGGATCATCGGGCCGGTAATCCTCGCCAGCCTTGCACTGCTGGGGTGGACTGCCGTCCGGCCTGCATCCCGCGCTGCTGCATCCCGCGGTGCTGCATCCAAGGCCGGCGCCACGCGCCGGGCCTGGCTGCTTCCGGCCGCGCTCGTGGGGCTCCTGCTGCTGGCCGCGGTCCGGCCGGGAGTGTCCGGCGGCAGCGTCCGGGCGGCTGCCGCCGATCTGAACGTGTTCTTCGTGGTGGACACCACCAGCAGCATCGCAGCGGAGGACTACGGAAACGGCGGCACCAGGCTAGATGGCGTCCGGAAGGACATCATGGCCATCGCCGCGGAACTCGCCGGGGCCAGGTTCTCCCTGGTCACCTTCGACTCCCAGGCCGTGGTTCGCATGCCGCTCACCACTGATGCCTCTGCCCTGGACACCTTGACGGCCGTGCTGGAACCGCAGGTCACCGTGTACTCGACGGGCAGCAGTGTGACGGTAGCCCGGACGGTGCTCAACGAACGGCTGAAGGCAGCCCGGGACAGCCACCCTGAGCGGCCACGGATTGTCTACTACCTTGGCGACGGCGAGCAGACCAGCGGCAAGCAGCCGGAACCCATCCGCGTGGACGAATCACTGGTGAACGGTGGCGCGGTGCTCGGCTACGGGACGGCGGAAGGCGGACGGATGAAGGAGAAAGCCAGCTATTCGGCTGACGGAGGCGCCAGCTACATCCAGGACCGCAGCGGCGGAAGCACCGGGGACGCCGTGTCCCGAATCGACGAAGACAAGCTGCGGGAGATCGCGGCACAGCTCGGAGTTCCGTATGTCCACCGCACAGCAGCGGACGCGGTGGCCCCGATGATGCAGGCCGCGAAACCAGGGGCGCTCAAGGACACGTCGGAGTCACTGGAGGGCCGGGTGGAGCTCTACTGGGCCCCGGCACTGGCTGCGTTTGTTCTTGCGCTGTGGGAGAGCCTCAGGGTGCTTCGACAGCTGAGGCAGCTCAAGCCGGCGAAAAAGGAAGCGAGCGCATGACCCGGCTCATGAACCAACGCATGACCCGGGAACCGGTGGCGGCAGCCCGAAGGAAGGTGCGCCGCCGCCGGATGCTGCTCGTTTCGGCAGTGCCGGGGCTCCTCGCCGTGGCGCTCGCGGTCAAACTCCTGGCCGCCGCATCCTTCGGCAGCCAGGCTGCGGAGGCGTTCACCGGGGGCGACCAGGCCGGCGTCTCGTCGGCCGCCGCCGGGATGGGAATTGCGAATGTGGTGGAACGGCACAAGGCGCCGTTTGCCGCAGGGGACGCGCTGACCCTGGCCGGGGACTACGCCGGTGCCCGGACACTCTTCGAAACGGCCCTCGCTGACGCGCCGCCGGGTGATGAGTGCAAAATCCGGGTCAATCTGGTCCTCAGCATTGAGAAGTTGGCGGACAAGAGCGCCGAGTCGCCGGATTCCGGGACTGACGCTGCCCGGCTCTACGGTGAGGGCCTGGCGGCGGTGAAGGCCGCCCCGCCCGAGTGCTTCACCGCCGGAAGCAATGAAGGCAGCGCGAACGGTGCCGACGGCGAGGGCGACCGCCTCCGGGAGGCGGAAGATCGGCTGAAGGCCAAAGCGGACCAGCTTGCCGGCACTGATGTGAAACCCGACGGCGGCGCCGATGAGCAGCCGCAGCCCGACCCCGAACCGCAGCAGAGCCAGCTGGACAAGCTCGACGAGTCCGCCAAGTCCGCGCAGCGGGAGCGGAACGACGGCAGGCAACGGGACGAATACCTGGGGAACGCCGATGCCGGGTACGGTACGGACAAGCCCTGGTGACCTGGGAGTCCTAACCTGCCGCAGGCAATCCGGGCGGTGATGCAGGGAGATTGCGACCAAATCCCCTAGCGCCAAGCACTGGCGCGGACCACGCTGATAACGGGGGAAAGCGGAGCAATAGAGCGGCGGGTCCTCATGAAAATTGCAGGAACTGATAACGGGCCTAAATGGATGTGGGCCCTGTGGCTCGTTGCGGCAATGCTGTCACTGGCGGTCCTGGACCTGACCGTATTCGGTTTGGTGATCCCGGCATCGGCACTTGTGCTCGCCGTCCTCACAGGCCGCGGACGTAGGCTGCGGGGCAGCGCACGGCAAACGGTCGACAAGCTGGATCTGGCCGTGGTCGCGGCACTGTACCTCGCCGTCGTCGTGCTCTTCCGCGTGGCGTTCACCGTCTTCACCGCTGCCAACGTCCTGGGCCTCTTCCTATGCTTCGGCGCCGGACTTGTCCTGGGGGTCGCCGGGCCGGTGTTCTACACGGTACGGCGTGGGCGGCCATTGTCCGATTTGGGTCTGTGGCTGGGGAACTGGCAAGAGGCTGTCGTCCTAGGCTTTGTTCTGGCCGCAATCCAGTTCGCCATCACGCTCTGGGGCTATGCCTTGCCCGCCCCCGTGGACTGGGTTCCCCTGCTCGTAATGTCCTTGACCGTCGGCGCATTCGAGACGGTATTTTTCCGTGGTTTCGTCCAAACGCGCCTCAGCGCCAGCCTGGGCCGGATCCCCGGCATAGCACTGGCGGCCGCCCTGTACGCGGCGTACCACGTTGGCTACGGGATGAGCGGGGAAGGAATGGTTTTTTTGTTCGGGCTTGGCGTTGTGTACGCCGTGGCGATTGCGCTGGTGCGGAACATCCTGGTCCTGTGGCCGTTGCTCACTCCGCTGGGTTCGTTCTTCAACAACCTCAACATCGGGGACATCGAGCTGCCATGGGAGGCGATCCTGGGATTCGCTGATGTCCTGGGTCTTATGGTCGCTGCGGTGTGGTTGGGGCGCAGGCGGCTGCGGAAAGCGGCCCGCCGCCAGGCCTGAAGCCGCAGACAGCAGGCCGGCGGACTCTGGCGCTGGTCAATTTGCGGTCCTTGGGCGAACAATGTTCTGTGCGGTGACGCAACAGAGCGTAAAGCTGCGTCTTAATTCGGCGGCCAGCTTGAACCCTCCCGTGTGCGGGCCCTAGAGTCTTATACAAGTTACCGAGGTAACGTGTCAGCGATCCTCCGCCAGGAGGGTGTGGGTGCCCCCATGTGGGCCTGACATTTGCTCACGGACAACTTCCTGTCAGGCGTAACAGTCGCGGCTGCGCCCTGCCGAAGTTCACTCCGTGTTCCCCAAACTCAAACTCATTGACGGCACAGCGTTTCCGAGGTCCCATGGACTGAGGCGCAGCTGCCGCCAATGGCTCAAAGCCAAGGACGCAAATGTCACCACCTAGCCTGATTGACACACACCCGAACCTTTCCGACGCCGCTCCGGTGGCGCTCTCCTATGAGCTTTTCCCGCCCCGTTCACCGGCTGCCGCGGAGTCGCTCTGGACCACCATTGGCGAACTGGAATCCACGGATCCGGACTACGTATCCGTGACCTACGGCGCCAGCGGCTCCAACCGGGACACGGCCGTTGAACTCATCAACCGGCTCCTGCTGGAGACGACGCTCCGCCCGCTGGCCCACCTGACTTGCGTGGGCAACACGCCCCAGGAGCTGTCCGAAATCATCGGCGAACTGCTCGACGTCGGGGTGCGCGGGATCCTGGCGCTTCGCGGCGACCAGCCCAAGGATGGCGCGGCGCCGGTCGCCGGTTCCCTGCGTTACGCCCAGGACCTGATCGAACTGATCCGCCGCGTGGAGCAGCGCCGTTCAGCCCTGCTGTGTGCGGGCAAGGTGGCGGTCGGCGTGGCCGCGTATCCCACCCGGCACCCGGAATCACCCACTGAGGCGCACGACGTCGAGGTGCTGCTGGCCAAGCAGCGCTCCGGTGCCGACTTTGCCATCACCCAGGTGTTCTTCCACACGGAGCAGTACGCCGACCTCATCACAAGGGCACGGCGGGCAGGGGTCACCATCCCCATCATCCCGGGCGTGATGCCACTGACCAGCGTGCGCCGGCTGACCCGCCTGGGCGAGCTGACCGGCGTCGAGCCCGCTCCGGACCTGATGGCACGGCTGGCTGCCGCGGATACCGACTCCGAACGCCGCCTGATCGGCGTCCGCGCCACGGTGGATCTTGCCAATGCCGCCCTGGACGCCGGAGCGCCGGGCATCCACCTGTACACCTTCAACGAACATGCCTGCGCGCTGGAGGTCCTGGACAAGCTCGCCCTGCCCCGCCCCGCCCGCCCGGCGAGCAGGCTCAACGCCATTGCCCGCCGGCACCAGGAAATGGCGAGCTGAGGGCTCCGTCCACTCCGGCACCAAACACAGCACCAAACACCCCCGATTTTCACCAAGACATCCAAGGAATTTCACATGACTGAGCAGAACACCCCGGCCGTGGCCACTCCGTTCCCGTCCGCCTCGATCCTGGGCTACCCGCGCATCGGCCGCCGCCGCGAACTCAAGAAGGCCGTCGAAGCCTACTGGGCCGGGAAGATCGACGCCGCCGCGCTGGACGCCGCCGCCAAGGAAATCCAGCTGGGCACCGCCAAGCGCCTGCAGGGCCTGGGCCTGACCGAAGCCGCCGCCGTTCCGGGCACCTTCTCCTTCTACGACCAGGTGCTCGACGCCGCCGCCCACCTCGGCGCCGTACCGGCCCGTTTCGGCAACCTCCTCAACGCTGAGGGACAGCTGGACATCGACGGCTACTTCACCCTGGCCCGCGGCAACAAGGAAGAGCAGCCGCTGGAAATGACCAAGTGGTTCGACACCAACTACCACTACCTCGTGCCGGAAATCGGCCCGGAGACCAACTTCGCGCTGACCTCCAACCGCATCGTTGAAGAGTTCGAATATGCGCTGGCCAACGGCGTGGAGACCCGCCCGTACATCGTGGGCCCGGTCACCTTCCTGCTCCTGAGCAAGGCTTCCGACGACGCCCCGGCCGGCTTCAGCCCGCTGTCCCGCCTCGAGGACGTCCTCCCGGTCTACACCGCGCTGCTGGAGAAGCTGGCCGCTGCCGGCGCCAGCTGGGTCCAGCTTGACGAGCCCGCCCTCGTGGTTGACCAGGACACCTCCGCCGAGGAGACCCAGGCCGCCGTTGCCCGCTCCTACGAGGTCCTCTCAGGTGCCGCCAAGCGCCCGCAGCTGTTCGTCTCCACCCCGTATGGCGCCCTCAACGGCCAGCTCGGCACCCTCGCCGCCACCAACATCGACGCCCTGCACATCGACGTCTTCAAGGGCGCCGTCCCCTCCGCTGCAGCACTTGCCGCACTGGGAAGCAAGACCCTGGTTGCCGGCGTCGTTGACGGCCACAACATCTGGCGCAACGATCTTGCCGCCTCTGCGGACAAGATCGCCGAACTGAAGAAGTCGGTGGCCAAGCTGGCCATCAGCACCTCCACCTCCACCCAGCACGTCCCGCACGACGTCGCGGAAGAGGCACAGCTGTCCGAGCAGCTCCGCAGCTGGCTGGCATTCGCCGACCAGAAGGCCGTTGAGGTTGTAACCCTTGCCGGCCTGCTGACCGACGCAGCCGCCGTGCAGCCGGCCATCGATGAGGCCACCCGCATCATCGCTTCCCGCGCCGCCGCCGAGGGCGTCCAGCGCGCCGACGTCCGGGCACGCACCGCCGCCCTGACCCCCGCCGACTTCAACCGCTCCGAGTACTCGGTCCGCGAAGCCGCCCAGGAAGAGGCCCTGCACCTGCCGCCGCTGCCCACCACCACCATCGGCTCCTTCCCGCAGACGTCCGAAATCCGTTCGGCCCGTGCCCGCAACAACAAGGGCGACCTCACCAACGAGCAGTACGAGCAGCTTATGAAGGACGAGATAAAGCGCGTCGTCGACCTGCAGGAAGAGCTCGGCTACGACGTCCTGGTGCACGGCGAGCCCGAGCGCAACGACATGGTCCAGTACTTCGCCGAGAACCTGGAAGGCTTCGACGTCACGGTCCACGGCTGGGTCCAGTCCTACGGTTCACGCTGCACCCGCCCGTCCATCCTGTGGGGCGACGTCACCCGTAGCGCCCCCATCACGGTGGCCTGGGCAGAGTACGCCCAGTCGCTGACCAGCAAGCCCATGAAGGGCATGCTCACCGGTCCGGTCACCATCCTGGCCTGGTCCTTCGTCCGCGACGACCAGCCGCTGGGCGAGACCGCCAACCAGGTGGGCCTGGCGCTGCGCGACGAAATCGCCGACCTCGAAGCTGCCGGCATCAAGGTCATCCAGGTGGACGAGCCCGCCCTGCGCGAACTCCTGCCCCTGCGCAAGGCCGACCAGGCCGCCTACCTGGACTGGTCCGTGAACTCGTTCCGCCTGGCCACCGCCGGTGCTGCCGATGCCACCCAGATCCACACCCACCTGTGCTACTCGGAGTTCGGCGCCATCATCGACGCCATCGACGGACTGGACGCGGACGTGACCTCCATCGAGGCCGCACGTTCACGCATGGAGGTTGTCCACGACCTCGAGTCCCACGGCTTCGGCCGCGGCGTGGGTCCGGGCGTTTACGACATCCACTCGCCGCGCGTTCCGGGTGAGCAGGAAGTCACCGAGTTGCTCAGCACCGCCGTGAAGCACGTTCCGTCCCGCCAGCTCTGGGTCAACCCGGACTGCGGCCTGAAGACCCGCGGCTACGCCGAGACCGAAGAGTCCCTGCGCAACCTCGTCGCAGCCACCAGGACGGTCCGCGCCGAACTGCTCGAAGCAGCCAAGTAGCAGCTGCCAAGTAAGCACCACCGCAAAACGTACGACGGCGGCCGGTCACCTCAGGTGACCGGCCGCCGTCGGACTTTAACTATCGGTTGCTGAGCAACCGCCGTTTTGAGGGTTCAAAAGGGCCGTAGTGGAGCAGTCGATTTAGGACTCCCAGACGATTTCATCGTCCACCACACCGTCCTCGTCGGCGGACGCCACAAGCACTTCGTCGGTGAAGTGCTCGCCCAGGGTGAAGTCCAGGACAAAGTAGCGTTCCGGCTGGCCGGGGTAGATTCCCACGTGGCCAAGTTTCAGGGCTTTGAGGAACACGGCGTTCGTCAGCTGGTTTCTGTCCTCGACGCCGAAAACCTTCTTGAGATGCTCTTCCTTGATGGCATTGCAGTGGAAGTGCCGGTATTCCTGGGGGCTGGTGCCTTCCTGCTCCAGTTCTTCGGCGATCATGTCCCGCACCTGGTCCACGAGCTCGGGCAGGTACCGCAGCCGGTAGTCCACCTTGTGCATGGCGGCCTCGTCGAAGTGGTCATGCGCATTGATGTTCAGGTCCAGTTCAACCGGATGGCCGCCCAGTTCATGCCTTGCGGCGATGTTGTGGTCCCTGCCGTGATTGAGCTCGATCTCACCAAAGTGCCGGCTCGCTACCTTGTTCATATCTTCAACATAGACCTCTGAGGCAGTCCATTCCAGCATCGGGGATTTTTTGTCTGCGACGGTGCCCCGGGCCCGGGACCCGTTCAGCCCTTGCCGGCAGTGCCCAGGCTGTTCAGGGTGTCGGCCAGGAGCTCGACGAAGAGCTGCACGCGCGCCGTCTGCTTGTCGTTGATGAGCAGGGCGAACACGTTCCGGGCCAGCCTGATCTCCGGAACGTCCAGGACCACCACTCCCGAGGGCCGGTGCCTCAGCGCCAGTTCCGGAACCAGCGCCGCGCCCAGGCCGGAGGCGGCCATTTCGAGGCTCGCATGGAAGTCGTCACTGTAGGCCACCACCCGCGGGTGGAGGTTACAGCTGGCAAACAGCCGTTCAATCACGGTGGCATCGCTGGTGCCCGGGTGGTGGACGATCCACGGCATGTCGGACAGGTGGTCCGCGGCCACCTTGGCGTCCGTGCGGAAACCCCAGGCCGCGGGGAGCACTACGCGGAAGTTGTCGTCGCCTATCCACTGGCGGTTCAGCGTGTGCGGCCAGGCCAGGCCGGACTGGCCCACCTGATAGACCAGGGCAACATCCAGTTCGCCCCCGGTGCGCAGCCCCTGGATGGTCTGCGCGGGCTCGGCCACGGAAACCCGGAGATCGATGCCGAGTTTTTTCCATGCCGGGTTACGCAGGATCAGCGGCAGGACGTACGTGGCGAGGCTGGGGAAGATGCCCAGCCTGAGCTCCTGGCTGGTGGCGTCGTGGGTCCTGGACGCGGCGGCCATGAGGGCCTCGATATCGGTCAGGACCTTGGCGGCGTGCCGCGTCATCACCAGGGCGGCCTCGGTGGGATGGATGCTGCGGGCCGAACGCTGGAAGAGATCAACGCCCGTGTCCCGCTCCAGGGCGGACATCTGCTGCGACACCGCGGAAGCCGTGTACCCCAGCCGGTTGGCTGCCGCCGCGAACGATCCCAGCCGGGTGACTTCGACGAGGGTCCGCAAATGAACTGGGTTGATCAATGGTTGCCCTTCGCCTTCGGAAATCCCGCTTCATTGTGGCATATAGCCCCGTGGCCCCGGAACGTCGCCGGCCCGGGGCTTTGCTGATGCCGGAGAAACGCGTCAAAGCGACTGGCTGAAATTAATACTCATCCGGCCGCCCATCGGTGACGAATTGCCCATAAGACGAATCAGGCGAAGTCAAGAGGAGCAGATAGTGTCGCAAGCAGCAACGATTCCGGACGGCCGGCGGGTGGCCGTCATAGGCAGCGGGGTGGCGGGACTGACCTCGGCCTATGTCCTGAACCAGCGGGACAACGTGACGCTTTTCGAAGCCGACCACCGGCTGGGCGGCCACGCCCACACGCATGACGTGGAGCAGGCTGACGGTACCGTCCTGGGGGTGGACACGGGCTTCATCGTCCACAACAACCGGACGTACCCCACGCTGCTGCGGCTCTTCAGGGAGCTGGGGTGGAGACCCAGGCCTCGGAGATGAGCATGTCTGTCCGCTGCGACGGCTGCGGCCTTGAATACGCCGGCGCCCGCGCCAAAGGGCGCGGCATCATTCCCCGGGCCTCCACCCTGCTGCGCGGACGGTACCTGCTGATGCTGCTGGAGGTGACGCGGTTCCACCGCCGCGCCCGCGCGTTGCTTGCCGGCGAACAGCTAGCAGCCGCCGCGGATGCCGGGCAGGACGGCACGACGCTGGCGGACTTCCTGGCCCGGGAGAAGTTCAGCCGCTACTTCGTTTCGCACTTCATGACCCCCGTGGTCAGCGCCGTGTGGTCCTGCGATCCCGCCACCGCGCTGGCGTACCCGGCACGCTACCTCTTCACCTTCCTGGCCCACCACGGCCTTCTGGGCGTGACCGGCTCGCCGCAGTGGCGCACGGTGACCGGCGGCTCCCGCACCTACGTGGACAAGCTCGCCGCCACCCTGCCGGACGTCCGCCTCGCCAGCCCGGTCACCGCGGTGCGCCGCCATGCCGACGGGATCGAACTGGCCACCCCGCTGGGCAGCGAGAATTTCGACGCCGTGGTGATCGCAACGCACCCCGGGCAGGCCCTCCGCATGCTGGCGGATGCGTCGTCCGAGGAGACGAACGCGCTGGGCAACATGCCTTACTCGGTCAACCACACGGTCTTCCACCGCGACGAAGCCGTCCTGCCGTCCAGCGGCAATGCCAAGGCGTCCTGGAACTACCGGCTGCCGTCCTGCGACGCGCGGCCGGACAAAGTCCTGGTCAGCTACGACATGACGCGCCTGCAACGGCTCGCACCGGCCGACGGCGGCCGCTACATCGTGAGCCTGGGGGAGTCCGCACTCATCTCCGACGGGACGGTCCTGGACACGATGGTCTACGAACATCCGCAGTACACACCCGAATCGCTGCGGGCCCAGCAGCAGATCCTGGCGCTGGGGGACGGTCGCCTTGCCTTCGCCGGTGCATACCACGGCTGGGGATTCCACGAGGACGGCGCCCTCTCGGGGGTCCGGGCGGCGGCCCGGCTCGGACGTGACTGGGAACAGCAGACTGTCCCTTCCAATCCCGCACTGTCCTCTAACCCCGCACTGTCCCCTAATCCCGCACTGTCCCGTCCCGGCCTGCAGAGCGTCGCCGCGGAGGGGGCCTGATGAGTACCCAGGCAGCCATCTACCGGACCTCCATCGCCCATGTGCGCCGCACGCCGCTGCACAATGCGTTCACCTACCGGAGCTACAGCTGGTACGTCGACGTCGATCGGCTCCCCGCGGTGCCCTGGCCGCTCCGGCCGCTCGCGGAGTTCCGCGTCTCGGACCACCTCGGCGACCCGGAAGGCTCGCTGCGCAGCAACGTCGAACGGTTCCTGCGGACCCGGGGGATCGAGCCCGACGGCGGCCGGATCACCATGCTGGCCAGCGCCCGGGTGTTCGGGCACGTGTTCAATCCGCTGAGCCTGTTCTGGTGCCACGACGCCGCGGGGGAGCCGCGCTGCGTCGTGGCCGAGGTGCACAACACCTACGGGGAGCGGCACTGCTATCTGCTCGAAACGGACGACGCCGGCCGGGCCAGCGTCCCCAAGGCGTTCTACGTATCGCCGTTCAACGACGTCGAAGGCCAGTACCGGATGAAACTCCCGGAACCGGCGGAGCGGCTCGCCGTTTCCATCGTGTTGGAGCGAGAAGGGCACAAGCCGTTCATCGCCACCGTGGACGGTGAACGCCGTGAGGCCACCGTGCGGAACATCCTCGCCGCGGCGCTCGCGGTTCCGTTGGCGCCGCTGCGTGTCTCCGCACAGATCCGCTGGCAGGGGATCAAGCTTTGGGCACGTCGGCTGCCCGTCATCAAAAGACCACATCATCCCTCACAGGAGGCAGTTCAGTGACAATGACCGAAGCGACCGGATCCGCTGCAGGCCAGCCTGCCAACAATGCCACCAAGGCCCGAACCGGCTCCGCCACCGACAGCAGAATTCCCTACAGCGTTCCGCGGCCGCCTGCGGTGATTGACGCCACCATCTGGCCGAGCATCGCCACGGTGCCCTCGGGCATCAAGGAACGTGTGGCCGGCAGGGCAGCTGATGCCATCTTTAAGGCAGCCGTCCGGAGGCTTCCCCTCGAAGTCCGCTACCCCGACGGCACAGTCCTCGGCAGGGCAGCCGTGCCTGGCCAGGCCTACCCGGTCATGACGATTAGCCGTCCGGAGCCCTTCGCGGCCCGGCTCGGCGACGGCGGACTGATCGGCCTGGGCGAGTCCTACATGGCCGGAGACTGGGACGCCGATGACCTCACGGCCGTCATGGAAGTCTTCGCCGCCCGCGTCGGGACCCTCGTGCCTGGGCCGCTGCAGAAACTGCGCGCCCTCTACCTGCCGCGCCAGCCGCGCCGGGAACGCAACACCGAGCAGAACACCCGTTCGAACATCTCACGGCATTACGACCTCTCCAATGAGCTCTTTGCCTCGTTCCTGGACAGCACCATGACGTACTCCAGCGCCCTCTTCCCGGAGACTGGCGAGGCGCTGCGGACCGTTGCCTGGGACGGCTTCGCCGCCGCACAGCAGGCGAAGATCGACCGCCTGCTGGACAGGGCCGGCGTCGGGCAGGGGACACGCGTACTGGAAATCGGCACCGGCTGGGGCGAGCTCGCGCTGCGTGCCGCCGCCCGCGGCGCCACCGTCTACTCCGTCACGCTGTCGAGCGAGCAGCAGGAACTGGCCCGCCAGCGCGTGGCGGAGGCCGGCTACGCGGACTCCGTCACCATCGAGCTCAAGGACTACCGGGCGGTGGAAGGTGAGTACGACGCCGTCGTGTCGGTCGAAATGATCGAGGCCGTCGGCTACCAGTACTGGGCCACGTACTTCCAGACGATCGAGCGGGTCCTTGCCCCCGGCGGCAAGGTGGCCATCCAGGCCATCACCATCGCCCACGACCGGCTGATCGCCACCAGGGCCAGCTACACCTGGGTGCACAAGTACATCTTCCCCGGCGGCGTCATCCCGTCCGTCCGGGCCATCGAGGAGATCACCGAGAAGCAGACCGGGCTCCGCGTCCGAGAACGCCTGGCCATGGGCGACCACTATGCGCAGACGCTGCGCCTCTGGGAGGAACGGTTCATGTCCCGGACCGAGGAGGTGGGGCCATGGGCTTCGACGCGGTCTTCCAGCGGATGTGGCTGTTCTACCTGTGCTACTGCAGGGCGGGCTTCGAAACCGGCTACCTTGACGTGCAGCAGATTGTGCTGGACGGCCGGAAGCCGGGGGACCCCTCCCGCAGCTGACCGGAAACCCGGAACCAACCGCAAACCCCGCAGCTAGAACGGAAGCGCGGTTCCGTTCATCACATCAGGGGCCCTGAAGCAGGTTTCAGGGCCCCTTCTGTGTGCCCTTTGACACGCCTGCGGCCGCTGCGCGACACGCCGTCCACAACGCGACACGCAGGGGATTAAATGTGGCTAACTACTCCACAGGGTGTGGATTTCGTCCTCGAAAACAGCTGAAATACGGACATTTTGCAACCCATGGCCTGTGGATTAACAGTGCATTAAATGACATACTTGTAATACATCATCTTGGGGTTCGTCCGAGGCGCTTGCACTACATGTAGTATCGACATACAGATTGACCGGGGCATCTGCGTCAGACATCAACATGCATATAGGCTGCCTGGGCAGCCAGCCGGCGAGACCGTATTCGGACATGGATTCCAGTTCGGGCAGGGCTCGCGGAAACGAAGAGCAATGACTTCAACAAAGGGGACAGGGACCATGACCGTAACGGTTTACACAAAGCCGGCCTGTGTTCAGTGCAACGCGACCTACCGTGCGCTGGACAAGAAGGGCATCACCTACCAGAGCGTCGACATCTCGCAGGATGCGGATGCACTCGAGCGCCTGAAGGCCCTGGGCTACATGCAGGCTCCCGTTGTGGTTACGGACCAGGACCACTGGTCCGGTTTCCGTCCGGACAAGATCGAGGAACTGGCACTGGCCGCTTCCTCCGTGGCGTAGGGCAATCTTCCCACCAACAACACAGGCGAGGTGACTCCCGTGGCAGCACTGGCATTGGCCGATGCTCCCGAGGGGGCTCAGGCCGTCAACACGACCCAAAGCCAACTCATCTATTTTTCCTCGGCATCCGAGAACACCCGGCGCTTCGTTGAGAAGCTCGGCCGGGATGCGGCCCGGATTCCCCTGCATCAGCGTGAACCTGACCTCGTCGCCACCGAGCCCTTCGTCTTGGTGGTGCCCACCTACGGCGGGACCGGCGGCGAGGGCTCGGTGCCGAAACAGGTGATCCGGTTCCTCAACAACCCGCAGAACAGGAACCTGATCCGCGGGGTGATCGGCGCAGGAAACACAAATTTTGGGGACAACTTCTGCATGGCAGGCGACATCATCGCTTTCAAATGCCAGATACCGCACCTCTACCGCTTCGAACTCATGGGGACGCCTGACGACGTCCACCTGGTAAATCAAGGATTGGACAAGTTTTGGACACTACTGTCGCAGACACAGAAGTAACCATGCCTGAGGGTCAGGGTTCCCGCCCGGGCGCCGCCGTCGAGAAGACAGCGGAAAAGCCTGCGCTGCCCGCCGCGTACAAGGGCCTGGGCTACCACGAGCTGAACGCCATGCTGAACCTGTACGGGCCGAACGGCGAGATCCAGTTCGAGGCGGACCGCGAGGCCGCGCACCAGTACTTCCTGCAGCACGTCAACAACAACACCGTGTTCTTCCACGACCTGGAAGAGAAGCTCGACTACCTGGTGAAGAACCAGTACTACGAGCGCGAGACCCTCGACCAGTACACGATGAACTTCATCCGCGAGCTCTACAAGCGCGCGTACAAGAAGAAGTTCCGCTTCGAGACCTTCCTCGGCGCCTTCAAGTTCTACACGTCCTACACGCTGAAGACGTTCGACGGCAATCGCTTCCTGGAACGCTACGAGGACCGCGTCTGCATGGTGGCCCTGCACCTCGCCCGCGGCGACGAGCAGCTTGCCCTGCAGATGGTGGACGAGATCATCGAGGGCCGCTTCCAGCCGGCCACGCCCACGTTCCTCAACGCCGGTAAGCGCCAGCGCGGCGAGCTGGTTTCCTGTTTCCTGCTCCGCATCGAAGACAACATGGAGTCGATCGGCCGCTCCATCAACTCCGCCCTGCAGCTGTCCAAGCGCGGCGGCGGCGTGGCGTTCGCGCTGACCAACATCCGCGAAGTCGGTGCCCCGATCAAGCAGATCGAGAACCAGTCCTCCGGCGTCATCCCCGTGATGAAGCTCCTCGAGGACAGCTTCTCCTACGCCAACCAGCTCGGTGCCCGCCAGGGTGCCGGAGCCGTGTACCTGCACGCCCACCACCCGGACATCTACCGGTTCCTGGACACCAAGCGGGAAAACGCGGACGAGAAGATCCGCATCAAGACCCTCTCGCTCGGCGTCGTGATCCCGGACATCACCTTCGAACTGGCCAAGCGCGACGAGGACATGTACCTGTTCTCCCCCTACGACGTCGAACGCGTCTACGGCATGCCGTTCTCCGACGTTTCGGTCACCGAGAAGTACTACGAGATGGTGGACGATTCCCGGATCAAGAAGACCAAGATCAAGGCCCGCGAGTTCTTCCAGACGCTCGCCGAGATCCAGTTCGAATCCGGTTACCCGTACATCATGTTCGAGGACACCGTGAACCGGGAAAACCCGATCGACGGCAAGATCATCATGTCCAACCTGTGCTCCGAGATCCTCCAGGTCTCCCAGCCCACCACGTACCACGATGACCTGTCCTACGACCAGACCGGCAAGGACATCTCCTGCAACCTGGGTTCGCTGAACATCGCGAAGACCATGGACTCGCCGGACTTCGGCCTGACCATCGAGACGGCCATCCGCTCGCTCTCTGCCGTGTCGGACATGTCCAACATCACCTCGGTACCGTCGATCGCCCGCGGCAACGACCAGAGCCACGCCATCGGCCTGGGCCAGATGAACCTGCACGGGTACCTGGCACGCGAGCGGGTCCACTACGGCTCTGAAGAGGGACTGGACTTCACCAACATCTACTTCTACTCGGTGGTGTACCACGCGATCCGCGCCTCGAACAGGCTGTCCATCCAGACCGGCCAGACCTTCGGCGGCTTTGAGAAGTCCAAGTACGCCTCGGGCGAGTTCTTCGACAAGTACACGGAGCAGGAGTGGGTGCCGCAGACCGAGAAGGTTGCGGAGCTGTTCAGGAACATCCACATCCCCACCCAGGATGACTGGCGCGAGCTGAAGGCTTCCGTCATGGAGCATGGCATCTACAACCAGAACCTGCAGGCTGTTCCGCCGACCGGCTCGATTTCCTACATCAACAACTCCACCTCCTCGATCCACCCGGTGGCGTCCAAGATCGAGATCCGCAAGGAAGGCAAGCTGGGCCGTGTGTACTACCCGGCGCCGTACCTGACGAACGACAACCTGGAGTACTACCAGGACGCGTACGAAATCGGCTACGAGAAGGTCATCGACACCTACGCCGCTGCCACGCAGCACGTGGACCAGGGCCTGTCGCTGACGCTGTTCTTCAAGGACACCGCCACCACGCGCGATATCAACAAGGCCCAGATCTATGCCTGGAAGAAGGGTATCAAGACCATCTACTACATCCGTCTCCGCCAGCTCGCGCTGGAAGGGACCGAGGTGGACAACTGCGTCTCATGCATGTTGTGATCAACCGAAATAGGTTGATCTACGAGGGCGGCAGTCGCTGATCGTGGTAGGTCAAGCTTAAAAGCTTGAGGGGCCGTGCTCTAACACGGCCCCTCAAGAATCTCGCGTACGAGACGTTCCAAATTGAAGTCTGGAGTGTCGAATGTATCAGGGGGCGAGGACGAAAGTCCAACGTGGCCCAGCGAGATTCCGTAGCTGCCAAGAGGCAAGCTATGAAATCAACCGCCGAACATTCGGCAGAGAGGGGCCCAAGTGCCTCAGAAGATTGCACGTGACGCAAAGACCGGGGAATTCGTTCCCATGACGACCGCGCAGCGGCGTCCCAGCACCACGACCGTGGAGTTCGTTGGTTCTGGAACGTCGAATTCCCGACTCGTGAACCGCTCCGCGGACACGGGTCAATTCGTGACGGACACCGCGGCCAAGCGGAGGCCTGCACAGACTATTAGGCAGTGGATCTAGGAACTCCACAGTGGCTGGGTGGGTGCCCAGACGTCCTAGGCACCCACCCAGGCATCTAGAATTGAAACAGGCACGGCGGGTTCTCCCCGTCGAACAGCAATCAGGCGGAGGACGCAAATTGACCGAGAAGCTCAAGTTACTGAGCCATGTTGAAGCCATCAACTGGAACCGTATTCAGGACGACAAGGACGTGGATGTCTGGAACCGCCTCGTCAACAACTTCTGGCTGCCGGAGAAGATCCCGCTGTCCAACGACGTCCAGTCCTGGGCAACGCTGACTCCTGACGAGCAGCAGCTCACCATGCGCGTGTTCACCGGCCTGACCCTGCTGGACACCATCCAGGGCACCGTCGGCGCGGTGTCGTTGATCCCGGATGCAATCACCCCGCACGAAGAAGCCGTGTACACGAACATCGCTTTCATGGAGTCCGTGCACGCCAAGAGCTACTCTTCGATCTTCTCCACGCTGGCCTCCACCAAGGAGATTGACGAGGCGTTCCGCTGGTCCACAGAGAACGCGAACCTTCAGAAGAAGGCCCAGATCGTCATGGACTACTACCAGGGCGACGACCCCCTGAAGCGCAAGGTGGCCTCCACGCTGCTGGAGAGCTTCCTGTTCTACTCGGGCTTCTACCTCCCGATGTACTGGTCCTCACGGGCCAAGCTGACGAACACGGCAGACCTGATCCGCCTGATCATCCGCGATGAGGCTGTCCACGGTTACTACATCGGCTACAAGTTCCAGAAGGGCCTCGAGAAGGTCTCCGAGGAGCGCCGGCAGGAAATCAAGGACTACACCTTCGAGCTGCTCTTCGAACTGTACGAAAACGAAGTCCAGTACACGCACGACCTCTACGACTCCGTCGGCCTGGCCGAGGACGTCAAGAAGTTCCTGCACTACAACGCCAACAAGGCGCTGATGAACCTGGGTTACGAGGCCATGTTCCCGGCCTCTGTCACCGACGTGAACCCGGCCATCCTCTCGGCACTCTCGCCGAACGCTGACGAGAACCACGACTTCTTCTCGGGTTCGGGTTCTTCTTATGTCATTGGCAAGGCCGTCAACACTGAGGATGATGACTGGGACTTCTAGGCGCCGCCGCCGCTGTGAGACGTCGGTCTAGTTGGAAGAACTGGCTCCGATTTGGAAGAAATGCCTAGGGTGGTTGGAAGTCTTCCAGGTAGACCTGTTCTCAGGCCAGAGGCCATTTGCTGGTTCGAGCTTGTTCCATCCAGGTTCGCTGGCTCGGGAGCACTTGGATCAAATCTATTGCCATACCCGTGCCGTCGCTGCCTTTTCGGAGCGTATCGAGAGGCGGTGCTTGAGTCCGTGTCTACAGCGCGGGAGGCGGTGAGACGATCACGGGAGTATCGGTTCTGATGGGACCTTTCTTGACTGTCCGGTTAGAGCGGATCCCTGCCTGACGTCAGTTGAGTACCGATACTCGCGGCAAATCGGGATCTGTTGCGGCATTCCTGACACTTTGCCGTGAGGCTCCATGGGGTCACGCTGACACTCGCCGCGGGGGAGGCCGCCGGCAGAACATACGAAAGCCGCCGGGAGCGATTCTGGCGGCTTTTTCTCGCTGCCTATCGAAGATAAGCCGGCCGTGGTAGCTTCTCCTTGGATTAGGAGTTCCTCATGCGATTGCCTTCCAATCCGGCTCCTGATACCGCTTTCGAAAGCAGAGGCAATGATGGCAACTCTATTGGTCTTCCATGAGGTCGACGACGTTGACCACTGGCTCAGCTCGCCGCGACGCCAGGAACTCTTCGGACCTATGGGTATGACTGTTCGAACCTTTGTCGACCCGGGGAAAACCAACCGCGTCGGCCTGATCGTCGAAGTCCCGGACATGGACACGTTCCAGCGAATGATGGAGTCCGAGGCAGCGGCCGACGCCATGAAATTCGACGGCGTACGCCCGGACACGATCCTGATGCTGGTCGAGCCCGAGCCCAGCACCTGACCCGGGGACGTAGGCTGGCGGCTTTTGAAGCGTGCAGCCGCTCATACCTGCAATCTGCCGCCGGTGGGCGGTGGGTTTGGCTAGCCCCGCGGGTCGTTCAGGTGGCTGTCCTGGCACGCCCAGAAACACCGCGGCTCCGGCCGGGCCACCGTGAAGAGCCGGCAGAGTCGCATGGAACCGCGACGAGTGCACATGGGATCATCCGGATTGTCCATGGCCTGGCGCGAGCGAACGTCTGCTGCCGCAGAAGTACGTGGCGAAGCGATGGTCCTCGGGACCAAGTTGCCTGTCCATCTACATCTTCCTTCTTCTTCTCCATGCATGACGTTGAGCCAGTCGAAACTCCGGGAATCTGGCTAGCACTGAGTCGCCGCGGACTGGATCTGAAAACCGCCCGCGACCAGCTGATTTCGACGGCGGCTGCCGCGTACCAGAGGCGGGTGTCCGCGTCGTTGAGCTTCTCGAGCAGGGCGATCTGGTGGCCCCGCGGCAATGTTGCAATGCGTTGCAACATTGCCGGATTGGGCCACGCTTCGGCGAATGACTTCATGTACCGGAGGTTGCGGGGAGAGAACCCGCGCGCACCGGGAAACTCGCGGCCGGCTACCACTGAGGCATGGAGCTAGCCGCCGGTGTGCTCGGACACGACGCACCGCCGACGTGCTTCCGCGCCCCGGGCTGAATCTCTCCGCCGTTCTGATTCATACGCCTGCGTTCTCCAGTACCATTTCGGCATCCGTGACGCGCAAATTGCCGGACATGAGCTGGGGGAGGAGGGCATCGCGAGTAGTGGCCAGTATTTGATTCTCACTTTTAACTTGGGCGGATACTCGGAACAAATCAGATGCTGTTGCCGTAAACCCGTGCAGGACCGGCTCGGGCGGCAGCATGACAGCTTCAGTTCATTGGCACCGGGTGGGGCATTTTTGGGCTGTGGATCAAATGGCTGCTCCTGAGCATCATCACGCTGGGCATCTACACCTTCTGGGTCTACCCGCGGCTGATGCAATGGAAGGTCGAAAAGACCGTCTACGCCTAAGCAGAAGTGCCCTGTACCCCGCTGCGGTGCAGGGCATTTTGCTGGTTGCCGGAGTTGACTTGAAGAACAGGGTCCAACGTTGGGCCCGTTCGGGAGCCATATGGATTACTGCTGTTAGAGTCCGGATATGACCCACGAATTCAGTTCCGAGGCGGCCACCCTTACAGACAAATGCCGGTCATTGTCGTGAACGAGTACCGGGCCTACCGGCTTGGTCAGGGCGCTGACGCTGACCGGGATGGCACCAAAGAATTGCTGGCTACTTTCAGAGAAACTGGTGGGAGTGCTGGGTGGGCGGATTTGGTGAACAATCACAAGCCAGCCCACACGCAGCCCTACGCTCCGCTGAAAGCTGAGGTCAGATGGCGAGCAGCTGAAGCCCTGCACAATAAGCTCCACATCACGACCCGAGGCGAAGTCCATGCCGCCTACGCCACAGAAAAATCATTGGCTGACTTGAAGAAAACCTGGTTATGTTTGCCGAGCCAATCGTCTGGCGTCACCTTCAATTACTTTCTTATTCTTTGCGGCTTCCAGTCTGTGAAGCCTGACCGAATGGTCACCCGCTTCGTGGAAGAGCACGCAGGTTTCGGAGGCCAGGACATCACGCCCATGCAGACCGCCGAGCTGATCGGGCAAGTAGCCGAAAACGACCCAACTCAGCCGAGAATGCTCGACCACGTGATCTGGCGTCATGTGTCAGGCCGCGAGATCTTTCGCGCAGATGAGCTGAACTAACATCCAGGGGCGGTCAGCCGTGGCCGGGTCTCGGCGATGGCAGGGCCGGGCGGTCTTGCTAGGCATTGATTCAGATGCGTTTGGGGGAGGAGAGTTTGTGGAAGCCGAGCCGGGTCCTGCGAGGCCTCCAGGACGGGCCCCCATCGAAACGAGGACCACGTGATGCAGACTCGTAGAACAGCGATCCTCCCGGCAGGACCAGCTTCACCATGGTCGGACTCGCCATGACCGAGGGTTCCTTCAAGGATTCTCACGGCCCCCCGGCGGATGCGGTGGTGCTCGACTTTCCCTTCCGTGGCAGCTGGCGGGTGGAAAACAGCCCAGCCCGCCGAGTGCCAAGTCATGGCACGTACGTTTTCGGCACGTCGCACGCGATCGACTTCGTCGCAGTCGATAATAGCGGCAGGTCTGCACCCCGCACCTGGCGCAGCCTCGTGGCTCCAGAACCCGCCGAAATGTTCATCGGCTTCGGGCAGCCGATCCTGGCGCCATTGTCAGGGACGGTGGTTGCCGTCCATGACGGCGAACCGGATCATGAGGGACGCCGGTCGCAGTTGACACTCGTGCCATACATGCTGGGCCAAGCAGAACGAATCCGCGCAGGAGTTGCTGCCATCGCAGGGAACCACGTCGTGATCGCTGCGGGTCACAACGGTCCCTTCGTGCTCCTGGCACATTTGCGCCAGGGCACCGTCCAAGTGCGCCCGGGGCAGCCAGTGCAGGCGGGCGACTCCGTCGCCCAATGCGGTAACTCTGGTAACAGCACCGAACCGCACGTGCACGTCCAAGTCTCAGATTCGATCGACTGGAACAGGGCTCGCGGCGTCCCCCTCGCCTTCCGTGACCGTGGCGGGACTGTCTGGGTACCGGGCGAGTCCGAGATCGTCAATGCCTGAACTGCTGCGTTCGTGATTGTGCCGGTCTGGCAACCGCTGGAACATGTCTGGCTGCACGCCGCCCCGGTTCTGGCTCGCGCAGTTAGTCAAAGCAATCAGGTCAGCATGCTGAAGTAACTTGGCGCCACCTCTCGCTTTAACGGGCGTGCGGTTAGTGGGCCGTCGGCACTAGCCTGTGTTGAATCCCTTGTAGAGGGCTGCTCGGATGATCACGCTGAGGATCAGCAGATCGAATAGGACCCACGCAATGTTCACCAGGGTTCCGGCGGGAGCGCCCACTCCCGTGAACATCCGGACGAGCCCGGTGATGGCTGCCACGATCAGGGCTGCGATGGCCACGAGCTGCGGACGGATCAGTGACCAGGGCGGACCCCCGCCCTGGCGGGTTTTCGAGGTGACCGCGAACCCCAGGTCACGGCCGAAGATGACGTTGCCCGCCGCCGTCGTGCAGGCTTTGATCCAGATCGGAAAGAGCGCAACACTGTATTGCTGCCCGCGCCAGGTCCTCCTGCCCCGGGCTGCGACGAAGAACAGGACCTGGTTCATGATCAGGAACGGGATCAGTCTGACGAAGAAGTCGATTCCGAACGCGTCCACTGGCAGTACTCCGAAGCACAGGAAAATGATGGGAGCCGCGATGTAGACGACCGCGGCAAATCCGGAGAGGTAGTTCCACATCGTGGAGAAGTACATCAGGCGTTGCCCCACGGTGAGTCCTCGCTGGAAGAGGGGGTTTTCGCGCAGGAACACCTGCATGGTGCCCTGGGCCCAACGCAGCCGCTGGGTGAGCATGGTCCGAAGGTCCTCCGGTGCCAGGCCTTTGGCCAGGATTTCGTGGTGGTAGACGCTCTCCCATCCCTGGGTGTGCAGCCGCATGCAGGTGGCCATGTCCTCGGTCACGGAGTTTGTGACCATCGGCATGACCGGGAGTGCTTCGTCGGATCGGTCCACGTCCAGTTCCTGGACCATTTTACGAACCGAGCGGATGGCGCCTAGGGGTGACCAGTCGCGCCGGGCCAGGCGGTCGATGGCGTCGTCGTCGATATACCCGCCTGTCCGGCAGTCTACGGAGAGGCGGCCGATCTCGTCCAGGTCGGCCTGAATTGATGCGACGTCGACAGTGACGATGCTCCGGGCTGCCGCATCGACCTTTCGCTGGAAGTCATAGGTGACGTTCGCGACTGGCTTGTTTTCGTGCAGTTCCCTGCGTGCGCTGCGCACCGCCAGACCGACGTCGTCCAGCGCCCGGGCCACGTGCGGTCCGATAGCGCCGTATTCGGCGCGTGCCTTGGTGATGACCTTGTCGGCGGCCTTCAGCGTCTCCCGGACGGTGGTCCGTACGCCTTCGACGTAGCCGGTGATCCCGATCTGCATGAGGGCCTCGCGCCGGATCATGGCATTGGAGCCGCAGAAGAACGCGGCGTTCCAGCCGTCCTTACCTTGCTGGATGGGGCCGTAGAACAGCGGTGCCTGGCTTCCGAGGATGTCATCGTCCGTGACGTTGGAGAATCACTGCGGGGTCTGGACCAGGGCGACTTTTTCGTTGTTGAAGTGGCCCAGCATGCTGTCCACGATTCCCGGTTCCGGGATCTGGTCCGCGTCCAGGATGAGCAGGAACTCGCCCTGCGTTACGGCCAGCGCGTTGTTGAGGTTGCCGGCCTTCGCGTGTCGGGGCAGGTTTTCCCAGTCGGGGGAACGGATGATGTAGCCGATGCCGGCTTCTTCAGCCGCCCACTTAATGGCTGCGCGGGCACCGTCGTCGAGGATCCAAGTCTTGTGAGGGTAGCTGATGCGGCGGGCGGCGAGGGCTGTTGTCATGACGAGGCCGACGGGCTCGTTGTAGGTGGTGATGAAGACATCCACCGTGAGGCCCTCGGCCGGGGCCGGAGGGACCTCGCGTACACGCAACCGCCACATGGTGACTCCGAAGAGGAAGGCATCGATCAGGCTGTAGGTTTCGACCATGACCAGCGGCACGCTGATCCAGGCTGCGGACCAGTTCACGGAAAATAGCCACCGCCACACCATGTAGTTCACGCCCAGGATCATCGTCAGTGTGGTGAGGATCCGGACAACGAGTTGGTGGTTCAAGGAGGGGCCTTTCAAGCCTCAGTCCCGGTTTGCCGCGACGCACCCGCTGCGTGTTGTATGCAGCAGGTGCGTCGCGACGGCGGGCATTACGAGTTTCTGGTTGCAAGGGCTGCGGCAAGGGCGTTCGTCGAGGCGGTGGAGCTGTTGATGCGCCAGTCGACTTCCTTGTTGTGGTGGAACCAGACAAATGTGGTTGGCGGGATGGTCACGGCCGCGGTGAAGGATCCGTTGCCCTTGGTCGTGAATGGGACGCTGGTTGATCCGTCCGTCAGCGTTCCGGAGGATTGACGGGCGAAGCCGGCGCCGGTCACTGTGACGGATGCTCCGGCCGGGCCTACAGCGGCGCTCAGTGTGATTCCGGCGCGCCCTGCGGCCTCCGAAGGCGCGGCGATGCCAAACAAAGCGGCTAGTGACAGCAGAATGCCGGACACCACAAGTCGAACAAAACGGTTCTTATGCACAAACACTCCCTAGCATCAGCGAAACCAAGCCCCGGTGTTAGGGAGAAAATGTTGGCCGCGGTGGCCATGGTTAGGGGGTGCGCAGCGATTCGTGCTCAGCGAAAAGATTCGGATTCAACGAAAGCCACCGAGGCGCCCCCAATTTTCCCTCCCAAGTCCTGTACCAGCGGCTTGGAAAAGGATCCCCAGACAATGGTTGCAAACGGCATCGGCCCGCAGATAGAGCCGGAAGTCCTTGGGAAACCCTGTGCTTCCCGGGGGAAAACCCGCACCACCCTTGGCAAACCGTGTGCTGAGGAGCTGTATGGGTCAGCCGGGCAGGATATGGCGGGCCGAACCAAGATGGTAGTGAAGGTAGGCGCAGGCCTCAGAATGCAGCTCGTAAGTGGAGGTGTCCACCACTGCCCAGGACAGGCCTCCAGCCTTGTGGATGACCCTGAACGCGATCCATTGCCGTGAAATCGGGACGTTCGGGTGGTTGGTCGGGGGAAACGGATTCAGGGACTGCGGCAAACGAACGTACCTCGTCAGGGGTAGATAATCCGTGTGTCTCGAGACGACCCTTGTTCAGAACACACATGGCTGCGAACCCAACCTGAGAGTAGATAAGACGTACCTGGACGCGCCAGTTTTCCACGCTCACGACGCCGCTGGACCCTACTGCCGCGGAGATCTCGCCGTTGGACCAGTCCCCATGCTGAACCAGTGGGATGATTCCGTGTCCGGGTCAAGGGGCCAGATCATTCCGTCATGGCGCACAGCCCAGGGCCGGCCGTCAGCGTCGAACCGAACCTGGACTTCGTCGCCCGGGAGCGGGCTGCCAGCCGTATTAATCATTTCAATTGCTGGAAGGAACGTCATCCTCCCACCAGCTAGGTACGGGTAAGTGGTAGCACGGGAGGGGGAGTCCAAGCGCGGCAGGCAACACTGCGTGTGACAAGGCAGAAGAGCAAATCAGAACGCAGTATGCTGATTAAGCGCGTCGATGGTGGTGGGTCGCCGCTGCGTACTCCCTGGCGGCCCCTACAATCGACATCGGTTCTGAGGAGGATCATTTGGCTACCATGGCCGACGTCGCGCGTGTTGCCGGCGTTTCAAGGAGCACCGTGTCATACGTGCTGAGTGGAACCCGGCCGATCTCGGAGGAGACGCGACAGCAGGTCCTGCGGGCCATGAAGGACCTTGACTACACGCCCAATGCCCTTGCCCAGGGCCTGGCGGGGAAACGCACGGGAATAATAGCGCTGATCTTCCCCATCGGGGACGTGGGCTTCAACCTGACCGAGTTTGAGTACATCCGTGCAGCCTCCGAACAGGCCCGCGAGGACGGCTACCATCTGCTGCTGTGGCCCTATGGGGCGGATGAAATCGACGCCGTGCGGAAGATGGTCAGCCAGGGCATCGTTGAGGGTGTGGTGCTCATGGAAGTGCGGACCGTCGATGAGCGGGTGTCTTTCCTGTTGGACGCGGGAATTCCGTTCACTACCATCGGCCGCACCGGGGGGCATCAGGCGCAGGCGTACGTCGATACCGATTTCGAAGCTATGGGGGCAATGGCGGTCGAGTATGTTGCCGGGCTGGGGCACACGGACATAGGATTTCTCGCCCGGTCGCAGTCGGACCTTGACGCAGGGCACGGGCCGTTTGTGAGGACGAGGGACGCGGTCATTGCGTCCGCCGAGGCGCTGGGTATCCGGTCCCACGTGTTCACCGCATCCCTGACTTTTGATGCCGGTTGGAAGGTCTTGGACGAGATCCGGAAAGCTGCGCCAGGGCTGACTGCTCTGCTCTCAATCAACGAGCCCGCTACCCTGGGACTAATGGCAGCCGCCAGAGAACAAGGTCTCCGCATCCCTGGCGAGCTGTCTGTTGTGGGTCTCACCATCAGCGACCGCACGGCACAGGCGAGCCACCCGAGCCTGACCAGCGTCTCACCGAATCACAGCGACATTGCCAGGCTGGCCGTCAGATATCTGATCCGCCGGCTTCGTGGCGAGGATCCTGCGACGTTCCAGACGCTCATTAGGCCCGATTTGATTGAGCGGGGCAGCACCGCCGTCGCGCCCGCCTGACCTGTAGTGGATCCTCGGTGCGGGGTGTGACCCAGCAAAGCAAAGCGCTGGGTAGAGGGTGCGCTTGAGGCTCTCCTCGCGTGCTCGCATCAAGACTGCCGGCATCTCGACCAAGCCGGTATCGCATCGGTCGCTAGCCTTTCGGGGCATCCGTCCGAAGGGCATTCCGGCCGATCCGGAACGGGCAACTCAAAAAAGCCCTCTTCGATCCGTGTGGGTCGCGTCCTGCCGCCCAAAGCCTGCTGGGATGGCAAACAATCTGAAGGCGAGAAATGCCGCACCGCCGCCATCTGCATTGACGCACAGGTGCTGCCGCCGAATCCAGCTGACGCCCGCGAGCAGGCTCTCCCTTCGAAAGGCCCTCTGCCGTCGCAGGCTCCACCCTTTGGCCCACACATCCAAGTCCGCAGCATGTGTTCCCATTGCGCGGGCAGCAGCGTGAGTCATCCCTGATGTGAGCATTGACACACTCCTGCCGAATGCTCTAATCTCGTTGAAGCGCGTCGACTATCCGCGTCGACTATCCGCGTCGACTATCCGCGTCGACTACTCGCGTCGACGCTGCCACTTCGACGCCGCCACGTCGTTCCGCTCAGGGATGACGCCGTTTCGCACGGCAGATAGGAAGCAAGACTTGAACAGCCCCGAAGACGTGAGCTATTCCGTCGACACTGATGCCAGCTGGTGGCGCCAGGCGTCCGTGTACCAGATCTACCCGCGCAGTTTCTCCGACTCCAACGGCGACGGCTTGGGCGACGTCAGGGGCATCACCGCCAAGGTCCCGTATCTGAAGGCGCTGGGGATCGACGCCGTCTGGGTGAGCCCTTTTTACCCGTCCGCCCTGGCGGACGGCGGCTACGACGTCGACAACTACCGCAACGTGGACCCGCGGCTAGGTACCCTGGCCGACTTCGATGAGTTGGCTGCCGCGCTGCAGACCGCAGGCATCAGGATCGTGGTGGATATTGTCCCCAACCACTCCTCGGACCGGCACGAATGGTTTCAGGAAGCACTGGCCGCGCCGAAGGGCTCGGCCGCGCGGCAGCGGTACATCTTCCGTGACGGGCTGGGGGAGAACGGCGAGCTGCCGCCGTCGGACTGGGATTCCAAGTTCGGAGGCCCGGCCTGGGAACGCATCACCGAAACGGACGGCACGCCCGGGCAGTGGTACCTGCACATCTTCGCGAAGGAGCAACCGGACTTCAACTGGGACAACGCGGAGGTGCGCGGGGACTTCCTCAGGACCCTGCGCTTCTGGTCCGACCGTGGCGTGGACGGTTTCCGCGTCGACGTCGCCCATGCCCTGGTTAAGGATTTATCCGAGCCACTGCCGTCCAAGGCCGAGCTCCCCCAGGAGGGCACCGGAGTTGATGGCCTCCCGGACGGGTCCCACCCGTTCTGGGACCGTGACGAGGTCCACTCCATCTACGCCCACTGGCGCAGTGTCCTCAACGAGTACACCCCGCCGCGCGCCGCCGTCGCGGAGACCTGGGTGCACGCGGACCGCCGCTCCCGCTATGCCACGCCTGACGGGCTGGGCCAGGCTTTCAACTTCGACCTCCTCCAGGCGGACTTCGACGCTGAACAGTTCCACGCCATCATCGTCAAGAACCTTGCCGAGGCCGCTTCCTCGGGCGCGTCCTCGACCTGGGTGCTCTCCAACCACGACGTGGTCCGCCACCCAACCCGCTACGGCCTGCCCCAGAGCGGCGAACGCCGATGCCGGGACTGGCTGCTCGCCGGGGGCCCGGCCTCCGGCGTCGACACCGAGCTTGGCCTGGGCCGCGCCCGTGCCGCGTCCCTGCTGATGTTCGCGCTGCCCGGTTCCGCCTATCTGTACCAGGGTGAGGAGCTCGGGCTGCAGGAAGTCGGCGACATCGCCGCCGGCGAACGCCAGGACCCGGCATTCTTCCGGAACCCGGGCGTGGCCATCGGCCGCGACGGCTGCCGTGTTCCGCTGCCCTGGACGGCGGAGGGCCCTTCCTTCGGCTTCGGCGAGGATGGCGCGCACCTGCCGCAGCCGAAATGGTTCGCCAACTACGCCGTGGACGCCCAGGACAAGGTCATGGGCTCCACCCTTGAAATGTACCGCGAGGCGTTGCGATACCGCCGGCTCTTGCGGACCGAAGAGCGGCTGACGTGGGTGTCTGCCGGCGACTCTGTCCTGCATTTCGTACGCCCCAACGGCTGGCAGTCGGTGACCAACTTCGGCACCGGGCCCGTCGAGCTGCCGGAAGGCATCATTCTCCTCAGCAGCGGCCCGCTGACCGGCAGCAAGCTCCCGGCAAGCACCACCGCCTGGATCATCTGACCCCTTAGTTCTGCCCAACATCCGGCGACGTGCCGGGTGCTCTTAAGAAGGAGCAACAATGAAAGCAAAGCTGACCGCCACGGCAGCACTGATGATGGCCGGCGCACTAGCCCTGTCCGGCTGCGGAGGAGCCGCAACCAGCGGCACCGCAGGTGGCGGAGGCGGCGGCGACGCCGAACAGGGCCTCGACGGCCGCGGCCCCATCACGTACGTCCAGGGCAAGGACAACAGCAACGTTGTCCGTCCCCTGATCGAAAAGTGGAATGCGGCCCACCCGAACGAGAAGGTCACGTTCAAGGAACAGACCGACCAGGCTGACCAGCAGCACGATGACCTGGTCCAGCACTTCCAGGCGAAGGGCGCTGACTACGACGTCGTTGATGTTGACGTTGTCTGGACGGCCGAGTTCGCGGCCAAGGGCTGGCTCCAGCCGCTCAAGGACAAGATGGCGTTGGACACCTCCGCCATGCTCAAGCCGACGGTCGACAGCGGAACCTACAAGGGAACCCTGTACGCGGCCCCGCAGACCTCGGACGGCGGCATCCTCTACTACCGCAAGGATCTGGTTCCCACCGCGCCGACGACGTGGGAGGAGATGATGGGCATGTGCTCCATCGCCAAGGCAAACAACATTGGCTGCTATGCGGGCCAGTTCAGCAAGTACGAAGGCCTGACGGTTAACGCTTCCGAGGCCATCAACTCCTCGGGCGGTTCCGTGCTGGACAAGGACGGCAAGCCCAGCCTGAACACCGCCGATGCCAAGGCAGGGCTGGAAAACCTCGCGAAGGCGTATGCTGACGGGAACATCCCGAAGGAAGCCATCACCTACAAGGAAGAAGAGAGCCGGCAGGCTTTCCAGGACGGCAAGCTCCTCTTCCTGCGCAACTGGCCGTACGTCTACAACCTGGCCACCACTGAGGGGTCTTCCAAGGTGAAGGATGTGCTGGGCATGACTGCCCTTCCGGGCAAGGACGGACCGGGTGCTTCCACCCTTGGCGGCCACAACCTCGCCGTGAGTGTCTATTCAAAGAACAAGGCCACCGCCCTGGACTTCCTGAAGTTCATGACCTCGGAAGAGACTGAGAAGTTCTACGCAACCCAGGGCTCCCTTGCGCCGGTCCTGGGCGCGCTGTATGAAGACAAGGAACTTGTGGCCAAGCTGCCTTACCTGCCGGTGCTGAAGACGTCGATCGAGAATGCCGTGCCGCGTCCGGTCTCGCCGTTCTACCCGGCGGTCACCAAGGCCATCCAGGAAAATGCGTACTCCGCCATCAAGGGAGAGAAGACCGTGGAAACCGCACTGTCTGATATGCAGAAGTCCATCGAATCCGCCGGCGCGGCGGGGTAACGCTGCCATGGCAACCGAATTGGGCCCGACGCCGGTAAAGCCGGCGTCGGGCGGTACCCCCGTCCACCACGCCCCCAAGGGCGTCGGTGAGGACAACAAGATCCTGAGCCAGGGCAAATGGGCTTCCTGGCTGCTGGCCCCGACCATCTTCGCCCTGGCGATCGTGATCGTTTACCCGATTATCAGCGCCATCGTTATGTCCTTCCAGAAGGACGCCGGGCTGGATCCGGTCACCGGGCTGTTCACGGCCGGCGGCCCGGCCGGCATCCAGAACTATGTCAACTGGCTTGCCCAGCAATGCGCGGCACCCGGAGGCGGAACGGTGGCATGTCCGCCCGGGACCCTCGGCGGCCAGTTCTGGTCCGCGACGGCCACCACGTTCTTCTTCACCGTGGTAACCGTGACCTTGGAGACCGTGCTCGGTTTCTGGATGGCCCTCATTATGGCCAGGACCTTCCGGGGCCGCAGCCTGGTCCGTGCCGCAGTCCTGGTTCCGTGGGCCATTCCCACCGCCGTGACCGCCAAGCTGTGGCTGTTCATCTTCGCTTTTGAAGGCATCGCCAACAAGCTGTTCAACACCACCATCCTGTGGACAGGCAGCGAGTGGCCGGCCAAATGGGCTGTCATCATCGCCGACGTCTGGAAGACCACGCCGTTCATGGCGCTGCTCATCCTCGCCGGACTGCAGATGATCCCGGCCGAGGTCTATGAGGCTGCCAAGGTTGACGGTGCCACCACCTGGCAGCGGTTCCGGATGATCACCCTGCCGCTGGTCAAGCCGGCGCTGATGGTGGCTGTCCTCTTCCGCACCCTGGATGCCCTGCGGATGTTCGACCTCCCGTACATCCTCACCGGCGGTGCCAACAACACCACCACGCTCTCCATCCTGGTCATCAACCAGATCAGGCAAGGATTCAACGCGGCGGCAGCATTGTCCACCATCACATTCATCATCATCTTCCTCGTCGCGTTCATCTTTGTCCGCTTCCTCGGGGCGAATGTCGTGGAACAAAGCGGAGCCACCGGTAAGGGGAAGAAATGACCGCCGCGACCGAACTCCGGGCACAGCAGGACAAGGGCAGGAAGGCCTCCCAGAACAAGGAGAAATGGACGCAGGGCCGCACCTACATCAGCGCCGCCGTGGTCCTGATCTGGTGCCTGGCCCCGGCCTACTGGATGGTGGTCACGGCATTCCGGGAGGTCGGCTTCACCTACGACACGTCCCTACTGCCGACCCACGTCACCCTGGATAACTTCAACACCGCGTTCGATACGTCCTTCGGCAACCACTTCGGCCAGGCCTTGCTCAACAGCGTGTTCATCGGCGGTGTCGTCACTGTGGTTTCGCTGCTGATCGGTGTGTTCGCCGCCTACGCCCTGGCACGGCTGAATTTCCGGTTCAAGTACCTCGTGCTGGGCTTCATCCTGGGTGCGTCCATGTTCCCGGGCGTCGCACTCATCACGCCGCTGTTCCAGCTGTTCACCAACATCGGCTGGATCGGCACGTACCAGGCGCTGATCATCCCGAACATCTCGTTCGTGCTGCCGCTGACCGTATACACGATGACGTCCTTCTTCCGCGAAATGCCGTGGGAGCTGGAGGAATCGGCACGGGTGGACGGCTGCACCCAGGGTCAGGCGTTCCGGAAGGTGATCATGCCTTTGGCGGCGCCGGCCATCTTCACCACGGCCATCCTGGCGTTCATCTCCTCCTGGAATGAGTTCCTGATTGCCAGCCAGCTCTCCAGCGACGCGACCCAGCCGGTCACGGTGGCCATCGCGAGCTTCGCCGGGGCGCAACCGAACCAGATTCCGTACACGGCCATCATGGCCGCCGGAACCATTGTCACCATTCCCCTGGTGATCCTGGTCCTGGTCTTCCAGCGCAAGATTGTTGCCGGCCTCACCGCCGGCGCCGTCAAGTGAGGCGTCGCCCGCGGCTAGCGGACAGGAAGGCCGAGCGCATCGGCAAATCGTCGACATCCTCTGCGGGTGCTGGCGTTCCGTTCCCGTTCCCTCTGAGACAAATGCCCGCGTATACGCACGAAACCCAGAAAGACATGAATATGGAAACCCTCACCGAGCACGACCTGTCAATAACTGTCATTGTCACTGATCGTGACAGCCTGGAGAACCAACTAAACGCCGCCGTGTCTGCTGTCCGTGAAAGAGCAATAGGCGAATGGCGACGGGGGATTGTTGTTACCAGGCACGGTGCCAGTGAATTCACTGTGGCGCTCAGCGACAGTGTCCCTTTCGGGCTGACCCAGGAGAGCCACGCTTGGTAGGTCCTGGGGGCGCGCGCCCTGCGTTGCTCGTCCGAGTGCCCATCGTTTGAGTCACGGGCTGGAACTTACCGATCCGCAAGCGGCCATAACTGCGGACTGTGAACCCTTAGAGTTCGCACCGCTTCCACGAGAATAGAAGTTTTTATGACTACACATCCGGTCCTGAGTTCACCCCGTATCGCAATTCTCGGTGGGGGACCAGGTGGTTATGAAGCCGCTATGGTCGCCGCTTCCCTCGGCGCGGCGGTGACCGTTATCGAACGCGCCGGCCTGGGCGGATCCGCCGTGCTCACGGACGTCGTTCCCTCCAAGACGCTCATCGCGACGGCGGACCTGATGACCCGTGTCGGAGAGGCCGAAGAGTTGGGGGTTAAGTTCGACGTCGAGGGGGGAGATTGCACTCCGACCATGCGAGCGGACCTCAAGCACATCAACGACCGCCTCCTGGCACTGGCCCGTCAGCAGTCGGCCGACATTCAAAAGGGCCTCGAAAATCTGGGTGTCCGCGTTCTCATAGGCTCCGGCACGCTGGTGGACAACCACACAATCGAGGTCCTCGGAGCAGACGGCATCGAGATTGTGGAAGCCGACGCGATCCTCCTCGCAGTCGGGGCCCACCCCCGCGAACTGCCCACCGCCCGTCCCGACGGTGAGCGCATCCTGAACTGGGCCCAGCTATACAACCTCGAGGAGTTGCCCGAGGAACTCATTGTGGTCGGCTCCGGCGTGACCGGTGCCGAGTTCGCGTCCGCCTACAACGGGCTGGGCTCCAGAGTGACCCTGATTTCCAGCGGAGACCGTGTCCTGCCAAGGTCGGACCTTGACGCCGCAGAGGTGCTGGAAGGCGTCTTTGAACGCCGCGGAGTCAAGGTCCTCGCCCGGTCCCGAGCCGAAGCCGTGGAGTGCACCGGGGACGGTGTGGCCGTGGTGCTGGGCGACGGCGTCAAAGTAACCGGCAGCCACTGCCTGGTGTGCGTCGGGTCCATCCCGAACACCGATGGCATCGGGCTGGAGGCAGCCGGCGTGGAGCTCACTGAAAGCGGACACATCAAGGTGGACGGTGTCTCCCGGACGACCGCGTCAAACATCTACGCGGCGGGCGACTGCACCGGAGTTTTCGCCCTGGCGTCCGTGGCCGCCATGCAGGGCCGCATAGCGATCGCCCACTTCATGGGAGACGGCGTCACTCCGCTGAAACTGCACCATGTGGCCTCCAACATCTTCACCTCTCCCGAGATCGCCACCGTGGGCGTGTCCGAGGAAGACGTGGTATCAGACAAATACCAGGGCGATGTTGTCAAGCTCCCCCTGAGCAGCAACGCCCGCGCGAAAATGCGCAACCACAAGGACGGCTTCGTCAAGATCATCGCACGCAAGGGATCAGGCACCGTGATCGGCGGAGTCGTCGTGGGACCGAACGCCTCCGAGCTGATCTTTCCGATCGCCATCGCGGTCGCGCAGAAACTGCATGTCGATGACGTCGCCAGCACCTTCACGGTGTACCCGTCCCTTACCGGATCCATCGCCGAGGCCGCGCGGCGCCTGCACGTGCACATGTAACCACGTCCCTCGCTCGTGGTGCTCCGGTAACCGGGCGTTCCAGCCCCAGAGCACCCCGACCGGCCGGACATATGGAAAATCAACGTGCTCTCGCAGTGACAGGGACTGAATGAATGCGACGCTCAGACAGAATGTTAGCTATGCCGAGCCGCAACGCTGGCATCAGCTCCGGAAACAGCTTGTCGCCGATCTGCACGTGCAACGCTGGAAAGGTGCCACGATTCATCACGGGAAGATGAGCAACCTGAACCTGCCCACAGAGCTGCTCGGTGCAGCGCCTGCGCACCGGCCGCAGGGCCAGCGTCAGGAGCCCGACGGCGAGCAGTTCAGGATCGCCGTCGGGCCCCTGCATTTTCCGCGGGGGCTACTGCCTGGTGGCGTCGATGGCGGGGCGTTCGGCCACCACCGGGAATGCGCCGGTGTAGCCGGCACGCTCCTTTGCGGCGCGATAGATACTCTTGCGCGCTGCAAACCAGCCGCCCACCAGGGCGGGAACTAGTACCACCAGGGAGGAGAGGACCCAGCGTCCCGTGTCCGAGAAGCCCATGGTTACCAAGACAAAAAGCAGGAACGCGAGGGTCAGGTAGGACGTGAAAGGTGCGCCGATGAGCCTGAACGCCGGGCGTTCAAGTTTCCCTTCGTTTGCCCATTTCTGCAGTTTCATTTGGCAGAGGATGATGGTGGCCCATCCTCCGATGATGCCCAGGGCTGATATCTCCAGCACGATCTCGAAGGCCTCCGAGGGGAATGCGGCGTTCAGCCCGACCCCGAGCAGCGTGATGACCGCCGTGAGAAGGATGCCGCCATATGGCACGCCATGACTGCTCATCTTGGCGGTGAATCCGGGGGCGGAACCGTTGACGGCCATGGAACGCAGGATACGGCCGGTGGAGTACAGGCCAGCGTTGAGGCTTGAGAGTGCCGCGGTGAGGACCACGAAGTTCATGATGGAGGCGGAAGTTGCTCCGGCATCCGGTGAACCTATGTGAGTGAAGAACGTGACAAAGGGCGATTCTCCGGCCTTGTAGGCGGTGAAGGGCAGCAGCAGGGAAAGCAGCAGTACAGAACCTACATAGAAAATGCCGATGCGGAAGACCACTGTGTTCACGGCCTTGGGCATGACTTCCTTGGGCTTTTCCGTCTCGCCCGCGGCCGTACCCACCAGTTCAATGGCGGCATAGGCGAACACGACGCCGCTAACCGCCAACAGGGGCGCAACGGCGCCCATGGGGAACATCCCGCCGTTGTCCGCCATGACGTTGAAACCCGTCGGTCCGATGTCCGTGTGGCCACCGAAGACCAGGAAACAGACCCCGATGATGAGGAACAGCACCAGTGCCGAGACCTTTATTAGCGCGAACCAGAATTCCATTTCGCCGAAGAGTTTGACGGACACAAGGTTCAGCGCCAGAACCACCACCAGCGCCACGAGCGCGATTGCCCATTGCGGCACCGACTGCAGCGGTGCCCAGTAGGGTGCCCAGAACTTAACGTAGAGTGCGACGGCGGTGACATCCACCACCGAGGTCATGGCCCAGTTGAGGAAATAGAGCCAGCCTGCGGCGAAGGCCATCTTTTCGCCATAGAACTCCCGGGCGTATGAAATGAAGGATCCCGAGGACGGCCGGTGAAGGACCAGTTCACCGAGCGCACGGAGGATTAGGAAAGCGAAAAAGCCGCACACCGCGTAGACCAGTATCAGTGCAGGTCCCGAGCCATGAAGACGGCCGCCGGCTCCCATGAACAGGCCGGTGCCGATGGCGCCCCCGATCGCGATCATCTGGATCTGCCGCGGTTTGAGGGTCTTGTGATAGCCGGCGTCTTCGTTGGAGAAGTCCTGGGTAGCAAGTGCCAGGTCGCCCGTGCGTTCCCGTTCGTTTTCAAATTCCTCGGCTGGATCGTGATCCGGCCGAGTTATTACATTGGACATTGTGGTCCCTTTGATTGATTTAGTAATGCCAGAGTTCCGTTTTCCCCGACGCGGACTCCACGTTATGGGCTGTGGGTTTCACAAATATTTCAAGGCGGTTAAGTTACAAATAGCGCATTGTTGCCGACCCTTGCCCAGCCGCATGATCACCTCGGACTTGGCGCATGTTATGGACAAAAGGGACGCATCACTAAAGGCTGTTTGGAACATTTCCTCCAGCAATACAGTCAAACTTGACGACGCCCGGCTGGCCATCTGAGTACGCCAACCTGATTCCACAGCGACGGGCTGATCCAGGACCACCTGAGACCCACGGTTTTGCCACGTAAGAGCGTGTGCGTGGATCATTTGCCATTCGTGTAAGGGCAATGTGGTGCAGGGCTGCGTTGGCTTTCCTGTCGCCGGCCAGGAGCTGGCTGGCAACGGCGGTGCCGACTCCGCGGATCTGGGTGATCGCAGGCGCGTTCTCCGCGGTGATCTGAGCGAGTTCAGTGTCGGCTGCTTCGATCTCCTCGGATGCACTGACGAGCAGGCTCGTGAGCTGAACCTGGACGATGGTACGGGCTTGATCGCACTGGTCCTGGCGGCTCGGATCGCCCGTAATGCCGCGACATAGCCGTCACGTCGCTTTGGGGTTGAGGTTTTCCTCCCAGCCAATGCCGAGTTAGCGGCCTCGTAAGCGTCGATCGGATCCGACTTCCCGCATAGTCCTCGGTGTTGCCTGTTCGGGCGGTTGACTTCGACTACGGCGAGTCCGTGTGAGAGGAGAACCCTGTGAGCTCGGCCCCGTAGGTTCCGGTTCCTTCCACTCCAACGGCGATGACTCTGTCGGCAGCGATGAAGGCGATGATGTCGAGGTAGCCATTCGAAGTGGTCGGGAACTTTTTGATCGCGCAAGTGCTGGCCGTGTTCGCTGATGACCGCAGCGTGATGGGTATCAGCGTGGGTGTCGACTCCGACGATGACACCGGCTGTCTCGTTTGCAATGATGAGAAGGCCTCCTAAGATGGGCAGACCAGACGGTGATGGGACTGTCGTCAAGCTCCCATGAAGTCATACCCGCCTGACCGCCACGCTTGAAGCGGGGCCTGGGCCGGACAAATCATACTCAAGTCAGTCCAACCGGACGTCGGTCAATCTGGGAGTCACACTGACCCGTGCCCCGATTAACAGTGTCACCGTCCACCTGTTTCAGGACCACTGAGACGGGGACAGGCGGCCCTTCGCAACTAAACGCAGATGTGATCTCACCTCGGCCCGGTCAGGTGGACCTAAGCAGGTTCTTTCCCGGTGCGGCCCCACCCGATCGTGGCTTGGAGCAGTTGTTGCAGCCGACGCGGCCACTTAGGCGACACCTCCCTTTGTGCGTCGGTACGCCCCCTTACAGTAAGTAGGGTGAGCAGCAGAATCAGCACGTACGAGGCATGGCAGCGCCTGCTTGACGGCAATGAGCGTTTCGTCTCGGGAGATTCGCTGCACCCGAACCAGAACGCCTCCCGGCGAAGCGAGCTGGTGAACACCCAAAATCCGTTCGCAGTCATCTTTGGCTGCGCGGACTCCCGTCTCGCCGCGGAGATCATCTTCGACGTCGGCCTCGGCGACGTCTTCGTGGTGCGCACAGCCGGGCACGTGATCGACGACGCCGTTCTGGGCTCGCTCGAGTACGCGGTCTCGGTGCTCCACGTCCCGCTGATCGTCGTCCTGGGACATGACAATTGCGGCGCCGTCACGGCCGCGAGAGATGCGGTGGAAACCGGGGAGGTGCCCCAGGGGCACATCCGCGACCTGGTTGAACGGATCACACCGTCCGTGCTGAGGTCGCTGCGTGAGGACAAGACGGACGTCAACGACATGGTCGTCGAACACGTCAAGCAGACCGCGCACCGGCTGCTGGACAGTTCACGGGTGATTTTCGACGCAGTGGACAATTACTCCGCCGCGGTGGTCGGCCTCGCGTACCGGCTCGAAGAGGGCCGGGCGCAGCTCGTCTCCACATCTGGCGTCCTCTAGCTGCCCTTCGCGTCAAACACGCGGCACCCTCCGCCCGGGCACATGCTGCCGGGCGGCGTCCGATCCACACAGCTCGCCGGCGCGGATCATCCGGGCCGCGTCGATGACGGCGGTCAGGCCGGAGAGGCAGAGCTTGTTCACCCGCACGGTGGGCACGTCCCAGCCGATGCCGGCGTCCGGGCCGGCCACGGGATCTTCTGGCAGCCACTCAAATTTCCCGGACGGCCCTGGGCGTGAAAGAAAACCGCCCTAAGGGTCGTCGATGTCGCCCCTGGTGTCCACAAGAGAACTCGATGCTGGTGGGGGGTCGGCGGATCAGTCATCCGTGCGGTGGAACTTGTTCATCATCGGGTTGGAACTCACGAAGGTTTGTTCTTCGGACCTTCCCTTGGCGACAGCGAGTACCCATTCGTCGGCCTCGAGATTGTCATCAACTTTCCGGAATGTCTGGTTTCCTTCGAAGACCAGGCTTGCGGTCAGCCCGCGGCCTGACCCTCGCGGGCCACCTGCTCCAGAATCCTGGCTGTCGGCGACGCCGACATCAGTTGCCCTACCACATCCGGTTTATCCCACACCTGGCTGCGCAGCCGCTCCAGAAAGACGGTCGCAGCTTCCTTGGTGTCGAAGTCAAGGAGCACGGCCACGCTGTTCTGGTCGTCTGTATCCCGGAACACCCGGATAGACCGGGCACCCGAGGCGGCGCGGCCCGCGGGATCGCTGTCGAAGACTTTTTTCCATGCCCCGTAGTCCCGGACCGGATAGCTTATCTGCAGGGTGAACATCTTGGTTCCTTTCCCTCGTGCTATGTCAGAACCACGATAGGCCGTCAACCGTCATCCCGGTAGGGCTGGACGCTGGCCGTGATCCGGTGCTGCGTCGGGAAGCCCGCAGCTGAGTTGCGCCGGCCCTTACGGCGATGTCGTGGAGATGTGCCAAGAGGGCGCCGGCGACACCGCGTCGACCGAACTTGGGAGCGACAAACATCGTGTCGATGCAGCCATCGTCTCCGACGTCGGAGAAGCCGGCGACCTCGGCCGCGATGGTGGCCATGACTTGCGCGGCCTGGTTCCACGTTGCCCCGGTCCCAGTAAGCGCCGAGACGATCGTGGACACGGCAAGAAAAAGCGCCAGAATCATGGGCAGAGCTGCCAGCGTGCAGACGATAGCGGCTGAAACTACGTCAAGGCGCGGTTGATTTGGGGCTACCCGCGTGGATTCGTAGTTCAACCTTTCCCCCTTGGAACCATCCGATTCGCTACCAGATAGCCTCCGTCCCAGAGTCCCAGGGATGAACACGTCCAATAGGACCGGCTCTGCAAGGACGTGTGACGGTGAACGCGATACGGCGCCGCGAAATGCGACCCCGACACTACTCCTGTACTGCTCGGCCGGCGATTGCGAGGGAGATGTGCCGGGGGAGGCGCTGGGCCATTCCGGCAAGCATTCGGTTTCCCCAGCCGGAGACGACGCTTACGGGTGTAGTGCGGCGATCGAGAGCGCGCAGGGCAGTGTCGATGACTTGGCTGGCGCTCTGCAGCCGGCCGACCGCTGCGGCCTGGCTCCCGAGGACGTCGAAGAACTCGGTGCGGGTGGCTCCTGGGCAGAGCGCGAGCACGCGAAGGCCAGATTCCTTCGTCTCGTGTGCCACCGCTTCCGTGAAGCTTAGGACAAAGGCCTTGGTTGCTCCGTAAACCGCCATGCCAGGCACGGGCTGAAATGCGGCGGTGCTGGCCACGTTGATGAGTGCGCCCTTTCCTGTGGAGAGCATGTCCGGGAGGAATGCCCGTGTGGTGTCGACGAGGGAAGCCACGTTGAGGGAGATCTCCGAGGCGATGACCGCGGGGTCTTCCTCGACCAATGGGCCGCGCGTGCCGAAGCCCGCGTTGTTGATCAGGGTGTCGATGCGGATGCCGCGGCCGGTGAGCTCGTCGCGGACTTCCGTTCCGGCTCCGGGACGGCTCAGGTCCTTCGAGAGTGTAGTTATTGAAATGCCGTGGGCGTCGTGCAGCTTCCGGGCGAGGTCCTCAAGCCTGTCGGTCCGCCGTGCGACCAGTACGAGGTTGGCCCCGCGGGCTGCAAATCGTGCGGCGAACTCGGAGCCGAGCCCGGAGCTCGCTCCGGTGATGAGTGCCGTCGTTCCGGTGTAGGTCATGGTCATGTCGAATCCGATCTGTATCGAGGCCGCTTATGTAGCCGATGACAACATAGTAGGCAGTGACATCATTGTTGTCAATGGCTACATACTGGTTATACTGGTCGCATGACCGATCAGCCTTACCATCACGGCAAGCTCCGAGAGGCGTTGCTCGCCCGTGCAACGGAAATCATCGAGGAAGCAGGAGTCGAGGGACTTTCCCTGCGGCAACTCGCGCGTGACCTTGGCGTGAGCCACGCGGCGCCCGGCAAGCACTTCCGGGACAAACAGGCGCTTCTTGATGCCCTGGCCCTTGACGGCTTCCGTGGAATGAACGCCGGAATAATGGGAGCGTCGGAAGCTGCCGGAGACCACCGTTCACGTTTTGTCCGGATCGCGAGGGCCTACGTGGACTTCGCGGTCTCCCACCCGGTCCTGTTGGCCGTGATGCACTCCACCAAGCACCATCCTGATGCCAGCGGTGAACTGCGCAACATCGGCGAAGACGGCATCCGGATCGCCAGGGCGCTCATCGCCGAAGCCCAGGACGCCGGGGAGTTGGCCTCAGGCGACGTCGAGAGGCTCGCGCTCGTATGCTTCGTGAGCCTCCACGGGGCCGCAATGCTAGCGGCCGGCAACCTCCTCGATGGAGCATCCGTGGACGATTTGACCCTTGCGACAACCGATCTGCTGTGGGCAGGAATGGTCGCAGGCGTGCCCACCGCCCAAGGAGCCCCGGGAGTCGGCGCTTGAGTGAGGCCACCGAGAAGGGGCTGGCACAGGGAATGGCGGTCACACTCAATTGGATTGATCGACGGCGATGCCGGAACAGCCAACGCTCTTGTGGATGAGTTCGTCCATCCTCTGACTTGAATCTCCGGCGGGGTCATGGGCCAGCTCGGGCCTATTCGATGGAAAGCGATTCGGGGGTCCCCAAGAACCGACACGGTATCGACTTCGCGGAATTCATGCATCCGTTGCAGGGCTCGCTCCTCGGAGCCGGCATCCCGGTTGCGTAGCAGCCGCTGGAGTCGGTTTGGTTATGCCTGCGTGGGGTCAGTTGCCGCTGAGGCTAGCTCTGCCGTCCTGATCGCGCTGGTTCCCGATCCTGGAGGGCAGTTTCACTTCGCCCGGATCCAGATCAGGTCGTACACGTGGTGGAGTCCGGTATTCGGAGGCGCTGGACGAACTAAGTCTGGAGATGCTGCCCGGTGGGCCTTTCCCGACTCTCTTGAAGATGGTCTGCGAGCATTGGCGGCCTAGACAATCCCTTGACCATGCAGCGCGACGAGGCGTGACGTCTTAGCTCATGAGCCACCTCGCGATGGTCGGCATCCCCCTCGGCAGAGACGCCACCTCAATCCTCGAGGGTGCGCTCTGATGGTCATCGTTATCACAGGCATCATGGCCGCAGGGAAGTCCACCGTGGCCCAGATCCTCGCCGAGAGACTGCGGCCCAGCATGGGCTTCTTCGTGCCGGGGCTGCGGTTTGCGCTACCGCAGGCCGCACTCCTTCAACAGTCGGTCCTCCAGGCGCTGAAGGATCGCCGCAAATCGGCTTGGATCGTTTAGTGCCCTGCAGAGGACCAGGGCGCCCTGGATGCCGGAGACGACTTCCTCTGCCAGTTCTTGAGGATGGTCTGAATGCCCGCCCTCTTCCAGGGCCTGCCGCAGCGCCTCGGTCCAGTCAACAAAGTAGCCCCTGATCTGCTTTTCGAATTTGTCCCTCTCGGCCCCCAAGGAGAAAGCACCAACGAGGCAAATTCGATGTCCTGACTCAAAGTAACCGATGACGTTCGTGAACATCAGAGACAGTCGCTCGTCCAGCGGCGCGGCCGACTTCAGAGGAGCAAATATTCTTGCCTGAAACCATCCTCTGACATCCAAGAGAACCGCTTCTGCCATCTCCTCCTTACCACCGGGGAAGAAGTTGTAGAGGCTCCCCTTGCCCAGCCCTGTCGCCTGGGAGATTTCCGAAAGGCTCGCTCCAGCGAAACCGGAAGAGCGGAACACATCGGCCAGAAGCGGTACGACGTCTGCCCGCGTGGAGATCATTCTGGGCACGAGGAGCCCCTTTCTACTCAAAGGCCGAGTTCACTCAGGCCCGGATGGCCCTCCGGACGGGGACCGCCCAGGTCCCAGTGAAACTTCCGCTCAGACTCACTGATGACGACGTCGTTAATGCTCGCATGCCGCCACCGCATCAGCCCGCACTCGTCGAACTGCCAGTTCTCATTACCGTGGGAACGGATCCATTGCCCGTCCTGGTCTTGCCATTCATACACGAAACGGACCGCGATCCTGTCGCCCTCGTAGGCCCAGAGTTCCTTGACCAGGCGATATTCCTGTTCACGAGTCCACTTGTCGGTCAGCAGCTGGATGATCTGCTCGCGCCCCTGGACGAACGTGGATCGATTTCGCCACCAACTGTCCTCGGTATAGGCCATGGCCACTTTCCGAGGGTCGCGGGTGTTCCAGCCATTTTCTGCCAAGCGCACCTTTTCGATGGCGGATTCGAGTGTAAACGGGGGACTGGGGGCCTGGTGTCCATGGCTTCATCCTTACAATAGTCTCGATTTGTACCGATCGGTACATGTTTTACCGTACGGTACAAAGGTCGCGAACGCAACCCCTGCTGACCCGTTGTTATTCCTCCTGACTCGGTGGCCGTTCTTGCCTCATGGGTCGTTTTTGATCTCTCCCTGAATGTCTGTAGCGGGACTACACTCGAACAATTCGATTGCGGGATCCTGTGGTGGAAAAATTGACGAGCGCTGACAAGCGGAGTGCGGGATCAGGTCCTGGACGTGGATCGGTGGCTTCCGTCGTCTCCGCTGTGGCTGGTCCTGTGCTGGCGTGTAGTTCCCACGCTATTCACTATCAGCCTCGAACCCAGTTGAGCAGGTGCGTGGAGGCGGCGTTGGCCACCGTCAGCGTCACGGGTGCATTCACGATGGGCAGTGGGACCGCCATGATGCCCTGGTGGCCGGAGAGTTCCAAGACCCCGCCGTCAATGATGGCCCGCAGCTCGGAGCCCTCGTCGGCCGGCAGGAACGCGTCGGCGAAGTCCGCGCTCCCGGCCGCCGTGACCCGGATGCCGTCCCCGTCGTCGGGCAGTGTCTCGAAAACTGCCGCGCTGACCTGCTCCCGGTAGCCCGGTCGGGAGTACGTCGCGAGGTCTACGTGCGGGGTGGCCACCAGAGCATCGCCGTCGAGCGTCAGCGTGTGCGGGATGCTCCATGCGCTGGCCCACTGCCCTTCCGGGCTGATGACGGCGCGCCGTCCCTGTCCCGGAAAAAGGAAGGGGCGAAGTCGCCGGAGCTTGGGAAGACGCCTGACTTCGGGGCGTTCTGCGTCAACTCCTCCCTGGCACGGACCATGCCCTCGGGCCTGAGGACCAGCGCGCCGGCACATACAAGGCACCGCTCATTTGGGGGTCTCGCCCTGATCTTCGTGGCACCGCCGTCCAGCTGGGCATGGTTTGTTCTGATCCCCTGGTGCGGGGCAACAGCACGGACGACGGCGGGAGGCCCCGCTGTCGTCCGGTATTGGTGCCGTCGCACTGGGCCAGGTGCGCCCCCTGCCGAGGCGCTATCGCGGAAGTACTACGGCAGCCGGCATCGCCGCCGACGCGGCAGCCGGCATCGCCGCCGACGCGCCAGCCGGCATCGCCGCCGACGCGCCAGCCGGCATCGCCGCCGACGCGCCAGCCGGGGTTGCCGCTGGGCCAGATGACGGGCGGCCTTGCCAGTTCAACGCGAGTTCGGCGCTTCATTGGTTCGTGCAGCGTCAACGCTCCGTGCCTCCAGCGAAAAGCCGCCGTCCTATCTTTCTTCCGGCCGGGAGTAGGAGGAGCCCGAGGGGGTCCGTTCCAGCAGTCCGAAGTCAATCAAGTAGCGGCGCAGCACAACGACATCATCGGTGTAGCTGAGGAGTTTTTCGTTAACCTGTTTTTCGGTAAGGTCTTCGCCCGGCTTAATGGCTTCGCTCACAAGCCAGGCGAGGAGCTCCCGCCGTTCCGCCATGTTGGCCGGGTATCTCTCGATCCTGCCGAGACGCATGAAGCGGGCCAATCCGGTCTGCGCTTGTCTCCGGGGTTGTTGCGTGAGAAGGTCGCGGAAGATCGCCTCGGACGCATCCAGTCCGTTGGCAGCATTCCGTTCGATGAGCCCAGACTCAAGCAGGGCTGCGATGGCCCGGTTTCGCCGTTGGTCATTCAGATCAGCAACCACGTCGGGAAGCTTGGTGCCGAGCACTATTTGCGCGTAAGCGGTCCGCGCGTCGTTGTTGGCGAGCGCCGCCACGACTCGCCGCCAGTGCGGTCCGCTCATCCTCGTCCTTCCAGCCACAGCGTCTTCCTCACTCTTCGTGTGCCTGCGCCTGTGCTGGTCACCGTGTGCTTGGTCAACAGGCAAAATCGTAGTCCCGCAGGGGTGTGACCGAAACTGCAGCAATGTTGCAAGTACCGCCTGCAACCTTGCGACGCCGGACCCTTGGTCCGCCTCATCACCACGCAAGACCGACATGTGCCCCATACGGTCAGTACCGTCGTCGTAACACCAGACTGGTAATCGGGCAGGGGCGACTATTCCGCTGATATCCGGCGTGAGTCATGCTCTGTCGTCCGGCTCAGCCTGCCTGCCAGCTGACAGGGAGCGCCTTGACTCCGTAGACGATGGTGCTGTCCATCCGCTCAAGCCGCGACCCTGGGGTGAGTGTCAGTCCGGGCAGGCGGGACAGAACGGCCTGCAGCGCGATCCTGGCCTCAAGTCTGGCGAGAGGGGCGCCGAGACAGAAGTGAATGCCCTGGCCGAAGGCGAGATGCCGGCTGGGCCCGCGGTCGATATCGAACTGATCAGCCCGCTCGAAGTGCCGCTCATCACGGTTTGCCGAGCCGATCCAGGCCACCAGCGGGGCGCCGGCCGGAACCTGAAGGCCGCCCAACAGGGTGTCGGCAGCCGTCACCCGGTACATGGACTGGACCGGGGAACGATAACGCAGCACTTCTTCTATCGCCAGCGGCAGCAGCGACGGCTCGGCCAGCAGTCGTTCAATTGTTCCGGGCCCTTCGGCGAAACTTAGAACAGCATTGCCTATGAGGTTGGTAGTCGTTTCATTCCCGGCTACGAGCAGCAGGCTGCAGAAGCCCAGCAGTTCGGCCACGCTCAGCTTCTGCCCGTCAATCTCGGCGGAGAGCAGGTTGCTGATCAAGTCATTGCCGGGCCGGCTCCGACGCCGTTCTATCAGGTCCAGGAAGTATCCGGCCATCTCCACGTTAGTGTCGTGATGGTCGGCATTCTCCGGTCCGGTACGCGTTTGGCTGACGATGACATCGGACCACTGCTTGAAGCGGTCACGGTCATCGGGAGGTATGCCCATGAGCTCTGCTATCACGATCACGGGCAGAGGGTACGCCAACCCCGCGATAAGGTCTGCTGTTCCGGTGGAAGCGATCCCGTCCAGCAACTGTTCCGTGAGATGTGAGATGCGTGGAGCAAGCGCATCCACTGCCTTCGGCGTGAACGCCTGGGTCACCAGGGAGCGCAACTGCCGGTGCCGGGGCGGATCAGTGGTGATCAAACTCGCGGCGAACAGTTGGCCTGCCTCCGAGGGATCGTCGCCGCCCATCCTTGAGGAAAACGCAGCATGTTCGGAAAGCACACGTTGCACGTCGTCGTACCTGAAGACGTGCCAGCTCCCGGATTGCTCGTCATGGAAGACAGGGGCGGTGTCCCTCATCCTCCGGTAGTGGGGAAAAGGGTCAAGCGTTTGCTTGCTATCCGATCCAAAGTCCATGGCTGGCCTCTCTGCTCAGCCCGGCGTTCTTTCGACCCCGGCCGAAGCGTCGGGGCGGGTGGGCCGGGGGCACGTCAGACCCTGAGCTTATCCAAGAACGTCCGGCACGTCAGCAGGGAAGTGGCGCAAGAGCCCGCGGGCTACGCCGGGCGTGAAGGTCCGGCTCACGGAGTGAGCGGACCCCGGAGCACGCGCAGGGCAAGGGCAGCGTCACCCTCGATGATCGCCGCGCCTTCGAGGCCGGACCGGCCCCACAGGCCGAGGTACATGTCGGGCAACGGCGCCGTGATAGATGCCGCAGCGGGTCCCGGCCCCACTATCCAGTTGCCTGCCCCGGGCACGTGGAAAGACACCGCCTGCTGCGGCTGCTGCATCCGCTCCAGCCGCAGCTGGCGCGGGGTGAACATTGCCAGAACCTCGTCAACGCCGTCCAGCATGAAGTCCGCTCCAAAGTCCGGCGCCGCCAGACCGGATGCCTGGCGGGCGTCGATGAGGTGGATTGCGTGTTCGTGCGCCTGGCGACGCAGCCAGAAACCGGCCGTGCGCGGCGGCGGTCCGAAGTTCCAGCACGGTGCCTGCGGGTCGAGGGCCGTCATCGTCTTGAGGAAGGCCGCCGAGCCATCGAGGAACCAGGCTGCTGCACCCGTGGCCGGAGGGGCCGGTTCGTCGACGTAGTTGCCGCCACGAACCACCGCGGCCGCCCAGCGTTCTATCGAACCGAGATGCCCGAACAGCTGGTCCAGTGTCCAGCCGGGGCAGGCCGGTATGGAACGGGACAGCACGTCGTCGTGCTGGCGGGCGAGCGCCGTGAGGCCTTCGAGGGCGCTGGCCAGCTCGGCAAGGTAGCGATCGGGCAACATGGCACGAGCCTAACGCGCCGGATCGGCAATGTGACGCACAGCCGCGACAAGCTGCAGGTCGCTCCGGACACGGAAGTGTGTTTGTTCTCGCCGGAGGGAGATCTTGCTATCGTCGGTAGTGGCCTGCCGGCATGCAGTGCAGCCGGCTGGACCCTTCCGGCTACAGGACGAAGGTTCATGATGAAGCGCGCACGTCTTTCCGCTATCGGTGTCATTGCAGCTGCAGCACTCGCCCTGGCCGGCTGCGGGTCCGGGTCCCCGGCGCCGTCGGGTTCGGCACCGGCCGGCGGCGCGGACACATCACTCAGTGACGTCAAGAGCGCAGGCCAACTCAAGATCGGCACGGAAGGCACTTACAAGCCCTTCTCGTTCCACGCCGACGGCAGCGGCGAACTGACCGGCTACGACGTCGAGATCGTCACCGCCGTCGCCGGCAAGCTCGGCGTCAAACCGGCCTTCCAGGAAACGCAGTTCGACGCCATCTTCGCCGGACTTGAAGCCAAGAGGTTCGACGTCGTCGCCAACCAGGTCTCAATCACCGACGAACGCAAGGCCAAGTACGAATTCTCGGAGCCGTACACGGTGAGCACCGGCGTCATTGTCACCAAGGCTGACGACAGCAGTGTCAGCTCCTTCGACAGCCTCAAGGGCAAGACCACCGCGCAATCGCTGACCAGCAACTGGTACAAGCTGGCTCAGCAAAGCGGCGCCAATGTGGAAGCGGTGGAAGGCTGGGCGCAGGCGGTAACGCTGCTCAAGCAGGGGCGCGTTGACGCAACGATCAACGACAAACTGACCTACCTTGACTACCAAAAGACCGAGAAGGACAGCGGAATCAAGATCGCCGCCGAGACCACGGACAAGTCGTTGAGTGCCTTCGCCTTCCGTAAAGGATCATCGAGCCTGGCCGAGGCAGTGAACAAGGCCCTCAGCGAGCTGCAGGCCGACGGCACCCTGACCAAGATTTCGCAGAAATACTTCGACGCCGACGTCACGAAGTAGCGGAGTGGACGCCTTGGGAGAACGCAGCGGCCGAGCATGACCATCAACTGGGAACTCGTTGGGAGCTCACTGGGGCCGATCGTGATGGGCGCCATTACCGGCACGATCCCGCTGGCACTGGCGTCGTTCGGCCTGGGCCTGTTGCTGGCCCTGTTGGTTGCCCTGATGCGGCTGAGCCGGAATCCCGTCTTCGCTGCCATTGCGCGGATGTACATTTCCGTCATCCGTGGCACACCGCTCCTGGTCCAGCTGTTCGTCATCTTCTACGGGCTTCCCTCGGTCGGGATCACCATCAGCCCCTGGCCCAGCGCCATCATTGCCTTCTCGCTCAATGTCGGCGGCTACGCCGCGGAAGTCATCCGGGCGGCCATCCTGTCCGTTCCCAAGGGACAGTGGGAAGCCGGACACACCATCGGCATGTCCCGCCGCCAGTCACTGGTAAGGATCATCCTGCCGCAGGCTGCCCGGGTCTCGGTCCCGCCCCTCTCGAACACCTTCATCAGCCTGGTCAAGGACACGTCGCTGGCCTCCCTGATCCTGGTCACAGAGCTCTTCCGCCAGGCCCAGCAGGTGGCGGCCTTCAGCCAGGAATTCATGCTGCTGTATCTTGAGGCGGCCGTCATCTACTGGATCATCTGCATGGTCCTCGCCGGCGGCCAGTCCGTCCTTGAGAAGAGATTGGACCGCTATGTCGCCCACTGAAGCTGTGCTCCCGGACGACTCCGCGCTGCTGGCCGTCAGCGAACTGCGGAAGGCCTTCGGCAGCCATGAAGTGCTGAAGTCCGTGGACATTAACGTCCGCCGGGGCGAAGTGGTGGCCCTGATCGGGCCGTCGGGGTCCGGCAAAACGACGGTCCTGCGGTGCCTCAACGGACTGGAAGTGCCCGACGCCGGCATTGTGGACTTTGTCGGTCAGCTCGCCGTCGACTTTTCCGCACCGGTGTCCAAGAAGCAGCTGTCAGCCCTGAGGGACCGCAGTGCCATGGTTTTCCAGCACTACAACCTCTTCCCGCACAAAACCGTCCTGGAGAACATCATCGAAGGCCCGGTCCAGGTGCAGAAACGCCCCAAGGCCGAAGCCATCGCCGAGGCCAGAGAGCTGCTGGCCCGCGTCGGGCTGTCCGCCAAGGAGAAGAGCTACCCGTTCGAGCTCTCCGGCGGGCAGCAGCAGCGCGTGGGCATCGTGCGTGCACTGGCCCTGCGTCCGCAGCTTCTGCTTTTTGACGAACCGACGTCGGCCTTGGACCCCGAACTGGTGGGCGACGTCCTGACGGTCATCAAGGAGCTGGCCGATGAAGGCTGGACCATGGTGGTGGTGACCCATGAGCTGGCGTTTGCCCGGCAGGTAGCCGACGAAGTCATCTTCATGGACGGCGGGGTCGTGGTCGAACGCGGCCACCCCGACACCGTGTTGCGTGACCCGCGCGAGGACCGCACCCGGCAGTTTGTGGACAGGCTGTTGAACCCTTTCTGAGGCATGGCCACACGGCCCTTGCCCGATGGTGGACCTCGGAGGAGGATATTCGGCAAGCGCAGGAGGTCCCCATGATCCAGCTTGGCAAGTACGAAAAGTACCTGATCGAGGAATTCTTCGACGATTACCGTGCCGGAACCATGAGCCAGCACACGTTCACCCGCCGGGTGGCCTTCATTACAGGCAGCATGACTGCAGCGGCGGCTGCGTACCTCGCCCGGCCGGAGGGTGGCGAAGCCGGACCAGCCGTGCTGGTCTGCCACGAGAACCGCGGGCTCACGCCGCATATCAAGGACGTCGCCCGCCGCTTCGCCAAAGCCGGCTATGCAGCCCTGGCACTGGCCGGGCTGAAGGCAACCTCGGCATTCTACGGACCCGCGCCGGACCTGGAGAAGGTTCCGGGCATCAAGGCCGCGGTCCTTGGCATCTACGCCGAACTGGACAACCGGATCACCGGCGCCCTGCCGGCCCTCCGGGACGCCCTGACCGCCACCGGGGTCCGCCACGAGCTCACCGTGTACCCCGGCGTCGACCATGCATTCCACAACGACACGGGCGACCGGTACAACGAGGCGCAAGCGACTGCCGCCTGGAACGACACGCTTTCGTGGTTCGGGAAGTACGTGTGAGTGTGAGCCCCTGGGCCCGAACCGGCGTCCGCAACGGGACGTCGCTGAAGCTCCTTCCTGCGGCGGCTGTGTCGATGTCGGGCTTTGTCCTGTTTGTCCTCGAGCAGGCCATCGCTGGCTATGGCCTGCTGGTGGTGGCGCTGGGGGCGGCGGGGCTTATCGACCAGGCGCTCCTGCGCGACCTGGGCCTCATCGCGGCCGGGCTTGTTGCGATCAGCCTAGTTCCGATCTCCACCGACATCAGCACAGAGCACATGTTCGTGATGGGGTCGGCCATGGTCCTGGCCGTGGGGATTCCCTACTCGGTTTCGCGATTTGTCTTCAAGGACCACGCGGTCAGGTTTCCGGTGCTGACCGGACACCGGTGGACGCGGACTGAGAAGTGGTATCTGGTGGCGGTGGTCATCATGGGTTACGCGCTGCTCCCTGGGTACATGGTCAATACCGCCGTTTACCGGAACTGGCCCGCGGTTTCGGACCCGGAAGGAATCTTCCGCCTCTTCCTGGGCACCAACGTACTGGGGATCTGGGACGAGCTGTTTTTCATCTGCACCATTTTCATACTCCTGCGCCGGCATCTGCCCGTTGCCCAGGCCAGCGTGCTGCAGGCAGTCCTATTCACCTCGTTCCTCTGGGAACTGGGCTTCCACGCCTGGGCGCCCGCGTTCATCTTTCCCTTCGCCCTCGTCCAGGCAATCATCTTCACGCGGACGAAATCCCTTTCCTACATCGTGTCCGTCCACCTGCTCTTCGACTTCGTGCTGTTCCTGGTGCTTCTCCACGCCCACAACCGGGACTGGTTCGACATCTTCATCTACTGAGGGCCGAAACGGCACCAGGTAAGGCCCCATCCCGGTTCCGCTTCGGCAGGGCAATCCTGTCCAGGTCCTCCGCTGCCACCACGGCCGCCGACCCGGCACGGTCCCGTGCCTGACCGGCGAGCACAGCGACGTCGCTGTAGCGTGAGGAGAAATGCGTGAGAACAAGCGTTCCGGCTCCGGCGGCGGACGCCAGGGTGCCCGCTTGCCCGGCGGTGAGGTGAAGGTACCGGGCGGCCAGGCCGGCGTCGTCATTGCTGAACGTTGACTCCGCCACGAGGACGTCCACGCCGTCGGCGAGCGCCTCGGCGCCGGTGCATGGCGCCGTATCCATGACGAAGGCGAAACTCTGCCCGCGCCGCGGAACGCTTACATCATCCAAACGGACACTTCCCAGCCTTCCCTCCTGCTGCAGCCGCGCAATGTCCGGCCCCGTGATCCCGGCGGCCGCGAGCCGGTCAGACAGGAGGGTGCGGCCGTCCGGCTCGACAAGCCGGTAGCCGTAGGTCTCGATCCGGTGCCGAAGGGGCCTTACCGCCAGGCCCGGTGCGATCAGCCCGGCAGAGCCGTGCGGGTGAAGCCGCAGGTCAAGGCCGGGGGAGGCGACGGAGACGAGAGCCCGGACCACCTCCCCGCCGGAAGCCGGAAAGTGCAGGTGCACCGGATGCGGCACCCCATCCAGCGCCATGCGCGACAGCACGCCGGGAAGACCGAAGCAGTGGTCGCCGTGGACATGCGTCAGGCAGATCCGCGTGATCCGGCTGGCGGCGGCGCGGGCGTGGATCATCTGCCGCTGCGTGCCCTCGCCGGGATCGAAGAGCAGGCCTTCACCGTCCCAAAGTAGCAGGTAGCCGTTGTGGTTCCGCTTCCTCGTCGGCACCTGTGAGGCGGTACCGAGGACAACCAATTCACGCATGCCCCAATCATCCCGCGGGATGGCCGTGGTCGCAGGTTGTTCCTCCGGGCAGGATCTCATGTCCCTGGATACACGTCACCGTGCGGATTCCTTCAGGGGCCGGTTTGTCCGCGGCGGCTTCTCGCTATCCGGTTAGGGCGCCCGCACCTGCGCTCGCCGGCAACGCACCTGCAGGTCGACCTTGCCCCGTTGGGACAGAATAGTCGGGTGACCGATGCCTGTGACTTCGTGGATGCCTCGCTGCAGCGCGAGGGATCGTGGCTGCGGGCGGAAGAGGCCCAGGCGCGGCTGGGCACCGGGCTCGAGTACTACGGCGCTTCTGTGGGGGCGGTGCGCGGGACCGTCCGGGACATGCTGCGCCGTCACCGGGACCTCGCCCATGATGACATCACTGCCCTCAGCACTGAGCTCTGGGCCGTGCCCGTCTTTGAGCGCCGCCTGGCTGCGGTGGTGCTGCTGCAGTCCCGCGTTGCCCTGCTCAGCAACTCCGACCTGACCCGGATCGAGGGCTTTGTGCGGGAGTCGGGGCTGGCTGAGCTGGTGCACCCGCTTGCCGTCGACGTCGTTGCCCCGCTGATCGCCGCCCTCGAAGGGCAGCCCCGGTTACGGGCGGAAGCTGTCCTGGACCGCTGGGCGCACGACCCCAACGCGTCGCTGCGGCGCGCTGCCTGGCTTTCGCGGCCGGACGGCCCGCGGCACCAGCGGCGCTAGCCGCCGGCCCGCCGTTCCACCACCGCGTACGCCTTGCCTTCCAGGAACGCCCAGTCGGTGACCACCATGAACCCGAGGGCACTGACGCGGTCATTGAGGACCAAATCGTCGAAGCCCCCGTCCCGCGGCTCGGCATCCCACGTTGCAACATGGAGCTCCCTGCCCTCAAGGATCAATAGTTCCGTATTGACGTCGAAATCCTCCTGCGGCTGATCGCTCAGCTGGCAAATGGCCACGCAGTAGTTCTTCATCTAGGGGTTCCGCTCCAGGGTGTTGTTACCGCGGAAAGGAGGTGTTGTAGCGGTACATGAAGGCCGCCATGGCGTCCCTGTTGACGGGCTGGACCGGGCGGAACGTCGTGGTGCCGTTGCTTTCGACCCAGCCGGTGGAGATGTTTGTTGACGCGAGCCAGTTGATCTCCTTGTAGAACTGGGTTTGTGGTGCCACATCCGTGAAGGGTGATGACCCCGGGGCGGTGTAAGCGGGGCTTCCGGCATAGCGGTACATGAACGCTGCCATTGCGTCCCTGTTCACGGGCTGCAGGGGCCGGTACGATCTGACGCCGTTCCCTTCGTCCCAGCCGGTGGAAATGCCCTGGGCGGCCAGCCAGGTGATTTCCTTGTAGAACTGCGTCTGCGGCGTCACATCGCGGAACGGGGAGACGGCCGGCGCTGTGAACGCGGGGCTCCCGGCGAGCCGGTACATAAAGGCCGCCATGGCATCACGGTTGACGGCCAGGACCGGACGGTAGGTGCGCGTACCGTTCGCCTCAAGCCATCCGGTGGAAATGCCCTGTGCCGAAAGCCAGCTGATCTCCGTGAAGAACTGTGCGTTGGCGGGAACATCGCCAAACGGGCTCGACGGCGACGGAGAGGGTGACGGCGACGGTGAGGGTGACGGCGACGGTGAGGGAGCCGGGGACTGGCCCAATGCCTGCGCCACTGTCCGGACCGACGTCGTCCCGTTTGCGGTCCGTGCGGCCAGCCAGGTGACGAACGAGTCGAAGAGAACGGGGGTGATGGACAGTGTCGGATCCGTGCCCACATTGATTTCATGGAAAGTCAGCTGCACCCATCCGCCGGTGGTCTCTGCATCCGTCACACGGGCCTGAAGATCCGCCAGTGTCCACGTGCTGTCCACCTGGTCCGGAGCCTTGGTGACCATCGGATTTGCCGGCGGCAGCGACTCCGCAACGGGGCATGCGGCGCAGCTGGCCGGCGAGCGCAGGTCGCCCAGTCCACGGGCACTGGCGAAGCCGCAGTCCCGGACGGCAGACTGGGCAGTCGCATTCTCTGCAGCGAACGGGTACGCAAAGTTGCTGACCTGGTAGCCCCAGCCTTCCAGCGTCGTCTTGCCGTTACAGACCTCGGCGCGCGCGGCGGCGGCGGTGAGCGTAGTCAGGTCCGGATGAGTGACGGTGTGACCGCCGATCTCGTTGCCGTCTGCGGCCAGCGTCTTCAGATTCGCCTGGGTAAGGAACCCCGACGCGTCTATGAAGGAGGTTGTGATGAAAAAAGTCCCCACCAGTCCGCGGGCTTTCAGCACCTGCGCGGCGGCGAACTGGCTGCCGATGCCGTCGTCGAAGGTGAGGCTCACGATCGTGGGCCCGGCAGCTTTCGATGGGACGGCGGCGACAGCAATGGCGCTGGCCGCGAGCAGAAGCACGCCCACCACGGCAGCCCAGCGCCGGCCGTGTTTGCGGTCAGGTGCAGGCTCCGGGGGGTCCGCCAAATGCCGTCCTTGGCTGCGGGCAGGGTGGGTGGACCAGCGCATGATTCCTCCAAGCGTGTAAGTCCCCCCGCAAGAACATGCACGTAGACTACGCCCCGCGGTGCCAATGCAAAACACTCCATTTGACAGGCGGAGAATCCAAGTACCAAACGCCTCACTACCTGCATTTCGGCCTGCGCCCGTCCGCTGGCGTTACCTGAATGTGACATCGCGTAGTCGCGCACGTACGGTGGAACGGTGCCTGTTATCTCCGATACGGGCGCTTCCGGGAGGACTGCCTAACCCTGCCGCCGACCGGGATCCGATCACAACCAGCCGGCAGGGACGGGGAAACCACTTTGATCCGTGCTTCGCGCGGGTCCACGGGGTGAAGCCGCACGATTTCCGCGCACGCGGGAGCCGCTGCGGCCGGGTGCCTCCCATCCGAATCCGACAGCTAACCTCGCAGGCATCGGGAGAGGTTCTTTATGTCTTCACGCAAATCGCCCGCCAACCATCAGTTGTCAGCCCCGGCGGGGCGCCCAGGATCCACTTTCGGTCGGGGAGCCACCCCCGGGTCAGGCCGGCGCAGGGTGGGCCGCCAGGCTGCGGTGATTGCCGCGGCGTCGGGTCTTGTCCTTTCCAGCGGGATGGCTGCGCAGGCCGCCGAAGCCCCCGCGGAACGCGATTCGGCTCCGGCTTCAGCACTTGATGCCAAGGCCCAGGTGGGTGCGCCGCTCAGTGCGGATTCCCACGTCCGGATCAGCTTCGAGCGGCCGGAAGTCACCTCCACTCCGGCACCCGTCGAGGAGTCCGCACCGGCACAAGCAACCGCGCCCGCCAACCCGGCAGTCTCCGTGCAGGCGGCTGCACCCGCGCCAGCTGCTCCGGCAGTCTCCGTCCAGGTGCAGGGGGCTGTGCCCGCCCCCGCGCCGGCTCCCGCTGCCGGCGGCGTCAATGCCGCCATGGTCTCGGCGGCGTATGCGCAGCTGGGCATCACGCAGGACTGCACCGCCATGGTGGAAAAGGCCCTGGGCGCAGCAGGAATTCCGGTGGGCGATCTGGGGCCGTCGCAGTTCTTGAACTACGGCAAGGTCGTCGGCGAACCTCAGCCGGGCGACCTGGTGGTGCAGTCCGGCCATGTGGGGATCTACATCGGTGACGGCCAGGTCATCAGCGGCGGCATGAACGGCTCCAACGCCACGGTGACGCACCCCCTGTCCTGGCTGACGGCCACAGGCGGCGTCACCTTCGTCCGCGCCGGAGCGTAGGCGTCCGCGCGGGAAACTTAGTGTCCTGGCCCCGTCCTGACCGACGGGCGGGAACCCGCGGCTGAAGGCCGGTGATCAGCTGCCTTGGGGGCGGCCGGTCACCGGCCTTTCGCGTTTCACCGGCCGGCGCCTCCGAAAGTTTTGTCGGCCTGCCGATCCCTGTCTATTCACCAATCCAACCTCATTGTTCGTTAGGCCTAACATGCGGCTTGGGCTTGCTACCGTGGATGTCATGCCGGTCTCCGATTTGTCCTCCGCTGCCCAGGACTACCTGAAGCTGATCTGGTCGGCCACGGAGTGGTCCGCCACCCCTATGACCGTCGGGGTGATGGCCGAGCGGCTGGGAGTCCGGCCGTCCACCGTTTCGGACGGAATCAAGAAGCTGGCGCGGCAGGGACTGGTAACGCACGCCCCGTACGGGAGCATCGAGCTGACTGAGGCGGGCCGTGAGCATGCCGTGGCCATGGTCCGCCGGCACAGGCTCCTGGAAACGTTTCTGGTGGAAGGTCTGGGCTATGGCTGGGATGAGGTCCACGATGAGGCTGAGATTCTGGAACACGCTGTTTCAGACAAGCTGATGGAGCGCCTGGACCAAAAGTTGGGGCACCCCACGCGGGATCCCCACGGTGACCCGATCCCTTCGCCTGACGGCAGGCCGCACCTGCCCGAAGGCACGCAGCTCTCCGCGGTTGCTGCCGGGGGCACTTTGGCCATCACCCGTATTTCCGATGCGGATCCGCAGATGCTGCGCTACTTCACTGAACTGGGCCTCGTGCCCGATACAAGGCTCACGGTCAGGGTGCACCGGCCCTATGCGGACGTGACCACCGTACGGCTGCTCGGACCGGCCCGCGACGTCGACCTGGGGCCATCCGCCTCGGATGCCATCTGGGTGGTGGCGGTCTAGCCCAAGGCCAGCACCGAATGTCAGGGTGGCGAGATCGAGATCTGGACGGTGCTTTCGCCCTGCGCGAATTTGATCCGGAGGACCGAATCCCGGGTGTCCGCCGGAACGGCAAACCTGACGTCGCCTGACTTGCTTGAATCGCCGCCGACCAGTTCGTTCAGGCCGGACTCGGGGGAAAGACTGATGCCGCCGGCATTCAGCCTGAACGTCGAATCCCAGAAGTTGAGGTCGTACCGGCCGTGGTTGGTGCACCGGACCGAGAAAGTCAGTGCCACCTTTCCGGCCACATCGGGACGGACCGAGGCGGCGAGGATTTCGTATTCCACGTCTGCGGACCGGTATTTCCGTTCCGCCGGGAGGCTTACGGTCCACCCCGAAGCGCCGCCTGGTCCCGAGGCGGGGCCGCTTGCTGGCGCCGGGCCACTTGGTTGGGAGGTGCCGCTTGGCGGGGCGGTGCTGTTTGGCGAGGGCTGTCCGCTCGCCGTGGCGGCGGGCCGCCCGCCGTCGAACACCCCGAGTTGCCCCAGGCCAAGCAGCAGCCCGGTCACCGCGGTGATCACCGCGGCGGCGGCGGTCAGCAAGCCGGGCAGCGTAGCCCACCAGTTCGCTGGTTTTTCGTCCGCCATAGCGGTGCCCCCTCGGTCCCGTGCCAAGGTCAAGATCAGTAATATCCCAATACTGCTGCCAAGCGGCCCCCAAGCGCCAGATGCGAGTGCCGCCGCGAAAACAACGCTCCCGGCCGGCACCAATTGTTCCTTCGCAACGGCCCTGTTATCGCCGCCCTGAGACTCGTACTCTGGTTCTTGGAGGTGATTGCCATGAAGGCAGCCCAGGGTGACCGGATCACGATCCGGGGCAAGACGGTCGAATCGTCGGACCGGCACGGACAGATCATTGAGGTCCACGGGGCCGACGGAGCGCCGCCGTATGTGGTGCGTTTCGACGACGGCCATGAAACCACCGTCATTCCCGGCGGGGATTTCATCGTTGACAGAATCCAGCCGCCGCACTGATCCGGTCCCTGGAACATCTAAAAGCCAGACGAACTCCCGGACCCGGAGAAGCTGCCGCCGCTGCTTCCGTATCCCGTTGTGCTGCCGTCTCCGCCGCGGGCGCTGCTGACGCTGCCCATACCCGTGTTGAAGCCGGCGTTGAAGGTGGGAACCGAGAAGAAGTAGTAGGACGGATAAACCGTGCCAAGGATGCTGGGCTCGTAGGCGCGGCCGTACTTGGCCTTGGTTCCGGCCTGTGCGTCCTCCATTTCGTTGCGCATCAGATTGGCTTCCCGCTCGTTCTTGGCGAAGCCCCCGATGACCGTATCCGCGTGATTCTTTAGCAGTTCGGATAGGTGCGTCCGGGCGTCCCGCAGCCGGTCCAGGGCTGTTTCGGGAGTGATTGAACCGTCGGCGAGTTCAGCCGACCACCGCTCAAGCTCCCGCTGGCTGTGGTCTCGGAAGGACCGAAGCGCCGCGGCCGTCGCGGAATCGCCTTCCGCGTGGCGCCGGCCGAGCATCTGTTCCAAGGCGGCCAGGTCACTGCGGAAGGGCGCCAGCTGCCGGTCCCACGCGGATGCCCACGCGGCTCCCCGGTTCAGGAGGGCGTTGGTGTCCGCAATGACGTCGTCCAGCGCGTCGAGCTCCGCGGAAGCGTCGGCGAAGCTTCGTATGAGCTTGAGGTTTGGCCGGCGGCTCATGGCCCGGGGAGCCAGTGCGTGCGCCCGGTTGGACAGGTCAGTGGCCGCGTTGTACTTGGCCAGGAAGGTGCGGTGCTTCTCCAGCACGGTACTGCCGTACCGCGAGGACTCCGGAATGGTGCCGGCGTTGAGCTCGGTGACCTGCAGATCCATGCTGACGTTGGCGTAGCTGGCGTCCGCGCGGGCGAGCGCCTTGCGGCTGGCCACCCGGGTCCTCCAGCGTACGATCAGCCACGCGGCGGCGCCCGCGACGGCAGCCGTACCGGCCGTCCAGACCGTGGAGAGGAATGCCGTCGACCGGTACCAGGGCTGGTTGATCAATTCTGCTCCGCGCCGGATTCCGGCAATTGTGCCGTCCGTCCACTGGGCGTCGCGCAGCAGGTCCTTCGAGGCGTTTTGGATGTCCTCGCGCTGCGCCGGGGACACCTTCCTGTCCTCGCCCATGTACGTCCCAACGTGCCGGCCGTCCGGGTCCAGGGCGAAGATGAAGAGCCCGTCCGCCCATTTCTGGCCGTCGCCGCTGATCCACTCAGGGTGTTCAGCCCGGGCAAAGCGAAGGACCTCCTCGTTGAGGTTGTCCCCCGGCGTGCCGCGATACGTGAAAACGGCAACCTTGGTGGGCTCGTAGAATTCGATGGCTTCCACCGCCGGGATCAGCTTGCTGCGGTCCAGCACTCCGGCGCCGTCTTCCACAACGACTTCCACCGGACGCTCCGCCCGGGCAGCAGCCGGACCACTGAGGAGGCCGATGAGGACTAGCGACGCGGCGGCCAGGGCCCTGCGCATGATTCCTTTTCCCATGAGGCAACGATTGTCTTCAGACGCGCTGATGGCAAGCCCCGGGGGACAGGGCCGAAAGTACCGTAGCTAGCCGGTAGGGAGTGCGCCATACTGACCACATGGGCGCAGCGGCGGGCAAACCGGACAGGATCCTCATCATCATTTTGGCTATTATCGCCGTCCTTGTCGTGGCTGCCCTGGCCGTGGTCTTCTCCCGGGGGCAACCGCCACTGCTTGACGAGGCCACGCCGCAGGGAGTGGTTCAGCGCTATGCAGCCGCCGTCATCGACGGCGATGAATCCGCCGCCACCGCGTACCTGTCGCAGGCCGCCCGGACCCAATGCGTTGATTTCGAGCGGCCCGCCAGTGACAAACTGCGGATCACCCTGATATCCACCACGGAGCGGTCCTCATCCGCGGATGTGCGGGTTCTGATTGTGGTGTCGAACGGCGGCGGACCCTTCGGCAACTCGGAGTACGAAACGGAAGACGTGTTCGACCTCGTCAAAACGGACGGCAAGTGGCTGGTTGATTCCGCTCCCTGGCAGCTGAGGGTCTGCCCTAACCGTACGGTGCGGCCGTGAGCGCCGCGCGGACGGCGCCGGCGCCGGCTACGGGGTCCGCCCAGCCCGCTGTCCGCCGCCTCATCGTGTACATCCTGCTGTTCGCACTGGTCATTGTGGCGGCGATCGGGGTCAGCGGACTGCTGGGACGGCTGTTGACCACAGGCACTGTGCTTGTTGCAGGAGATGTGGCGGGACTGGCGCGGTCGCTCGCATTCGCCCTGATCGGCGGCCCGATGGCAGCCGCGCTGTGGTGGTTCGTTTGGCGGCGGCTCGACGAGACCGCTGAACGGTCGTCGGTCGGCTGGGGGCTGTACCTGGCCGGGATGTATTCGGTGTCCCTGGTTGTCTCCTCTTCCGCACTGCTGGGCACACTGGCATCCCTGATCGGCGGCGCGCCGCAGGGATGGCAACAGCCAGTGGCCAACGGGCTGGTCTGGTCGGCGGTCTGGGGGTGGCACCGCTGGATGTGGCGGCACCCGCGGAAACGCCCGGTCCAGCTCGTGGACCTTCCCGTTGTGGTGGGTGCTGTGTACGGACTCGTTCTCGGAGTAGGCGGTACCGTGACGGCGCTCGCGAACCTGCTGGACACCGCAATCCGGGGACTTACTGCGTCGGCGTCCGTGGGGGACCCGTGGTGGCGCTTCGCGCTGCAGGCCCTGGCCTGGGCGGCCGGAGGCGGCGCCATCTGGTGGTGGCACTGGTTCCGCGACGGCGGAAGCCGCCTGCAGACAGGCCTTGCCGCCGTTGCACTGGTGCTGTTTGGCATCCTTGGCGCCGCTCTCCTGGCCCTCGGGGCACCGGCACCGTCCTGTTCATACTCCTTCGCCTGGTGTTCGACCGCACGGACCCGGTGAGCGAACTCGTCGACTCCCTGGGCACGGCGCTGGCCGCAGGAGCCGTGGGTTCGCTGGTCTGGACCTACCACCGGACAGTCGCGCTGCACCGGCCGGAAACCACACGGCAGGCCGCGAAGCTCGTGACCACCGGTGTGGCCCTTGCCGCCTCGGCCACGGGCATCGGCGTCGTGGTCAACTCTGTGCTGGGCATCGCCGCCACACCGCTGGCCGGCGGCGGAACCCGCACGCTGCTGCTGGGCGGCATCAGTTCCCTGGCCGTGGGCGGCCCGCTGTGGTGGTTCACCTGGAAACCCGGGATTCCCCCGGAACCCACCGAGCTCGGACGCCGCGGCCGGCGGGTGTTCCTCATCGCGGTGTTCGGCCTGAGCGCGGTGGTCGCCGTCATCACGCTCCTGGTGATCGGGTACCGTGTCTTCGAATTCCTGCTCGACGGCCTCACGGGCGGCAGCCTGGTGGACCGGATCCGCGCCGCGCTCGGCCTGCTGGTGGCCACGGGACTTGCCGCGGGCTACCATTTCGCCGTCTGGCGCCACGACCGCGCCCGCGCGGCGGCCCTTGGCCCGGTCCGCCAGCGAACCATCGGTCAGGTCATCGTCGTCGCCGCAGGCGATCCGCAGCTGCTGGCGCGGGTTGCGGCGGAGGTCACCGGGGCAGCCGTCACCGTCTGGCCCGTGACTGTTTGGATAAGGGCCGACGCCGACTCCCCTGGCAGTGCAGCGCGGCCCGCCGGCCAGCCGGCGGATATCGCGGAGGAGGGGGCGCCCGGAGAGTTTGCGGAACGGCTTTCCCGGGCACTGGAGGGTATTACCGCGGACCGCGTCCTGGTGGTCTGGGGACCCGGGACCCGGCTCGAGGTGATTCCGCTGGCCGGAGCGTGACCTGGCACGAACCGTCCTACGCGACCCGTCCCATGGGTCGGCGCCACAGCCCCCAGGTCACAGGTCAAAGGTCCGTTTGTAGCTCCGCACGGCATTGGTCACCGTGGGATAGAAGTGGTCCGGGCCGAAGCGGCTGCCGACGCCAAACCTGAGCAGCCGGTCCTTGACGGGACCTTTCAACTCCGCGAACACGAGGCTGATCCCCTGGGCCGCGAGTTCGTCGTCGAGCTCCACCAGATCATCCAGCGCCGTGGTGTCCAGGTCGGTAATGGCCTCTGACGCGACGATGACCCGCTTCACCGGGCCGGGGGCGTTGGCCACAAGGTTGCGGATGTGCTCCGCAAAGACCTCGCCGTTGGCAAAGAACAGCGGCGCGTCAAAGCGCGCAATCACCAGCCCGGGGACGCGCCGGCCTTCCGGGTGCCTGCTGAGGTCGTGGTAGCCCGGGACGTCCTCCAGGCTGGCCAATTCGGTGCGGTACGGATCCCATGCCCGCCGGATGAATGCGACCAGGGACAGTGCGGTGGCGATGACAATGCCCTGCAGTACGCCCACGAATGCAACGCCGAGGAACGTTGCCACCAGGAGCGCCGTTTCCATCCGGCTCATCCGCAGCAGCCGCAGGAGCGTTTTGACATCGACCAGGGACGAAGCCGCAACGACGACGACGGCGGCCAGGGTGGCGGTGGGCAGGTACGCCGTCACCTGCGGGGCCGCGATCATAAAGACGACCACAAAGGCGGCGGCAACCATGCCGCTGAACGGGGTACGCGCCCCGGCGTCAAGCGCGATCGGCGTACGGGACGAACTGCCACAGACCGGGAACCCGCCCAGCATGCCGCTTGCCACGTTGGCGATCCCCAAGGCCCCCATTTCCTGGTTGCCGCCCGTGTGGACCCCGCGGCGTCCGGCGAGGCTCTTGGACAGTGCGGAAGTATCGGCGAAGGCGATGAGCGCGATGCCCGCCGCGGGCCCGATCAGGCCCACAACGTCGTCGACGGTGACGCCGCCCAGGGCTGGGGCCGGCAGGCCCGGCGGGAGGGCCCCCACCATGGGCATGGCATCGCCGAGGTCCAAGGCAGCCGCAACGGCAATGGATGCCCCTACTGCCAGCAGCACGCCGGGCACCTTCCACGGGAGGAACCGGCTGGCAACGATCACAACCACAGTGGCAACGCCGAAGAGCAGCGCCACCGGATTGGCGGCTCCCCGGAGCACGGCCTCCGCCGTTTCCGTGACCCTTGCGGTCAGCGAGTCTCCCGCTACCGTGATTCCGAGCAGCCGGGGCAACTGGCTGACGGTGACAGCCAGGGCGATGCCGTTGAGGTAGCCCACCCTGATCGGCTTGGACAGCAGACCGGTGACAAAACCCAGCCGGAAGAGCCGGCCCGCGAGGAGGAACACGCCGATCAGCATGGCCAGGACTCCGGCGAGCGCCACCGCGTGGGCGGGGTCACGGCCGGCCAGGGGAAGCACGGCGGCCGCGATCATGGGAGCAAGAGACGAATCCGGCCCCACGATGAGGACGCGCGAGGGCCCGAAGACCGCATAAAACAGCATGGGAACCACGGAGGCGTAGAGCCCGTTGACGGCTGGCAGGCCGGCCGCTTCGGCGTATGCCATGCCGGCGGGAATCAGTGCGGCGCTCAGGGCCGCGCCGGCCACCAGGTCGGACTTAAGCCAGGCACGCTGGTAGCTCCGGGCCAGATGGACCCCCGGAATGGCTTTCAGGATCCAATTGCGTCGCAAGGCGGCCTCCCGGGCTGGTGGTCGGCGTCAGGAGGGAGGCGTCCCCTGGATCGGGCCCGAGTCCTGGCCATACTCGGCGGACACCAGGATGGGAAGGTGGTCCGATGCGCCGCGCGGCAGCGTCTCCACGTTCTCGATGTCCAGGCCCAGCGACGTGGCGAAGTCGAAGTGCCCCTTGAAGACCTTGTACCTGGTGTAGGTGCGCCGGTCGCTGAGGGAGAGTTCATACCCGGAATTCTTCATGTGTTCCGTGAGGTTCTTGGTGAAGAACGGGTAGTTGAAGTCGCCCACCATCAGGGTCATCAGGCCGCTGCCCATGCCGAGGAGTTCCGCGTGTGCGGCCTTGATCTGCTTGCGGCGCAGCGAATTGGAGGCTGTCAGCGGGGCTGCGTGGAACGAGGCGATCACCAGCTCGTGGTCCGTTTCGTTGTCCACCACCCGGGTGCCGATCAGCCGCTCGTGCGCCGGGGCCAGCACGCGGTCGTGCAGGGACTTCTTCAAAGCGAAGGTGTTGGTTTCGAAGGCGGTGAAGCGGTCCATCCGGTAGTAGATGGCGAGTCCCAGGCGGTTGCCCTTGGTGGAATCGGCAAGGTGGAGAGGCCCCAGCGTGTCCGGCAAATCCGTGGTGTCGCATTCCTGCAGGCACAAGGCATCGATCCCGAAGTCGCGTGCCAGGTCGAGCAGTTCGCCGCGTGCCGCGTGCTTGCGAAGGTTGTAGCTGATGACTCGTATCAGGGGAATACCTCTTCGGAGCGTAGTAAGGAGAACCAGTTCCTGAGTCTAGTCCGAAAATGGGGTGACGATCACAGGAACGCGGCACAGGAACACGGCCGGAAGACAGCACAGACGGCACAGGGAAGACGGCGGGGACACGGCGGGGACAGGCCCGGCCGTGTCCCCGCCGTCCCTGCCCTTAGCGGCCGCCGGGACCGCGCGCTGCGGTGTATTCGCCGGCCGTGACGGTGCCCTGTTTCGTTGCGCCGTCCGGTGTTCCGTCGCCCAGGCCCGCCGCGACCTGTGCGGTACCGCCGTCGTCGTTGGCAGTGACGTTCCATAAGGGGCGTTTATGAGGAAGCTGTGAGGACGCCGGGCGCTCGCGGAGCCGGTTACCCGCACAATGGCCCGCCGGCAAGCGATAGTGTGTTCTGGAATCATCACCAGCCAGGAAAGGGTCGACGTTGACTTTTGCACTTCCGGAACTTGCCGAAGGCGACTACTACTACGAGTCGCTGGGCGGCGGAAAGTTCCGTTCCACGATCCACGCCCAGGGTGCATGGAACGAGCACGAACAGCACATGGCACCCGCGTCGGGGCTGATGGCCGACTGCCTGGAGCGGCACGAACCGCGGGACGACGTCCGGATGGCACGCCTGAGCTACGAGATCCTGGGGCTGATTCCGGGCGGCGAATTCGAGGTGGTCACCACCACGCTCCGGCCCGGACGGACCATCGAACTCCTTCAGGCGGAACTCGTGGCGGAAGGCCGCGTTGCCATCCGTGCCACCGCCTGGCGGATGATCACGTCCGACACCTCCGCCGTCGCCGCCGTCGAAGACGCCGCCATTCCGGGTCCGGCCGGGTGTTCACCGTACGACGGCGCCAGCGTCTGGCCGGGTGGCTACATCCGTTCCCTGGAGATGCGCGTGGCGGACGGCCACCGTCCGGGCTCCGGCACAGTCTGGCTGCGCACACGGCACCCGCTCACGGACGCGGCGGACAGCGGCGACATGGCGCGGCTCATGGGGCTGGTGGACACGGCCAACGGGATAGCGGCGCGCGTGCCTCCCGGCAAGGGCAGCTACGCCTTCCCCAACCTGGACCTGCAGATCCACATGTACCGGAAACCCGCCGGCGAGTGGCTGGGCCTGGACAACGCTGTGTCCTTCGGCGCCGACGGCATCGGTCTCACGTCAACTGTGCTCCACGACCTCAGCGGACCCTTCGGCCGTGCCGAGCAGATCCTGACCCTGCGCAGGACCTAGTTTCCGCCAGGATTCCCCGGACATTGGTTTCCGAGGGCTCAGTTGCTGTGGAACACGAGCCAGCCGGTCAGTGTTGCCAGCGCCGTCAGTGCTGCGCCCCAGAGAATGTCCACGACAATCAGCTGCGGCGGCCACGTCTTCAGTGTTGCCGCGTTGGTGAGGTCGTAGGTGGCGTAGGCGAACGCGCCCAGCGCGGCCCCATAGCCCAGCGCGCTGAGCCAGCTGCCGCCGTCGAGCGCCGGGCGCAGCGCAAAGAACACGATCCCGGCAATGTAGATGACGTAGAACGCCACCGCGTACCCTAGATTGGGCCGCGCGGCCAGCAGTTCACCGATCTGGCCGCGGTAAAAGGGGTTCATTGTCTTGAGCCAGACGGCGTCGATGACCGCGAACGCGGCGGCTACCACCAGGAATTGCAGAATGACCATAAGGGAGCTTAGCAAGATGCAGCATGCCGCAGGCGGACCGGCCACGCTGACCGTCGTCCGGCAGGGGGAGTCCCTCGGCGCAAAGGGCGACCTGGACTTTGGCATTGAGCTGCTGGGCCTGGCCCGGACCGGCATGATCGGCCCCACGCTCCGGCTCTACCGTCCGGCTCCGACCGTGGCATTCGGCCAGCGCGACGCGAACCTTCCCGGCTTTGAGGCGGCAACCCGGGCCTGCCGCGACCTGGGCTTCGAGCCGCTCGTGCGAAAGGCCGGCGGGCGGGCCGCGGCCTACCACGAGGGAACGCTCATCGTGGACCACGTGGAACCGCATGCGGATGCCATCGCCGGGGCCAAGGGACGCTTCGCCTTTTTCGGCGAAATGCTGGCCGGCGCCCTCCGCAGCGCAGGCGTGCACGCCGCTGTCGGAGAGATACCGGGCGAGTACTGCCCGGGGGAGTTCAGCGTGCATGGCCAGGACCCGGCGGATCCGCAGCACAAGGTCAAGCTGATCGGCACGGCACAGCGGGTGGTGTCAGGCGGCTGGCTCTTCAGCTCCGTGATTGTGGTGGAGAATTCCGCCCCGATCCGTAGCGTGCTCGAAGCCAGTTACGCCGCCCTCGGGCTGGAGTGGGACCCGGCAACAGCAGGGGCCGTCGACGACCTCGTGCCGGGAGTGGACGTTGCCGCGGTTGAAGCGGCGGTCATCAACACCTACGCCGGCTACGCGCAGCTGGCCTATGCGGACTTCGCCAGCCTGCGGGAGTAGGCGTCCCGTTTCAGGCTGGCATGCGGAAGGCCGGGCACCTTGGGGTGCCCGGCCTTCCGCATCGGAACCTGTATTAGGCCGCGAGACGGCTCTTGACCTCCGCGGCGGAGGGGTTGGTGGCAGCGGTGCCGTCCGGGAACAGGACGGTGGGGACCGTGCGGTTGCCTCCGTTGAGCTGCTCCACGAGATCGGCGGTGCCGTCGACTTCTTCGATGTTGATCTCGGTGTAACCGATGCCCTGGGCGTCCAGCTGCTTCTTCAGCCGGTTGCAGTAACCGCACCAGGTGGTCGAAAACATGGTGATGGTGCCGGATTCGGGAGTGAAATCCACGGAGTTCTCCTCAAACTCGTTATTGCTCGTCGTTATCAAAGCAGATGTCTTTACCCTCAACCGTAACCCGGCGGCCGGTATTCCCCCGGCGCGGAGGGCGGCCGTGACGCCCGCCGTGACGCCGGGTGACACCGCGTGCGGGCGGTGGCATGCTGGTCCCATGTGTGGACGCTACGTGATGGCCAGGGCCGTCGGGGACCTGCTGGCCGAGTTTGATGCCGAACTGGAGGAGGAGCTGGTGGTTCCCCCGTCATGGAATGTGGCCCCGACCGCGGATGTGCCCATCCTGCTGGAACGACTGGTGGACGGGAGCCCCGTCCGGCAGCTGCATGTGGCGCGCTGGGGACTGGTGCCCTCCTGGGCCAAGGACCCGTCCATCGGTTCGAAGATGATCAATGCACGCAGCGAGAGTGTGCTGGAGAAGCCTGCGTTCCGCAAGGCCACCAGGTCCAGGCGCTGCGCGGTCCCGGCGGACGGCTATTACGAATGGAAGGGTGAGGGCCGCAGCAAGCAGCCGTACTACGTCCATCCCAGGGACGGCCGGCCGCTGGTGTTCGCCGGCCTGTATGAATGGTGGAAGGACCCGTCCAAGCCGGAGGGTGACCCGCAGCGCTGGATGCTGTCCACCTCCATCATGACCACGGACTCTCCGCCGGAAGGCTATGCCGGCGGGATGCTCGCCGAGCTCACGGCCCTGCACGACAGGGTTCCGCTGCCGATGGACCGCAGGACAATGCAGGCGTGGCTGGACCCGCAGGCGGACGACGCCGCCGGCCTGGTGGACCTGGTGCGGGCGGGCGCCCACGACGTAGCGGAGGGCTGGACCATTGATGCCGTCGGCACCGCCGTCGGAAACGTCAAGAACGACTCAGCGGAACTCATCCAGCCGGTGGGAAGCCTGTTCTAGACGGGCGTCAGACCGTGACTTTGCCGCCGGCGTCGACCGTCCACGTGGGATTGAACGCGATTTCCCAGCGGAAGCCGTCCGGATCAGCGAAGTAGCCGGTGTAGCCGCCCCACGGCTGGGTCTTCGCCGGCGCCGCCACCCTTGCCCCGGCGGCCTCGGCCTCGGCCATGACCCGGTCGACGTCGGCCGCGCTGGCCACGTTGTGGCTCAGTGTGATGCAGGGAATGCCGGCGGGACTGTCCACCGATGCCTCGGCCTGCATCTGGCCTGCGTCCCAGAGGGACAGAATGAGGCCGTGGTTTGCCTGGATGAACACCACTTCGCCGGGGACTTCGCGGTGGACCGGCCAGCCAAGGCCGTTGACATAGAAGGCGCGGGAGGCGTCAACACTACGGACGCCAAGTGAAATGAAGTCGACTCGAGGCTGCATGTTTAGATACTGTCATGCACATGCCCACAAATCACGGACACGACAAAGACGCCCAGGCCGACAGGGAGCAGCTCGCCGCTGTCCGCGTGGCCGTCGATGAGGTTGATGAGCAGATTGTCACCCTCATCGCGCGCCGTGAGCGCCTGATCCGGATTTCCGGCACCCTGAAGGGCGATGACGCCGAAGTCCGCGCCCCCGGCCGGGTGGAGAAAGTCATCGAACATGTCCGCGCTGCCGCGCAGAAGAAGGACATCGACCCCGACATCGTCGAGAAGACCTACCGCGCCATGATCACGGCCTTCACCGAGCTGGAGATGAAAGTGCACAACGCCAGCAGCTAGCGCCTGCCGGGCGCCCCGAAGCGGCACCGTTTAGGTGCGCTCCGGGGGTAGCGCATGGGCGCTGGCTAGAGGGATTCATTCACCGGCACGTTGGCCTGGAAATCCCTGCCGTCGGCTTCGCTGAAAGCGGTCATGAGGTGACCCTTCTCCAGCCCCAGGACGGTGCTCATGGGAAAGTTGCCGGTAATGGTGCTGCCCGAATGCTCCACCCCGCCGAGGGCAAAGTTCTCCTCGGTGCCGTCATGGCTGAAGCAGTAGAAGGAGACGGCTTCGCCGTTCATGAACTCGATTCCCATTCTTCGTTGATGGGAATGATCCGGTGTGGCCGCCACAAGGCCCACCACGTAGGCGCCCGATCCGGGGATATTGCCGTCTATATCAAAAGTCGCCACCAAGGTGGCGTCCTTGGCGGCGATGCTTACGTGCTTCAGGAGTGCGTCATGGGAGCTCATGGCTCCATCCTGCTCCCTGCGCCCGCGTCCGTCCACCCCTGATCTAGGTTTTGTCACCGCTCCGGCGTAGACTTGATTTGTTCGAATATATATTCGAATCAGTCATTTCAGGCTTCACCCTGTCCCCGTGCCAACGGGGCGGGGAGGGCTGTTCAGGGAGGCGCCGATGGGCATGTTCAGCGAGGGGGTGGACGTCGTGTGCACGCCTGCCGGCCAGCCGCTGGAACTCACCTGGGCCGGAAGGCGGTACATCGTCTGCGCTGAGCCGGTGCGCTGGTTTGAACGCCGCCAGTGGTGGGCTGAGGAAACCCGCGCACCCCTGGGAACAGGCCCGGGACTGGTGGACCACGAGATCTGGCGCGTCCAGGTCCGGCTCTCCGATGCCAAGGGAGTCCCGCACGAGCAGGAAAGCCTCACCCTCGACCTGACGAAGAACATTGGCAGCGGACGCTGGAGGCTGCTGAAGATTCACGATGCACTCCGGCCAAGATCAGCATGAGCTTCACCCACCTTCATGTCTCCACTGCCTTCAGCGCCCACTATGGTGTGTCCTGGCCGGACGAGCTCGCCCAGGCCGCGGCAGCAGACGGCGCCACGGCGCTCGCCTGCACGGACCGCGACGGCCTATACGGCACGGTCAAGCACCTGAAGGCCTGCATGGCGGCGGGACTTGATCCCGTCGTCGGGGTGGACCTTGCGGTCTTCGACGACGACGGCGACCTCCGCACCCAGCTCGCGGGCCGCGTCGTCGTGCTCGCCCACGGACACAACAGCGGTGCCGGGTACCGCGCCCTTTGCCGGCTGATTTCAGATGCCCATGCCCGCACCACCGGCAAGGCCGGGGGAGTAGTGCCGGTTGCCGTGACCCGGGCCGAGCTGGCGTCCCGTACGTTGCATCCGGAAACCCTGGAACCTGTGCTGACCGTACTGATCGGGCCGGATTCGGATGTCGGCAGGGCAATGGGCGGCCGCCGGTACCTTCGTCCCCGGACGCTGTTCAAACAATGGCTGGACGCCTTGCCCACAGGAACCGTTGCCGCAGAGGTTGTCTCACACCTCAGCGCGCCCGGCGAGCCGTTGAGCACCGCCCATGCCGTTCGTATGCTCAAGCTGGCGGCCGAGCACGGAGTCCCCGCCGTGCTGACCAACGCCGTGCGCTATTGCGCGGAGGACGGCGCCGCCACGGCAGACGTGCTGGATTCAGCCCGCACCCTGAAATCCCTGCCCGAACTGACCGCCGAGCCGTTGCTTCAGCCCAACGGCCGGGGCTGGCTGAAATCGTCCGCCCAAATGCTCGAGCTCGGCAGGGAGATCATCCATGCCGCCGGTTATGGCGCCACTGACCTCAAGAGGCTGCTGGGCCAAACCGAGGCGCTCGCGGACCGGTGCCGGATTGATCCCGTCGCGGACATGGGCTGGAAGCAGCCCGTTGTCCCGGAGACAGCAGTGATCGGCATCGACGGCGACCCCCTCGTTGAGCTGACCCAGCGCTGCGAGGCCGGAATCGGACGGCGGTTCCCCGGGATTTCGGGTCAGGCTGAAGCGCAAATGCGGGCTCGGCTGGACCACGAACTGCGGATCATCGCCAACCTTGGCTTCGCCTCCTACTTCCTCACCGTCGCAGAGGTTTCCAGAATGATCCTGGACATGGGGGTCAGGGCGGCGGCGCGGGGCTCCGGCGCCTCCAGCCTGGTCAACTACCTCATTGATGTCAGCCAGGTGAACCCGCTCCAACACGATCTGATTTTCGAGCGGTTCCTCTCCCGCGACAGGTCCACCCTGCCGGACATCGACATCGACGTCGAAAGCGCCGAGCGGCACAACGTCTACCGGCGCATCTTTGACCGCTTCGGGGCCGAGCGGGTCACCCTGATGAGCATGCAGAACGGCTACCGCGCCCGCGGTGCCGTCCGGGACGCCGGGCTGGCGCTCGGCATGGACGACGGCGACATCGGCGAGATCGCCAAACAGCTGTGGCGCTTTTCCGCCAGGAAGTTCCGCGAAGCACTCGTGGAGAAGCCCGAGCTGAAGGAATTCGCCGGCAGGGTGGAACAGCGCGACTTCACAGGGAACCAGCAGCTGGACCTGCTTGTTGACCTGACCGAGAGGCTCGACCGCCTGCCGAGGCACATCTCCATGCACCCCTGCGGGGTGATCCTGGGCGACGCCACCCTGCTGGACCGCACACCGGTCCAGCCCAGCGGACTGGGCCTGCCCATGAGCCAGTTTGATAAGCACGACATGGATCCGATGGGGATGCTCAAGCTGGATGTCCTGGGTGTCCGGATGCAAAGCGCCATGGCCTTTGCCGTCCGTGAGGTCATCCGACTGCACCCCTCTAAGGCCGAGGTGGTGGCTGCCGGCGCCCATCCGGTGGGGCCGGACGGCACAGGACCGGACTACATTGCCCCGGACGGGCACATCGACCTCAACGCCGTGCCGCTGGACGACGAACCAACCTATGAGCTGATCCGCAGCACCCACACCCTGGGGTGTTTCCAGATCGAATCACCGGGGCAGCGGGAACTGATCGGCAAAATGGCGCCGAGGGAATTCAACGACCTCATCATCGACATTTCGCTGTTCCGGCCCGGGCCGATGAAGTCGGACATGGTCCGGCCTTTCCTCGAGCACCGGCATGGCTTTGCGCCTGAGGTTTACCCGCACCCGGACCTCAAGCCCGTCCTGGAGGAAACCCATGGCGTGACGGTCTTCCACGAACAGATCCTGAAGACCTTCGATGTCATGACCAAGTGCGGACTGGCCCGGGCGGATGAATTCCGGCGCGCCCTGGGGAATGAACTGCAGGAACCCAAAGTGGAGGAATTCTTCCGCAAGGAGGCCCGGGCACGTGGTTACACCCCCGAAGTGGTGGACAAGGTCTGGGGAACGCTGAAGGCTTTTGGCAGCTTCGGGTTCTGCAAGGCCCACGGAGCGGCGTTTGCCGTGCCCACCTATCAGTCGGCCTGGCTGAAGACCCACCACCCAGAAGCCTTCCTGGCCGGGTTGTGGGAACACGATCCGGGCATGTACCCGAAACGGCTCCTCGTGGCGGAAGCCCGCAGGCTGGGGATCCCCATCCTGCCCCTGGACATCAACAGGAGCCAGGCGGAGTACCGCGTTGAGCGGGTGGGGTCCGGGCCTGACTTAGGGAAGCTGGGCATCCGGCTCAGCCTGAACGGCATCTACGGGCTCTCCGGCGCTGAACTCAAAAGGATTGTGGCAGGGCAGCCTTATGACTCCCTGGCCGATCTTCGTGCCCGGTCCCGGGTGAGCAAACCCAGCATCAAGCGGCTTGCCCAGCTGGGAGCCTTCGACGCCATGCACCGTGAATCCGGGGGAGCCGCCAACCGGGCCGACCTCGTCCAGCATCTGCAGACCCTCCAGGGCCGTCCGTCCCGGAAAGGGATTGACGTCATCGAGGGCCAGCTGTCCCTGCCGCTGGGTGATGTTGAACTCCGGAACCTGAAGGCGGAGCTCCCTGCCCCCACCATGGTGGAAAATGTGCGGGCTGAACTCGACCTGATGGCCGTGGATGTCAGTGAGCACCTGATGTCCAGCCACCGGCCCCTGCTGGACCGGCTGGGCGTCACCACGGCGGACAAGCTGCTAGGGCTCAGGAACGGCAGCGAAGTGCTGGTGGCCGGTGTCCGGATCGCCACCCAGACCCCGCCCATGCGCGGTGGCCGCCGGGTGGTGTTCATCAGCATCGACGACGGCACCGGCTGCGTGGACTCGGTGTTCTTCCATGAAGCCCAGGAGCTGGCCGGCCCGCTGCTGTTCGGCACCCGGCTGCTCCTCATCCGGGGCAACACCCGCCGGACCGGACCCCGCGGAATCAGCATCAGCGCCACCATGGCGTGGGACCTCAGCCGCCCGGAGACGCTGCCGTTCCCGGAAAAGCAAGCTCCGGACCAGGTGGAGCAGGACCTGCGGATGCAGGGCCCGCTGGATGGAATCAGCCGCAGCCTGGCCATCACCGGTCTCGGCGGTTGACGGGCACCCGGACCGGTTCGCCCGCCGTGCCGCTTTGGTGGCCCTATCTCCCAACAGATAGCATGGACGAGGCTGGCTGTGGTCCCCGTACGCCACAAGCTACGAAGCCTTAACTTTGAATAGGAGACACCCGTGTCAGATGCCCAGAAGATCACCCTCATCGTCGACGGCGAAGAGACCAAGGTGACTACCGGGACAACCGGCGCGGAACTCTTTTTTGAGCGCCGCGACGTCGTTGTGGCCCGTGTAAACGGCGAACTGAAAGACCTCGACCAGCCGCTCCCCGAGGGCGCGGACATCGAAGGCGTCACCATCGATTCCCCGGACGGCCTCAACGTCCTGCGCCACTCCACTGCCCACGTCATGGCCCAGGCCGTGCAGCAGCTGCGCCCCGACGCCAAGCTCGGCATCGGCCCCTACATCACCGACGGCTTCTACTTCGACTTCGACGTCGAGGAGCCGTTTACCCCCGAAGACCTGAAGACCCTGGAAAAGATGATGCTCAAGATCATCAACCAGAACCAGAAGTTCGTCCGCCGCGTGGTGTCCGAGGATGAGGCCCGCGAAGCCATGAAGAACGAGCCCTACAAGATCGAACTGCTGGGCAAGAAGAACAACGCCGCCGACGCCGGAGAAGGCGTCAATGTCGAGGTCGGCGCCGGGGACATCACCATTTACGACAACGTTGACCGGAAGAGCGGGGACAGCGTCTGGTGCGACCTGTGCCGCGGCCCGCACCTGCCCAACACCAAGCTGATCTCCAACGCCTTCGCCCTGACCAGGTCCTCGGCCGCCTACTGGCTGGGCAACCAGAACAACCAGCAGCTGCAGCGCATCTACGGCACAGCCTGGCCCACCAAGGATGCCCTCAAGGCCTACCAGGAGCGCATTGCCGAGGCCGAACGCCGCGACCACCGCAAGCTGGGCGCCGAGCTGGACCTGTTCTCCTTCCCGGACGAGCTGGGCTCCGGCCTGCCGGTGTTCCACCCCAAGGGCGGCATCATCCGCAAGGCCATGGAGGACTACTCCCGCCAGCGCCACGTGGACGCCGGCTATGAGTTCGTCTACACCCCGCACATCACCAAGGGGCACCTCTACGAGCTCTCGGGCCACCTGGACTGGTACAAGGAGGGCATGTTCCCGGCGATGCACATCGACGCGGAACTGAACGAGGACGGCACCGTGCGCAAGCCCGGCCAGGACTATTACCTGAAGCCGATGAACTGCCCCATGCACAACCTGATCTTCCGCTCGCGTGGCCGCTCCTACCGCGAACTGCCCCTGCGGCTCTTTGAATTCGGTTCGGTCTACCGGTACGAAAAGTCCGGCGTGGTGCACGGCCTGACCCGCGTCCGCGGCATGACACAGGACGACGCACACATCTACTGCACCCGCGAGCAAATGAAGGACGAGCTCACCACCACGCTGAACTTCGTGCTGGGCCTGCTGAAGGACTATGGCCTGGACGATTTCTACCTGGAACTCTCCACCAAGAACGAAGACAAGTTCGTGGGCGACGACGCCACCTGGGAAGAAGCCACCCGCACCCTCGCCGAGGTGGCCGAAGCCTCCGGGCTGGCGCTCATCCCGGATCCGGGCGGAGCCGCGTTCTACGGCCCCAAGATCTCCGTCCAGGCAAAGGACGCACTCGGCCGCACCTGGCAGATGTCCACGATCCAGCTGGACTTCAACCTGCCCGAGCGCTTCGAACTAGAGTTCCAGGCCGCCGACGGCACCCGCCAGCGTCCGGTGATGATCCACCGCGCCCTGTTCGGTTCCGTGGAACGGTTCATGGGTGTACTGACCGAGCACTACGCCGGCGCCTTCCCGGCGTGGCTGGCACCCGTGCAGGTGGTGGGCATCCCGGTGGCCGAAGCGTTCAACGACTACATGTACGACGTCGTCGGCCAGCTCAAAGCCGCCGGCATCCGGGCCGAAGTGGACATCAGTTCTGACCGCTTCCCGAAGAAGATCCGCACCGCCAGCAAGGACAAGATCCCGTTCGTCCTGATCGCCGGCGGCGAGGACGCCGAGGCCGGAGCGGTGTCGTTCCGTTTCCGCGACGGCAGCCAGGACAACGGCGTGCCGGTGGCCGAGGCCGTCCAGAGGATTGTCGAAGCCGTCCGCAACCGGACCAGCTAGCGGAAACGGAAGGGCAAACGACGTGCAGGAGACCACAGGCGCCAGCGGAGACTATCCGGGCGACGGCGACGTGACCGATGATTTCGGTCTGGCCGGCGTTCCGGACGCTTTCCAGCGCCTGTGGACCCCGCACCGCATGGCCTACATCAAGGGCGGCCAGCACCAGTTCAAGAACCAGGACGACTGCCCTTTCTGCGTGGCGCCCGCGCGCAGCGACGAGGACTCCCTGATTGTGCACCGCGGGAGCACCGCGTATGTGGTGCTGAACCTGTTTCCCTACAATCCGGGCCATCTGCTGATCTGCCCCTACCGTCACGTGCCGGACTACACGGACCTGACCGTGGAGGAAACGGCTGATTTCGCCGCTCTGACGCAGACAGCCATGCGCGTCCTGCGCAAGGTGTCCAATCCCGGAGGCTTCAACCTCGGGATGAACCAGGGCGTGGTGGGCGGGGCAGGGATTGCCGGCCATCTGCACCAGCACGTTGTCCCGCGCTGGGGCGGGGACGGGAATTTCTTCCCCATCATCGCCCAGACGAAAGCCATCACGCAGACGCTGGGCGAGGTCCGCCAGCAGGTCGCCGAGGCCTGGCCCGAGGACGAACGTGCTTAACCGGCACGCCCGGGGGTTTTTCACCGCGCTGTTCTCGCCTCTTGCGCGCTGGCTTCTGAAAATCGGTGTCTCACCGGACGCCATCACAATCGTGGGCACGGCCGGCGTCGTGGTGGGCGCGCTCGTCTTCTACCCGCTGGGCCAGCTGTGGTGGGGCACCCTCTTCATTACCGCCTTCATCTTTTCTGACGTCCTGGACGGCATCATGGCGCGAATGCAGGAGCGCGGCGGCCGCTGGGGCAACTTCCTGGATTCAACGCTGGACAGGGTAGCCGACGGCGCCTTGTTTGCCGGCCTCGCCGTCTGGTACTTCACCGGAGGTGCGGACCGGTCGATCGCCGTCGCCGCCGTCGTATGCCTGGTGCTCGGCATGGTGGTTTCCTATGCGCGGGCCAAGGCCGAGGCACTTGGCTTCCACGCCAACGTGGGCATCGCCGAGCGCGCGGAACGCCTGGTGTCCGTGCTGGTGGTCACGGGATTCACCGGGATCGGCCTGCCCAGCGTGGTGCTGCTGGTGACACTCATCCTGCTTGCGGCCGCCAGCCTTATCACGGTGGTTCAGCGGATTGCCACCGTGCACCGGCAGTCGCTCGAAGAGACGGGACTGGCGGGGTAACCCGAATTCAGCAGCGTCGCAGCGTGGGACTAGTATTAGCTGTACCTGGTCATTGGATCCGGTAATCCGGTGTGCGCGCGGCGTGGCTTTTCCCGTCTGTGCCGCCGCCTGCGCCGGGACCGAAAGACCGGATCTACGTAACATCTAGCTACCCATAGGGGTTTTTGTGTCTACACCTGATGTAAGCAGCGAAGCCGGCTCGTCCGCCAACAGCGTCACGGGCAGCAACCGCGTCAAGCGCGGCATGGCAGAGATGCTCAAGGGCGGCGTCATCATGGACGTCGTCAACGTCGAACAGGCCCGCATCGCCGAAGACGCCGGTGCCGTGGCCGTGATGGCGCTGGAACGCGTTCCGGCCGATATCCGGGCCCAGGGCGGCGTGTCGCGCATGTCCGATCCGGACATGATCGATGCGATCATCGCTGCCGTGTCCGTGCCGGTCATGGCCAAGGCCCGGATCGGCCACTTCGTCGAAGCCCAGGTCCTGCAGTCCCTCGGCGTGGACTACATTGACGAGTCCGAGGTCCTGACCCCGGCCGACTACGTCAACCACATCGACAAGTGGAACTTCAAGGTTCCCTTCGTCTGTGGCGCCACCAACCTTGGTGAGGCGCTGCGCCGCATCAACGAGGGCGCGGCCATGATCCGGTCCAAGGGCGAGGCCGGGACCGGGGACGTCTCCAACGCCACCGGCCACATGCGCCAGATCCGTTCCGAGATTGCCAAGCTTGCCGCCCTCCCTGAGGACGAGCTGTACGTCGCGGCCAAGGAACTGCAGGCCCCGTACGAACTGGTCAAGGAAGTTGCTGCCGCCGGCAAGCTCCCCGTGGTCCTTTTCACTGCGGGCGGCATCGCCACCCCGGCCGACGCTGCGATGATGATGCAGCTTGGCGCTGACGGCGTGTTCGTCGGCTCGGGCATCTTCAAGTCCGGCAACCCGGCCCAGCGTGCCGCCGCGGTCGTGAAGGCCACCACCTTCTTCGATGACCCCGACGTGATCGCCAAGGCCTCCCGCGGCCTGGGCGAAGCCATGGTGGGCATCAACGTCGACGAAATCCCGCAGCCGCACCGCCTCGCCGAGCGCGGCTGGTAACAGCTCCAAAAGCAGTACGACGCCGGTCGGTCACCTCGCAAGGTGACCGGCCGGCGTCGTACGTTAACCCCAACTGGCTGGCATTTGACGTCGCGAAAGTCACGAAAGTCGCGAAAGTCCGTTTTCACGACGTTAAATGCGAGTTAGTTGGGAGGGCAGGGGCCTGGTCTATTCCAGGCCGCGGCGTTTCAGCAGCGGCTCCAACTGCGCGTCACGGCCTCGAAAGGCCCGGAAGGAATCCAGCGGCTCCCGGCTGTTGCCGCGCGAGAGCAGTTCGGCCCGGAAGAAGTCACCGTTGGCCCGGCTGAGGCCGCCGTTTTCCTTGAACCACTCGACAGTGTCCGCGTCCAGCACCTCGCTCCAGATGTAGGAGTAGTAGCCGGCGGCGTAGCCGTCGCCCGCGAAGATGTGCTGGAAATAGCCGGTCCGGTACCGCGGCGGGATGAGGCTGTGCGCCACGCCGGCCGCTGCCAGGGCCTTGGCCTCGAACTCCAGCACGTCCTCCGGCACGCCTGATCCGTCCAGGACATGCCAGGCAAGGTCCAGGAGCGCGGCCCCGAGGTACTCCGTGGTACCGAAGCCTTCGCCCCAGAGCTGGGATTCGTTGAGCTTGTCCACGACGTCCTGCGGCAGCGGCTCGCCCGTCAGGTGGTGTCGGGCATAGTTGGCCAGCACCTCCGGCCACATGATCCACATTTCGTTGACCTGGGACGGGTATTCCACGAAGTCGCGCGGGACGGCCGTACCGGAGAACCGCGGAAAAGTCACATTGGAAAACAGCCCGTGGAGGGCGTGACCGAATTCGTGGAACGCGGTCCGGAGCTCGTCCAGCGTCAACAGTGTCGGCTCGCCCGCCGGCGGCTTGGAAATGTTCAGGTTGTTGATCACAACCGGCTGCGTGCCGAGGAGCGCGGACTGGTCCACCAGCGAGTTCATCCAGGCGCCGCCGCGTTTGGATTCGCGGGCGTAATAGTCGCCCAGGAACAGGCCCAGCCCGGAGCCGTTCTTATTGCGGACCTCCCAGACCCGCACGTCCGGGTGGTAGCCGTTGAGGTCGGGCCGCTCGTGGAAGGTGACACCGTAAAGGGCTGTGGCGGCGAAGAAGACGCCGTCGCGAAGAACCCGGTCCAGTTCGAAATAGGGGCGCAGGGCCTGCTCATCAACGCTGTACCGCTCCCGCCGCACCTTCGCGGAGTAGAAGGCCCAGTCCCAGGCCTCAAGGGGATGGCCGGCCATCTCGGCAAGGGCGGCCGCCTCGGCGTCCGCGTTCCGGACCGCGGCCGGAGCCAGCCGGTTCATCATGCTCTGCACGGCTTCGAAATCGGGCGCCGTCTGACGGTCAACGGTGAGCTCGGCGTAGTTGGCAAAGCCCAGGAGCCGGGCCTTCTCTGCCCGAAGCCCAACCATGGACTTCACCAGGTCCCGGACGTCCAGGCTTCCGCCGCTGCTGCCCCGGCTGATTGATGCCTGGTAGAGGCGGCGCCGGACGTCCCTGTCTTCCAGTGCCGCCATGGCCGGCTGGTTACTCGGCTGAATGAGCGTGAGCAGGAACTTGCCGTCGTGGCCGGCGGCGCGGGCTGCCTCGGCGGAGCTGGCGACGTCGTCGGCAGGCAGTCCGGACAGCTCAGCGGCGTCGTCCACCAGCAGGGCGGACGTCTTCATGGCTTCCTTGACGCGCTGGCCGAAATCCGTTCCGAGCCGGGACAGCTCGGCGTTGACCGCCCTGAGCCGTTCCTGCCCGTCATCATCCAGCTGGATGCCGGACTGGCGGAATTCCTTGAGGTACTCCTGCACCAGCCTGCCGGATTCCTCGTCGAGCCCGGCCGTGTCGATGGCTGCGAACCGGTCGAACAGCCGCCGGTTCATGTAGATGGCGTCCTGATGGGCTGAGAACTCAGGCGACAGTTCGGTTTCCAGGGCCCGGATCCCATCCGAGGCGTCAGCGGACACCAGCGTGAAAAACGACGCCGCGGCGCGCTGCAGCAGCTGCCCGGCGCGCTCCATCGCCAGCGCGGTGTTTTCGAAGCCGGCCGGTTCCGGGTTGTCCACAATGGCCCGGATTTCGGCAAGGTGCGCGTCGAGGCCGGCGCGGACCGCTTCGGCGTAGTGCGACTCGTCGATGTCCGCAAACGGGGGCAGTCCAAACGGCAAAGGGCTGGGAGTCAGAAGGGGGTTGGTCATGAAGCAACACTTTCATGTAACCGGGTGGTTCTCAATGGTGATTTGGCGGGATTCAGGGATCGTCCGCCGTAGGATTGACGGTCATGGGGGAGTTGCGCAGACGCTACCGAAAATCACCTGGCAAAGGGCGTGCCACGGCGTTCGCCGCAGCAGCGGTCCTGCTCGCTGTTTCGTCGTGCGGTGTGATCGCGGAACAGGGCGCCGGCGGGCGGGTCACCGGAACGGGGCGTACGACGGCGGCCTCCGCTCCGCCGTCGGCCACTGCCACAGCGGTGCCGGCTCCCACGCCGGAACCGACACCCGGCAAGGGGCCCGCGTGCCCCGCCGTCCGGTGCACTTCGGTTCTGGTGACGGGGGACATGCTGGTGCATGCCCAGCTCTGGGACCAGGCCAGGGCGGACGCCGAAGCGGCGGGTAAGCCGGGGCTGGATTTCGGCCCGCTGCTGGAAGGCCAGCGGGCCTACATTGAGAAGAGCGACCTCGCCATCTGCCACCAAGAGACGCCGGTAGCGGGTCCCGAGGGCCCGTTCTCGGCCTACCCGTCCTTCAACGTGCCGCCGCAGATCGTCACCGCAGCGAAAGCCGTCGGGTACCAGGCCTGCACCACCGCCAGCAACCACACCATCGACCGCGGAACAGCCGGACTGGTCCGCACGCTCGACGCCCTCGACGCAGCCGGCCTGAAGCACACCGGCTCCTACCGCACTGAAGCGGAGTCGCAGGGCATCCTGGTGCTGCAGACCGGGGCCGCCAAAGTAGCCGTGATCGAGGCCGCCTACGGCCTGAACGGGCAATACCCCGAGTACGACTGGCAGGTGGACATGCTGGACGCTGCCGCGATGATTGCCAAGGCAAGGAAAGCCAGGGCACTCGGAGCGGACATCGTGCTCGGCGTAATGCACGCCGGGGACGAATATGCCAGCGCTCCCAACACCCAGCAGCGGGAAACTGCCCACGCCCTGGTGGACAGCGGCGAGTTCACCATGGTCTACGGCCACCACACCCACTCGGTGCTGCCCATCGAGAACTACAAAGGGACGTGGATTGCCTACGGGCTGGGCAACGGCGTCACGGAACTTTCCCCCTGGTACGTGGTGAACAACGAGGGCATGCTGGTCCGGGCACAGTTCAGCCAGGATGCCTCCGGAAAATGGGCGGCATCGGACCTCGCCTGGGTCCCATCCGTGATCGTCCGCGGGCCGTACCGGTGGTGTTCCGTTGCTGCCGACGCGCCGCAGGGGCCGTGCGCCGGTGCGGATGCCGATGCGGCCACGCGGTTGCGCACCAGGACCGTGGTGGAGTCAATGGGCGCGGCCGCAGCCGGCGCGCGGGAGCTGATCCTTGCCGACGAGCGCTAAGGCCCAAGATGCCACGAATCCCTGAACCGAAGCTATAGGCTGTGAGGGCATCTCTCGCAGAGGTTCTGTGGGGAGTTACCGAATGGGGCAGAGATGAGGATATTCAGGCGTGTCATCATGCCGGTCGCGTGGTTGGCAGTATTTGCCGTCATCGCCGTGGCATTGGTCAAGATCGCTTTCGTCGACGGAATGAAGTCCGGGCCATCAGTGGCGGGGCCGGCGGCTCAAGTAACCACTCCGGTGGTGCAGGCCATGCGGGCCACGGTCACCAACACCGTTCAGGTGGCGGCAACCATCCAGAGTGACGCCCCGGCGGGCGTCCGCAGCACGGCTGCCGGCAAGGTGACACATATTTTCCTGTCTCCCGGCGCGAAAGTGGCTGCGGGGGACAATCTTTACCAGGTCCGCGCCGAAGTGCCGGCCGAGCCGGCGGCGGATGCCGGTCAACCAACGACGGCGGCGGGCCAGCCCGGCGGACCGGTCACCCAGCCCGTGCGGTCCGGTCCGAGCTACACCTATACGGACGTCCTTGCCCCTGTCTCCGGTGAACTGGAAACCCTTACGGTGCTGATGGATCAGCAGGTGGGCGTGGGCGAAGTGACCGGAACAGTCAATCCCGGAACGTTCACCATCAGCGGGTCCGTTGATGCCGCCCAGCAGTACAGGCTGTTGTCCAAACCCGCATCGGCCAGGATCTCGGTGGTGGGAGGCCCTGCTCCGTTCGAGTGTCCTTCCGTGGTGCTCAAGAGCACGGCCAGCGATGGTTCCGGAAGCGTCGGCGGTGGCAACGGCGGATTGTCCGGAGGGGCCGGCATGTCGGTTCCCTTCGCCACAGCCATCCCTGGCGGCGGCGCTGCCGAGCAGGGCGGTTCGCCCACCGGGACCATCAGCTGCGCCGTCCCGGCCGGGGTGCAGGTCTTCGCCGGCCTTGGCGCGACAATGACCGTGACAGCCGGTCAGGCCACCGACGTCATCACCGTGCCGCTGACTTCCGTGGAGGGCAGCGTTACGGAGGGTTCGGTCTGGCTGGCGCCGGCGGGCGCCACGCCCGGACCCGCCGCGGCCCCGGGCGCTGCCGGCGGTGAACCCGCAGAAGCCCCTGCCGGAGGACCTCCCGGGGAACCGCAGCAGCGAAAGGTGCAACTGGGCCTCAACGACGGCTCCGTAGTGGAGATCGTGTCCGGCCTGGCGGAAGGTGAAGCCGTCCTTGAATTCATTCCGGGCGCTCCCGCACAAATGCAGCCCGGTCCGCAGTTCGCCGGACCCGGGTCCTACCCGGCCGGAGGCTGACCGTGGAAGAACTGGTATCCCTGAGGGGCGTCACCAGGACCGTCAGGCTGCCCGACGACCAGGACCTGCAGATTCTGCAGGGCGTTGACCTCACCGTCCGCAGCGGAGATCACACCGCGGTCATCGGAAGGTCAGGGTGCGGAAAATCCACCCTGCTCAATCTCCTTGGACTCCTGGACCTGCCCACGAGCGGCGAACTCCGCTTTCAGGGAACCCCGGTGGAGCGGCTGGGCAGCAACGCGCGAGCCAGGCTGCGCGGATCCGCGGTGGGCTTCGTGTTCCAACAGTTCAACCTGTTGCCGGGGCGCAGCGCCCTGGACAACGTGATCACGCCGCTGCTCTATGCGCGGGGAAGCGACTTCTGGCGACGGCGGGAACTCGCCATGGACATGCTGGACCGGGTGGGTCTTGCCCGCCGTGCCCAGACCATGCCCAACATGCTGTCCGGAGGTGAACAGCAACGGGTGGCAATCGCCCGGGCGCTGGTCCGCCGGCCGCGGCTGATCCTCGCGGACGAACCCACCGGCGCGCTGGATGTGGGCACCGGCCAGGCTGTCATGGGTCTGCTCGACACCGTGGCCACGGAATCCGGGGCCGCCCTCGTCACGATCACGCACGATGTGAACGTCGCGTCCCTGGCGCGCGCCTGCTACCGGCTGGAATCCGGCGTCCTGTCTCCTGCACAGATCCCGTCAGGAGTCCCCGCATGACCGGCGTCGTGTCCGCCCTGGTGGAAGCCTGGCAGGAACTGCGGATCAACAAGACGCGGATTCTCCTGGCATTGCTGGGTGTGGCTCTCTCTGTTGCGGTCCTGACCTCCGTAGTGGGGGTGGGCGATCTGGCACGTGAAGGGTTCAAAGTAAGCTCCGAACGGAACGGCGGCCGCTCGGCCACCTTAGGCCTGGGAGTTTATGGCCCCACCCCGCCGGATCCGCGAAAACTGGAAGCCGCCTACCAGGGCATCATCGAGCGGTATGGAATCACCCATTACACCCATGTGAGCCAGACACAGCAGCAATTTCAGTTTCCGTACGGCGTGCAGCAAGTGCAGATGCAGGTTGTGGATCCCGGCTACGGCGTGATCCACCGGGTGGAGGTCAGCCAGGGCAACTGGTTCGCGGCCGACGACGAACAGCGCCTTGCCCCTGCGGTGGTCGTTTCGGAGGCCTTTTACAATGCCGCCGGCCGGCCGAACCTTGTCAGCCACCCCAAGGTGAAACTGGTTGGCACCCAGGAAACCACGGCGGTGATGATCGGTGTGGTTCCGGACCAGTACCCGGAGATGCCGCCGTCGGCCTTTATGCTGACGGGCGCCGCGGAGCGGGCGGGTGTTCCCGGCCCGGGTGCCGGGCAGTTCAAGCTCTGGGTCCAGGACGACCAGGCCAAGGCCCTGGAGGCCGCGATCACCTCCGACCTTGAACGGCAGTTCCCGGGCCTGCATGCCCAGGCGCAGAGGATGGACTATGCGAGCAACGGTGATCCGTTCGCAACCGTTCAGCTGGCCGTCGCCGGCATCGCCGGGCTGGTCCTGCTGCTCGGGGCCGTCGGAATGCTCAACATCTCCATGGTGACCGTGCGGTACCGGGTTCGCGAGATCGGCATCCGGCGAAGTTTCGGGGCAACGTCCCGCAGGATCTTCCTCGGCGTCATGATGGAATCCGTGGTTGCCACAGCAGTGGCCGGCGCGGTGGGCGTCATGCTTGCCGTCGCCGTCGTCAAGCATCCGTGGATTGAGTCGAAGATAGCGCCGGGCCTCACCGAGTATCCGGCCTTTCCGGTTGAAGCCGCCATGCTGGGCCTTGGCTCGGCAGTGCTCGTGGGCGCACTGGCCGGCGCAATACCCGCGCTGGTGGCCGTCCGCGTCAAAGTGATTGACGCCATCCGATTCTAGCTGGCGTCCCTGGCTGGTGCCGGAGGTACGTTGAGCACCCTGGAAAAGCGGTGCTCCAGGAGCGCGGGCGCAAGACGCCCGTCCTCCTTGGAGACTCCATCCGCGGACCAGCCCTGCCGGCGATAGAACCGCGCGGCGCGCTCGTTGCCGTCCGCCACCCACAGGTAGGCGCGTTCGTATCCCAGCTCCGCGAGGCCCGCTTCCGACGCGCGGAACAGGACCGACCCCAGGCCCCTGGACCAGTAGGACGGGTGAAGGTTGATCGCCTGCAGTTCACCCGTGCCGGAGGCAGCTGTGTCGCGGGCGGGGCCGTATCCGGACCAGCCCACGGCCTTGCCGGCCACGCAGACCACCAGATGCCGGACGCCCGGAACGGGGTCCGCCAGGGCTTTCCGCCATGACTCAGTCATCCGTCCGGGATCCATCGCGGCCAGGAATTCCGGTGGCAGTATTTCCTTGTAGGCGCGTTGCCACGCCAGGAACTGCGACAGCGCCACGTCGGCTGCATCGCGCGCTGATGCCGGACGTATGGTCCACTCTCCGGTCATGCACATGTCCTTCCCAAGGTTTCCGCCCGGCGGTCGGAGGCTACAGGGGGCGGACGCTAGCCACGGTCGAGGGCGGCAAGGATCGCGGAGCCGAGCTCGGCCGGTCTGGTGAACTGCGGCCAGTGTCCTGTCGGCAGGTCAACGTATTCCACGTCGTGGATCCGTGCGAGCTCCGCCACGTAAGGATGCCCGGCGTCAATCCACTCCTGCAGCACAGCGGAGGGGAACTCGCAGGCAATCACCGTGACCGGGACGTTGTACCGGCGTTCGTCGTGGAGGTGCTGGGGGTCGTATGCCACGCCCTTCGGCTCGGGGATGGCGCGTTCCCTGAACATGGCGCGCAGCCCGTCGTTCAGGCCCACGAGGTCGGCCTCCTCAAAGGCGTCCCAGGCCGGCAGCGGCACATCATCTCCGTCCGCCGGAAGTTCGTCGTTGATCACGCCGCCCTCGCCAAGGGGTCCGCTGTCCACGTAGATGGCACGCGCAACGCGGTCAGGCCTCGCGTCAACCACGCCGTGAATGATGGCGCCGCCGCCGGAGTGGCCAACGAGTACCACCGGCTGGTCGATGCTGTCGACGGCGGCCACGACGGCATTGATATGGTCCCGCAGCCCAATGCCCGCGCGCGGAGCGTCCTGTGACTCGAGCCCGGGCAGCGTGATCGGAATTGTTCGATGTCCGGCCGCGTCAAGCGGCGGGGTAACTTCCGACCACGATGAGGCGTCCAGCCAGAATCCGGGAACAAGGATGATGTCCATGGTGGAACCCTACGCCGGACCGGGCGTGAAGATGCCCTTTCCCGTCGCCATGTCGATCGGCAGGGACGAGTGCTCGTGGGTGATCTTCCAAACTCCGGCTGTTTTCTCCAGCCCTATCGTGAGGCGGTTCGTCATGGAACGCAGGCGGGTTCCGTCAGCCGAAATTCCTGAGAAGCTGACGGCGGCACTTCCGAATGCCACCTCGGCACCGACAGTGGTACTGACGGCGTCGAAACGGACTTCAACGCGTTCTTCGCCCAGGGAACTGAACCACCCGGCGGCCATCCCGCGCCAGGCATCGATGCCGTCGTACTGCCATTGCCCCAGGAATCGAACACGTGCACGCCTTCTGCGTAAAGGGCGGCAAACGCCTCCAGGTCCTTCGCGCAAACGGCGTCGGCGTAGGCATCCATCGCCCCGCGCACCGGGTTGTGGTCTGTGATCATCGAAAAATTCCCTTCCAGCATGCCGGGCTGCGTCGTCAGGGGAATGCTACAACGGAACGGTCAATGTGCGGACGGTCATTCCGGGGTAAGGCCGGGCCAGCGTGTCCACGGGCGGGGGCATCAGGAAATCCGGCCGGCAATGTGCCTGACGTACCAGCGCTGCCACGGCGTCTCCACCGCCCGGCGGCCGTAATGCTCCCGGACGAAAGACACCGCCTGGCCCGGCGGGACACCGTCCATGACGGCGATAATGGCAAGTGCCGTACCGGTCCTGCCGTGCCCGCCCCAGCACGCGATTTCAACGCGCTCGGAACCGGACCGGCGCCAGGCCTCCTGCAGGGTGTTCAGGGCGTCGCCTTGGTTGGCTGGCAACCAGAAGTCCGGCCAGCGCAGCCAGCGGTGCTCCCACGCGACCGGGGGCGGACTGGTGCCGAGAAGATAGACGGCGAATTCCGGAGCGGGACCGTCCGGGAGCGGCCGGCGCAGTCCGCGGCCCCGGATGAGGCGGCCGGAGGGGAGCTGAAGGACGCCGGCAGTCCCTGGTTCCCACATGTTCATGATCTCACCCTGCCACTGGATCGCCGGCAGAGGAAGGCGAAAGCGCACAAAGGAGGGGCATCGCTCGAAAGCGATGCCCCTCCTTGACGCCAGGGCCGGTCGTTCAGGCAACGGCCTGTGGTTGGGGGCTACCTGCGTCCGCCCCTATGGTCATCGTCGCAGTAGCTAACCCACTTCCAGTCGTAGTGGTGCCCGTGGCGTACCTTCGTCCAGTAGCCGTGGTTTTCGCACCAATTCTTGTGATTCTTCCAGTCATGGCCGCCGCGATTCCCGTCGTCGCCGTGGTCCGTGTAGCTCGCGGCCGAAATTGTGACGGTCCTGAGCCCGGTGTCCGCTGCAGCCGGACCGGCAGCCATGGCCGTCCCTCCGATGCCGAGTCCTGCGGCAAGCAGTGTGGACGCGAGCAAACCCATTGACCTCTTCATGAGATCGTCCCATCTTTTTGTTCATTCCCAGGTGTAGGCCGCAGGCGGCGGCAGAACGTAGAAATTGCTGTCAGCCGCCGGTCCGACGCCGGTCCCGCCGTACAGTCCTGTCCCTCATTTGCCTGCGGTTGATGGTCCCCAAAATTGCACGGTCATGCGGGCGCAATTGCTGCACCAAAGGTCTCGGTCCTGTTCCAGGACCGGAAGCGCAGAGTCCTGCGGAACCGTAGAGCCCGCCTGTGACTGGAAACCCCGTACCCTGCGCGACTGGTGCAACGCCAATGCTGCGTTTCGGGAACGGTGTTCAGATATGTGGGCACCCCCGTGCCTACCCCAATATCCACAGTCCGGGTTCGGGGAAGGTGAGCCTCGAACGGGACTGTAGCGGTGGAACAACACCCGTCCGCTACTCCGATGTGCGGAGGTGTGTTCACCAACAACCATAGCGGCGGGCGGCAATTCAGAACAGGAATGGGGGTTTATTACTTGGGGAAACGCGCTATCATGCTCCCGGGACGCGTCGTGGGCATGCCTCGCGGGGGTTTGTGTGTATTTGGGCCCGGAGCGCGCATTCCACGCGGATCTGGTTCGCGGCGGACCCCTATTGTTACGGCGTGATCGACAGGATTCGCACTGGCTCGACGAACGAGGCACGGTCAAGTGCGTCGTCCGGAAGCGATGTGGCCACCCGGTTGATGGACGCCATACCTACTGCTTCTCGGTCATTTCCTCGGGGACGGCGACTAGATGGAGTTCCGTGCCGTCACGCAAGGCGGAAATGTCCAGCGGCGCCCCGATGGCCTCCGAGAAAAGCAGTTTCTGCAGGCTCTCCGCGTTCGAAACGGACTTTCGCCCCACACTCAGCAGCACGTCTCCGGCGCGTAGTCCGGCCCGTTCGGCCGGTGATCCCGAGAGAACCTCGACGACGAGAAGACCGTCGCGGTGCCCGGTGCGGACCACGGAACTGACGGGCAGCTGAATCGGCGTGTTCACGAGCCCCAGGTAGGCGCGCCGGACGCGTCCGTCCGCGAGTAGAGAAGCGATGATCCGCCGTGAGGTGGCGTTGATGGGAACCGCCAAGCCCAGCCCGGCGCCTGCCACCGCGGTATTAATGCCTACGATCCGGCCCCGTGCGTCGGCCAGGGCCCCTCCGGAGCTGCCGGCGTTGAGGGCGGCGTCGGTCTGGATGACGTCCTCGATCACCCGGCGGTTGCGTCCGGACCACACCGGAATGGAACGTCCCAGGCCGCTGACAACGCCCGCCGTTACGGAGCCTGAGAGCCCCAGCGGATTGCCGACCGCAATCACGAGCTGTCCCACCTTGAGGAGTTCGGCGTCGCCCAATTCAGCGGGCGGTACGGTGGGAGCCTTGCCATGGACGATGGCAAGGTCCGACAGGGGATCGGCACCGACCACTTCCACGGCCGCACGGGTTCCGTCGGCAAACACCGCCTGCCCCTTTCCCGCGCTGCCCACCACATGGGCGTTGGTCAGCAGGTAGCCGTCAGAGGTAAACAGGACTGCGGATCCGGCGCCCACGCGGAACCTGCCGTTGCGCCCGTTCCCGGTCATTTCGATCGAGGCCACCCGCGGGGTGACCGTTTCCGCAACCCGGATGACCGTCGCCGAATAGGAATCCAGCGGGTCCTCGGCAGAGTTCATTCCACCGACTTCGGTGCTGACTGTATCCATGGTGCGCCTCCCTGACATGGTGCTTACCTATGTCAACGGCCGGGCCCGCGAACGTACTCCTGTGAGTCCTACGCCGTCAGAGAAATCAGCGGTACTGCAGCAACTGGCGGCGAAGTCCAGGCCATGCCGTGGCGAACCCGGGATGAAGTTCGTGGTTGTCCACGGTGTCAACGGGGACCCAGCGAAGTTCGATGCTTTCCGGATCGTTAATGACCGGTTCAAAGGCGTCCGTGACGCGTACTGCCACCGTGGTGTAGCTCCAGTAACCGACGTCGAATACGCACGTAAAAAGCACATCGACGTTCTCCGGCGGTACGGCGGCTTCCTCGTGTGCTTCCCGTAAAGCTCCCGTGATGGCGTCCTCGCCTTCGTGGAGGGCTCCGCCGGGAAGGCCCCAGGTTCCGCCTTGGTCACTCCAAGTGGCCCGGTGCTGTAGCAGGATACCCTTGGCGAGGTCTTGGACCAGGAGGCCCGCAGAGCCGAAGCGGCCCCAGAACCTGCCTAGCTCGCCTTCCACCCAGGCATCCCCCGGATCGCGTGGACCCAAGGGGCGGCGGAGGTGTTCCGGGAGACTGGCGGCTGCGGTGTCCATGGGAATAGTTTGCCACGGCCTACTTGCTGCCTGTCGCAAACCGTCACACCCTGTCCGCCTTGCCAAGGGCTTGACTGAACTAGCGCGGCCGCCGTGCAGCGTGCTCCCGCGCCAGCACCGCGAAGTGGTCGTCCGGGGCGCCGGGAGTGAAGCTGCCGTATTTGCGTTCGACGGCGGTGCGGATCAGGAAGTCGGCAATGGCCGGGTTCTTCGGCAACAGGGATCCGTGAAGGTAGCTCGCCACGATGTTGCGGTAGCGCGCCCCTTCCTTGCCGTCGCTGCTGTTGTTGCCGGTGCCCTTGGGCGTTGTGCCAAGCGGCTTCACGCCGGGGCCGAGGGTGGTCTGGCCGCTGTGGTTTTCGTAGCCCAGGATGTCGCCGAACTCCGTTGAGGACACCGTGACATTGCCGATCAGGCGTTCATCGGTTCCGTGCGTCTCCACGTCCAGGACGCCGATGCCCGGGATGACCGCACCCGTCCGGGTTTTGAAGAACCGGCCAAACAGCTGGTACAGCCCGCAGATCAGTAGCATGGGCGTGCCGTCCTCGGCCAGTTCCTTCAGCGTCGATTCACGGGAGAGAAGGTCATCCTGGATCACAAGCTGTCCGCTGTCCTGGCCGCCGCCGCCCACAATCAGGTCAACGTCGGCCGGGAATTCGTCGCCCACGTTGTATTCCAGCAGCTCGGGCGTGTAGCCGTGCCAGCGGAGGCGCTGCTGGAGCACCAGGGCGTTGCCCCAGTCCCCGTAGATGTTCATGTCGCGCGGATACAGCTGCAGGACCCGAATGGTGCCCTTGCTGCTGTCCGGGTTGCCGGTTTCCGAAAGGCCTGCAGCGGACTCGCCGTTTTCGGATAGGGGGGTCATGAGACCACCTCCACAGTGGTGATTTTGGACAGCTCGCGGCGGATGGCGAGCATGGCCGTGTACGTGCAGAAGACGCGCTTGGGTTTGTCCTTGGCCCCCTTGATGAAAGTGGCCAGTGCCGGTGCGATCTCCGGGTTGACGGCGCCGACGGCCACGTCGTCATACTGCAGGCGGAGGGCCATATCGTAGGCCCGTGAACCGGTTACCTGGTCCACTCCGCCCTCACGCAGCGAATCGAACTCGACATCCCAAAGCCAGGACATGTCCCGGCCGTCGGCGTAGTTGTCATTGATGGCGACCATGGTGGCGTAGCCGGCGGCGGAGAATGACTTCAGGCCCAGCCTGAAGCCGCTCGGGTTCTTGACCAGCACCAGGTCCAGCGGCAGTCCGTCCACCACCACGCTTTCGCCGCGGCCGAAGGCGGGTGCAACCTGGGAGAGGGCCTTGAGCAGGCCGCCATGATCCGTAGCTGTGGTCCCGTTGCCGGCAACACAGCGCGCCAGGACGAGCGCAGCGGCGGCGTTGAAGATGTTGTAGACGCCGCGGAGCTTCATCCCGGTGGTGACCGTGGCGCCGTCGTACTCAAAATCGGCGTCCTCTGTCCCGACGCGCCGAAGCACGACGTCGGCGTGCGGCTTTGCGGGCAAAGCCGGCACCGGGCTGCCGGGACCGGCACGCAGGTCGTCGTCGTTCGGGAAGGTGCTCAGCAGGGAATCGTCCAGGCCGAAGTACCGGACCTCGGGGCCGTCCAGCGTGTCGGCAATGCGGGCGACGCGCGGATCCTCCCGGTTCAGGACCACAGTCCCGGTGGTTTTCGAGGCGATGTGCTGCAGGAGTTGCGCGGTCTTGTCGATCTCGCCGAAGCGGTCCAGCTGGTCGCGGAGGACATTGAGCAGCAGGCTGTAGCGCGGCGGAACCCTGTTGACGAAGTGCACGGCGTGGGCCTCATCCAGTTCCAGCACCGCGATGTCCGCGTCCAGCCGCCCCCGCCAGTCCACGTCACCCAGCAGGGCGGCAGCGACGCCGCGGGTGAAGTTGCTGCCGGTGCGGTTCGTGAAGACCTTCAGGCCCTGGCTCTCCAGCAGTTCCACCACCATTTTGGTGGTGGTGGTCTTGCCGTTGGTCCCGCTGACCACCGCGACCCCCAGGGGGAGCGTGGACAATGTCCGCTCCATGAATCCGGGGTCGATTTTCTCGACCACGAGGCCGGGGAGGGCCGAGCCTCCGCCCCGGAGCCGGGAGACCCGGCGGACGAGCTTGCCGAGCGGAACGCTGAAGTAAAGCATGCTCTGTAATATATCCCAGCCGCGGCATGGAACCGGGCCGGCAGTGCCTTTGCGGCACTCAGGCCGCCACGGGGAGCACTATGCTGTTTGGATGACCAAACCCCCTTCCACGGACTATTCCCGCGCGGGTGCAGGCCTGCGAATCGGTGTGCTGGCGCTTCAGGGCGACTTCCGCGAGCACCTGCGTGCGGCGGAAGCGACAGGCGCCACGGCCATCGGAATCCGGCGGCCGTCCGAACTGGACGGCATCGACGGACTGATCATTCCGGGCGGCGAATCCACCACGATCGACAAGCTCGCACGGGCTTTCGAACTCGCCGACCCCTTGCGGAAGCTCATCGCCGAAGGACTGCCCGTATACGGCTCCTGCGCCGGCATGATCCTGCTCGCCGACGAGATCGCGGACCCCGCCACGGACCTGGCCGGCAATCCGCAGCAGACGTTCGGCGGACTGGACATCACCGTCCGCCGCAATGCGTTTGGCCGGCAGCGGGAATCCTTTGAAACCGACCTCGAGTTCAAAGGACTGGGCTTCAGTGACACCGGTTCCGGCGTTGCCCCGGTGCATGCGGTCTTCATCCGCGGCCCCTGGGTGGAACGCGTCGGACCCGGCGTGGAGGTCCTGGCGCAGGTGGAACCCGCGGACCCGGCGCATGCATCGCATGCCGCTGCCCTGCAGGGGACGGCTAGAATTGTTGCAGTGCGTTCAGGCCAGCTGCTGGCCACCTCCTTCCACCCGGAAGTGACGGGGGAGAAGCGCGTGCATGAACTGTTTATTCGAATGATCAGAGGAGAAGCGTAAAGCATGTCAGGCCACTCCAAATGGGCGACGACCAAGCACAAGAAGGCCATCCTCGATAGCCGCCGCGCCAAGTCGTTCGCCAAGCTGATCAAGAACATCGAAGTTGCTGCCCGGATGGGCGGTCCGGACCTGGCCGGCAACCCCAGCCTGGAACTCGCCGTTACCAAGGCGAAGAAGACCTCGGTCCCCGCGGACAACATCGACCGCGCCATCAAGCGCGGCGCAGGCCTCACCGGTGAAGTCGTGGACTACACGGAGATCATGTACGAGTGCCGCGGCCCGCAGGGTTCGGCGCTGCTGATCGAATGCCTTACGGACAACAAGAACCGTGCGGCGTCCGAGGTCCGGCTCGCCATTTCCCGCAACGGCGGCACCATCGCCGATCCGGGTTCCGTCAGCTACCTCTTCTCCCGCAAGGGCGTTGTCACGCTCCCCAAGAACGGCCTCAGTGAGGACGACGTCCTGATGGCGGTGCTCGACGCCGGCGCCGAGGAAGTCAAGGACAACGGCGACACCTTTGAAATCCACTCCGAGCCGACCGACCTGCAGGCCATCCGCGATGCCCTCAAGGAAGCCGGGATTGAATACGACACCGACGAGGCCGAGTTCGTCCCCTCCATGGAGGTGCCGCTGGACCTCGACGCCGCCAAGAAGTTCATGAAGCTCGTGGACGCCCTGGAAGAACTCGACGACGTCCAGAACGTCTACAGCAACGCCGACCTCAGCGACGAAGTGCAGGCCGCACTGGAAGCCGAGTGATCCCGCAGCCCTGCTGTGAACCTGAGGCCCGGCCTTGACTCTCCGCGTATTGGGAGTCGACCCGGGCCTCACCCGTTGCGGCATCGGCGTCGTGGACGTCGAGAAGAACCGGCGGGCCACCATGGTGGCCGTCGGTGTGGTGGGCACGTCCCCGGACGAGAGCCTGGACCAGCGGCTGCTCCTGATTGCCACGTCCATCGATGACTGGCTGGACCGTTACGAACCTGATGTGCTCGCCGTCGAACGGGTCTTCTCCCAGCTCAACGTCAGCACGGTGATGGGCGTTGCCCAGGCGTCCGGCGTGGTGATTGTCGCCGCCGCCCGGCGGGGAATACCGGTGGCGCTGCACACGCCGTCGGAAGTCAAGGCCGCCGTCACCGGCAGCGGTACCTCCAACAAGGACGCCGTCACCAAACTCGTCACCAAGATCCTCCGGCTGGACGCACCGCCGCGGCCCGCGGATGCCGCCGATGCCCTGGCGCTGGCCATCACTCATGCATGGCGGGCGGGCAGCGGAGCCGCGATCGCCACCACCGGACCGGGCAGCTCGTCACTGACCCCGGCCCAGCGGGCCTGGGCTGAAGCGGAGGCCAAGGCGCGCCGTGCACGGTGAATGTCCGGGCTCCTTGCTAGGGTATTCGTAGATATGTTCGGATAGCCGGTTTGTTCCGGCGGTATTTCAGGAGCCCGGCCTTGATCAGTTTTCTCCGCGGAACCGTAGCGCACGTTGGGTTGTCCTCCGCCGTGATCGACCTCAACGGTGCCGGCATGAGCGTGAACGCCACCCCCCAGACCCTCAGCGGGCTGCGCCTCGGCGAAGAGGGCAAGCTTTTTACTTCCCTGATAGTGCGTGAGGATTCGCTGACGCTGTTCGGGTTCTCCAGCGACGACGAGCGCGAGGTCTTTGACATCCTGCTCAGCGTGAGCGGTGTGGGGCCCCGCCTGGCGCTGGCCGTACTCGCCGTCCACGATCCGGAAGCAATCCGCGTTGCGGCGCACACGGGCGATGGCAAGGCCTTCACCAAGGTCCCGGGCATCGGCCCCAAGGTCGCCGGCAGGATCGTCCTGGAACTCGCAGGGAAACTCGTGCCGCACGGTACCGGCTCATCGGCGGCGCCCGCAGCATCCGCTCCGGCCCCGTGGAAGCCGCAGGTGGTCGCCGCCATGACCAGCCTGGGCTGGTCCGAAAAGGACGCCACCTCCAGCATCGACAAGGCACTTGCCGATTCCCCCGACCTGGCAGACGCCGGCCACGTGGCCGAAATCCTGCGGGCCACGCTCCGCTGGCTCGGGCAGGACGGCGCACGCGCGGGCAACCGGGTAGGCAGCCGTGGCTGAAACCACCCTCGTAGGCGGGGGAGAGGAGCCGGAGGAGCGGGTCATCGAGGCTGCGCTCCGGCCGAAAAACCTTCACGACTTCGTGGGCCAGCACCGCGTCCGCAAGCAGCTGTCGCTTGTGCTCGAGGCGTCCCGGATGCGCGGACGCAGCGCGGACCACGTGCTGCTCTCCGGTCCGCCCGGGCTGGGTAAAACCACCCTGTCCATGATCATCGCGGCCGAGATGAACGCCCCGCTGCGGATCAGCAGCGGCCCGGCCATCCAGCACGCCGGGGACCTCGCAGCCATCCTGTCCTCCCTGTCCGAAGGTGAGGTCCTGTTCCTGGACGAGATCCACCGCATGTCCCGGCCCGCAGAGGAAATGCTCTACATGGCCATGGAGGACTTCCGGGTGGACATCGTGGTGGGAAAGGGCGCCGGGGCCACGGCCATTCCGCTCGAGTTGCCGCCGTTCACCCTAGTGGGTGCCACCACCCGCGCCGGGCTCCTTCCGGGGCCGCTCCGGGACAGGTTCGGCTTCACCGGCCATCTGGAGTTCTATTCCGTGGAGGAACTGGAGCTGGTGCTCAGGCGTTCGGCCGGCCTCCTGGACCTTAAGGTCAACTCGGCAGGCTTCAGTGAAATTGCCGGCCGGTCCAGGGGCACTCCGCGAATCGCCAACCGCCTGCTGCGCCGGGTGCGGGACTGGGCGCTGGTCCACGGCATCGAGCAGATCGATGCCCGGGCAGCCTCGGCGGCACTGGACATGTACGAGGTGGACAAGAGGGGCCTGGACCGGCTGGACCGCTCAGTTCTTGAAGCCCTGATCACCAAATTCGGCGGCGGCCCCGTGGGCCTCTCCACCCTGGCCATCGCGGTGGGCGAAGAACCCGAAACCGTGGAGACGGTGGCCGAGCCCTACCTGGTCCGCGAAGGGCTGCTGGGGCGGACCCCCCGCGGCCGGATCGCCATGGCACCGGCCTGGACCCACTTGGGTTATGCGGTTCCCGACGGCGTTTTTGGCCAGGAAACGCTTGCGCTGTTTGAAGAGGACGACATCCGCCCGGAACCGGCTGTGGATTGGCTGCCGAACAGCCAATAGCAGCGTCCGGCTGACTTTCCCTTTAGACTGGTAAGACGCTCGGCGCGTTCGGGTCTTTGTTTCTGTGGGCGGCTTCGGCCTCCGTTGGCTGGCAGGCGGTTCGCCGCCCGGCCACCCGGTTCAAAGCGGACGGCGCCGTACACCAATACGCCAGTACAGATCGGAAACTTCCCCGTGGATCCAATGAACATCGTCTTGTTCGCCATGCTCGGAATCTTTGTCTTCATGATGTTCCGCCGCAACAAGAAGACCAAGGACCAGCAAGCAACGCTGCAGTCCCAGTTCGCGCCTGGGGTTGAGGTCATGACCAGCTTCGGTCTTTTTGGCCGGATTGTCTCCATGGATGACGAAGAGAACAAAGTGGTGCTGGAGCTCTCTCCCGGCAACCTCGCTACCGTGCACCGCCAGGCCGTCACAAAGATCGTTGAGCCGGCCGCTGTTGCCGAGGAGCCCACGGTTGTTCCGGACGATGCCTCGTCCCTGACCGTTGCGGAAACTGACCGCGCCGAGGCCGTCAACCGCCCCGAGACTGTCACCGAAACGCCGGAAGAATCGCTGAAGCGTCTCAACGACGAGGGCAAGAAAGACAGCTAGTCTGGCGGTTTCGCCTAGTCCCGCTACGTAGAACAAACGACGGCCGCGGGCTGCCGCCGGTGAGTGAGCCCAGGAGCTCACCCCGGCGGCTCCTCCGTAAACAATAGAAAGATCGACAATGGCACGTACTGGCCCCAAAAACTCAGCACTCAGGGTGCTGGTCTGGCTCGGCGTTATCGTCGCCGTCATGACCGCCGTGCTCGCGGGCGGCACGATGTCCGGCCATGCCAGCTGGGCACCCAAGCTTGCGCTTGACCTCGAAGGCGGAACCCAGATGATCCTGGCGCCCAAGGTCGAGGGCGGTTCGGACATCAACGAGGATCAGCTTAACCAGGCCGTTGCGATCATTCGCCAGCGCGTGGACGGCTCGGGTGTTGCGGAAGCTGAAATCAGCACGCAGTCCGGCCGCAACGTGGTGGTAAGCCTTCCGGGCACACCCTCCAAGGAAACCCGGGCCCTGATCCAGGCCTCGGCAGACATGAACTTCCGGCCGGTACTTCAGGCGGGCGCGGGCGCTGCTGTGCCCACCGAGTCCCTGACACCGGACGACAAGCTGCCCAAGCCAACGGCGGCCCCGGCCAACAGCAGCGACATCAACTGGGTCACTGCCGACATCTATAAGAAGTTCGAAACCCTGGACTGCGACAAGCCCTCGCAGGACAAGCAGGAGCGCTCGGACCCCGCCAAGCCGCTGGTCACCTGTGAGCCGGCAACCGCAACGTCCCCGGCCATCAAGTACATCCTGGGTCCGGTGGAGGTAAAGGGCTCCAACATCAAGTCCTCTTCGTTCCAGCTGCAGCAGGGTGCGCAGGGCGCCGTCACCAACGAATGGGCCGTCAACATCCAGTTCGATGAGGCAGGCACCGCCAAGTTCAAGGAAGTCACCGAGCGGCTGTACCAGTTCTTCGTGGCCGCCGGCGGCGAATCGGGCTCCGATCCCAAAGCGCAGTTCGCCATCGTCCTCGATGACCAGGTCATCTCCGCCCCGCGGTCCCTCGCGGTGATCACCGACGGCCGTCCCCAGATCACGGGCGGATTCACTGAACAGTCCGCCAAAGCGCTGTCTGATCAGCTGCGGTTCGGCGCCCTCCCCATCAGCTTCGACATCCAAAGCGAACAGCAGATTTCGGCAACCCTGGGTGGGGAGCAGCTCCGGATGGGTCTGCTCGCCGGCGTGATTGGCCTGCTGCTGGTTGTGGTCTACTCGCTCTTCCAATACCGGGCGCTGGGATTTGTCACCATTTTCTCCCTCGTGGTCGCCGGTGCACTGACCTACCTGGCGATTGCCATTCTGGGCTGGACCGAAAACTACCGGCTGTCCCTCGCCGGTGTGGCCGGCCTCATCGTGGCCATCGGACAGACTGCAGACTCCTTCATCGTCTACTTTGAACGCATCCGTGATGAACTGCGCGAAGGCAAGGGGCTTGTCTCTGCCGTGGAAAACGGCTGGAAGCGCGCCAAGCGCACCGTCCTGGCTTCAAAGGCAGTGAACCTCCTGGCCGCCCTGGTCCTCTACTTCGTCGCTGTAGGCAACGTACGCGGCTTCGCGTTCACCCTGGGCCTGACCGCCATCGCCGACCTCATCGTCGTGTTCATGTTCACGCACCCGACCCTGCAGCTCCTGGCCCGCACCAAGTTCTTCGGCGAGGGCCACAAGTTCTCCGGCCTCGACCCGAAGCGCCTCGGTGCCATGCCGCTGTACCGCGGGGCCGGCAGGCTCCGCACGCCGGAAGACAAGCCGGCCGTGGTTCGCGCCAAGAACACCGGTGCCGCAGCTGAAGCCGAGCGCCGGATGACCATTGCAGAACGCCGCCTGGCGGAAAAGCAGGAGCAGCTAGCCGGTTCCTCCAAGAGCGTATCCAAGGAGGACAAGTAAATGTCCAGCAGTTTTGCCACTTTCGGTAACGAGCTTTACACGGGCAAGCGCTCGTACAACTTTGTCGATTCCAAGAAGATCTGGTTCCTGATCGCCGCCGTGGCCGTGGCACTGTCCATTCTCCTGCCGGTGGCCAAGGGCGGGTTCAACCTTGGCATCGAGTTCCGCGGCGGATCCGAGTTCACCGTCTCGAACGTGAAGACCACCGATTCGACGCTCGGCGAGAAGGCCGTGCAGGATGTGGTGGCCGGCAGCAGCGTCCCCCGTGTAGCCAACGTGGCCGGCACCACCATGAGGATCCAGACCGACAAGCTCACGGATGATGAAACGCTCCGGATCAAGGAAGGCCTGACCACCGCTTACGGCGTTACGGACAACGAGGTGACCTCCACGTTCGTCGGGCCCACCTGGGGCGCTGATGTGACCAAGCAGGCGCTGCTGGGCCTGGTGATCTTTGTTGGCATCGCCGCGGTCCTGATGGCGCTCTACTTCCGGACCTGGAAGATGTCGCTGTCGGCGCTTGTCGGCATGCTGGTGACCATGTTCGTCACGGCCGGCGTCTACGCCTTGAGCGACTTCGAAGTCACGCCGTCGGCCATCATCGGCTTCCTGACGGTGCTCAGCTACTCGCTGTACGACACCGTGGTGGTCTTCGACAAAATCCGCGAAAACACGGCCGACGTCAACTCGTCCACCCGCCGCACTTTTGGGGAAGAGGTCAACCTGGCTGTCAACCAGACCCTGGTCCGGTCCATCAACACCATGATGGTGGCCATCCTTCCGGTGGGCGCCATCCTGTTCATCGGGGCCGGGCTCCTGGGTGCAGGCACCCTGCGCGACCTTTCACTGGCCCTGTTCGTCGGCATCCTGATCGGCACCGCTGCGACGATCTTCATCGCCGCCCCGCTGTACGCCTGGCTGCGGCAGGGCGAACCCCTGCTCGTCAAGCAGGCGGAACGGGTGGAGCGCCGCCGCAGTGAGGCCGCGAAGGCTGCGGCTGCACCGGAGACCGCAACAGCCTGAGCTGTCCAGCCCTGAAGGGCCGGGCTCCGTCATTCGTGACGGGGCCCGGCCCTTCGCATATCCGGTCCGGTTACAGAAGTCTCCTGCCGCGGGAATAGACTGGGATAATTAACGGGTCGTGAGGGGTGCTTCATTGGAAGAACGTTCGACGTCGGCGCCAACGGCCGACGGTGGTGAAGGTCCGGGCCAGGGTCCGCAGGCCGGCTTGGTAGCGTCCGGGCGCCCGGACGCCGGTGTGCCGGTTGACAGTTCAGGGCTCCGCCCCACCTTCCCCGGACGCCGCGAACGCACCAGGTCCAGGCTCGCCAGGCTGACCGGCCGGGGAACGGCCACCTATTCGCCTATTCTTGAGCCCCTGCTGCGCACTGTGCGGGCCAACAACCCCAAAGAGGACTTCGACCTCATCCAGCGGGCCTTCGTCGTTGCCGAGCAGAGCCACCGGGGACAGAAACGCAAGAGCGGCGATCCTTACATCACACACCCGGTCGCTGTCGCGACGATCCTGGCCGAACTGGGCCTGAGCGGAACCACCCTCGCCGCCGCGCTCCTGCACGACACGGTGGAAGATACGCCCTACACCCTGGCCGACCTGAAGAGGGACTTTGGCCCTGAGGTGGCCATGCTTGTTGACGGCGTCACCAAGCTGGACAAGGTGAGTTTCGGCGAAGCCGCACAGTCGGAAACGGTCCGCAAGATGGTCGTCGCCATGGCCAAGGACATCCGCGTGCTGATGATCAAGCTGGCGGACAGGCTGCACAACGCCCGCACCTGGCGCTTCGTCTCGGCCGAGTCCTCGGCCCGCAAAGCCCGGGAAACCCTGGAAATCTTCGCCCCGCTGGCGCACCGGCTCGGGATGAACACCATCAAATGGGAGCTGGAGGACCTGTCCTTCGCGGCGCTCTACCCCAAGGTGTACGAAGAAATCGTCCGCATGGTGGGGGACCGGACCCCCGAGCGTGAGAAGAGCCTCAGCGTCATCCGGAACCAGATCACCGACGATCTGCGGACGGCCAAGATCAAGGCAACCATCACCGGCCGGCCCAAGCATTATTACTCGATTTACCAGAAGATGATCGTCCGCGACAAGGACTTTGACGACATCAATGACCTCATGGGCGTGCGGGTCCTGGTGGATTCCGTCCGGGACTGCTACGCAGCCCTGGGCACACTGCATTCGCGCTGGAATCCGCTGCCGGGGCGGTTCAAGGACTACATCGCGATGCCGAAGTTCAACATGTATCAGTCCCTGCACACCACCGTGATCGGGCCGGGCGGGAAGCCTGTTGAAATCCAGATCCGCACGCACGAGATGCACCGCCGCGCCGAGTACGGCGTTGCCGCGCACTGGAAATACAAGGACCAGCCGAACCGGACGGCTGCAGGTCCCGGAAGCCCCCGTGACGGTGACATGGGCTGGCTGCGGTCCCTCGTTGACTGGCAGCAGGAAACGTCAGACCCCGGCGAATTCCTGGACTCCCTTCGGTTCGAAATCAACGCCCGCGAAGTGTTCGTGTTCACGCCCAAGGGCGAGGTCATGGCTTTGCCGGCCGGGTCGACGCCGGTGGATTTCGCCTATGCCGTCCACACGGAAGTCGGCCACCGGACAATCGGCGCGCGCGTCAACGGCAAGCTGGTGCCGCTCAACAGCGAGCTCAACCACGGCGACTGGGTGGAAATCTTCACCTCCAAAGCGGAGGGCGCAGGCCCCAGCCAGGACTGGCAGCATTTTGTTAAGAGCGCACGTGCCCGTAACAAGATCAGGCAGTGGTTCAGCAAGGAACGCCGCGAAGAGGCGATCGACCGTGGCAAGGAACTCCTGACGAAGGCCATGCGGAAGCAGAACCTTCCCCTGCAGCGGCTCATGACCCACGATGCCCTGGCCGAAGTCGCCGAGCATTTCAAATACGTTGACATTTCCGGGCTCTACGCCGGAGTGGGTGACGGCCACACCTCGGCACAGTCGGTCATGGAACGGCTCGTGGAGACCCTCGGCGGCAATGAGGGCCCGGAGGATGACCTGACGGAAATCAGCATCCCCACCCAGGTCAGCAAGACGAAGTACTCCGATTCGGGGGTGATCGTCCGCGGGGTGGGTGACGTGTGGGTCAAGCTTGCCCGCTGCTGCACACCCGTGCCGCCGGATCCCATCCTGGGGTTTGTCACGCGCGGCTCGGGCGTGTCGGTGCACCGCACGGACTGCACGAACGTTTCGGACCTGAAGGACCAGCCGGACCGCATTGTGGAAGTGGACTGGGCGCCAACACAGTCCAGCGTCTTCCTCGTGGAAATCCAGGTGGAGGCACTGGACCGGAAGTCACTGCTGTCGGACGTCACCCGGATCCTTTCCGAAAACCACGTCAACATCCTTGCCGCCAGTGTGCACACTTCGACGGACCGCGTGGCCATTTCGAAGTTCGCCTTCGAGATGGGCGATCCCAAGTATCTGAGCCACGTGCTCAGTGCGGTGCGGCGCATCGACGGCGTGTTCGACGTCTACCGGACCACCGGCAACCGGCGGCGCGGCTAGCTGCCGAGCGGCTAGCCAGGCTATTGGCCATGCTGGGGCTGCAGGGCCGAAAGTATTTCGAGGGCGGCTTTCTTGTGCGGCACCCTGGGCGTGGCTTCAACGGCGAGGGTGAGAAGCCGCAGCCGGACGTCCAGCTCGGGGCTTGCCAGCATGTTCCGCAACGTTGGCACGGCCCGGTCCGCGTCGACGTGCAGGGCAATGTCCAGTGCCGTCCGCAGGGGGCTGGAAACCATCAGCCCGCCAAGGCTGACGACGTCGAACCGTCCGAGCCTGACCTCGTGCAGGGTGCAGCCCCGGGTGGACCGCAGGCTGGACACCCGCCGCGTTGCGTCCACCAGGAGCGCCAGCCGGTCCGGTTCCCGGGCGCACCCGTATATCCACGCCGCCGTCATCCGGCCCGCAACCACGCGCTGGCGGATGCCCGGCGGAACCGCCAACGAGGCCGCGCGGGCCCGCAAACGGGGTGTAGTGGCGGTTCCGGGCAGCATGTACCCGCGCTGGTAAAGCTGGCTCAGGACACCGTCCGCGGCCATGGCTTGCAGCTCCGGCCACGAGAACACGGCGCCGGGTGAATAGAGCTCATCGGAGATGGTATCTGCGGTGACTCGGGACGGGGTAGCCATTCAGCCATCTTTTCCTGCTGCCCGTTAACGCGTACAGGCCCCGTCCCGGTTATGTGGATAACCGGGACGGGGCCTGCGTTGCTGCGTTGGCTCCTAGGAGAGTTCGCTGGCTGAGCGTGAGATCTGGTCCAGCCAAGCCTGGCGGGCCTCGAGGGCTTCCTGGGCGGCCTTGATCTTGCGCTGGTCTCCGGCCTTCTCCGCCTTGGCGAGATCGTCCTTGAGCCCGGAAATCGCCGCTTCCAGCTGCGACAGCGCGCTGTTGGTCCTGGCCTTGGTCTCCGGGTTGGAGCGCTTCCAGTTCTCGTCCTCGGCGTGGCGGACGGCGTCCTCCACCTTCCGCAGCCCGGCTTCGATCCGGCCCATGTCCGCGCGGGGAACCTTGCCGGCTTCCTCCCAGCGGTCGCGGATGGACTGGAGGGCCTTCTTGGCGGCGGCCAGGTCCTTGATGGGGAGCAGGGCGTTGGCCTCGACCAGAAGGGCTTCCTTCACGGTCAGGTTTGCACCGTATTCCTGGTCGATCTCATCGTTGGCTGCCTGTCGCGACGTGAAGAAGACGTCCTGCGCGGCGCGGAAGCGGGCCCAGAGAGCGTCATCATCCTTGCGGCTGGCGCGCGGTGAAGCCTTCCACTCGTCCATGAGCCTGCGGTACTCGCCGGCGGCGAAACCCCAGTCGGTGGAGGAGGACAGCGCCTCGGCCTCGGCGATCAGCTTTTCCTTCGCGGCCTTGGCCGCAGAATTGTTGCTGTCCAGCTGCGAGAAGTAGGCCCGGCGGTGGCGGTCAAAGACCGTGCGTGCAGCCCGGAACCGCTTCCAGAGCGCATCCTCGTTGCCGCGGCCAAGGCGCACGCCGTTCTTCTGCGCTGCCTTCCAGCTTTCGAAGAGCTCGTTCATGCGGGCGCTGGAGGTTTTCCACTGGATTTGCGCCGGATCGTGGCCGGAAATTTCTTCCGCCTCCGCGACAATGGCTTCGCGGGCTGCCAGCTCGGCGGCGCGTACGGCGTCGTGTTCAGCCTTTTCGGCCTTCTCGAGCTCGGTGATCTGCGAGGACAGCGTGTCGAGCCGCGCTTCAGCCGAGCGCAGATCGCCCACCATGTTCCGTTCGGCAAGCTGATCGCGCAGGTGCGTCACAGTCTTCTGCATGTCCGTGGTGGGGGCCTTGGAGCTGACCCGCTGTTCCAGGAGGACAATCTGGGCCACGACGTCGTCGAACTTGCGGGCAAAGTAGCCCAGCGCCTCGTCGTCGCTGACATCCGGGTACTGGCCCACGGGATGTTCGGCGCCGTCGATGGTCAGGAAGACGTGTCCGTCCCCTTCGACACGGCCCCAGCGTGCAGCTTCCGCCAGCGATGCCGCCGACGAGACCGGAGCGGGAACAGGAGCCGCCGGGGACGAAGCCGCCTTGGGCCGCGCAGCAAAGGCAGCCGGTGAGGGGGCCGGCCGCGGTGCAGGACGGGGAGCCGGCGCGGCGCCAGCGGACGGCGCCTCTTCAGCCTCGGCTTCAGCGGACGGCGCGTCGTCAGCAGCCGCCTCAGGGGCAGGTGCTTCCTCAGCAGCCGGTGCCTCGCCGGCAGCATCAGCCGCCTGCTCCTCTTCAGGAGCCGGTGCCTCTTGGGCGCCGGGTGCCTCGGCGGGCTCAGCCTCAGCCCCGGAGGTTTCCGGTTCGGAAACCTCCGGGGTCTCTGGCTGTGCGTCGGAGGCCGTCTCGGAGGCTGCGTCGTTGCCGGCCGCCTGGACGTCCTCAACCACCTGAGCCCCGGTCTCGGCTTCTTCGGCAGCTGTTGCTACTGTTTCGTCGGATTTCTGACTGTCTGTCACCGCTAAAAGTCTTTCGCTTGGAGGGAAATACCTGCACCCGCAGCGTGTAGGCCGGGGCTGGTTACTTCAGAGAGAACGAGTCTATCGTGACTGGTTCCGCAGGTGCGCCGTCTGTTGCACTTCCGCCCGTCTTAATACCGCCGGCTGCGATCTTGGTTACTACGTCCAGGCCGGACGTCACCTTGCCCACAATGGTGTAGCCGCCGGCTTCATCCGCCGGAATGACGGTGTCCTTGTAGACGATGAAGAACTGGGTGCCGTTGCCGTAGGCGTTGCCGCTTGTGCGTGCCACTGCAATGGTTCCGGCAGGATACTTGTTGTCCGCCGGCGTGTTTTCCAGCGGCCCCCAGGTGTAGGAGGGATCGCCCTGGCCATCACCGGTCTTGGAGCCGCATTGCAGGACTCCGAAGGTCTCGCCGGTGGTCAGCCGATGGCAGCTGATTCCGTTGTAATAGTTCTCGTCGGCCAGGGACTTGAAGACGGCGGCCGCCTGCGGGGCTTTGGTCCCGTCCAGCTCAACGCCCAGCGGGGCGCTGTTCAGTTTCAGCTCACCGGTGAAAACCTTGCCCGCCGCGGTTTCGGGCTTGGGGATGTTGGCGGCGTTGGTGGCCGGAGTGCTCGGCGACGCCGACGGGCTGGTCAGCCCTGCCTGCGCCGCGGCGTACTCTTCCTCCGTGGGGTTGCTGGAGAAGACGGTCAGTTGAAGAACGACGGCGAGCAGTAGCGCTGCGGTACCGGCACCGGCAGCGATGAGGTTGTCGCGCTTGCGGCGTTTTTCCTGGTGCCGCCGCAACTCGCGTTTCGCTTCCATCTGCAGGATGCGCCGCTTTGCCTCGCGGGCGCTCCGTGAACTGGCCGCCAAAAGTCCTCCTGGTTGTCGGGCCGTCCATCGGACGGGCCAAAGGCGACGTCCGGTGTCCGGCAGCAAAGCGGCAGGTGATGCTCCGGCCGCTCCATTAGAGTTGCAGCCGCCGAAAGCATAAACTGACTGCCGCACATAGTTTATGCATGACTGGCTGGACTCCCGCCTTTACGGCCGCTTTTTGATCGCATGGCGGAATCGGATTTTTGGGCAGCGGATTCCAGCCGTCTGTTACCTGAGGAGAAAATCCACCATGGCACGCACCGCCTCCCTGTCCGGATTCCCCGAGTGGCTTCCCGAGGAGCGGCTGGTGGAGCTGCATGTGCTGGACACCCTGCGGCGCGTCTTCGAGCTGCACGGCTTCTCCTCAATCGAGACCCGCGCTGTGGAAACGGTCGGCCAGCTCCTCCGTAAGGGCGATATCGACAAAGAGGTGTACGGACTCAGCCGCCTGCAGGACGACGAAGGCGAAGAATCCAAAGCCGCCAAGGGCGACCACCACTCCCTGGCCCTGCACTTCGACCTCACGGTCCCGTTCGCGCGGTACGTCGTCGAGAACGCCGGCTACCTCGCGTTTCCGTTCCGCCGCTACCAGATCCAGAAAGTCTGGCGCGGCGAGCGTCCGCAGGAAGGTCGCGCGCGTGAGTTCACCCAGGCGGATATCGACATTGTGGGCGACGGCGAACTGGCGTTCCGCTACGACGTAGAAATCGCGCTGGTAATCGCCGAGGCCCTGAGCGCCCTGCCGATTCCCGACTTCCGGCTGCGCATCAACAACCGCAAGCTGGCCGAAGGCTTCTACCGCGGCATTGGCCTAACGGACACGGCCGGCGTGCTGCGGAGCATCGACAAGCTCGAGAAAATCGGCGCAGCAAAGGTGGCCGAACTGCTGAAGACCGAACTCGGGGCCACCGAGGAGCAGGCGCAGGCCGCGCTCAGCCTCGCGGGCATCCGCACAGAGGACACGTCCTTCGTGGACAAGGTCCGTGCCCTGGGCGTCAAGGACGAGCTGCTCGAGGAGGGCCTGAACGAGCTGGAGCAGGTCATTGCTGCAGCCGTGCTGCGTGCGCCCGGCAAAGTCGTGGCGGACCTCAGTATCGCCCGCGGCCTGGACTACTACACCGGAACCGTGGTGGAAACCGTCCTGGTGGGGCATGAACAGCTCGGTTCCATCTGCTCCGGCGGGCGCTACGACGCCCTGGCGAGCAAGGGCAACCGCAAGTTCCCCGGTGTTGGCCTGTCCATCGGCGTGACGCGCCTCGTCTCCAGGATCCTGAGCCAGGACCTGGCCCAGGCCACCCGTTCGGTGCCCACGGCAGTGCTCGTCGCCTTGAACAACGACGCAAGCTGGGGGCGGCGCAGGACGTTGCCGCCCAGCTGCGCGGCCGGGGGATTTCCACGGAGGTGGCCGCCAAAGCCGAGAAGTTCGGTAAGCAGATCAAGTTCGCCGACCGCCGCGGGATCCCTTTCGTCTGGTTTACGGACGACGACGGCAAGCACCAGGTCAAGGACATCCGCTCAGGCGAACAGGCCGACGCCGATCCGGCCACCTGGGCGCCGTCGGACGAGGACCTTCACGTCCGCGTCCTCAAGTCCTAGGCGGCAGCTTCCGTAGCCGCAGCACAAGGAACCGGCCGGCCACTCCGGCTGCCAGCACGGCGGCCATCCCCGCCACGGAAGCGATCGGCAGGGTGCCGGCCAGAAGCAGGCAGCCAACGAAGCCGGCTGCATTCAGCCACCTGGGCGCGCTGCCTGGCCGCTGGGCCAGGGTGAATGCGGCGGCGTTCGTGACGGCATAGTAGATCAGCACGCCGAAGCTCGAGAAGCCCACCACGGTCAGCACGTCCGCCGTCAGGAGCAGCGCGATCACTACAGCGGCCACTGAGAGCTCCGCGATGAACGGGACAGTGTGCCGGCCAGCCACCCGGGCCAGGGGTGCCGGCAGGTCCCGTTCCCTCGCCATCGCCATCGCGGTGCGGCCCACCCCGGTGATGAGTGCCAGCAGGGCGCCCAGGCAGGCCGCGGCCGCGCCGGCCTGCACCAGCGGGACGCCGGCGCTCAGGCCGGACGAGGTCACGGCGTCCAGTAACGGTGACAGGGATTCGGCCAATCGCTGCGGGGACAGGTGCCAGAGCAGCAGCACGGCCAGTCCCAGGTAGATCACGAAGGCAGCCGCCAGCGCTGCAAGGATGGCCCGCGGAATATTACGGGCCGGATCCTTGACTTCTTCGCCCAGGGTGGCGATCCGGGCGTACCCGGCGAAGGCGAAGAACATCAGCCCGGCCGCGGGGAGGATGCCCCAGGCGCTGCCAACGGATTCCCCGGGACCGGCCGGTTCCGGATGCGGCCCCGCGATGCCCGCCACGGTCACAAACACCAGTGTGGCCAGGACCAGCCCCAGCAGGATCCTCGTCAGGAAGGCGGTGCGGGTGATGCCCATCAGGTTGACGGCGGTGAGCAGTGCAACCGCAGCGACTGCGAAGGGCGTGGCGTAGGCCGGTGCCAGATAATGGCCGAAGGTCAGTGCCATGGCCGCGCACGATGCCGTTTTGCCGGTGACGAAGCCCCAGCCGGCGATGAATCCCGGCCATTCGCCGAGCTGTTTCCGGCCATAGATGTACGTGCCTCCGCTGGCGGGGTACTTGGCAGCCAGCTGCGCGGATGCCACGGCGTTGCAGTAGGCAATGGCGCCGGCGATAACCACTGAGACAACCATCAGCGGACCCGCCAGGGCCGTGGCGGGGGAGAAGACGACGAACACTCCGGCACCGAGCATGGATCCGAGCCCGATGGCGGTGGCGTCAAACACGCCGAGCCGGCGCTGAAGCCGCTGATGGGTCTGCATGGCGGAAGGGAAGCCTCTCCAACGGGTAAACTCGAACGGGGCTGTTCCCGTAACGGTCCCATTCAACATCATCTCTGTCTTCCTTCTGAAAGGTACGCTGTGCTGCGCACACATGACCTCGGATCCCTTCGCTCCGAGCACATTGGACAAACCGTAACCCTGGCCGGCTGGGTGGGCCGGCGTCGTGATCACGGTGGTGTGGCATTCGTTGACCTTCGCGATGCGTCCGGCGTCGCCCAGGTGGTAGTCCGCGAAGAAGAGGTCTTCCACGGGCTCCGCAACGAGTACGTGCTGCAGATCATCGGTACCGTTTCCCAGCGCCCGGAAGGCAACGAAAACCCTGCGCTGGCCACCGGCCAGATCGAGGTCATTGCCGAGAAGGTGACCATCCTCAACACCTCCGACCCGTTGCCGTTCCAGATCGACGAGCACGTTGAAGTGGGTGAGGAAGCGCGGCTCAAGCACCGTTACCTGGACCTCCGCCGACCGGGCCCCGCCCGCAACCTGCGCCTGCGCTCAGAAGCCAACCGCATCGCACGCGAACTGCTCCACAAGGATGGTTTCGTGGAAATCGAAACCCCCACCCTGACGCGTTCGACGCCCGAAGGCGCCCGCGACTTCGTGGTCCCCGCCCGCCTCGCGCCGGGTTCCTGGTACGCGCTGCCGCAGTCCCCGCAGCTTTTCAAGCAGCTGCTGCAGGTGGGTGGGTTCGAAAAGTACTACCAGATCGCCCGCTGCTACCGCGATGAGGACTTCCGCGCAGACCGCCAGCCGGAATTCACCCAGCTGGATATCGAAGCGAGCTTCGTGGAGCAGGATGACATCATTTCGCTCGGCGAAAGCATCGTCAAAGCCCTGTGGCAGCTGATCGACGTCGAAATCCCGACGCCTATCCAGCGCATCACCTATGCGGACGCGATGGCGCGATACGGCTCGGACAAGCCGGACCTGCGCTTCGGCGTAGAGCTGACAGAGCTGACTGACTTCTTCAAGGACACCAACTTCGGCGTCTTCAAGGCCCCGTACGTTGGCGCCGTGGTGATGCCCGGCGGCGCCTCCCAGCCGCGCCGCACCCTGGACGCCTGGCAGGAGTTCGCCAAGCAGCGCGGCCACAAGGGACTGGCGTACGTCCTGTACAAGGAAGACGGCGAGCTGGCCGGTCCCGTGGCCAAGAACCTCATTGACACTGAGCGTGCAGGGCTCGCCGACGCCGTCGGCGCCAAGCCCGGCGACTGCATCTTCTTCGCCGCTGGCGAGAAGGCTCCGGCCCGTGCGCTCCTCGGTGCCGCCCGTGTTGAAATCGGGCACCGCACCGGCCTCATCAACCCCGCCGACTGGGCGTTCTGCTGGGTTGTGGACGCCCCCATGTTCGAGCCAGCCGCCGCCGCAGTCGCCTCCGGTGACGTGGCCGTTGGTGCCGGCAAATGGACGGCCGTCCACCACGCCTTCACCTCGCCCAAGCCCGAGTTCATGGACTCGTTCGACCAGGACCCGGAATCGGCCCTGTCCTACGCCTACGACATCGTCTGCAACGGCAACGAAATCGGCGGCGGCTCCATCCGTATCCACGAGCGCGACGTGCAGGAACGCGTCTTCGAACTCATGGGCCTGGACAAGGCAGACGCCGAGACGAAGTTCGGCTTCCTCCTGGAGGGCTTCAAGTTCGGCGCCCCGCCGCACGGCGGCATCGCCTTCGGCTGGGACCGCGTTGTGGCACTGCTGGCCGGCGTGGAGTCCATCCGCGACGTCATCGCGTTCCCGAAGTCCGGCGGCGGCTACGACCCGCTGACCGCGGCTCCGGCGCCGATCACCGCGCAGCAGCGCAAGGAGGCGGGCGTGGACTTCAAGCCTGAGGCCAAGAAGCCGGCAACGCCAACGGCAGAAAACACTAAGAAGGACGACTGAGCCAACAGGCTTAACCAAAAGCAAGAGGCTTCCCGGGCAACCGGGGAGCCTCTTGCTGTTGACCAAGGATGGAGCAAAGTGGCCAACACCGACCTGCCAGACGTTGAAGCCGCAATGGAACTTGAAGCTGCGATGGATGCCGCCTGGCCCGCTCCCGACCGGGAGGAATCCGGCGGGTGGGTCCTTCGCGCCGCGGACGGCGTCACCCAGCGTGCCAACTCGATCTGGCCGCGCTCGGAACCGGATGAATCCCCGGCCCAGCGGCTGGCCCTGCTCCGGGATGCCCGGGCCTGGTACCGCAACCGCCGGCTCCCCGTGATCTTCCAGGTCTTCGACGATGCACGGAGTGCCGCGCTGAACGCTGTCCTCGATGAGGAAGGCTTCACCCGCCAGTCCGAGACCCTGATCCTCGTGCAAAGTGCCGGCGGGGATGCGCCGGCGCCTGACGCCGGCGTCGAACTCTCGGCACAGCCGACGGACGAGTGGCTGCGGCTTTGGTGGAGTGTGGACGGCCGCGGTGACGAGGAATCCCTCACCACTGCCCGCGGGATCCTCGAAGGCTGCCGGTCGCTGTACGCACTGGTGAGGGACGACGACGGCGTGCCCGCCGCCGTCGGACGCCTTGCTCTTCCTTCCGGCGCGTCAGGCGGCTTGGGCGGCGTGTACGGCATGGCCACCCGGCCTGATGCCCGGCGCCGCGGCTACGCAAACAAGGTGCTGCGGTCGCTGCTGGCGGCGGGGACGGCACAAGGCCTGTACGGCTACTGGCTCCTGGTGACAGCGGCCAATTCCGGTGCCCGGGACCTGTATGCCCGGGCCGGGTTCCGCGAAGCCGGCCGCTACTACTATCGGCAGGAACGGCCGAAGCGGCACCTGACCGGCTGCTAGGTGCCTTCCGACGCGTAGTGCAGGCCGATCCAGGGCGAGGCGGTGAGTTCGCCATCGCCGGCAGGGTGTGCGGGTGCAAGTGCCTGTCCGGCTATTGCTGTAACGGGCTGGGGCAGCGGCTGCCAGGCTTCTGCCAGCCCGGTGACGTGGACCGGCCAGTGGCTGGGGTACTTGTTGCGCCGGCTGGTACTTCGCCGCATGCTGGTTCTTCTCGAGCAATGGGTCGGACTCATGGGATCTGCACGCCTGGCTTCTGCGCGGCCTGCGGTTGCAGCTTTTGTTCTGTGGCCAGGTCCCGGCGGCGTGCGGTACCGGTCAGGTAAGGAGCCCCCAGTTCCCCGATCGGCGTCCTGAACGTCTCACGGGCGGAGAAGACCGAGACGGCTGCGATGAGCATGCACACCGTGCCGAAGACGGCCACGGGAACCCAGCCGCTGGTGCCGGGGGTCAGCAGCATGCCGGCGATCATCGGCGCGAAACCGGCGAGGACCAGTCCAAGCTGGTTGCCCAGGGCCATGCCCGTGTACCGGACCGGAGCGGCGAACTGCTCGGCGAAGAATGCGGGCCAGATGCCGTTGAAGCCCGAGTAGAGCACGGTCATGTTCAGGAATGCGGCCAGGAACACCAGGACGATGTTGCCGGTGGACAGCGCAAGGAAGTAAAGGAAGATGGTGGCTGAGCATCCGAGGGCGGCCGTGAGCAGCAGCGGCCGGCGGCCGATCCGGTCCGAAAGTTTTGCCGCCAGCGGCATGGCGAACATGGACAGGCCGATGGCGACGGCGTTGACGGTCAGGATGGAAGCCCGGTCGAAACCTGCGGTGGAGGTGGCATACGCCAGTCCGAAGACCGTGAAAATGGTCTGCATCACGGACATGATCGACATGCCCACGACGCGCAGCACGTCAGGGGCCTGGAAACGGAGCACTTCCTTGATGGGCATCGGAGCGACCTGGCGGCTCTCCTGGGCCTCCTCGAAGACCGGCGTCTCGTCCAGGTGCGTCCGGACCCAGTAGGCGATGGCCAGGACCACGATGGACAGCCAGAACGGGATCCGCCAGCCCCAGCTCATCATCGCTTCCGGTGGCAGCGCCGTGACCGGAATGAACGCGAGGGTGGCCAGCACCATTCCGGAGGCATAGCCCGTCATCACGAAGCTGGTGAAGAAGCCACGTTTGCCTTCGGGCGAATGCTCCAGCGTAAGGGTGGAGGCGCCGGCAGATTCCGCACCGGCGGAGAAGCCCTGTGCCAGCCGGCCGGCCACGAGGAGAACGGGCGCCCAGACGCCGAGCTGCTCATAGGTGGGCAGGAACCCGATGCCCAGTGATGCCAGGCCCATGATGCCAAGGGTCAGCAGCAGGATCTTCTTCCGTCCCAGTTTGTCGCCAAAATGGCCCATGACCATGCCGCCGATCGGCCGTGCCACGTAGGCGACGCCGAACGTGGCGAACGCTCCGATCAGCCCGATGGCGGGGTCCGCGGAGGGGAAGAACAGGTGCGGGAACACGAGCGCTGCTGCGGTTCCGTAGATGAAGAAGTCGTAGTACTCCAGCGTGCTGCCGAGAAAGGATGCCAGGGCGGCCTTGGCCGGCGTTTTCCGGGGGCCGGCTGGGTTGCGGGCTGGGTTGGGGATGCAGACTGCATGGAAATCTCCTTAAGACTTCGTTGTCTTAGTGGTGGCCGCAGAGGTGTCCCCGAGGTGGAAGTCCACCGACAGGATCTGCTGGCTGTTGGGGAACGAGTACGCCTTCAGCGGCTCGTGGAGCGGGTGCGTGTTGTAAACCGCGATGTCCTCGACCGTTTCGAAGTCGGCCACAATGGCGTAGTCGAAGGAGCGGTCCGAGTTGAGGACGTCCGCGCCGTGGCTGAGGCTGAGCATGCCGGGGATCTTGCCGCTCATGTTGTTGAGGCCGTTGATCCAGGCCTGCTTGTCGGCGGGCGGGAAGCCCGGCTTGAACTTGAAGAGCACTGTGTGGCGGATCATCTCAGGCACCCACCAGATCCACGGTTTGCCCAGCCTGTTCGGCAGCCTGTTCCGCAGAGCTGTACTCCGGTGACAGGCCGGCGAGGGTGCGTCCGGCGAGGTAGCCCATAGTCATGATCGGCCCAAGGGTGGCCCCGGCGCCGGGGTATCCCGCGGCATAGGCGTTTTCCGTGGTGTTGCCGGCGGCGAACAGGCCAGGAATGGGCCGGTTGTCGACGTCGAGCACCCGGGCCAGCCCGTCGGTTGCCACGCCGCCGTTGGTGCCGAAGGCGCCGTTGACTACCTCCAGGGCGTAGAACGGTCCGGACCGGAGCGGGCCGAGCGAAGGGTTCGGCCACGGGCTGCTGTCGTCGCCCCAGTACTTGTCGTAGGCGCTCTCGCCACGGCCGAAGTCGGGATCCTCGCCCTTGACCGCGTACTCATTGAAGCGCGCAACAGTTTCTTCCAGGTTTTCGGCCGGAACGCCGATCTTTGCGGCCAGTACCCCGAGGGTGGCTCCCTCGGCCAGGTAAGCCGGAGTGGGCTGGCCGGCGCGGTGCGCCAGGATGCCATAGCGCTCCAGATAGCCGTGGTCCACAATCACGTGGGCCGGCGTGTTAAGGGTGCGGTTCCCGGCGGAGTCCCAGGACTGCAGGCTCCGCGCGAGGTCGTTGTAGTTCTGCGACTCGTTGGCGAACCGTCGGCCGTGGCGGTTCACCATGATCGATCCAGGGCCCTGGCGTTCGAAGCGGAGCAGCGTGCCCACCGGCTGCCCGTCGCGGGTGTCTCCGGTGACGGACATCGGCGCCCACCAGGCCTCGCGGGTGCCGCGGGTCTGGCCGCCGATGCGCTGCGACATCCGGAGCCCGTCGCCTGTGTTCGAGGGCGGCGAGCACATGGTGTACAGCCGTGAAGCGAGCATGGAGTCGGCCAGTGCCTTGTCCCATTCGAAGCCGCCGGTGGCCAGCACCACGCCGGCATTTGCCCGGAAGGTTTCGCCGGACTCCAGTTCGACGCCGGTCACCCGGCCGCTGTCGGTGAGCAGCCGGTGCCCCCGTGCTCCGGTGACCAGCGCGGCACCGTCACGGACCAGGCTGGCCAGCAGCATGGACACAAGGGCCTGCCCCTTGGCCACGAGCCCGTCGTCCTGGCGGCCGGCCAGTTCCTCCCACGGGAACTTGGTGAAGGCGCCCCAGTTTTCGTATTCCTGCATGGTGAAGGGTGCCCGGCCGTCGCTGCGCACGTGTTTCCTGAGCCCGCCCAGTGCTTCCTTGCTGTTGAACAGCTCGGGCTCCACCGTGCGGCCGCCCTCCAGGGCGCCGGGGAGGTCCTGACGGTAGTCGGGGAAGTTGTCGAGGAAGATGAAGCGGACGCCGCATTCCTCTTCCACGAAGCGGAGCATCCGGTCGCCGTAATTCAATGCGGCGTCAAGCAGTTCCTCGCGGCCGCGTCCCCGGGCCACGGCACGCACGTACTCTGCTGCCGCTTCCTTGGAATCGGTAATGCCGGCCTTACGGGCGTGGTGGTTGTCCGCCACCCAGAGCATGCCGCCGGAGACGGCGGACGTGCCGCCCAGCAGTTCGCTCTTTTCGAGGACGACGACGGACTTGCCGGCCCGGGCGGCGGTGGCCGCCGCGGTGAGGGCGCCCGCGCCGGAACCGACGACGACGACGTCGTAGCTTTCCGAAGCGCTTCCGTAAACGAATTTCATGGTGGTGCCTTTCGGGGGGAAGAGTGTTTGCGCCGAATTTTTGCGGAGTATCTCTGGCGCGGCGTCCGCAGCGGCTGCGGCCGCCGGAGACGGCGGGCCGGGTCAGACGGCGGTGTAGCCGCCGTCGATCACGAGTTCGGAGCCCGTGGTGAAGCGCGATTCGTCGGAGGCCAGGTACAGCACGCCGTAAGCGATTTCATCCGGCTCGCCCTGCCGCGAAAGGGGGTTGGAACCGACGAGCTGCTTGTAGTACGCCTCGGCGCCGATGTCGGACTGCTCGGCGGAGCGTCGGCTCATCCGGGTATTCATGGACCCGGGGTGGATGGAGTTCACCCGGATGCCGTAGCTTCCGTAGGCTGCCGCGTCCGACTTGCTCAGCAACCGGACGGCGCCCTTGGTGGCGTGGTAGAGCGGCACATTCCTGCCGCCTGTGATGCCGTGGATGGAGGAGAAGTTGACGATGCTCCCGGCGCCCTTTTCGATCATGCCGGGAACCACGTGCTTGGTCATCAGCCAGACGCCCTTGACGTTGACGTTGAAGATCGTGTCGAAGTCCGTGACGGAGGCGTTGTGGGAAGCACCGGCGGGGCCGATGATTCCGGCGGCGTTGACCAGGATGTCCGGCGTGCCCAGTTCGTCGCGGACCCGGCGGATGGTGTCGGCGACGCTGGCCTCGCTGGTGACGTCGACGTCGTACTCGCGAATGTTGGCGTGGGCCGCGGCGGCCGGGGCGGCGGCAACGTCCAGGCTGGCAACAACTGCGCCGTGTTCAGCCAGTAGGGCAGCGGTGGCGCTGCCCAAGTCGCCGCGGCCGCCGGTGACGACGGCGGTCTTTCCGGCCACTCGGTTCAGGGTGGGATTCATGTGGTGCTCCTCGTGCTCCTGCAGCCTCTTCGCTGCGTCCTAGCCAGAGTGGCAGGGGAGTTGCGACAGGAACCACACGATTGCCGATGAACGGCAAAACCGAAATTCAGTGGCTCTGTTCAGTGACTCTGCCTAAGAGTGCCCTTCAGTTCGCTCCGCCAGCCCAGGGCCCTCGAAATGCCCCGTGCAGCTGCCATCAGCACGGGCACCCGGGCCGGCGCGTTCTCCTCGTTCCTTGGCACCACCACGCTCAGCGCGGCGCGGACGGTGTTGTCGGGCCCGAAGACGGGGACGGCGATGCCGCTCGATTCCGGCACGATCACGCCCGGCATGGCAGCGAAGCCCCGCTGCCTGATCTCCGCCAGGTGGCGCCGAAGTACGGCGGGATCGGTCAGGGTGGTTTCGGTGAACTTCGTCAGGGGCCGGGCCAGGAAGCTGTCCTGGTAGGCGGCGGGGGAGTGGGCCAGCAGGACCAGGCCCGAGGACGTTGCGTGAACGGGCAGCCTGCCGGCGATCTTGGTGATGTCCACGATGGTCTTGTCGGAGCCCAGCCGCTCGATGTAGAGGACCTCGTCCGAATCCAGGATGCCCAGGGTGGTGGAGTGCTGCACCACGGCCTGGACGTCCTCCATGAACGGAAGGGCAGCCTCCCGCAGCCCCAGCATCTTGGATCCGCGGGAAACCAATTCCCACATCCGCGTGCCGATGTGGATTTCACCGCCGGGTTCGCGTTCGAGGAGCCGTTCGAGCAGCAGATCGTTGACCAGCCGGTAGGTCGTGGTCACCGGCAGCCCGCTCCGGCGCCCAAGTTCTGCGACGGTCATAGACGTGTGGCGGTCGTCAAACGCGCTCACGATCTTCACGAAGCGGCCGATGATCGACTCGCCGGATGCGGAATTGGCCACGCTTCCTCCTCAGGATTCCCGCTCAATGGTAATCCTCCTCCCGGGCATCGGTGACGCCGGGTCTACTGGGGGTTTAGCCTTCCACCCGGCTGCCGCGAGGATGCGGACAGCCGACTGAACGGAGCAAGAATTATGAACACGACTGTCTGTGATGTCCTCGTCATCGGCTCGGGCGTGGCCGGGATGGCCGCAGCGCTGAAAGCCGCTTCGGAGGGACTGACCGTGATTGTTGCGGAGAAGGAACAGTACTTCGGCGGGACCACCGCCATTTCCGCCGGCTGGGCGTGGGTCCCCGGCAACAAGCAGGGCGTGGCGCAGGGCGATACCCGGGAGGAAGCCGAGACGTACCTGAAACACCTGGCGCCGGAGACGTTCAACGAAGCAGGTGTCAGGGACTTCCTGGACACCGTGCCTGAGGCAATCTCCTTTTTCGAGAACGAAACCGACGTCAGGTTCACGTACCCGGAAAAATCCCCGGACTACCAGATGGACCTGCCGGGAGCGAAGCTGTCCGGCCGTGCCATCCTGCCGCAGGATGTTGACGCACGGGTCCTCGGGGACAAGCGGCTCCTGATGCAGCCGTACATGAGCTCCTACACGGTCTTCGGCTACATGCCCCAGGTGGGACCCGACATCAACGAGTTCTTCCACGTGAACCAGTCGATCAGCTCGTTCGTCTATGTGGCGAGGAAACTCCTGCGAACGTGGGCGGACGCCGCCCGTTACAAGCGGCCCGTCCTGCGCTCCAACGGCAACGCCCTGATGACGCGCATGGTCAAGAGCGCCGATGACTTGGGCGTGCGCCTGTGGAATTCTTCGCCGGCCCTTTCGCTAACCCGCGACGACGACGGAACCATCACCGGCGCCGTGATAGGCGGCGAGCACGCCGCCACAGTGACGGCACGCCTTGGCGTCATCCTCGCCGCCGGCGGCTTTTCCGGCAATAAGGAACTGCGGCGGCAGTATTTCCCGCACGACGCCGACGGCGACGACCACTTCACGCCGACCGTGGGCCACGGCGGGGACGCCGCCACCTTGGCGATGAGTGCCGGCGGGCACATCGACGATTCCGTGTTCAGCGTGGGTTCCTGGGCGCCGGTGACCGTGTTCAAGTACCTCAACGGCCAGCAGCGGCTCTTTCCGCATTTGCGGGCGATCGGCCTGCCCGGCCTGGTCGCCGTCGACCGTCACGGCAAGCGCTTCGGAAACGAGGCGTTGAGCTACCACGACTTCGGCGGCGCGATGATCGGCCACAACAGGGATGAGGACAAGACGTTCGGGTATGTGATCGGCGACGCGAAGACGATGCACAAATACGGCATCGGCTACGCCAAGCCCTGGCCGATGCCCCGCGGCTATTTCTACAGGACCGGGTACCTGGTCAAAGCGGACACCCTGGCGGAACTGGCCGGAAAGCTCGGCATCGACCCCGCGGGCCTCACGGCGACCGTGGCTGAGTTCAACCCGGCAGCGGAGCGTGGTGAGGATCCGGCGTTTGGCCGCGGCTCCACCCTGTACAACCACTTCCGGGGCGACCTCGAGCACAAGCCGAATCCGAACCTCGCCCCGGTCGGCAAGGGCCCGTATTACGCCGCGAAGATCCAGATGGGCGACCTGGGCACCTTCGCCGGAGTCGGCGTCAACGAACGCTCCGAAGTCGTGACCGCCGGGGGACGGCCATCCCTGGCCTGCTAGCCGTTGGCGCGGCTGCCGTGAGCGTATTCGGAGGCGGCTACCCGGGCTACGGCTCGCACATCGGGCCGGCCCTCGTGTTCGGCTACCGTGCGGGCCGCGACATCGCCAGGCTCGCGGCTGGCCGGGGTGTGGACCGCGCCGCCGCCGTCGCCCTCGTGCCGGAGGAGTAGCGCCACAGTCAGGGCTAAACCGGCGGGTCGGTCACCAGGATGCGCACGGAACACAGGTCCGCGGCCGCCCGCTTCAGCACCGTGGCGCGCGGATCGGGAACGTCCAGGAACGGCAGCCGGGTCAGTCCCGCGTAGCGTTTCAGGACAGGTTCGGCGAGGACCTGCTCGGCCAGGGTGCGGTCACCTCCCGGTGCCAGGTACTCGATCCGGTGCCCGGCGAAGATCCGGCCAGCGTGCCCGGCCACCGCCTCCACCAGGGCATCCGCCTGGTTGGCGCGCCTCCGGGCGAAGCGCTGCTGGGACCAGCCGCCGGCCGCGGTCCTGGACTGGACGTGGCGGGTGCCTGTCTTCGATGCCAACGCGGCACCGTCACGGACCACCGCCACGGAGTAGCCGCCGCGACGGACAAGGACCAGCCCCAGCGTCCGGGACTGCGCAGCCAGCGACGCCAGCCGTGCTACCGCATTGGTCCCTGTCCCGGGCCGGCCGTCCGCCGGCCACGGCGGCTGCAGCAGCGCCACGGCGCCGTCATCCGCGGACAGCTGCAGGCCGCCGTCGAGCTCTTCCTCTGCGAGGGTGCCGTGGCTTGCGGCGAAGCGCTCCACCCAGCCTGGCAGCCGCCCCCCGGGGACGAACGCGACTCGGGACTCTGGGGTGGGCATCGCTGGGGTCTCCGTTGTCAGTGCCGTCATGAACTAGAAGTAGCCTATCTATGTGGATGATCTCTTTGGCCAAGGGCCGGATAACGACGACGACGGCGGCGGGACAGCGGCGCCGTCCGGATCGGCGGTTTCCGGGCCGGCTGCCGGCCGGACGCAGCCCCGCAGCCCCCTGGCTGTCCGGATGAGGCCCCGGACCCTGGACGACGTCGTCGGCCAGCAGCACCTGCTGGGGCAGGGATCCCCGCTGCGGCAGCTGGCCGCCGGTGCGGGCGCTGACTCCGCCGGACCGGCCGGGCCGACGTCACTGATCCTGTGGGGACCTCCGGGAACCGGCAAGACCACCTTGGCCCACGTCATTGCAAAGGGTCCGGGCCGGAAATTCGTGGAACTCTCCGCGATCACCGCCGGCGTCAAGGACGTGCGGCGAGTCATGGACGAAGCCCTCACGGCACGGGACCTCTACAAGACCGCCACGGTCCTTTTCCTCGACGAGATCCACCGGTTCAACAAGGCCCAGCAGGATGCCCTTCTGCCCGGCGTCGAAAACCGCTGGGTGGTCCTCGTGGCCGCAACCACGGAGAATCCGTCCTTCTCTGTAGTCTCCCCGCTGCTGTCGCGGTCGCTCCTGCTGACGCTTCGCCCCCTGACGGACGCGGACGTGGAGGGCCTGATCCTGCGGGCCGTGTCGGATGCCCGCGGACTGAACGGGCAGGTGGAACTCAGTGAGGAAGCCCTGGCCCATCTGGTCAGGCTTTCCGGCGGCGATGCACGCCGCGCGCTGACGGCGCTGGAGGCAGCGGCGGGTGTGGCTTTCGGCGATGCCGACGACGCCGACGAGGGCCCTGTCTCGGTGGAACTGCGGCACACCGAACGGGCCCTGGATGTTGCAGCGGTCAGGTACGACCGCGCCGGGGACCAGCACTATGACGTTGCCAGCGCTTTCATCAAATCCATCCGCGGCTCCGACGTCGATGCCGCGCTGCATTACCTGGCCCGCATGCTGGAAGCCGGGGAAGACCCCCGGTTCATCGCCCGGCGCATCGTGATCTCGGCCGCGGAGGATGTTGGCATGGCCGACCCCACGGCGCTGCAGACTGCCGTCGCCGCAGCCCAGGCCGTGCAGCTGATCGGCATGCCCGAAGGGCGGATCGTACTGGCTGAGGCAGTGGTCCATCTGGCAACGGCCCCCAAGTCCAACGCCGCGTACATGGGCATCAACAAAGCCACTGCCGACGTCCGTGCCGGCCTGGGCAACGGAATCCCGGCCCACCTGCGGGACGCGCACTACCCGGGTTCCAAACAACTGGGCCACGGACAGGGCTACAAGTACGCGCACGACGCCCCGCATGCCGTTGCAACCCAGCAATACCCTCCGGATGACCTCGTGGACCGGGACTACTACGAGCCCACCGCCAACGGCGCAGAACGCGAGATTTCCACCCGGCTGGAGCGGCTCCGGAAGATCATCCGGGGCGGCTGACCGGGGCCGCCGGAACGGACTGGGGACCATTGCCCGTTGACTTCCGGCCGGGGAGGGCTAACGTGGAATTACGTCAGCACAGATCTGTTGAACGTGCGCGTGCCATGAGGGGACATCAGCACAAATGTCGGTCGTTCGTATACTTAGGCCTCAGGTCGGCGGCCGTCACTTCATAAGCCTGGCATCACCCTCATGCGCCCTTTCCCAGTTCCCAGGTCGTGTCTCATGTCCGTAAATTTCGTCACAGCAGTGGCTGTCAAGTCCTTTGACGTCCCCGACAAGAAGCATTGCCCGGACAAGGCCGAGTTCGATCTTGTCACTGTCAACGACTACTCGGTGGCACGTCTTATCCTCAACCCGGGCTGGCGGTGGTCCGAGAGCAGCAAGCCCTTCGAGAAGACGGACTTCTGCCTGCACAACCATCTCGGATTCTGTGTTTCCGGCGTCTTGGAAGTGGAAACCGCCGACGGCGTGCGGTCCACTATCCGTGCCAACGACACCTACACGCTTCCCCCGGGCCACGATGAGTGGGTAGTGGGAACCGAGCCGTTCGTGGCAGTGGAGTTCCTGGGGGCCGCGTCCTTCGGGCGGCGGTCCGGCCGGGGCATGCACGCGAGGACCTGACTGAAGAAAGATCTGACTGCGCACGGATCCGAATACGCAGGGTTCTGGCTGCGGCCGCTCGGAGACGCAGGCCGCGTCGTGGTAGGATAGTTCGTTGTCTGGCAAGGCACGGACGCACAATCCACCAAATTTCAGCATTGCATGCTGTTGTGATGGGTTTGCCCTGTGCCCAGTAGCAAAAGGCAGCGGTTGGCCGATGCTCTCCATCGTGGAGGCCAGTAACACTGACACACCGCAGATATTGGAAGGACACAAGTGGCTAACAACACTCGTGCTCGCCGTACCGCACGCCTTTCGCGTGCACTCGGCATTGCTCTGACCCCCAAGGCCGCCAAGTACATGGAGCGCCGCCCGTACGGCCCCGGTGAGCATGGCCGTGCCCGCAAGAAGCAGGACTCCGACTACGCCGTACGTCTGCGCGAAAAGCAGCGTCTGCGCGCCCAGTACGGCATCCGCGAAGCCCAGATGACCCGTGCCTTCGAAGAAGCACGCCGCACCAAGGGCCTGACCGGTGAAAACCTGATCGAACTGCTCGAAATGCGTCTCGACGCCCTCGTGCTGCGTGCAGGCTTCGCCCGCACCATCGCCCAGGCCCGCCAGCTGGTTGTGCACCGCCACATCCTGGTTGACGGCATCCGCGTTGACCGCCCGTCCTTCCGCGTCGGCGAGGGCCAGCTGGTCCACGTTCACAGCCGCAGCGAGACCATGCCTCCGTTCCAGGTTGCAGCAGCCGGCGCACACCGCGACGTCCTGCCGATCGTTCCGGCCTACCTGGACGTCAAGCTCGACGCCCTGCAGGCACGCCTGGTTCGTCGCCCGAAGCGCTCCGAGGTCCCCGTGACCTGCGAAGAGCAGCTCGTCGTCGAATTCTACGCACGCTAAATAAAAGCAGCGTCTACAAGGAAGCCCGTGGCAAGCGCCGCGGGCTTCTTTGTATGTAAGGTACTTGGGGGAGTTCCGCAGTAGCGGCCATGATGCTGCTGCGGAACCGCAGCAGTCCACGGAATCACAAGGAGATGAACGTCTATGTCTGGTGGCGATATTGCCGGCCTGATCGCGGCAGGGGTGTTTGCACTCCTTGTGCTGCTTCTGGCCGTGCCGATCCTGAAACTTGGACGGGTTTTCGACGAAGTCCGGACGTCCATCCGCTCCATAAGCGACGGCGCCACGCCCCTGATGGACGAAGTCACGGCCACGGTCTCCACCACCAACCAGCAGCTGAAGAAGGTTGACGGCATCTCGTCAAACGTTTCCGACGCCTCAGCCAACATCTCGGCGCTGTCATCCCTCGTGGCCGCAACCGTGGGATCGCCGCTCATCAAGGTGGCGGCTTTCAGCTACGGTGTGCGCACGGCCCTGTCAGCACGCAAGAAACCCGTCACCGGCCGTCGCAGCCGCTAAGCCACACGGAGAAGACACCATGAAAAGAATTCTCTGGATGGGAATCGGCGTTGCCATCGGCGTTATCGCCTTCCGCAAAATCACCGAGGCCCAGTCGACCCTGGGTCCCGAAGGCCTGAACCGTGCCGTGGGGCGCCTCGCGGACGGGATCTACGACTTCGCGGACGCCGTGCGGGACGGCATGCAGGAACGCGAAACCGAGCTGCGGGCAGCCCTGGGCATTGACAGCCAGGATGTCGCACGTCGCTGACCGGCGCGACCCACACCCCGGTGCCCGGATGGAATTTGCACCATCCGGCGTGGGGGAGAATTAAAGAGGCACTTCCCGTAGACGCCGGGGCGGCCACGCGTTGAAGTGCGTGAATTACACGCACCCGTACTACACGCAGTAAACCAAGAAGGGTAAGTAACCAGGTTATGAAGTCGCAGGAGATCACCAAGCGCTGGATCGACTTTTTTGTCAGCAAGGGGCACACGGCGGTGCCGTCCGCATCCCTGGTCTCCAGCGACCCCTCCCTGCTGTTCACGGTGGCCGGCATGGTCCCGTTCATTCCGTACCTGACGGCCCGCGAAGAGGCCCCCTACAACCGGGCCACCAGCGTGCAGAAGTGCATCCGCACCGGTGACATCGAGGAAGTGGGCAAGACAGCCCGCCACGGCACCTTCTTCCAGATGTGCGGCAACTTCTCCTTCGGCGACTACTTCAAGGAAGACGCCATCAAGTTCGCCTGGGAACTGCTCACCAGCGGGGTTGACGACGGCGGCTACGGGCTGCCGCCCGAAAAGCTCTGGGTCACCGTCTATGAAGAGGACGACGAGGCCGAGCAGCTCTGGCTCAAGAACACCGGCATGCCCGCCGATCGGATCCAGCGCATGGGCAAGGCGGACAACTACTGGTCCACCGGCCAGCCCGGCCCGGCCGGCCCCTGTTCCGAGATCTACTACGACCGCGGCCCGTCATACGGCGTCGAGGGTGGCCCCATCGCCGACGAGAACCGCTACGTCGAAATCTGGAACCTGGTGTTCATGCAGTACCAGATCGACAACGTCCGCTCCAAGGTGGACTTCGACATCACCGGCGAACTGCCGAAGAAGAACATCGATACCGGCCTCGGCATGGAGCGCCTCGCGATGATCCTGCAGGACGTCGAGAACATGTACGAGACCGACCAGGTCCGCCCCGTGATCGACAAGGCCGCGGCTCTGTCCGGCCGCGAGTACACCTCGGCGGAGTCCGCCGACGATCCGCACCACACCGACGACGTCCGGATGCGCGTCGTGGCCGACCACATCCGATCGGCGCTGATGCTGATCGCCGACGGCGTGACCCCCTCCAACGAAGGCCGCGGCTACGTGCTGCGCCGCCTGATCCGCCGCGCGGTGCGCTCCATGCGCCTGCTCGGCGTCGAAAAGGCCTGCCTGCCGGACCTGCTGCCGGCATCCCGTGACGCGATGAAGGGTGTCTACCCGGTGGTGGAGACCGACTTTGACCGCATCAGCCGCATCGCCTACGCCGAAGAGAAGGCGTTCCTGCGGACCATCGCCTCCGGCACCGCCCGGCTTGAGGACGCCGTCAAGGATTCCAAAGCCGCCGGCCAGCCGCTGTCCGGCGCCGACGCCTTCGCGCTGCACGACACCTATGGCTTCCCGATCGACTTGACGCTGGAAATGGCGGAGGAAGCCGGCCTCAAGGTTGACGAGCCCGAATTCCGGAAACTCATGCTGGAACAGCGCCAGCGCGCGCAGGCCGATGCCAAGGGCAAGAAGGGTTCGCACGCGGACCTGAGCGCCTTCCAGGAACTGCTGGCCGACGGCGAGACCGTCTTCACCGGCTACACGGAGCTGGCCGGCGAGTCCAAGGTCCGGGGCATCCTGTCCGGCGGCCGCAGGGTCTCCCAGGCCTCCACCGGCGAGGAAATTGAGCTGGTCCTCGCCGAAACCCCGTTCTACGCCGAAGCCGGCGGCCAGGCGGCCGACACGGGCCTTATCACGGGCGACGGCTTCGTCGTCGAGGTCCTGGACGTCCAGCGGCCCGTCAAGGGCCTCAGCGTGCACAAGGCGATTGTCCGCGAAGGTGAAATCGGTGCTGACTCGCTCGTACAGGCAGCCGTGGACCGCGAGCGGCGCCACTCCGCAGAGCAGGCCCACACGGGCACGCACATTGTCCATGCCGCCCTGCACCAGATCCTGGGGCCGGAGGCCCTGCAGCGCGGCTCGTACAACAAGGCGGGCTACCTGCGCTTCGACTTCGCCTGGGGTGAAGGCCTCAGCGCCGCAACGCGCTCGGAGATCGAGGAAGTTTCGAACCTCGCCATCCGGAACAACTTCCAGGTGGACACCAAGGTCATGGCCCTCGCCGAAGCCAAGGCGCTTGGCGCCATGGCACTGTTCGGGGAGAACTACGGCAACGAGGTCCGCGTCGTGGAGATCGACGGCGCGTGGTCCCGGGAGCTTTGTGGCGGCACGCACGTGGCCAACACCTCGCTGATCGGCAGCCTGTCCCTGCTTGGCGACCAGTCCGTTGGTTCGGGAAACCGCCGTGTGGAAGCCTTCGTGGGCATGGAGGCGTTCCGGCACCTGGCTGCCGAGCGTGCACTGGTAACGGAGCTCACCGAAATGCTGAAGGTGCCGTCCGGCCTGCTCGCAGACCGGATCGCAACGACGCTCACCAAGCTCAAGACGGTCGAGAAGGAACTCGAGAGGCTCCGCAAGGAGCAGCTGACTGCTGCTGCGGCGCAGCTGGTCGGCACCGCGAAGGATGCCGCCGGCGTCAAGGTTATTGCGCACGACGCCGGGCAGGTCAGCGGCGCTGACGACCTCCGCGGACTCGCCCTTGACCTGCGGAACCGGCTCGGCTCCGAGGCATCCGCCGTTGCGGTTGCCGGTGTCAGCAATGACCGGCCGGTAATCCTGGTGGCCACCAACGAGGCGGCCCGCCAAGCGGGCGTCAAAGCCGGTGCCCTTGTCCGCCTGGCGGCCGGGATCCTCGGCGGCGGTGGAGGCGGCAAGGACGACGTAGCCCAAGGCGGCGGCACCGACGCAACGAAGGTGCCGGCAGCGCTGACCGCCGTCGTGGACGCCATCGCAAGGCGATAACCGAACCGTGAATCAAACTGCTGCATCCGACGTCTACCCCCAGGGAGTCAAACTGGGGGTGGACGTGGGCACCGTGCGCGTCGGCGTCGCGGTCTGTGACCGCGACGGCATCCTGGCCACGCCGTTGAAAACCCTTGAGCGCAACGCCAAGAAGAACACGGATGTCCGTGTGCTGGCCGCCCTCGCCGACGAACTGGACGCTGTCCAGATCTTTGTCGGCCTGCCGAGGACCCTTAAGGGCGAAGAGCACGCCTCAGCGCGCATGGCCACGGACTACGCACAACTGCTTGCGGATGCCCTTGCGGGCCGCGGCTCGGCCATTCCGGTGCAACTGATCGACGAGCGGCTGAGCACCGTGACAGCCCACCGCAACCTTCACGAAGCTGGCATGAGCAGCCGGAATCACCGTAAGGTAGTGGATCAGGTTGCCGCCGCAGGAATACTGCAGCACGCAATCGACATGCAAAAAGCCAGGGGAACGGATGTAGGACGCCGCGTGTTCGCGGTTTCCCAGCCGCGGCTTTCCGTGGACGCCGCCGCGCCAGACGCTGGGCAGGCAGTCTCCGGAACCAACGTGCAATCTTCAGACGATGGAAGGCTACAGTGAGCCCGGTCAACAGCGGCGAGTCCTCAGGTGACGCATTCAGTGACTCCGGACGACAGCTGACGCGCAAGGAAATTCGTGCCAGGGAAAAGTTCCTGGCCACCGAAGGACATGACGTCGTCCCACCGCAGGCATTCGAAACCGGCCACTCGCCGCAGGTTCCCCCAGCATGCCCGCGGCTGAGCCCGAAGTTGCGCCCGCTACGCCGCGCGTTCCGCCAGCGGCGTACGAGGCCGCCCCCAGCATGCCTGCCGAACCACCCACCGTCCAGCAGCAGGAAGTGCCGCTGCACCACGAGGAACCCGTACAGCGCGAAGAACCCGTACAGCCCGAAGAACCCGTACAGCATGAAGAACCCGTACACCACGAAGAACCCGTGCACCACGACGAGCCGGCGCTCGTCGATTCCCACGCCTACGATCCGCATGCTGAGCTGCACGGGGAAGCCGTGCACCACGAATTCGCGGGGCACCACGATTTCGCGGAACACCATGAGGACGAGGCCCACCATGTCTACGATGACGCCGACGTCTACGCACCTGGTGAGCATCCCGAGCAGCACTTTGACGATCCCGGGCATCCGCTGATGGCTAACAGCTCATCCGTGGCGGTGGTCCCGGCCAAGTCAAAGAAGGTGCGCCGCCGCCGGCGTTGGCTGGCGCTCCTGCTGACGCTGGCTGTGTTCGTCACCGCGCTGGTGGTGGGTGCGCAGTTCCTGAAGCCGCTGCTGGGCGGGGATACCGTTGCCGACTATCCCGGACCAGGCACCGGACAAGTGAACATCTCGGTGGTGCCCGGTGAAGGCACCCGGTCTGTGGCCACCAAGCTCGCGGACCAGAAAGTCATTGCCAACCCGGACACCTTCCTGCACGAGCTCACCGCTTCCGGCGGCACCATTGCGCCGGGAGACTTCCAGTTCCGCCAGGAAATGAAGAACTCCGACGCCGTGAACATCCTGCTCGGGAAGGAACAGGGCAAGGTCATGTATTTTGCCCTGAGTGCGGGGCTGCGGATCGGCGACTCGCTGCAGTCCATATCCCAGGGATCCGGCGTCCCGATCGCTGAACTCAAGACGCTCAGCGACTCCCCGGCGCAGTTCGGGCTCCCTGCGAAGGCCAAGAACCTTGAAGGCTATCTGGCTCCGGGCGAGCACAGGTTCCCCGTCGGGACTCCGGCGAAGGAGATCCTCCAGAACCTGGTCAACGCCACTGTGGACGAACTGAAGGCACAGGGCGTCACGGATCCGGCCAAGCAGTACGACGTTGTCACGGTTGCCAGCATTGTCCAGGCCGAAGGCGGCCAGGCCGAGTACGGCGATGTTGCCGGTGCCATCTACAACCGGCTGAAGCCGAACAACACCGAGACCGCCGGACTGATCCAGTCCGATGCCACGGTGACCTACGGGCTGGGAATCAAGAGCTTCCACATTGATGAGGATCAAAAGGCGGACAAGTCCAACCCGTACAACACCTATGCCAACCCCGGGCTCCCGGTGGGACCCATCGGATCGCCCGGTAAGAATGCGATCGACGCCGCCGCGAAGCCCAAGGCCAACGACTACATGTACTGGGTGACCATTAACCTGGACACCAAGGAGACCAAGTTCTCCAAGACCCTGGCAGAGCACAACGTCTACGTGGAGCAGTACAGCGCCTGGTGCGCCGCCAACGCGGGACGATGCACGTGACGTTCAAGGCTGCTGTTCTTGGGCATCCGATCAGCCATTCAAAGTCTCCGGCGCTCCACCGGGCTGCTTACGCCCGGTTGGGCGTGGAGATCGGTTATTCCGCCATCGATGTGACTGTTCCCGAGCTGCCGGCGTTCATGGAGGCCGTCCGTGCCGAGCCCGGCTGGCGTGGGCTCTCCGTCACCATGCCGCTCAAGACCGCGATGGTTGCCGAAGTGGACGAGGTCCGCGGTGTGGCCGGGATTCTGGGAGTGGTCAATACGGTGGTGTTCGAATCCAACGGGACGTCGACGCGCCGGATCGGCTACAACACCGACGTCGCGGGCATCGTTAACGCAGTGCAGCATGCCGGCGTCGTATCCGCGCCGTCCGCGGTGATCCTCGGCGGTGGCGGAACCGCCGCTGCCGCGATCGCGGCCCTCAAGGACCTGGGCGCACCGTCGGCGGACGTCTACGTCCGCGATACCGGACGGGCCGCCGAAGCGCGGGCGGCTGCCGAGGGCGTTGGCCTCCCGATCAGAGTCCTCCCGCTGTCAGGCGCAGCCACCGCAATGGCGGCCGCCGACGTCGTAATTTCCACCCTCCCGCCCCGCGGGGCCGATGGCCTCGCGGACGAGCTTGCCGGCCTTCATGCCGCGACTCCCGGGGTTTTGCTGGACGTAGCCTACGAGCCCTGGCCCAGCCGGGTTGCCTCCGTCTGGCAGGGCGGAGGAGGCGCCGTGGTGCCCGGCCTGGAAATGCTGCTGTACCAGGCAGTGGAGCAAGTCCGGTTTTTCAGCGGCCTTGGCGGCGACGTCACGGCCGATGTCATAGATGTGATGTGTGACGCAGTCGGGGCTCCTCGACGAGTGTTCTAACCGCCCTACGTGGCAGGATGGATTGTATGTTGCGTTGGTTGACTGCCGGTGAATCCCATGGTCCGGCACTGGTCGGAATAATTGAAGGCGTGCCTGCCGGTGTTGAACTCACCAGCAGCCAGATCGCCGATGCCCTTGCCCGTCGGCGCCTCGGTTACGGCCGCGGTGCCCGGATGAAGTTCGAACAGGACGTTGTGACTGTCCTCGGCGGCGTCCGCCACGGCATCACCCAGGGCGGCCCGGTGGCCATCCAGGTGGGCAACACCGAATGGCCCAAGTGGGAGCAGATCATGGCCACGGATCCGGTGGACCCGGACATCCTCGCTGACCAGGCCCGCAACGCACCCCTGACTCGACCGCGCCCCGGCCATGCCGACTTCACCGGCATGCAGAAATACGGCTTTGACGAGGCCCGTCCGGTGCTGGAACGGGCCAGCGCCCGCGAAACCGCCACCCGCGTTGCCCTGGGGACCGTGGCGTCGCAGTTCCTCAAGCAGCTTGGCATTGAGCTGGTGAGCCACACCGTGTCGATCGCCAGCGTGGCGGTCCCGGAGGGACGGCCGCTGCCGGTCCCGGCCAACGTGATTGCCCTCGACGCCGATCCGCTCCGCTGCTTTGACCGCGAAACCTCGGACGCCATGGTGGCCGAGGTGGACGCCGCCCACAAGGAAGGCGAAACCCTCGGCGGTGTTGTGGAGGTCCTGGCATACGGGCTGCCGCCCGGACTCGGAAGCTACGTCCACTGGGACCGCCGCCTCGACTCCCGCCTTGCCGCTGCCCTGATGGGCATCCAGGCCATCAAGGGTGTCGAGGTCGGTGACGGCTTCCTGACGGCTGCCCGCCGCGGCTCCGCTGCCCACGACGAAATCGTCAAGGACTCGGACGGACGGATCATCCGCACCAGCAACCGTGCCGGCGGCATCGAGGGCGGCATGAGCATCGGCGACGTCCTGCGCGTCCGTGCGGCCATGAAGCCCATTGCCACCGTGCCCCGGGCCCTGAAGACCATCGACGTCAGCACCGGCGAGCCGGCCAAGGCCCACCACCAGCGCTCGGATGTCTGCGCCGTTCCGGCCGCGGGCGTCGTGGCGGAGGCCATGGTGGCGCTGGTTCTCGCAGAAGCGGTCGCAGAGAAGTTCGGCGGCGACTCCGTGGCGGAGACGGCACGCAACATCAAGGGCTATCTGGACAACATTCCGGCGTCCCTGGACTCGATCGGCCAGTAGTGCCAGCCAGCAGGAACGGCGCAACGCCCTTGCGGCCCATTGCGCTCATCGGACCCATGGCTGTGGGCAAATCGGCGATAGGTTACCAGCTCGCGCAGCAGCTGGGCGCCGCGTTCGTCGATACCGACGTCGTGATTGTGGAAAACCACGGCACCATCGCCGACATCTTTGCCGCCCGCGGCGAGAGCGCGTTTCGGGAGATTGAGGCCCGGACCGTGGCCCGGGTGATCGAAGAGGCCCAGCACGCCACCACGGTCATTTCCCTGGGCGGCGGTGCTGTCCTGGACTCCGGCACCCAGCAGCTGTTGGGACGCTGCACCGTGGTCTACCTGGAGTGCGACGCAGAGACTGTGTCCGAACGCATCGCCAGAAATTCGGGGCGCCCGCTCCTGGCTGGCGACGCCATGGCCCGCTGGCGGGCACTGTTTGCAACCCGGCAGCCGGTCTATGAACGGCTCGCCGACCTCGTTTTCGATGTGCGCAACGGAACCGTCACGGACCTCGGGCATCGGCTGGAAGATGCGCTGCGTGAATACGCGGCGGTACACACCCTAGCGGCGGAGCCAGTGGCCGCAACAAAGGAAGTTGAAAAGTGAGTAGCGAATCAACCGTCATCAAGGTCACCGGCAAGTCGCCCGCGGACAATTACGACGTCGTTGTGGGCCGCGGCCTGCTGGAACGCCTTCCTGCGCTGCTGGGGGAGCGCGTCAAGCGCGTCCTGGTGATCCACCCCCGGGCCCTGCGGCTCACCGGTGACACCGTCCGCGACGAGTTGGCTTCGGCCGGATTCACCGCCCTGACTGCTGAAATCCCGGACGCCGAAGAAGGCAAGCACATCCAGGTGGCCGCGTTTTGCTGGCAGGTCCTGGGACAGAACGACTTCACGCGGTCCGACGCCGTGGTGGCCGTCGGCGGCGGCGCCGTCACCGACCTCGCCGGCTTCGTTGCCGCCACGTGGCTCCGCGGCGTCAAGGTCATCCACATGCCCACGAGCCTGCTCGGCATGGTGGACGCCTCCGTGGGCGGCAAAACCGGCATCAACACCGCTGAAGGCAAGAACCTGGTGGGTGCCTTCCACCCGCCGGCCGCCGTCCTGGCGGACCTGGATACGCTCAGCACCCTCCCCAGAAACGAACTGATCTCCGGAATGGCCGAGGTGATCAAGTGCGGGTTCATTGCCGATCCCGCCATCCTCGACCTCGTGGAAAAGGATCCCGCCGCCGTCACCGACCCGCAGTCCGCGGCCCTGCGCGAGCTGATTGAACGTGCCATCGCGGTCAAGGCCGAGGTGGTGTCCGAGGACCTCAAGGAAACCGGCCGGCGCGAGATCCTCAACTACGGGCACACGCTGGGCCACGCTATCGAGCTCGTGGAACGCTACTCCTGGCGGCACGGCGCCGCCGTGTCGGTGGGGATGATGTTCGCGGCCGAACTGGCCCGCAGCGTAGGGCGTCTCAGCGATGCCGACGCGGACCGCCACCGCAGCATCCTGGAAACCCTTGGACTGCCGGTCACGTACCGGAAGGACCGCTGGCAGGGCCTTCTGGACGGTATGCGCCGGGACAAGAAGTCCCGCGGGGACCTGCTCCGTTTTGTGGTCCTCGACGGCGTGGCCCGTCCGGGAATCCTGGACGTCCCGGACACTTCGCTGCTGTTCGCGGCCTACCAGGAGATCGCCTCTTGATAAGCGAAATCATGAGGGATGCCATGGGCGGCACGAGCGAGTGGCCGGACGCGGGTTTCCCGGGCATCAAGATCAACCCCGACACCCTGATGCCGGGGATCGTGAACGAGGAAGCGTGCAGCACCGCGCTCCAGTCGTCGACCGATCCTGCTGACCGCATCATGGTCCTCCTGGTGGAAGGCCACGCGGCAGATGCTGCGGAGCTGCTCGCCGAGGCACGCTACAACGACCCCGAATCCTTCCGGCTGCGTGCCTTCGAAGCCGAGGTCCTGCGCGTTGCCAAGCGCTTTGACCGGGCGGTGGACCTCTTCCGCCAACTCCTGGGCGAAGTCCAGGGAACCGAGCTGGAGGCGCTGGCGCACCAGCACCTGGGCCGGGCCTACTATGCCAGTGGAAACACTTCGGCGGCCGTCGAGGAGTTTGCCAAAGCCCTGGACCTGCGCGTGGCAGGGGCTGCCGATGCCGCTCTGATCTATTCCTCCACTGTCGCCCTGCAGCGGGCGCGGAACGTCCTGGAAATGGCGTCCTAGGGGCCGTCGCGGCAGCCTGCCGGCATTACCGGTAGAATGGATCTTGGATTTTTGACAAATACTCGCTGGCGGCCTTTGGGCGTGCCCGCCTGACATAACCGGCTGGCAGCTAGAAGCAGTCAGATAGAAACCAGAGGATATCAGTGGCAACCACAAACGACATCAAGAACGGAACCGTGCTGAAGCTTGAGGGCCAGCTCTGGAACATCATCGAGTTCCAGCACGTCAAGCCGGGGAAGGGCGGCGCCTTCGTCCGCACCAAGATGCGCAACGTCATGTCCGGCAAGGTAGTCGACAAGACCTTCAACGCCGGCCTCAAGATCGAGACCGCCACGGTTGACCGCCGCGACTACCAGTACCTGTACCAGGACGGTGCGGACTACGTGTTCATGGACACCCAGGACTACGACCAGATCACCGTCTCCGGCGCCACCGTTGGCGACGCCACCAACTTCATGCTGGAAAACCAGCAGGTCAACATTGCCATCCACGAAGGCACCCCGCTGTACATCGAACTGCCGCCGAGCGTCGTGCTGGAAATCACCTACACCGAGCCGGGCCTGCAGGGCGACCGCTCCTCGGCAGGCACCAAGCCTGCAACGCTTGAAACCGGCTACGAGATCCAGGTGCCGCTGTTTGTCGAGAACAACACCAAGGTCAAGGTCGACACCCGTGACGGCAGCTACCTCGGCCGGGTCAACGACTAGTGAGCGCCCGCGGTAAGGCCCGTAACCGGGCCCTGGATGTTCTCTTCGAGGCGGAGCAACGCTCCCTCTCGGCCTTTGATGTGCTGCGGTCCCGTCGTGAAAAAACCGACCAGATCGTCAATCCCTACACGCTCGAGATCGTCGAAGGCGTGGTGTCCCACCAGGCCGCCATCGACGAATTCCTGGAAACCTATTCGCAGGGCTGGACGCTCGAACGCATGCCTTCGGTGGACCGCACCATCCTGCGCATCGGCACCTGGGAGCTGCTCTACAACGATGACGTCCCCGACGGCGTGGCAGTAAGCGAGGCCGTCGCCCTGGCCAAGACGCTGTCCACGGACGAGTCGCCGTCGTTCATCAACGGCCTGCTGGGCCGGCTCCAGCAGCTCAAGCCCTCGCTGCTGGCTTAGCCGCAGCCGGTGTAAATCACGGAAAGGGCCGGTGCCCGCCTCGCGGCGGGCACCGGCCCTTTGGTGCTTTAAAGCGCCAGCGCAGTGAAAAAGCGCCAAAGCAGTGACGACGCCGGCGGCCGGCTTAGCGCAGGACCGCATCCCGCCGGGCCACGATTTCCGCCAGCTGGCGGTGTTCGTCCAGCTGGTGGGCAGGGACGTCGCGGCCGCTCAGGATCCGTTGCCGGATGAAGGCGAGTTCTGTGGCCGCACTCAGGAACGACTTCATTTGCGGACCCCGGCCAAACTGCCTTGCCCAGCGGACGGCCGCACGGCGGCCGCTGACGGTCGCCAGCATCTTCACTTCAGGCGGCGTGAACCAGCCCGCTGCGGCATACTCCTTCAGCCGTTGCCGGGTCAGCCGGTTTTCTGCGACGCGCAGCAGCACAATGGCGACGACCGCGAGCACGAAGATGGGGAGCTGGACCAGGATGTACTGCACCAGGAAGTCCTGGCCCATGCTGTTCCACATGCTGTGCAGGAACATCGCCGGAACAAGGCCCACGAAGAATGCCGCCACGGACATTCCGGTGTGCCAGCGTCGGGCTGCAAACCCTAGGATGAGCCCCGTGGTCCCGGTGAAGATGGCGTGGGCGAACGGGGACATGACGCCCCTCAGGAAGAACACCACCGCCAGGTCGGCGCCCGGTGTGCCGGACTCGGCGATGGCCCGCCCGAAGTACAGGATGTTCTCCGTGAAGGCGAAGCCGCCGGCAATGGTGAAGGCGAACACCACACCGTCCACGGGGCCGTCGAAGTGCTTCCGGGCCAGCACCAGGAGCAGCAGCAGGCCAAGGGACTTGGCGAATTCCTCCACCACGGGCGCCTGGACGGTGACGGCGAACGTCCGGTAGTCCATGCCCACCGGAGGCGCTGCGGCCAGCGCAAAGAACGGCTGGAGGATCAGCGTGACCGAAATGGAGACGACGGCGCCCCACAGGAAGGCAAACAGCAGCAGGCGTTTGGGCTCGGGCTCCCAGCGGTCGATGACATAGACAGCCAGGAGCACGGCGCCCAGCGGCACAAGCGACGCGATGAAACCGACGACGAACCCGGTGACTCCCGTGTTGCCCACAAGGTAGGGGAGCACCAGGAAGAGGCCGGCGAACGCCAGAAAAACGCCACCGACCAGCAGCCCGATTACGCCGCCAGCGGTGCGGCCGCCCGCCGCACCTGGGGGAATCACGGTGTTGACGGCGGGTGCCTCGTTGGCCGGTGCTGCCAGGTAATGACCCGGCCGGACCTGGCCCATCCAGGTGGGATTGGTCTGCTGGGGCAGAAGGGGCCGCTGGCCGTTGCCGCCTGGGGGACCGTGCTGCGGCCATGGCGCGTTCGATGTCATGTGACCGAGCCTATGTCCCTTTAGCCGTTGATGACGCTCACGTCGTCAAGGTACATCCAGGTGTTGTCGGCGGGAACCGCACCGTCGAGGTGCACATTGAACCACAGCGTGGCGGTCTGGCCTCTGAAGGCTGAAAGGTCGGCTGTGATGCGGGTCCAGGTTCCCGAATTGCTGTTCAGCTTGAATAGCGACGTGAGCGTGCTGCCGGTGGAGCTGCGCACCTGCCCCTCCATCCAATCCCACTTGCAGTTCTTCCTATTCTTGGCGCCGCATATGGCGTCCGTCGTATGCGGCTGGTACCAGAACGACAGCGTGGACGTGCCGGTGGGAGGCACGGTTATGGACTGGGACAGCGTGCTGTCGCCCAACGGCTCGCTGCCGCTGGTGACACCAAGAAGCGCGGAGCCTGTGCCGCTGTGTGCCGTGCCCGCGGGTTTCGGCGGGGATATTCCGGCTGCCATCCACGATGCCAGACCTGATTCGAAGCCTCCGTTCAGGACAACGGACTGCGGCGCAGTCGGCGTCACCGGGCCGGCGGGCGCAGACGGCGCCGAGGTTCCGACGGCGTTGGTGGCTGAGACTGTGAAAGTGTACGGGGTGCCGTTCACCAGTCCCGTGACGGTGGTGCGCGTCGCTGGCGGGTTGCCGGTAACCTGCACAGGCGTCTGCGCCGTTGACCCCGCGTAGGGCGTGACTGTGTAGGAAGTAATGACCGACCCCCCGTTATCAGGGGCCGACCAGCTCACCGTGGCCGAGGCGTCTCCGGCCACGGCAGTCACCCCGGTCGGGGCCGCGGGCACCGTGGCGGCCGGGGCAGTGACCGTTACCGGGTTTGTGGCGGAACCGGTTGCGCCGAGGTTATCGGTCACGGTCAGCTTCACCTGGTAGGTACCGCCGGTGGAATAGGTGTGTGAGGGTTTCAAACCGGTGCCTGCGGCGGACCCGTCGCCGAAGTCCCAGCTGTACGAGGCGATTGAGCCGTCCGGATCCGCGGAGCCTGAGCCGTCGAAGGACGCCGTTAAGCCTGCAGCCGACGATGTGAAGGCGGCTGAGGGGGCGTGGTTCGCCGGGGGCTGCGCGGCAAGGAAGGTGGCGTCGAAGGAGTTCAGGTCCACCACGATGCCGTTCAGGGTCTGATTGAATTTCTGCTGGACACCAATGCGCATGTTTGCGGACGTGTTCCATCCTCCGTAAGGAACGGGCGTGGGCATGAGGTAGTCAGCCGTCCACGTCGAGTAATTAAGGGATCCTGCATTTGTGTCCCACAGCGGGACGTCTGCAAAGGCCGTGCTGTTGTTCATGATCTGGGGCCACATCCCCGAACCGCTGTAGATCACCGGCCTGACGCCCATGCTCTTGACGCCGTCCACCATAGCCCTCGTGACCGGGACGCCTCCGGTCTCGACGTCCAGCGCGAAAAACTGGAGTTGGTTCTGGAACGGCCCGGCCGCGAGATGCCGCCCTGCCAACAGCGAGGGTCACGGGTGTAGACGGCGATCATGAGCCCCGCGTTGAGTGCCATCTTGAGTTGGGTCTGTGTCCGGTACCAGGGATCGCAGGTGCCCCATGCGGTGGAATGCATGATGTAGAGGCGGAACCCGGCGTTGTAGGCCTGGACAAACCAGGCCGGGTCGGTGATGGTGTTGGCGGTATCGAGGACTTTCACGGAAGGGTTCGGCGCCGAGTACGCGGCGGGAGCGGCAACAATGCCGGCAACGGCCAAAAAAGCCGCCAAAATGGCAGCAAGGATTTTCCTACTCATAATTTGGACTCCCCAATGAGCTGATGCGCTGATGAACGGTTTGCGGGTCTTTCCGGGCGCGGTCAACCCGGCGCCCCTACCCGTCACTAGTAGCGTCCTTGCCGCATGCCTTTCTGTGCCGACGGATAGTTCGGCGAGCATACAGGCGCGAATTATGGGGTCGCCCGAGTGTCGGCCACCCGAATGCACGGCTCACCACACCCCACGGGATGTTGTGAACACTCGGAGTTCCGCAGACGTTTGGGTATTGCGGGCAGGCCTCACTCTCCTGCGGGTGTGATGTTAAACGCCTGCGCGGCGACAGGCTGGCGGCCGGCCCGGGAGGGGCCGTGTGGTAATTTTGAAGAGCAAATGTTCCTTTTTTAATTCCGTCCCGTGAGGCGGGGAAAGGGGAGACGAGCGTTGACTTCAGTCACAGAAGCACCGGTTCCGGCCAGGGTTGTGCTCAACTCTGCGGACATTGACCGTGCTCTCACTCGTATCGCCCATGAGATCCTCGAGGCCAACAAGGGTTCCCAGGATCTGGTGCTGCTGGGCATTCCGCGCCGCGGCTACCCGCTGGCCGTTCGCCTGGCAAAGAAAATCGCCGCCGCCGATCCCACTGTTGACGCCGCCGCCATCGTAGGCCAGCTGGACGTCACCATGTTCCGGGACGATCTGTCCCACCAGCCCACGCGGCCCCCGTATCCCACCCAACTGCCGCGCACCGGCATCGACAACAAGGTGGTGGTCCTGATCGACGACGTCCTCTATTCCGGTCGGACCATCCGCGCAGCCCTCGATGCCATCGTGGACCTTGGCCGTCCGCGCATCGTCCGGCTCGCAGTCATGATCGACCGCGGACACCGCGAGCTTCCCATCCGCGCCGACCACGTCGGCAAGAACCTCCCCACCTCCTCGTCCGAGAAGGTCCGGGTCCGGCTCGAAGAAACCGACTCCGTTGACGGCACTCCGGTTAACGAAGTGGTCATCGAGGCTGGCGCATGAAGCACCTGCTCTCCACCGAGGACCTCAGCCTGGGCAACGCCATCCGCATCCTCGACACCGCCGAGGAAATGGCTGCGGTGGGGGACCGCGAAGTCAAGAAGCTGCCCGCCCTTCGCGGCCGCACCGTGGTGAACCTGTTCTTCGAGGACTCCACCCGCACGCGCATTTCCTTCGAGGCCGCGGCGAAGCGGCTCTCGGCGGACGTCATCAACTTCGCAGCCAAGGGGTCTTCCGTGTCCAAGGGCGAGTCCCTGAAGGACACGGCCCAAACGCTGGCCGCCATGGGGGCGGACGCCGTCGTCATCCGCCACTGGGCCTCCGGGGCGCCGCACCGGCTGGCCGCCACGGACTGGATCGACGCCGCCGTCATCAACGCCGGCGACGGCACGCATGAACACCCCACCCAGGCCCTGCTGGATGCTTTCACCATGCGCCGGCACTGGAGCCGGCTCAAGGGGATACCGTCCGCCGGGGCGGACCTCAAGGGCATGCGCGTCGCCATCGCCGGCGACGTGCTGCACTCCCGTGTGGCCCGTTCGAACGTCTGGCTGCTGCGCACGCTCGGGGCGGAGGTCACCCTGGTGGCGCCGCCCACCCTGCTGCCCATCGGCGTCGGACAGTGGCCCTGCAGCGTCAGCTACAACATGGACGAGACCCTGGCGAAGGGCGTGGACGCCGTGATGATGCTTCGCGTCCAGGGCGAACGGATGAATGCTTCCTTCTTCCCCACGACGCGGGAATACTCCCGCCGCTGGGGCTTCGACGACAACCGCCTCCGCGCCCTGGACACGCTGGGCCTGAAGGACACCATCATCATGCACCCCGGGCCCATGAACCGGGGCCTGGAAATTTCCTCCGCAGCCGCGGATTCACCCCGTTCCACCGTGCTGGCGCAGGTGCGCAACGGCGTGTCCATCCGCATGGCCGCCCTGTACCTGCTGCTCTCCGGGGCCACCCGCGAACCAGCAGCCACCCCCAGCGCCGCCTATTCCACGGCCGACTATTCCACCAAGGAGAGCCACTGATGGCACACGATCAACAGGATGCAGCCAACAGCGGGCCTACCTCGTCCGGGGCGCAGCCATTCTCGGCGGCGCAGCTGAAGACCTCCTGATCCGCGACGGCATCATCGCCGCACGGGGCTCGGACCTTTCAGCCGACGGCGCCACCGTCATCGAGGCAGCCGGCCTCGTAGCCCTGCCGGGCATGGTGGACATCCACACGCATCTGCGCGAACCCGGCCGCGAAGACGCCGAAACCGTGGAAACCGGCACCCGCGCCGCCGCTCTGGGCGGCTACACGGCAGTGCACGCCATGGCCAACAGCAATCCCGTCGCGGACACCGCCGGCGTCGTGGAGCAGGTGCACACCCTGGGCCGCTCCGCCGGCTGGGTGGACGTCCGCCCCGTCGGTGCGGTGACGGTGGGCCTTGCGGGGGAGCAGCTGGCCGAACTCGGCGCGATGGCCGACTCCCGCGCCAAAGTCCGGGTCTTTTCCGACGACGGCATCTGCGTGCACGACCCCGTGATCATGCGCCGGGCCCTCGAATACGTCAAGGCGTTCGACGGCGTGGTGGCCCAGCACGCGCAGGAACCCCGGCTGACCGCCGGCGCCCAGATGAACGAAGGCGACGTCTCGGCCGTGCTCGGCCTGACGGGCTGGCCCGCCGTGGCCGAGGAAAGCATCATCGCCCGGGACGTCCTGCTGGCCCAGCACGTCGGTTCCAGGCTGCACGTGTGCCACGTTTCCACGGCAGGCTCGGTGGAGATCATCCGCTGGGCCAAGGCGCGTGGAATCAACGTCACCGCCGAAGTGACCCCCCACCACCTGCTGCTCACCGACGAGCTGGTCCGCAGCTACGACCCCGTCTACAAGGTCAACCCGCCGCTGCGCACGGACTCCGATGTCCAGGCCCTGCGCGCCGCCCTGGCCGACGGCACCATCGACGTCGTCGGCACGGACCACGCCCCGCACCCCAGCGAACACAAGGAATGCGAATGGGCTCAAGCGGCCATGGGCATGACCGGGCTGGAAACGGCCCTGTCCGTGGTGCAGGAGACCATGATCGAAACCGGCCTGATGGGCTGGGCGGACTTCGCCCGGGTGACGTCCGCCGCTCCCGCCGTGATCGGCCGGGTCGCGGACCAGGGACGTCCGCTGGAAGTGGGCGAACCCGCCAACGTCACACTGGTGGACCCGGCTGCACGCTGGACCGTGGACCCTTCTAAGATGGCAACCATGGGCCGTAACTCTCCGTTCGCCGGCAGGGAACTCCCGGGCAAGGTTGTGGCGACGTTCTTCAGGGGCCATCCCACCGTCCTGAACGGCGAGCTCAACACTCCGTACCGCCACGGCCCCGACCAGGAAAAAACAGCGCCTGCTTCCGCCCCCGCCGGCGGGTACTGATGGACACTAAGATCGTGACGCTGCTTATCACGCTGCCGCTCATCGCCCTTGTGCTGGTCCTGATTGGCATCGGGTGGCGTAACCGGCTGCGGCGACAGTCCGACGTCGAACAACTGCCCCCGGTTCCGGCGGAACTGAGCCTGCCGCTGGCGGCCGCCGACGGACAGTACGTTGCCACCACAACGGCCGGCGACTGGCTGGACCGCATCGCCGTCCAGGGCCTGGGCATCCGTACGAACGCGGAACTCACCGTCCACCCGGAAGGCGTGCTGTTCGAGCGTTCCGGAGCCGGACCGCTGTTCATTCCGGCGGATAAGCTCACCGGAGTCCGGCAGGATAGCGGCATGGCCGGGAAGTTCGTCGAAAAGGATGGACTCCTGGTGGTCAGCTGGACGCTGGGCAGCCATGAACTGGATACCGGATTCCGGACCCGCCGCGCCGACGACAAGCCGGCCATCCTCGAAGCCTTTCAAGAATTGATCTCCGCAGCCCCTCAGGCAGATGCCGATAGTGGAAAGTAACAACGTGACAGAAACCGAAGTAACAGCAAACGCAGATACTGCACCTGACAAAGGAACTGCCGCGCCCGCGGTGCTGGTGCTCGAGGACGGCCGCATCTTCCGCGGCAGCAGCTACGGCGCCACCGGCACGGCCCTGGGCGAGGCGGTTTTCGCCACCGGCATGACCGGCTACCAGGAAACCATCACCGACCCCTCGTACGCCCGCCAGCTGGTGGTGCAGACGGCGCCGCACATCGGCAACACCGGGGTCAACGGCGACGACGCCGAATCCCGCCGCATCTGGGTGGCCGGCTACATCGTCCGCGACGCGGCGCGCCGCCCCTCCAACTGGCGGGCCGAGCGTTCCCTGGACGACGAACTGGTCGAGCATGGCATCGTCGGCATCCAGGGGGTTGACACCCGTGCGATCACCCGCCACCTGCGCGAACACAAGACCATGCGCGCCGGGATCTTCTCCGGCGAGGCAGCCGGCGCCACGGACAAGGAACTGGTGGACACGGTGCTGGCCAGCGCCCCGATGGAAGGCGCCCGCCTCGCCGAGGAGGTCAGCGTTGACGAGGCCTACGTCGTGGAGCCCAAGGACTGGGGCTGGGACGGCGAACCGCGGTTCAGCATCGCCGCCATCGACCTCGGCATCAAGCGGATGACCCCCATCCGCTTCGCCGAACGCGGCGTCCGCGTGCACGTCCTGCCCGCCACGGCAACCCTGGCGGACGTCAAGGCCGTCAACCCGGACGGATTCTTCATGTCCAACGGCCCCGGCGACCCCGCCACGGCCGACAACCAGGTCAAGCTGCTCCGTTCGGTGCTGGACGAGAAGCTCCCGTACTTCGGCATCTGCTTCGGCAACCAGATCCTGGGCCGCGCCCTGGGCTTTGGCACCTACAAACTCCGCTACGGCCACCGCGGCATCAACCAGCCCGTGATGGACCGCCGCACCGGCAAGGTGGAAATCACCTCGCAGAACCACGGCTTTGCCGTGGACGCCCCGCTCGACGGCGCCACCCGGGCTCCCGAGGAGCGCTACGGGCGCGTCGAAGTCAGCCATGTCAGCCTCAACGACGACGTCGTCGAAGGGCTCTCCTGCCTGGACATCCCGGCGTTCTCGGTGCAGTACCACCCCGAAGCGGCCGCCGGCCCGCACGACGCCGCCTACCTCTTTGACCGCTTCATCGAGCTGATGGCGGACACGAAGGCAGCTGCCGCGGCTGCTGCCCCCGCGGCTGCGGCCGACGCCAAGACTTCCACCGACTCCAAGACTGAGGACAAGAAGTAATGCCCAAGAGAACTGACCTTAAGAGCGTCCTGGTCATCGGTTCCGGCCCCATCGTGATCGGCCAGGCCGCCGAGTTCGACTACTCCGGCACCCAGGCTCTCCGCGTCCTCAAGGAGGAAGGCCTGCGCGTTATCCTGGTCAACTCCAACCCGGCCACCATCATGACGGACCCCGAGTTCGCCGATGCCACCTACATCGAGCCGATCACCCCCGAGGTGGTGGAGAAGATCATCGCCAAGGAACGCCCCGACGCGATCCTGCCTACCTTGGGCGGCCAGACGGCCCTCAACACTGCCATCGCACTGGACAAGAACGGCGTGCTGGAAAAGTACAACGTGGAGCTGATCGGCGCGAACATCGCAGCGATCGAACTCGGCGAGGACCGCGAGAAGTTCAAGGGCGTCGTGGAACGCTGCGGCGCGGAGTCCGCCCGCAGCCACATTATCCACAGCATGGATGAAGCCATCAAGGCCGCCGAAGACCTGGGCTACCCCATGGTTGTCCGCCCGTCCTTCACCATGGGCGGGCTCGGCTCCGGCCTGGCCTACACGGAGGACGACCTCCGCCGCATCGTGGGCCAGGGCCTGCAGTACAGCCCCACCAGTGAGGTCCTGCTCGAAGAGAGCATCCTCGGCTGGAAGGAATACGAGCTTGAGATGATGCGGGACAAGAACGACAACGTGGTGGTTGTCTGTTCCATCGAGAACTTCGACCCCGTGGGCGTCCACACCGGCGACTCCATCACCGTGGCACCCGCCCTGACCCTGACGGACCGCGAATACCAGCGTTTGCGCGACATCTCCATTGCGGTCATCCGCGAAGTGGGCGTGGACACCGGCGGCTGCAACATCCAGTTCGCCGTCGAACCGGACACCGGCCGGGTCGTCGTAATCGAAATGAACCCCCGCGTCTCCCGGTCCTCAGCGCTGGCCTCCAAGGCCACCGGCTTCGCCATCGCAAAGATCGCCACCAAGCTGTCCCTGGGCTACACCCTGGACGAGATCCCCAACGACATCACCCAGAAGACCCCGGCGTCCTTCGAGCCGACCCTGGACTACGTCGTGGTCAAGGTTCCGCGCTTTGCCTTCGAGAAGTTCCCGGCGGCGGACCCCACCCTGACCACCACCATGAAGTCGGTGGGCGAGGCCATGGCCATTGGCCGCAACTTCACCGAGGCCCTGCAGAAGGCGCTGCGCTCCCTCGAACAGAAGGGTTCGCAGCTGGACTTCAGCCACGTTCCCGAATGGGAAGTCGCCGAGCTGATTGAAAAGTCCAAGCGGCCCACCACCGAGCGCCTGCACCAGGTGCAGCGCGCGCTGCTTGGCGGCGCCACGGTGGAGCAGCTCTTCGAGGCCACCAAGATCGACCCGTGGTACCTGGACCAGCTCCAGCTGCTGAACGAGATCTCGCAGGAGATCCGCAAGTCCACCGCCCTGACCCAGGAAATGCTGCAGCGCGCCAAGCGCCACGGCTTCTCCGACGAGCAGATCGGCGTTCTCACCAACAACCAGGAAGCCGTGGTCCGCGGTGTCCGCCAGGCCCTGGGCATCCGTCCGGTCTACAAGACCGTGGACACGTGCGCCGCGGAATTCGCCGCCTACACCCCGTACCACTACTCGTCCTACGACGAAGAGGACGAGGTGGCGCTGCACGCGAAGCCCTCCATCATCATCCTGGGCTCCGGCCCCAACCGCATCGGCCAGGGCATTGAGTTCGACTACTCCTGCGTCCACGCTTCGATGGCCCTCCGCAAGGCCGGCTACGAGACCGTGATGGTCAACTGCAACCCGGAAACCGTCTCCACCGACTACGACGTCTCCACGCGCCTGTACTTCGAGCCGCTGACCCTTGAGGACGTCCTCGAAGTCATTGCCGCGGAAGAGCGCACCGGCGGCGTCATGGGCGTGTTCGTGCAGCTCGGCGGCCAGACGCCGCTCAAGCTCGCGCAGCAGCTCGCCGATGCCGGGGTCCCGATCCTCGGCACGTCACCGGAAGCGATCGATCTCGCCGAGCACCGCGGCGCCTTCTCCCGCGTGCTGGACGAGGCCGGGCTGATCTCGCCCAAGAACGGCACGGCCGTGTCCTTCGAGGACGCGAAGAAGATTGCCGACGAAATCGGCTACCCGGTCCTGGTCCGCCCGTCCTACGTGCTGGGCGGCCGCGGCATGGAGATCGTCTACGACGAAGCCAACCTCTCCCGCTACATCGCCAACGCCACCGAAATCACCACCGAGCACCCGGTGCTGATCGACCGGTTCCTGGAGGACGCCGTCGAGATCGACGTCGACGCCCTCTACGACGGAACCGAGATGTACCTCGGCGGCATCATGGAGCACATCGAAGAAGCCGGCATCCACTCCGGCGACTCCGCCTGCGTCCTGCCTCCCATCACGCTCGGCAACAACGTGATTGAACGTGTACGGACCGCCACCCTGGCCATCGCCGAAGGCGTGGGCGTCCGCGGCCTCATCAACATCCAGTTCGCCCTGGCGTCCGACGTCCTGTACGTGCTCGAAGCCAACCCGCGTGCTTCCCGCACCGTGCCCTTCGTCTCCAAGGCCACCGGCGTCCAGATGGCCAAGGCGGCTGCCCTGATCGGCACCGGCGTCACCATCAACCAGCTCCGCAGCGCCTACAAGATGCTGCCGGAAACCGGTGACGGATCCACCCTGCCGTTCGACGCACCCGTCTCCGTCAAGGAGGCCGTGCTCCCGTTCAGCCGCTTCCGGACCCCGGAGGGCAAGGTTGTGGACTCCCTCCTCGGCCCGGAAATGCGCTCCACCGGCGAGGTCATGGGCATCGACAAGCACTTCGACACGGCCTTCGCCAAGAGCCAGGCGGCCGCCAACAACGCGCTGCCCACCGAAGGGAAGATCTTCGTCTCCGTGGCCAACAGGGACAAGCGCTCGGTGATCATGGGCGTAAAGCGCCTCTCCGACCTTGGCTTCGAGATCGTCTCCACCGGCGGCACCGCCGACGTCCTGCGCCGCAACGGCATCCAGGCCACTCCGGTCCGGAAGGTCGCCGAGGGCAGCAGCGCCGAAGGCGAAGGGACCATTGCGGACCTCATCATCGCCGGCGAGATCGATATGGTCTTCAACACGCCCTCCGGGGCGAGGCCCGCATCGACGGCTATGAACTGCGCGCCGCGGCAACGTCGATCGGCATTCCCTGCATCACCACAGTGGCCGAGTTCAACGCCGCGGTCCAGGCCATCGAAGCGCTGCGTACGTACGAATGGTCGGTGACAAGCCTGCAGGAGCACTCGGCTGCGCTGGTGGCCTCGCAGAATCGGGCCTCACAGAACGCTGCAGCGCAGAATGCCTGAGTCAGTGCCTGCATCGGCGACCACGGCCGGCCGGGAGTCCTTCGGCTCCCGGCTGGGCCGGGCCATGGCTGAACGCGGACCACTGTGCGTCGGCATCGATCCGCACCCGGCGCTGTTGAAGGCCTGGGGACTGAACGACGACGACGCCGGCCTGGAGCGCTTCTCGCTCACCGTCGTGGAGGCGGTGGGTTCGCTCGCTGCCGCCGTCAAGCCGCAGGTCGCATTGTACGAACGGCACGGATCGGCGGGAATGGCCGTGCTCGAACGGACGCTGTCAGCCGCCGCGGAAGCAGGTGTCCTGACGATCGCCGATGCCAAGCGCGGCGACATCGGTTCCACCATGGCCGCCTACGCGGATGCGTGGCTGCGGGACGGCTCTTCGCTGGCCGCGGATTCGGTGACGCTGAGCCCGTATCTTGGCTTCGAGTCGCTGCGGCCGGCCCTGGACCTGGCGGCAGAATACGGCCGCGGTGTCTTCGTGCTGGCGCTGACGTCCAATCCGGAAGGCGCCTCCGTCCAGCACGTGGGCGGCGCGGATTCCGTGGCTCGCAGGATCACCGAGGCGGCCGCCGGGGAGAACCGCCGGTACACAGGGGGACTCGGGTCAGTCGGCCTGGTAGTGGGCGCCACCGTGGGCCGTGCCTTACAGGACCTGCAACTCGACCTGGCAGCGGTGCGGGGCGTCATCCTGGCTCCCGGGCTCGGTGCCCAGGGAGCCACGGCCGCCGATCTCCGGGAAACGTTCGGCTCCGCGTACTCCCAGGTCCTCGGCACCTCCAGCAGGGACATCCTTGCAGCAGGTCCCACCGCGGACGGGCTCCGGGAGGCTGCTCGGCGCACGCTGGAACCGCTCCTGACCAGCTGATCCATGGATTTCTGCCTCCATTGATTTCTGCGCCGGGCAAAGGGTAGGTTCAGGAGGACTCCAACGGCCGTTGCCTTGGACCTGACTGACGATTCGGGGGGTGGTGACTCAAGTGAGCCTGCGGCCCTTGACGGAACAGGAACGGGCGGAAGCCCTGGCGAAGGCGGCGGCGGCACGGGCGGCCCGGGCCACAGCCAAGGATCAGCTGAAATCCGGCACCCTCTCCGTGGCGGACCTCCTCAGCTCCGGCGACGGCGATTCCGCCATCGCGCGCATGAAAGTGTCGGAGATGCTTGAGGCGCTGCCTGGAATCGGCCGCGTCCGGGCCGCCGCCATCATGGATGAGTTGGGTATCGCGCTGTCCCGTCGGCTGCGGGGCCTCGGCGTCCACCAGCGCCGGGCGCTGGTAGATTTTATGAACGAGAAACAGATCCATCCGAATACCGTCCAAAGGAATATGTGAGCAAGAAACCGGGACTGACAGTCCTCGCCGGCCCGACGGCTGTTGGTAAAGGCACCGTGTCCACCTACATCCGGGACAACTACCCCGAAGTCTGGCTTTCCGTTTCAGCCACCACCCGTCCGCCGCGGCCGGGGGAGCGGGACGGGGTTCACTACTTCTTTAAGTCTGCTGAGGAATTCGACGAGCTTGTGGCCGGCGGGGAACTGCTGGAATGGGCCGTGGTCCATGGCCGCAACCGCTATGGAACCCTCCGCAGCACCGTGGATGCGGCCATTGCTGACGGCCGCTCGGTGCTGCTGGAGATCGACCTTCAGGGTGCGCGCCAGGTCAAGCAGGCCGTTCCCGAGGCGCAGTTCGTGTTCCTCGCCCCTCCCAGCTGGGAGGAAATGGTCCGCCGCCTTGTGGGCCGCGGCACGGAAACGGCCGAGGAACAGCAGCAGAGACTGGAAACCGCTAAACTAGAACTTGCCGCTGAGCCGGAGTTCGATCACACCGTCATCAATGATGACGTTCGACGCGCAGCGGACGAGCTTGTTTCACTCATGGGGCTGACCCCGCACCCGCACTAGCCGCCGGGTCGGATCGGCCCGTTAGAATTTGGAGAATTCGTGTCCACGAACCTTGAAGGCATCATCAACCCGCCGATCGACGAGCTGCTGAAGGCAGCCGATTCCAAGTACGGCCTGGTGATCTTCGGTGCCAAGCGTGCACGTCAGATCAACGCATACTACGCCCAGCTGCACGAGGGCCTGTTCGAGTATGTCGGCCCGCTGGTCGACACCAAGCTGAACGAGAAGTCGCTGTCCATCGCCCTGCGCGAGATCAACGAAGGCAAGCTCGTTTCCACGCCGATCGAACCTGCAGAGTAATTCCCGCAGAGTACAGACTGCCTGTTGACGGAGGTCACGTGCGCATAGTCCTCGGAGTCGGGGGAGGGATTGCCGCCTACAAGGTGGCATCGCTCCTCCGGCTTTTTACTGAAGCCGGACACAACGTCACGGTCATCCCCACGGAGGCAGCCAACCGCTTCGTAGGAGTTGCAACTTGGGAAGCCCTCTCAGGCAATCCTGTCAGCAACAGCGTCTTTGACGACGTCCCGTCGGTCAACCACGTGCGCCTGGGCCACGAGGCCGAGCTCATCGTGGTGGCTCCGGCCACGGCCGACCTCCTGGCCCGTGCTGCCGGCGGCCACGCCGACGATCTGCTGACCAACACCCTGCTGATGGCCAGCGGTCCGGTGCTGATGGCACCGGCCATGCACACCGAAATGTGGCAGCACCCGGCCACCCAGGCCAATGTGGAGACGCTCCGCGGCCGCGGAGTGACCGTCCTTGAGCCCGCCAGCGGCAGGCTTACCGGATCCGATTCCGGTCCCGGACGGCTGCCCGAGCCGGAGGCCATCTTCGAAGCTGCCATGGCCCTGACCCAGGGCAGCCGACTTCCGTCGCAACTTCCGCTGGCCGGCCGCACAGTGACCATCAGTGCCGGTGGAACGCGTGAGCCCCTGGACCCCGTCCGGTTCCTTGGCAACAGGTCGTCCGGCAAGCAGGGCGTAGCCCTGGCCGTGGCCGCCCGGGACGCTGGCGCCACCGTCCGGCTGATCGCAGCGCACATGGAAGTTCCGGTGCCCGCCGGCGTCGAGGTGGTCACCGTGGAAACAGCGCTGCAGCTGCGCGAAGCCGCGCTGCGCGCCGCAGCTGATTCCGACGTCGTGATCATGGCGGCCGCTGTTGCGGACTTCAGGCCTGCCGACGTTTCAGACACCAAAATCAAGAAGCGGGACGACGCCGCCGATCCGGTGATCAGCCTGCTGCGCAACCCGGACATCCTGCAGGAACTCGTGGAGGTCCGTGCAGCGAACAGGCCCGGGCAGCTGATCGTGGGATTTGCGGCTGAAACCGGAGACGCCCATGGGGATGTGCTGGCCTACGCTGATGCCAAACTGCGGCGCAAGGGCTGCGACCTGCTGGTGGTCAACCACGTGGGCGAAGGCCTGGTGTTTGGCCAGGACCACAACTCCGTGGTCATCCTTTCCCGCTTCGGCTCCGAACCACAGGCAGCATCCGGCTCGAAGGACGATGTTGCGGCCGCCGTCATCGACCGCGTCGGCTCCGAATTGAGCCGTGTTTTCCCGCGAGCCTAACGGCCGGCGTGTGCAAGGCCTCCTTAGCAGGGGGACACACGCTGAGGCCTGACCGAACCCCAACCAGTAAGGTAGTTGAGTGACTTTACCGCTGCACATTCCCGCATCCCATGGCGCCACCCCGCCATCCCTTCGCCTGTTCACGTCGGAGTCCGTGACCGAAGGCCATCCGGACAAGATCTGCGACCAGATCAGCGATGCGATCCTGGATGCCCTGCTGGCGAAGGACCCCGAGTCGCGGGTGGCCGTCGAGACGCTGGCCACCACCGGCTTGGTGCACGTTGCGGGCGAAGTCACCACTGACGCCTACGTGGAAATTCCGCAGATCGTGCGTGAGACCATCCTCGGAATCGGCTACGACTCCTCAGCCAACGGCTTCGACGGCGCCCGCTGTGGCGTGTCGGTGTCCATCGGCCAGCAGTCCAACGACATCGCCGGCGGCGTGTTCAACTCGCTGGAGGCCCGCGAAGGGCGCCAGGAAGACGACTACGACCTCCAGGGCGCGGGCGACCAGGGCCTCATGTTTGGCTACGCCAGCGACGAGACGCCGTCGTACATGCCGGTGCCCATCTGGATCGCGCACCGCCTCTCGGAGCGGCTCACCGAAGTGCGCAAGAACGGCGAACTTTCCTACCTCCGCCCGGACGGCAAGACCCAGGCCACGATCGGCTACGACGGCGACCGCCCCGTATCCGTCGAAACCATCGTGATCTCCAGCCAGCACGCGGAAGGCGCCAGCCTCGAGCAGCTGCGCGCCGACCTCGCCACCCACGTGATCGATCCGGTGCTGGCGGCCGCCAACCTGGATATTTCCCGCACTCACAACATCCTCAACCCGGCTGGCGCCTTCGTGATCGGCGGTCCGGTGGGCGACGCCGGCCTGACCGGACGCAAGATCATCGTTGACACCTACGGCGGCATGGCGCGCCACGGCGGCGGAGCGTTCTCCGGCAAGGACCCGTCGAAGGTGGACCGTTCCGCGGCGTACGCCATGCGGTGGGTGGCCAAGAATGTCGTGGCCGCCGGCCTCGCCAAGCGGGCCGAGATCCAGATCGCCTACGCCATCGGCCAGGCCAGGCCGGTCGGCACCTACGTGGAGACGTTCGGCACGGAAACCGTGGATCCGGCGCGGATCAGCGAGGCGATTGCGGAAATCTTCGATCTGCGGCCCCGTGCGATCATCGACGCGCTGGACCTCAAGCGTCCCATCTACGCCAAGACAGCCGCGCACGGACACTTTGGCCGTGACGATCCCGACTTCACCTGGGAACGGCTGGACCGCGTGGACGACCTTAAGGCCTTCTTCAACGCCTGAGGCAACGGCGGACGCACAGTCCCGCCCGACGGTGGTTCAGCGACATCGGGAAAAAATGTCGCTGCCATGTGTTTGGCTGTAGCAGGGCACTCTCCCGGGTGACCCTGCTACAGGTTTTTTCGGCTGATGGCGCCTAGACCGATTGCCCGCGGTTCACGGGCAGGCTGCTGAACGGAGGTTGGTCCGCATGGCTTCCTTCCCCATGGACGGATCCGCCGCAGAAGAGCCGTTCCAGCTGTCACTGCTCCAGGGCTTTCCGTCTTCCCGGCCGATTTCTGCCGCCGGGCCTCCACTGGCCCCAACGTTGCCCGTCGCGCGGGTGCTTATTGAGTCTTCACTGCCGCATCTGGACCGGCCTTTCGACTACAGCGTGCCGGAAGGATTGGACGGCACCGCGCAGCCGGGCGTCCGGGTGAAGGTCAAGTTCAACGGCCAGGAACTCAACGGCTTTATCCTGGACCGGGTGGCTGAATCTGATGCCGGCCATACCCTGGTGCCGCTCCATAAAGTCGTCTCGCCTGTGCAGGTCCTCACGCCGGGGATGGCCGAACTCGCCCGCAGGGTGGCGGCCCGTTACGCCGGTACGGTCAGTGATGTGCTGCGCGTGGCCGTCCCGCCGAGGGTGGCCAAACTCGAGAAGGAGCTGGCCGCGGAAGGGGCGCTCACCGCAGGGGAGGGCCCGGCAGCCGAGGTCCCCGAGCCGTTCGCGGCCCGCGTTCCCCCCTCGGCAGGGCCCTGGTCGCGCTACGTCAACGGTGCGGCGTACCTGCAGCACCTCGCGGCCGGGGAGTGCCCGCGCGCTGTCCTGAGCGCAATGCAGGGCTACGGCCCCGCCGGCTGGCCGGCGCTCATCGCCGAAGCCGTGGCCGCCGTCCGTGCCTCAGGCCGCGGTGCGGTGGTGGTGGTTCCCGACTACCGCGACCTGGCCCGCCTCGAAGACGCCCTGGCCGAACTGCTGCCCAGGGAGGACATTGCACGGCTCACCGCCGACGACGGCCAGACCCCCCGCTACCGAAGCTACCTGAGGGTTCTGGCGGGGAGCGCCGGCGTTGCCGTCGGTACACGCTCGGCGGCATACGCTCCCGTGCGTAACCTCGGCCTGGTGGTGTGCTGGGACGACGGCGACGACCTGCACATCGAGCAGCGGTCGCCGTACGCCCACACCCGCGAGGTCCTCCTCCTACGGGCGGAACAGGAAGGAGCGGCGTGCCTGCTCGCGGCGCACACACGCAGCACCGAACTGCAGCGGCTGGTGGATGCCGGCTGGGCCAGGCCCGTGGAGGCCGACCGTTCGGAGATCCGCCGGACCGTACCGCGGGTCCTGAACACGGCGGATAGCTTCGAACAGGAACGCGACCCCCTGGCACGGGTCGCCAGGCTGCCGGGAGCGGCCTGGCGTGCGGCCAAGGAAGGCCTGGAGCGCGGCCCGGTCCTGGTCCAGGTGGCCCGCTCCGGCTACGCGCCGTCCATGGTCTGCGATTCCTGCCGGGAACCGGCACGCTGCGCGGCCTGCAGCGGGCCGCTTGCTGTTGCCGGCGCCGCCGGCAGTTCAGCCGTGCCCCAATGCCGCTGGTGTTCTGCTGCCGCCCCGGCCTGGCAGTGCAGCCACTGTTCCAGCCCCCGGCTGCGCCGTTCCGCCACCGGCGTGCTCCGCACCGCCGAGGAACTGGGCCGGGCCTTTCCCGGCAAGCCTGTCATCACCTCGTCCGGGGACCACGTCAAAGCTACCGTTCCGAACACCAGGTCCCTGGTGGTGGCCACCGTCGGGGCGGAGCCTGTTGCCGATGGCGGCTACGCGGCGGCGCTGCTCCTGGATGGCGACTCCTTGCTGCGGCGCGAAAACCTCCGGGCCGGTGAGGACGCCGTACGGCGCTGGTTCAACGCCGCTGCGCTGGTGAAGCCTGCCCGCGAAGGCGGGCTCGTTGTCATCACTGCCGATGACACGGTGGGCGTCGGCGCGCTGCTTCGCTGGGACGCCGGCGGATACGCGCAGCGTGAGCTGGCGCTGCGGCAGGAACTCCACCTGCCCCCGGCCGTCCGGATCGCTTCAGTTACCGGCGGCAGGACCGCGGTGGGGCATTTCACGCAGGGCATTGAACAGCAGCTGGAACGCCAGGGCATCGTCCTTCGCACCGCGGGTCCGGCGCCGCTGCTGTTGTCGGACGCACGCCCAAACAGGCGCGACGCCGGCGAAGACGTCCGGACGCTGCTGTTCATTCCCTACGCCCAGGCCGCCGAGGCCACCCGCGTTATGCGGGCGGTCAAGGCTGCAGCGGCGGCCCGGCGCGCCGATGATCCTGTCCAGCTCAGGCTCGACGGCGTGGATGTGCTGTAGGGGGCACTATCGGCTGTTGATCCGGGCGGCTTCCTCGGCAAGCTGCAGCAGCTGGCGGGCGGAGTGGTCCCAGCTGAATTCCGCCGCACGTTCCACGGATCGGCGTGACTGGGCCTTCCACAGCTCGGGGTCCTCCAGCCGCCGGACGGCGTCGGCAAACTCTGCCGGGGAGTCCGGATGGACGTAGCTGACGGCGGTGTGCCCCACTTCCCGGAAAATGGGGATGTCGCTCGCAATGACGGGGGTTCCGTGGGACATGGCCTCCACCAGCGGCAGGCCGTAGCCCTCCGCCCGTGAAAGGCTGATCAGGGCGGTGGTGCGGGCCAGCAGTGCCTCATACTCCCCGTCCGTCACACCGTTGTGGAACACGATGTTCGAGCCCTCCGGCGCGAGGGCTTCCAGCTCGGCCCGTCGCTGCGGCGTGATGCGGCTCAGCAGATGCAGCGTCATGTCCGGCAGTTCCGCCATTCCCCGGACCATGGTTTCCACGTTCTTGTAGGGCATGAACGAGCCCATGTACAGGAGGGTCCTGTCCGCTCCCGCTTCCGGGTCCCGGGGGGTGTGACCGTGCTGCGGTGCGTTGCCCACAATCCGGACGGGACGCTTGGTGAGGCTGTACTTGGCGATCAGGGCCTCGGTGGTGTGGCTGATGGTTGCCACCACGTCCGCCCTGTTCAGGAGCAGCCGCTGCGGCCAGAATGCCTTGTGGTAGAGGCGCCACAGCAGCCGGACCGGTGCCGGCAGGAAGCCCGGCGGGGCAGGGTGCTCATAGTAGATAAGGTCGTGAAGAGTCAGCACCAGGGCGTACTTCCGGCCGAACGTCCCCATGGTCTGCATGGGGCACACCACGACGTCGGCCCCCAGCTTGTTGACCTTGGCGGCCACAAAAAGCTCGGCGGCGGACAGTGGGCTGTTGATCAGCGTGTAGGGCACGTCCGGGAGCAGGGCCAGCTGCCGGAGGTCGCTAACGAGCATCGAGACGTCCGCGATTTTGGCCGTCGCTGCGATCAGGCTCGCGCCGTACCGGCTGATGCCGTCGTGGTGGTCCAGCCGGGTGAAACGGGCGTCGATGATAATTTTCACGCAGGATGGTCCTTCAGGAAGCGTCGGATGAAGCCGGCAGCGGGTTCGGGCGTCTCGTAGTGAATCAGGTGCCCCACGCCGGGAATGACCCGGAGCGTGCCGTCAGGCAGCAGGGCCAGGAGCTTGTGCTGGTCGGGCAGCATGGCGATTTCGTCCTGCTCCCCGGCAATCAGCAGGACCGGGAGCGCCAGGTCCGGCGCAACCTCGGAAACGTTGCTGCCTACAGACGCCTTGAAGGATTCAAGCAGGCTGTCCCGGTTGGCGAAAGCTGAGAAGTAGGCGTTGTGCTGCCCGTGGATGAAACGCAGGAGCTTCCGGTCCCGGGTCTTTGCCATTGCCACGCTCATGACCCTGACGATGAGCCGGCTGCGGAGCAGGTTGAGTCCGACGGCGCGGGGCAGCCTGGCGGCCGCCTCGTAGTACAGCACCGCCAGCTTGGTCATCAGGCCCTTGGGCCCTTCAAGCGCCGGCGCCGCGATGGGGTTGATGAGGATGAGCGGAAACACAGCACCCGGGTTGGCTGCCGCGAAATGGCTGGCGATGATGGACCCGAAGGAGTGTCCCAGCAGCACCGTGTCCGTGCCGAGGCCCAGGGCGGCCATGAACTCGCTGATGAACTGCCCGTAGCGCCGGACGCTGTGCTCACCGTCAGTGAACGCCCCGGAGCTGCCGAAGCCGGGGAGGTCAGGCATGATGAGGCGCATTTCGGGGAGCTGGTCAGCAACCCGGAGCAGGCCGTGGTGGTCGCCGCGGAAGCCGTGGATCACCAGGATGGTCCGCGTTTCAGGGGTTTCGCGGACCGGCTCGTACACCCAGTAGTCCACGTTGCTGCCGTGCAGGTCCACGCTGTCGGACCTGGTCCTTTCGTCGAGCTGCCCGCTGAAGAGGGGCGGAGCCTGTGCCGGCCCGGTGGCCACTTGTTCCATGGTTTCGAATCCTAGTTGACGTTGTCCGGGTGGGATCCCGTGCGGTGGCCGCGCTCCAGCCCAGCCAGGGCGGCCATGTCCGGGGCGCTGAGGGTGAAGCCGAAGACATCCAGGTTCTCCCGGATCCTCGCATAGGAACTCGCCTTCGGTATCACCACGTTGCCCAGCTGCAGGTGCCATCTGAGGATGATCTGGGCCGCAGTCCGGCGGTGCGCGGCGGCGAGCTCCAGGACCACCGGATCCTCCAGCACCTGGCCGCGGCCCAGCGGGCTCCACGCTTCGGTGCGGATGCCATGGCGGTCGTGCAGCTGGCGTAATTCGTCCTGCTGGAGCCAGGGGTGGAGCTCGATCTGGTTCACGGCGGGGACCACTTCGGCCTTTTCCAGCAGGCGCTCCAGATGGGCCGGCTGGAAATTGGACACGCCGATCGCCCGGATCCTGCCCTCGCGGTACAGGGTTTCCATGGCCCGGTAGCTGTCAGCGAAGAGCCCGCGCCGGGCGCAGGGCCAGTGGATGAGGTAGAGGTCCACGTATTCCATGCCCAGGTTGGACATGGACGTGTCGAAGGCCCGCATTGTGGCGTCGTAGCCGTGGTCGTCGTTCCACACCTTCGTCGTGACGAAGAGGTCCTCGCGGGAAAGTGACGGGGCTGATTCGCCGGAGCCGCCGGCCGGGCCGCCCCCGAGAAACCGGACAGCGCGCCGACGGCCTTTCCCACGCCGGTTTCGTTTCCGTACATGGACGCGGTGTCGAAGTGTCGGTAGCCGGCTTCGAGGGCCATGGTTACCAGGCCGGCTGCGTCAGCCGGGGGGACCTTGTAGAGCCCGAAGCCCAGCTGGTCGATCAGCACACCGTTGTTAAGGCTTAGCCGGGGCGAGGTTTTCATAGCACTGACTCTACCGACTCGGGCCGGTCCACTCCGGGGGACAGGCCGTCGGGGCGGGTCGCCCGCCCGGCACGGGACAGCTGGTCCGGTTCGGGGAGCGTTCAGGACATCCCGTCGGAGCTGACCAGCCGCCGCGCCATGGCTTCATCGAGGATCAGGTCCGTGGCCAGCCCGGCGGCGAGCGCGCCGCGCAGTCCTTTGATCTTTGAGGCCCCCGAGACGACGCAGATGCGGCGGCGGACCTGCCGCAACTGTGCCAGTGCGGGACCGGTGGACCTTTCGTTGAGCGTGATGCCGTCTGAGGACCCGTCACCGCGGAAGAATACGGTGGCAACGTCACCCACCACGTCCGAGGAGGCCAAAATGTTCAGGTCGTTTTCGTCGAGGTAGCCGCCGGCATAGACGTGGCTCGGATAGTCGGCGTCCACGGAGCCCACGCCAAAAATGGCGATGCTCAAGCGTGACTGGAGTTCCAGGATGCGTTGGACGCTGCGTTCATTCCACATGGCGGTCTTGGTGGCCGCGTGATCAAAGAACGCCGGAACCGGGAACTGCTCAACGCGGGCGCCGTAGGCGCTTCCGAACCTCCGCATGATGTCGCTCGCATAGGTAATGCCCGTGGTCTGCATGTTGCCCGCGCCGTTGAGCTGGACGATCACACTGTCATGGGTGATCTTGCGCGTGAGGTGCCTGCTGACGGCGCTCAGGGTGGATCCCCAGGCCACTCCAATGATGGCATTCGAGTCGACGAGCGGGCCGATTGTCCGCGCAGCCTGCATGGCCACCCTGTCAAGGGTTTCGGCCTCATTGAGCGTGTCGACCACCGGAACCACGTGGACATCCACGCGATATTGGGCTCGGATCATGTGCTCGAGTTCGGGCCCTGTGTCCAGTGGATTGCGGATCTGGATCTGCACCAGCCCCGTCTCACGGGCCGCCGAAAGTAGCCGGGAAACCGTGGATCTGGAGGTCCTGAGCTCCCTGGCTATTGCGTCCATTGTGAGGTCCTGGAGGTAATACAGTTGTGCAGCCCTGAGGGCTTCTGAGTGGCGTGAGCGAGGCATTGCCGATCCGTTCTGCACGTTTGTGCATAGTGCTTGACTCCATTTTCCATTACTCCAAACAATAGTGTTGAACGGCGCCGCGCTGCGAGGCGCGCCGCACTGTACCCAACCCCAAAGGAGCAGTTTTGGGCACCAAGGATTCATCCGGCCAGCCGGCCTCCACACGTCAGCGCGCATCGGTGCAAAGCTTGCGGCAACGGCCCCGGGCCCAGGTCCTGATCATCGGCGGCGGGATCAACGGCGTAGGTACTTTCCGCGATCTGGCCCTTCAGGGAGTGGACGTTGCCCTCGTGGAACGCGGTGACTACTGCCAGGGCGCCAGCGGTGCATCGTCGCACATGATCCACGGCGGAATCCGGTACCTCGAAAATGGTGAATTCCGGCTGGTCCAGGAGTCCGTTGTCGAACGCAACCGGCTCCTGCGGATCGCCCCCATTACGTCAAGCCGCTCCAGACCACCATCCCGATCTTCAGCACGTTCTCCGGAGTGCTCTCGGCGCCGCTGCGGTTCCTGACGCATAAGCAGCAGGGCAAGCCCAAGGAGCGCGGAGCGTTCCTGATCACGCTCGGCCTGAGCATGTACGACTTCTTCTCGCGTGACGGCGGCGCGGTGCCGCGCCATCAGTTCCGCGGCCGGAAGCGTGCCCTGGCAGAACTGCCGCGGCTGCACCCGGGCATCAAATACGCGGCCACCTACTTCGATGCCTCGGTGCACAATCCGGAGCGGCTCACGCTCGACGTTCTGCAGGACGGCGAAAAGGCCGGTGTCAGCGGCAACAGCGATGCGCGGGCCAGCAACTACCTGTCGCTCGTGGCCATGGGCGGCGCTGCCGGAATGGCCACCACCGGCGGAAGCACGGTCCAGCTGCGCGATGAACTCACCGGGGAGGTGTTTGACTTCACGGCGGACGTCATCGTCAACACCACCGGAGCGTGGGTGGACCTGACCAACGGGGCCATGGGGGCCGCGTCCACGTTCATGGGCGGCACCAAGGGTTCGCACATTGTGCTGGACCACCCTGAACTCCTCGAAGCCTGCAACGGCCGGGAAATCTTCTTTGAGCACACCGACGGCCGGATCGTCCTCATATACCCCATGGGGGACCGCGTCCTGGTAGGCACCACGGACGTCGACGCGGACATGGCCGAGGACGCCGTCTGCACCGACGCCGAGATCGATTACTTCTTCGACCTTATCGGCCATGTCTTCCCTGACGTCGCCGTCAGCCGGGACCAGATCGTCTACACATTCTCCGGAGTCCGGCCCCTCCCCAGGCATGACGCCACGCAGCCGGGGTTCGTCAGCAGGGACTACCGGATCGAACGTCGCGCGTCCGCAGCCAGCGGGCAGGAAGCGGCCCGCGGCCACGAAGAGGCAGCCGGCGGCAGCGGCGCCGTCGTCCTGAGCCTTGTGGGAGGCAAATGGACCACATTCCGGGCGCTGGCCGAACACCTCACGAACGATGTGCTCCGGGAACTGGGCCTGGAACGCAAAGTTTCGACGGCGAAACTCGCCATCGGCGGCGGCGCCGGCTTCCCGGACACGCAGGCCGGTGTCCAGCAGTGGATCAAGGCCCACATGTCCGCGGGCCGCGACGCCGACAGGATCTCCGGACTGCTGACGCGGTACGGAACCCGCGCCGAAGAGGTCCTGGACTTCCTCAATGCCGGTCCGGACCGGCTCCTGCACTCCACCCGTGAACTAAGCGTCCGCGAACTCGAATTCATGGCACAGACGGAGCAGATCGGGCACCTGGTTGACGTGCTGATCCGCAGGACATCACTGGCCTTCCGCGGTCTGGTGACCGGCGAACTCCTCAACGAAGTGGCGGACGTGCTTGCCGGCCCGCTGGGCTGGGACGCCGAAACCAGGGCAGCCGAAATCCACTACGCCCAGGAGGTGCTGGAACGCTTCCACCGCGTTCAGGTCCACAGCCTGGTCGCCTAGCAGGCTTGCGTGCCCCGGCAGGAATGCCCGGGCGCAAGGGCTGCGCGGTTCCCCCTGGAGGAGCAGCCGGCGCAGCAGCCGGCCGGCATCGCACCAAGGATGCCGGCCCAACGGCCCTTCAAACTCGCGAAGGGCTGACAACAGAAAATAGAGGAGTCAAAGATGTCTCTTGGAATTGTTTTTCTTTCCGAAGTATTCGGAACCGGGATGCTGACCTTGTTGGGTTGCGGCGTGGTGGCGAACGTCGCGCTCAAGGGCACCAAGGGAAATAACGGCGGATTCCTGATGGTCACCTGGGGGTGGGGCATCGCAGTCTTCTCCGGTGTTTACGTCGCCGCAAGGTCCGGCGCCCACCTGAATCCCGCCGTCACCCTTGGCCTGCTGGTCAACGGCAAAGCGGAGTATGCTCCCGGCGTCAAGGTCGATCTCGCGTCAACGTTCACGTACTTCGGTGGCGAGCTCCTGGGTGCGTTCCTGGGCGCGGTGGTCATGTGGCTGGCCCACAAGCAACACTTCGACGCTGAGCCGTTGCCCGCCAGCAAGCTGGCCGTGTTCTCCACCGGCCCTGCCATCCGCTCCGCGCCGTGGAACCTGATCACCGAGATTATCGGCACGTTCGTGCTGGTCTTCGTCATCCTGACGCTTGGCGGCACACCCTCCGGCCTCGGCCCGCTGGCTGTGGCCCTGCTGGTTGTCGGCATTGGCGTATCGCTCGGCGGACCCACCGGCTACGCCATCAACCCGGCCCGTGACCTCGGCCCCCGCATCGCCCACGCGTTGCTCCCCATCCACGGCAAGGGCTCCAGCGACTGGAGCTACTCCTGGATTCCGGTTGTGGGCCCGCTCATCGGCGGAACCCTGGCCGGCGTGGCAGCAGCCGTGGTCCCGATCATCGTCACAGCCGCCTCCTGACCCCCGCACTGCGGACCAACATCCTGACCAAACCCTTCAGAAAACAGACAAGGACGTCAACATGAACCAGTACGTAATCGCCATCGATCAGGGCACCACCAGCACGCGCGCCATCGTCTTCGACCACAGCGGCAGCATCGTCTCCTCCGGTCAGATGGAGCACGAGCAGATCTTCCCGCAGGCCGGCTGGGTGGAGCACGACCCCGCCCAAATCTGGAACAACACACGCGAGGTCATCGCCTCGGCCTTGTCCAAGGCGAACCTGACCCGTCACGACATTGCCGCCGTCGGCATCACCAACCAGCGTGAAACAGCCGTCGTATGGGACAAGACAACGGGCAAGGCCGTCTACAACGCGATCGTCTGGCAGGACACCCGCACCCAGGACATCGTGGATGAACTGGCCAAGGACGGCGGCCCCGAGCGGTTCAAGCAGAAGGTGGGGCTGCCCCTGGCCACCTACTTCTCCGGCACCAAGATCAAGTGGATCCTGGACAACGTGGAAGGCGCCCGCGCCAAGGCCGAAGCCGGCGATTTGCTCTTCGGCAACACCGACTGCTGGGTGCTGTGGAACCTCACCGGCGGAGTGGACGGCGGCGTGCATGTCACTGACGTCACCAACGCGTCCCGCACCATGTTCATGGACCTGGAATCCCTGTCCTGGGACCAGGAGATCCTGGACGCCTTCGGTGTTCCGGCCTCCATGATGCCCGCCATCAAGTCCTCCTCCGAGGTCTACGGCAACGTCCACACCTCCCAGCTGCTGCGGGAAGTGCCGGTTTCCGGAATCCTCGGCGACCAGCAGGCGGCCACCTTCGGCCAGGCGGCGTTTGAGGCCGGCGAGGCCAAGAACACCTACGGCACGGGCTGCTTCCTGATCTTCAACACGGGTGAGGAAATCGTCCACTCCAAGAACGGGCTCCTGACCACTGTGGGCTACAAGCTGGGAGACGCCGCTCCGCACTACGCGCTGGAAGGCTCCATCGCCGTCACCGGATCCCTTATCCAGTGGCTCCGGGACAACCTTGGCCTGATCAGCAGCGCCCCTGAAGTGGAGACGCTCGCCGCCGCGGTCCAGGACAACGGCGGCGTGTACATCGTGCCGGCGTTCTCAGGACTGTTCGCACCGTACTGGCGGTCCGACGCCCGCGGCGCAATCGTTGGCCTGACCCGCTTCGTGAACAAAAACCACATCGCCCGGGCGGCGCTGGAAGCCACCGCGTTCCAGACCCGCGAAGTGCTCGACGCCGTCAACGCTGACTCCGGTGTTCCGCTGACAGAACTGAAGGTCGACGGCGGCATGGTCGCCAATGACGCGCTGATGCAGTTCCAGGCGGACATCCTGGGCGTACCGGTGATCCGGCCGAAGGTTGTGGAGACCACCGCCCTCGGTGCTGCCTACGCCGCCGGCCTGGCTGTCGGCTTCTGGAAGGACCTGGGGGAGTGCTCGGCCAACTGGTCCGAGGACAAGCGCTGGGAGCCGCAGATGGAGGCGCCCGAGCGGGACCGCCAGATGCGGCTTTGGAAGAAGGCCGTTACGAAGTCCATGGACTGGGTCGACGAGGACGTGAAGTAGAGCGCAACCTCTGACGAGGGAGGCCGCACCCGCCCTGCCCGCTTCGCGGTGCCCACCACACCGTGGCGGGGTGCGGCCTCCCTCTCTGTTGTGTCCTTGCTTCACCCCGCTCGTGGCGACTTACGTTTAGGTGTTGTTGCGGGTGCGCTAAAGTAGTTCTATGCGTGCGATCCTTCTGCTTAGCTAGCCGCCCGGTAGTCCGACCAATACGGATTTCCGAGCGGCCGCCCCTCCATGTCGAGGGGCTTTTGTGTGTCTGGGTTATCTCCCGGCCGCAGGCAGGGGATCAGGCCGTTGTGACGGTACAGGCGTCATGACAGAACAGAAGAGGGCAGCAGTGAGCGTTCAGCCGGAGACAGAGACCGGAACAGCAGCAGTCGCGACGGAAGGCCCCGAGGAGGGCGCCTACAGCTTCGCCGCGATGGAGGCCAAATGGCCGCAGGTGTGGGAAGACCTCAAGGTGTTCACCCCCGTTGACGACGGCTCGCGCGAGCGCCGCTATGTCCTCGACATGTTCCCTTACCCTTCAGGTGACCTGCACATGGGCCACGCGGAAGCGTTTGCCATGGGCGACGTCGTCGCGCGGTATCTGCGCCAAAAGGGCTACGACGTACTGCACCCGATTGGCTGGGACTCGTTCGGGCTCCCTGCGGAGAACGCAGCGATCAAGCGCAACGCCCACCCCAGTGAGTGGACCTACGCGAACATCGACACGCAGGCCGCCTCCTTTAAGCGCTACGCCATCTCGGCCGACTGGTCACGGCGGCTGCACACCTCGGACCCGGAGTACTACCGCTGGACCCAGTGGCTGTTCAAGCGCTTCTACCAGAAGGGCCTGGCCTACCGGAAGGATTCCCCGGTCAACTGGTGCCCCAAGGACCAGACGGTGCTGGCCAACGAACAGGTGGTTAACGGGGCCTGTGAGCGCTGCGGCACCGTCGTGACCAAGAAGTCCCTGAACCAGTGGTACTTCAAGATCACCGAGTACGCCGACCGCCTCCTGGACGACATGGATGAGCTGCGCGGCCACTGGCCCGAGCGTGTCCTGGCCATGCAGAAGAACTGGATCGGCCGGTCCGAAGGCGCCCACGTCAACTTCGTTATCGAGGCCGACGGCGATAAGCCGGCCAAGGATGTCACCGTCTTCACCACGCGACCGGACACCCTCTACGGTGCCACTTTCTTCGTCGTTGCAGCCGACGCCCCGCTGGCCGTCGAACTGGTGACCGAAGAGCACGCCGCTGCCCTGGACGCCTACCGCGAACAGGTCAAGGCGCTGTCCGAAATCGAACGCCAGTCCACGGAGCGCGAAAAGACCGGCGTCTTCACCGGCCGCTACGCCATCAACCCGCTGAACGGCGAGAAGCTGCCCGTCTGGGCCGCGGACTATGTACTGGCCGACTACGGCACGGGCGCCATCATGGCCGTCCCGGCGCACGACCAGCGCGACCTCGACTTCGCCAAGACCTTCGAGCTGCCCGTCCGCGCGGTGCTGGACACCGGCGAGGACGATCCCGCGGTTACCGGCAAGGCCACGGCCGGGGAGGGAACGCTGATCAACTCCGGCGTCCTGGACGGCCTGCCGAAGACCGAGGCCATCCCGGCCGCCATCGCCATGCTGGAGAGACAGGGCACCGGCGAAAAGTTCGTCAACTTCCGGCTGCGCGACTGGCTGCTCAGCCGCCAGCGGTTCTGGGGCACGCCCATCCCGATCATCCACTGCCCTGCCTGCGGTGAGGTTCCCGTGCCGGACGAGCAGCTGCCTGTCACGCTGCCGGCCGACCTGCGCGGCGAGGACCTGTCCCCGAAGGGCACGTCTCCGCTGGCCGCCGCCGAAGCCTGGGTCAACGTTGAGTGCCCCAACTGCCACGGAGCTGCCAAACGCGACACCGACACCATGGACACGTTCGTTGACTCGTCCTGGTACTTCCTGCGGTTTGTCTCGCCGCAGTTCACCGAAGGGCCCTTCGACCCGGCCAAGATCAACGAATGGATGCCCGTTGGGCAGTACGTGGGCGGCGTGGAACACGCCATCCTGCACCTGCTTTACGCACGGTTCTTCACCAAGGTGATCCACGACCTCGGCATGATCGACGCCGACGAGCCGTTCAGCGCCCTGCTCAACCAGGGCCAGGTCCTCAACGGGGGCAAGGCCATGAGCAAGTCCCTGGGCAACGGTGTTGACCTCGGCGAGCAGCTGGACAAATACGGCGTCGACGCCGTGCGCCTGACCATGATCTTCGCCTCCCCGCCGGAGGACGACGTCGACTGGGCGGATGTTTCGCCGTCGGGCTCCGCGAAGTTCCTGGCCCGCGCCTGGCGGCTGGCGCAGGACGTCACCAGCGCACCCGGGGCGGACACCGCAGCGGGCGACCGCGCCCTGCGCTCGGTCACGCACCGCACCATCGCCGACGCCGCGACGCTGCTGGACAACAACAAGTTCAACGTGGTGGTGGCCAAGCTGATGGAGCTGGTCAACGCAACCCGCAAAACTATAGATGCAGACTCCGGCGCCGGGGCCGCAGATCCTGCGGTCCGCGAAGCCGCGGAAGCCGTCGCCGTGATCCTCAGCCTCTTCGCTCCGTACACCGCCGAGGACATGTGGAACACGCTGGGGCACCCGGTTTCCGTGGCGAACGCCGGCTGGCCCGCGCACGACGAAGCGCTCCTGGTTCAGGACACGGTGACCGCCGTTGTCCAGGTGCAGGGCAAGGTCCGCGATCGCCTCGAAGTCTCTCCGGAGATCGGCGAGGACGAGCTGCGCGAGCTGGCCCTCGCATCGGAGAACGTCCAGCGGGCCCTCGACGGGCGCGGGATCCGCACGGTCATCGTGCGTGCCCCTAAACTGGTCAACATCGTCCCGGCTTAGCAGGGGCACCGGCCGCCGGTCATGCCGGCGGCCGGCCATGATGTTTGGCCGGACAGCAGGGGGACGCCGTGAATGACCGGGAACCGGCCGGTTGGCCGTGGTTGAGGGAGCGGCTGGTCCGCCTGCGCCAGTCCTCCCGAACGGGAGTTGCACCGGGGGCGACGGCAGACGCCGGGCTGCCCGCCGTCGTCGTACGCACCGCAGTGGTTACCGACTCGGCCGCCGCCCTGCCCGCGGAGTGGGTGAAGGACTTCGCCGCCGGCGGGAGGCTGACCGTCGTTCCCATGCCTGTGATGGTGGGGGAGGAGATCTACGGCGAAGGCGAAGACGACATCACCGACATCATCGCCGTGGCGCTGGCCACCGGAAGGCCCGTCAAGACGTCACGGCCATCGCCCGGCCAGTTCGAGCACGCGTATCTGGCAGCGCTGCGCCACGGCTTCGAAGCGGTGGTTTCCGTTCATATCTCCGGTGCTCTCTCAGGCACTGCGGACTCCGCCCGGCTCGCGGCAACACGGGTGGGAATCCCGGTGGAAGTCATCGATTCGAAAACCGTGGGCATGGCGCTGGGCATGGGTGTGCAGAGTGCCGTCGTAGCGGCCGCTGACGGGCGCCCGGCGGCGGAAGTGCGCCAGTTCGCGGAAGAACGGATGGACCGCACCAGGGTGTACTTCTACGTTCCCAGCCTGGAGCAGCTGCGCCGCGGCGGCAGGATCGGGGCGGCCGCGTCCATGTGGGGCACCATGTTCGCCATCAAACCGATCCTTGCCGTGGTTGACGGGAAGATCGTTCCGCTGGAGAAGGTCCGGTCAGCGGCGAGGGCCGTGGCGCGCCTTGAGGAAATTGTGGTCGCGGACGCCGCGGCTCGGCCGGCGGGGCAGGCACGGCTTGCGGTCCACCATTTCGGCAACCCCGGCGGGGCAAGCGAGCTCGCTGCCCGGCTGGCAGCCGCGCTTCCCGAGGCACCACCGGCGCAGATCAGTTCCCTTCCAGCCGTACTTGCCGCCCACGCGGGTTTGGGCGTCCTTGCCGTGATCGTTGGCGAAAGCAGCACGCCGCAGCCGGGCCCCGCGCGCGACGGCCACTGACCCTCACGGCCGTTGCCTCTGGTTCCGCGGCCGCGCCGGTAGTACAGTCTCCCCACCGACCAAGGAGGCTCCCATGTCAATGCAGGTCCACCACGTTGCGCAGTTCGACAAGGACGTGTCGGAGGAAGTGACCAACTGGTTGAAGTATCTCAAGGGCCAGGTGACGAGCGTGCAGTTCCTCACCACGACAGTTCCGGATCCGAAGGCCCCGGCGGCCTGGCGGGTCCAGTACGAGGCGTACATCACCTACCAGAAGTAGGTCTTCATCCTTCCGGCGGCCAACTGCGCGCTTTCCACATACGGCAGTTTCGGCTGTCTGCCGGCGGCCCCTTCTCCTAGCGTGGGGGTATGTCACCCCGGAACGCGGAAGCGGGAGTCCCTGCCGCGGCCAGCCGTGCCAGGCGGCGTCTGGCGGCCACTCTTGGACCGGACAGCGGCGGCGGCGGCCCGCAGGCGGCACCGGGAGAGTCTGTTGCCGCCGGTGGCGGCATTCTGGAGCACGGCGCTGGAGATCCGGGAGGACAGAGTTTCACGTACGACGGGGGCGCCACGGGAGATAGCGACGGAGTCACCTCACCGTCAACCGGCGGTGAGTCCGCTCCCGCGCGGTTCAGGTGGCGCACGGGGGTGCGGGTGGCCGTTTTGCTGGGGGTCCTGGGTCTCTTCCTTGGGGGCTGGTTCTGGTGGGACGTTGCCGCCAGCAGTCCCCAGGTAACGCCCCTGAGCGACGTCCGCAGCCCGGAGGGCAGCGCGCAGCCGGACGATGGCGCTGCCGCTCCGCAGGGAGGCTCCGGTGAGCCACCCAGCGGCGTACCGGCTGCGGGCGGTACGCCCGGTGCGAAGATCGTGGTGCACGTCGCCGGCGCGGTCAACGCGGCGGGCGTGGTGGAACTGCCGCAGGGAAGCCGCGTGCATGAGGCCATCGCGGCGGCCGGCGGCAGTACGGCGGCGGCTGACCTGAACCGGCTGAATCTCGCCGCTGTCCTGGCCGACGGGCAGAAGATCCACGTTCCGGAGATTGGCGAAGCAGTCGATGAGGCGGCCGGTGTTCCGTCTGACGGTCCGGCAGCGGGCGGTACGGGTTCCGGCGGCTCGGCGGACGGCGGCGCCAAGATCGACCTGAACTCCGCCACGGCAGAGGAACTCGGAGCATTGCCCAGGGTGGGGCCGGTTCTCGCCCAGCGCATCATTGACTGGCGCAAGGAGCACGGGCGGTTCAGCACCGTGGAGGAACTCGATGCCGTGGACGGCGTGGGGCCCAAGATGCTGGAAACTCTGCTTCCCCTGGTGAGCGTGTCCTGAGATGGCCGGCCCCAGCCCCTGGCAACGCTTCGTGGACTCCGCTGTCCGGCCGGGCGTGCAGCCGTCGCCGTCCGGCGCGCCGCCGGGCACGGCGCGGGGTGGGCCCGGTAGCCCGAAGATCCCTTCCGGTGGCGTCCGGGGCTTCGTGCCGAAATCAGCCGCAGGCCTTCGGGCGTTTCTGGTGGACCGCCTGCTTCCTGACCGGGCCGACCCGGCGGCCGCAGGCAAATCGGCTTCGGAAGCTGCGGAGGGGCCACGGCGGAGAACCGACCTTCGGCTGGTGCCTCCGGCCCTCCTCGTCTGGGCGGCTGCCGTGGCAGGCGTCCGGCTGCCGGTTGGGGCGCTGATCGCAGTGGCTGCCGGCCTGCTCCTCAGCGCGGGCGGGCTGCTGTTTGCGCTACGCCGTCGCCGGTCCGTTCGCTGCGGGCCGCCGGGCCGCGGGCCGCTGACGGCTGGGACCCCGCCAGCACCCCGCAGTTTCCTGACCACGCTGAGCATCGCCGTGATCCTGGCCGCTGCCTCAGCATCCCATTCCGCCGTGGCAGCATCGCAAAAACATGACGGGGCAGTGGCCGGTGCTGTGGGCGCCCGTTCGGCGGTCGTGGTCGAGGCGGAGGTTGCAGGGGTGCCGCGCCAGCTCAAGGTTCCCGGCCGCTCCGGATCGGACCGGTGGGCCGTCCCGGTCACCGCGTCAGTGATCATCGCCAACGGCAGCCTGATCCGGGCGGATGCCGGGCTGCTGATCATGGGTGGTGGGGACTGGGAGCAGGTAGTTCCCGGCGAGCGGATCCGGACCACCGGGAAGCTCAGGCCGGCCGAAGATGGCCAGACGCAGGCGGGAATCCTCTCCGCCTCAACGGGACCGGCAACAACCATAGCCCCTCGGCTTGGCAGGAAGGCCCGGTGGCGCTGCGCAGCGGCTTTGCCGCGGCTGCCGGATGGATCGACGGCGATGCCCGCGGCCTGCTCCCGGGAATGGTCACAGGAGATACCAGTTTTCTCGACGATCAGCTGGAAAGTGCCATGAAAACTGTCGGGATGACCCACCTGACAGCTGTGAGCGGGGCCAACTGCAGCCTCATCCTCGGTGCCTTGCTGCTGGCTGCCCGCAGCCTGCGCCTGGCCAGGCTGCCAGCCGCCGCTTGCGCGTTGGCCGGGCTTGGGATGTTCGTGCTGATGGTGGGTCCGGACGCCAGTGTCCTGAGGGCTTCGCTGATGGGCGCCATCGCGCTGGCGTCACTGGCCGGCGGACGAGCCGGCAGGGGGCTGAGCTTCCTGTGCCTGGCTGTCATCGCCCTGCTGCTGAGCGATTCTGCGCTGGGCACCAGTTTCGGATTCCTGCTCTCTGTCTTGGCCACGCTGGGGATCATCGTGCTGGGACGGCGCATCATGGACTGGATTCCCCCGGCCGTCCCGCGCTGGGCGGCCGCGGGTATCGCCGTGCCCCTGTCCGCCCAGCTGCTGTGCGGACCGGTAATCGTGGTGCTGCAGCCTCAGTTCGCCACTTACTCGTTGCTGGCCAACATGCTCGTGGCCCCGCTGGTGGCACCGGTCACCATCCTGGGGACGGCGGCCGTGCCGTTGGTGCCGCTCCTGCCGTGGCTGGCCACCGCGCTGATCGGCGTGGCGGGCCTGTTCGCGGCCGGGGTGGCCGGAGTGGCCAGGTTCATGGCGGGCCTGCCGGGCGCGGCCCCGCCCTGGCCGGAAGGCCCGTTCGGACTGCTCACCATGGTGCTGTTCTCCGTCCTGACCGCTCTGGCAGTCTGGGCGGCGGCCCATCCTGCCGGAACCATCCGTCTCGTGCTGGCGGCCCACTTCAAGACGGCCTGTGTGCTTGACCGGATCCTGGAAGGAAAGTCCATGCGGCCCGGCCCTCCCCGCAGGACAGTCCGCGGCTTGGTGCAGCCGTTGCGCCGTGGCAGGCTTAGCGTCTGTAATCCAAATCCCGGGAGGAACCAACAGTGGCCGCTGCCCAGCCGCGCAACGATCCAGGACGTCGGCCACCAATGCGGCCACCTGGCGGGATGTGACCCCGGCCGACGCTGTCAAGGCGGGGGGCTGGCCGGTCGTCGACTGCCAGCCACTGCAAAAGGACGCCGAGAAGACCGCTTTCGTCGCGGCCGAAATTCAAGGCGGTTTCACGGCGCATCGAACCCGACGCGGTGCAGTCCCTGGTGAATGCCGTCGGCGCCAACCTGATGGAATTGCCGGATAAGCGTCGCGTCATTCGTGTCGGATGACGCCGAGCGTCAATCGCGTTGCATTGGACGCGAAGGGATAGAGAGGCATCAACCACGAACGAGTCGATGTGGTTTGGCGCTGAGAGTCTTTCCACGTGCTGATCGGCGAATCGCGACAATAGTTAATCGAAACAGAAAGCGTCCTGGAGCACCGTGCTCCAGGATGCTTCTTCTTTGCTCGTGGCGGGATGTTTTTCGGCTCATCATCGATCCGGTGGGGAGCCAGGATGTGGGTACCGCGACGTGGTCAGCGGGGTGTAGGGGTCGAGGTGACACAGATGATCCCTCGGCCCGAGCACCCCGCGGCGAGTTACGTAGTCTGTCCGGGTTTCGCCCCTAGAGTTTCTTCATGACCGATCGGACGTATGCTTGGCTCCCTGAGCGCCATCTCGGCATCGCCGCGACACTGTCGCACGCGGATGAGCTGATTGGGCAGGTCGGTGAGCTGCTCTTCAATTACCAGACGCAGCCCGACGAAGTGATTGGCCTTCGCCAGGTTCCGGCGGGGGCGTTCAGCCGGACCGTGATCGAACGCGTGGCTCCGATCCCGCGCAAGGTACCGCTCCTCGTGGCAGACGCGTTAGTGGCGCTCCGGGCCGCACTCGAGCACACGCTCTTTGCCGAGGTCGAGTTCTTGGACGGCGCGCCACTCGACGAGAAGGCCGCCAGGCTCGTCGAGATGCCAGCGTCAGACACTTACGAGAAGTTCGAGGAGTGGAAGAAGAAGCAACTCCGCAACCGTCCGCCGTCACTGCGGGCCGGCAGTAAGCTCGTGCGGCGGATCGACCGACTGCAGCCATTCCACCGTCGGAACGAGCCTCAAGCACACCCCTTTGGCCCGGCTCGTGCTTCACACGAATCACGCGAAGCACAGGACGCCGGCGATCACGGCGGTGCGCCTGGCTGCCATGTACCAGGACGACCAGATACCTCGCTCAGTGCGTGAGCTTGCTCCCCGGCCCGAGGAGCCGCTGCGCGTTGGCGACATCATCGCGGAGACCCCGCTCGGCACCAAGGTCCCTGTCACCCTGTTCCCGACAGTTGGGATCAACCGGCCAGGCACGAACCGGTGGCCGGTGCTGATACAGGAGCTCGATGAGATCGCCTACTGGGTCCGCACGCAGGCGGTGCCGCGCCTCATCACGGATTCGGAGCCGTCGGAGCCTGCCTTTCCGACGCGCTACGAGATTTCCGTCGGGCATGAGGACGAGCGTCGAGCGATTTGTGCAGGATCGACGACGACGGCGGGGGAGCGCTACACCCAGCGCCTGACTGCAGCATCTGCACGGCCCGACCTGGTCGACATAATCAGCCAGATCGACGGCTCTCCGAGTTGCCAGCAGATTGCGGCGTGGCTGGACCATCTGAGCGATGAGGAGGTACTCGAGCGTTTGAACAGGCTGCAGGTGACCTTCAACTACAACCCTGGCCTCATGCTGCACAACATTGAAGTCATGAACGGCTTGCGAGATGAGGCTCTGGCATTTGGCCGTGAGGCTCAGCCTGCCGTTGAGCGCTGATAACGGCTATCCGGGTGTCTCAGCATGGAGGGCTAACCCATCCCTATCGCCCTGTACCTCTACGGCTGCAGAGGCGGGATCGTTCTTATTCGATTGCCGAGGCTCTGTGCGACGCGCAGATGATGTCGGCTCGACGGGCTGAGAGCGGCTTCCGGAAAGCCTAGCTGAGCGAGGCGGATCTTGATGAGTTCGCGCGTTACCCGCTCGGCGACACGAAAGAGGTTTCCCTGGAACGGTGATCCGGCAGCGTCGTGCTCCATGACGGGCGATTCTGTGTCGTGAACGATGGCGTTGCGAGTATTTGCCAGGTACCAGTACTAGCCGGCGGCCGCCGTTCCGGCCGCGGGCCCGTGCAGCGGCTAGTCCGGCGAGCCGCTGTTTCCTTGGGAGGCAGGCAAGAGAGATTAACGGCGTCTCTTGGGTCCGGGTTTGAGACTGACCCCCCGGTTTTCAAGGGGCAGCCGGGTACCGGCGACCACCACCCGGGAATGAGGGGCTTAAGGCCCTGACGGCGGCTTTACTGCCGGCGCACACTGAAGCGTCAGCCGACTGTGGGTAACGCTGCTGCATGGTTGTGCACACGGAAGGCACCGCACACACGGTGGAGAAGATCGGGATCCGGAATGAACAAGCCAATCGTCGTCGGTATCAACGGGTCTGCCCGAAGCGAGACCGCCCTGGCGTGGGCGCTCCGGCGCGCGTCACGGTCCAAGCTGCCGGTCATCGCCGTTTATGCCGTGGATGACCGCTGGGTGTCCCCGGACTTCCAGTACCAGGACCTCGTCCGGGATGCGGGGATGAAACTGCTGCAGAAGGTGCAGGCCAGCGCCCGTGCCCAGGCCCCCGGCGTTGAAGTGGAGATCCAGCTGCGGCACGGCAGCGCGGGGGCGGCCCTCAGGGAAGCATCCAAGGAAGCCTCCATGGTGGTGGTCGGTGCGCATGACCGGCACTGGCTGGACGGCGGGCCGCTGACCGACCGCGCCTTGCAGGTTGTCTCCGCCTCGGACAGCCCGGTCGCCGTCGTCCCGCCAACGCCGGACACGGGCCGCCACGGGGTGCTGGTCGGGGTGGACGGATCCGAGGAGTCACTGCAGGCCGTGTCCTTCGCCGCCGCCGAAGCTGACAGTGCAGGCGACGAGCTGACGGCGGTCCTGGCCGTCCATGGCCCGGCCAGGTGGGTCGAGAACGAACTGCCGGGCAGCGGGCTGGCCGAGACCATCGTCGAGGAGGACAGGGTGGTCCTCGCCGAATCGGTGGCGGGTCTACGGGACAGGTACCCGGATCTGGTGATCCATCAGCGGCTCGAAACCGATACCGAACCTGCCCAGGCCCTGGTCGACGCCGCACGGGAGGCCCGGCTGCTGGTGATTGGCAGCCGCGGACGCGGAGCATTTTCCCGGCTGGTACTGGGCTCCACGGCCCACGCCGTCCTGCTGCACGCCCCCTGCCCCACCATCGTCACCCGGCTGCGCGACATCAAGCACGACGAGGACTGACGCCTCCATAGGGCGGTGAGGGTCACCCAAGCATGCGGACTTCCTGGGCACGTCCCCGCGCAGGCTGTCAGCATGTGCCCACCGGTCGGGAAAGCCGTATCCCTGGCTCCCCGGAAAAGCCGGACCCGAAGGAGCACCATTGAGGAACACCATCCGCCGCGGCTGCGCGCAATAGAGTACAAAGCCCTTCCGACCGGCGGGCGCTCTCTCTTGCCGGGTGCACTGAACCGCAGGACCATGCAAAGTTCGCGGGCGGCAACCATCGCCCGGTACCTCTATCCGCCACCAAAGCGATGGAAGCTGCCGGACTCACGCCCTTGGTACGCACCCACCCCGAAGCGTTGCGCCCTCCCGCTCACCGGCGACGTGACGTGTGAGGCTCCTGCCGGGGCGGAACCGGTCCCCACCAGCTTCTCCCACGGAGTTGCCGCTTTGCGGTCCTTGAATTCAGCCCTCGCACTCGATGCAGTAGGCGTGACCGTCTTTCTCCCGCGCCATTTGGGAGCGGTGGCGGACCAGGAAGCAGGAGTAGCAGGTGAACTCGTCGTTACGTTGGGGAACGACCTGGACGACCAATTCCTCGGCAACAAACTCTCCGCCGGGGATCCCGACATTGTCCATGTCATCCGCTGCGTCCAGCTCACGCACCACGCTGTTGGCATCAGGTGCGCTGGCTGACTTGAGGGCCTCGAGGGAGTCGTTCTGCGATTCCTTGACTTCGCTGCGGAGCTCGTCGTAATCAGTTGCCACTAAGATGCATCCCTTTCCTTATAGAGGTTGTCCGACATGCAACGTACGCCGTGCCGACCTAATTCCCCAGCCAGGAGGTTCGGGCAGACACTTGCGTGCAGTGCCCGGCACGTTCCACTTCCTTTGAACCGGGAGCCTCCTAGATCGCCCAGCACATTGTTCAGAAGGAGCGATCGGGACCGGACGTACCACAGTCCCTTCTACCAGGACAGCCAGACCAAATCCGGCTTTGCCGTGGCAAGGCAGCGCGCCGCTGCATTCCCTCCTGGTTGTGTGGTCTGGAGGTAGTCGCCGTCCCGTTCGCGGGCGATTTCCAGCGGGGTGGAGTGGAAGGCAACCTCTGCCGGAGCGTAGACCGTGTCCTCTCGCTGTGCCAGAAGTACCCGCCGCTGGGTGCAGCAGAACCCAGACTGAGCACTTTCACGTCGGGGTGCTGAAGTGCCACAACAGTGAGCCACTTTATTGGGGACGCGACAGTGCAAGAGGCGGACATTGAAGCCTTCCTTGACGTTCCACGCGACCAGCATTTCCAGGTTCTTCAAACCCTGCGACACGAAGCATCCCTCGTGGCTGGTGGCGGCCTGTCGTGGCGGCTGGAAGGGTCATGGCTATTGGGCCCAGTAAAGTGAAGCTCCAGGGAAATCATGCCTTGGAGCGGACCACCAGGACAGGACATTGTGCGTGGTTGACGACCTGGGCGGAGACGGAGCCCAGGTGCAACCCCGGAAATCCCCCATGACCCCTGGAGCCGACGACGATAAGATCCGCGTCCTTGGCAGCGTCGAGTATTGCCGAAGCAGGTGAATCACCGTTAACGAGCTGCCCTGTGGCAGCCACGCCTCCATCTGCAGCGGACTTCAGAGCCTCAGCCTGGAGCGTCCGTGCGACTTGCTCCAGAGACTCTTCGGCGGCGATTTCACCTGCCGCCGTTTCCAGCACGGCCGGATACCACGCCATCGGCGGCTTGTTCCAGGCCGTGATCAGGCGGAGCTGGCCGTCGCGCTGGCGGGCCTCGTCCACGGCCCATTTCAGTGCGGTCTGGGAATGTTTGGAACCGTCAAAACCAACCACAATCAAGAACGAAGCGGTGCTGGTCATTTGTCTTTCCTTTCACTGGCCTCACTGAGCATCCTTGGCCTCACACGTCGCCGGTGAACGCCCGCTACGTCTCCTCGTGCGGGGTTACCGTCCCCGCGGTGTCACCACCATCGATGACGAACTCGGCTCCGGTGACGAACGAAGATTCGTTGGAAGACAGGTATAGGACGAGGTCCGCGACTTCTCCGGGATGGCCTATGCGGCCGAGTGCCACGTGGCTCATGTTCATCGGTGTGTCGGCCGTCATCGGGGTGGAGATGACTCCGGGATGGACGGAGTTGACTCTGATGCCATTGTGTCCCAGGTCCAGCGCAGCGCTCTTGGTGAGTCCACGCACGCCGAACTTCGAGGCCGTGTATCCGGGGATCTGCTCATAGCCGCGGATGCCCGCAATCGACGAAATATTGATTATCGACCCGCCTTTTGACCGCTTCAGGGCTGGGATTGCAGCCTTGATCCCGTTGAAGGTGCCGGTCAGGTTCACGGCAATGACGGTATTCCATTGCTCCAGGGTGTAATCCTCGATTGAGGCGAAGTTCACAATGCCGGCATCGTTCACCAGGATGTTCAGGCCTCCGAACGTCTCGACTGCGGCGCTCACCGCACTCTCCCAGTCCTGCGGGCTGGTCACGTCGAGATGAACGTAGAGCGCGCCAGAGCCGATGCGCTCCACTGTTTCCTTTCCCTCTTCGTCCAGGATGTCGCCTATGACGACCTTCGCCCCTTCGCCATGCAGCCGCGATGCGACCGCGGCTCCAATTCCGCGTGCACCCCCGCTGACCAGCGCTACTTTGTCGATGACTCGTTCCATGTGATGCTCCTTCGGTGATGTCGGCTGATACTGGCGAGCTGGTTGGAACAGTTCTCAAGACAGAGGGTGCTTCGTGACCTGCGGGCGAGCCGTCCGGGGGCGGGAAGCGGCATTTGGTCTGGTGGTGTACGGGCCGGAGGAGCTCACCCGGTGTGGAGGCCTTCGTTGGCCGCGACAGGTAGTACGGCAGCTGTTGTACCCTCTCGCTCGGCTGCTTTGGCAACGACGGGAGGTATTTGCCAGAGCAGCGGCGCAGCGTGCCTGGGCTAACCGATGTCCACCTCGAAATCACAGAGCCCCTGTGGATGTCAGAATGTTTGTCTGGGGGGAGCGGGATTTCTTAGGCCTCTGTCCCGGTGCCTTGGCGGCCGGGCGGATCTGTTTCCTGCCACGGAGGCGTTCGGTTAGTGCGAGATGCGGATGCGGTGATGGCCTTCGGTGCTGGGCTTGATGGCGGCTGCGGTGACGATGAGCGCCACTGCCCCGGCGATCCAGGAGATCCAGGCGGCTCCGGCAGTAGCGGCGTAGGACCCTATCCATGGGGAGAGGATGAGCCCGGCGGCGAGGGCTGCCTGCACCCATTCCATGACCGGTGTGCCGGGCATGGCTAGGTTTACGAGTCCGCTGGCGACCAGGAGTGCGCCGAAGATGACCATTAGTGTCGTGGACATGCCTTCCTGCTCCGTCCACAGGACGGAGACGGCGGCGAAGATTCCGGCAGCGACGGTTACCCAGTCCTGCCATCGATTCCACTTTTTCACGAGTACCACTCTCCATAATCAGTTGTTCCGGAAGGAGCGGGATGGGGGCTGTCCGGCGGGCCGGTGGCCTCTCCCGCACTCCCAGTCAACGCTCTGCTGTCAGGCACCTCTAGGGGACAAAGACCCTCCGGCTGGCTGTCCCGTGGTACGGCTGGCCAGGAGAAATCAGCGGATACTGCCCCTCGCTGGTGATAGGGAGGCTGCCCACTGTGGCGGCCGTGCCCCGAGTGCTTCCTGCTGGTTGCAGGTGGGGCTTCCGGGTGGTCCGGGTTCTGGTGAGAGCGGAGGCCAGGGCGCTGGCGGCCTTGGCCCGGGCGGCGTCATCAACCGGTGTGGTGCTTTCTTTGGTGCAGTCGAGCAGTGTCGAGGTGACCCTGGAGAGCGCTTCCGGTGTCCGGTTGTGCCCGTAGGGTGCCGTCGTTGCCCGTTGCCCGTTGCCCGTTGCCCGTTGCTCCGGGGTCGTGACGGTGGTGACGAGGACCGCGGCCTGGGTCCTGCGGGCCAATCCGAGCTTGCCAAGTGCGCTGGAGACAAGGTTTTTTATTGTTTTTTCCTTCAGGCCCAGGCTCTGGGCTATTTGGCGGTTCGTCAGGCCTCTGCCGAGGCCGATGACAACGTTCATTTCCTGATCGGTCAGAATGGACAATTCGGTACTCGGCGGTGGTTCCGGCAGGGAAAGCGTGCCCTGGTTGAGGAGGGCCTGGAACTTCTCGCTGAAGGCCGTGCAACCGTTCAGCACCCGCCGGATCAAGCGCAGCTGTTCGGTAATGTCGTCCTGCTTGGACAGGCATCCCCATGCATCGGAGAGGATTGCGTCGATCAGGGTGCTCTCCTGCGGTGTGTCCGAGAGGATGAGGCACCGGATGGACGGGTCGGCGGTCCGGAGGGCCCGGCATACGGCAGTGCCGGTGCCGTCCGGGAGGTTCTCATCGAGGATGGCAAGTTGGGGGCGGAGGGCAGGAATTCTCCGGACCGCTTCGCGCGGATGAGCTTTCGCCCTGCACGGGGATACCCTCCGGTTCCAGGAGACTGCGGAAGCCCCGACGCACGAGTTCATGGCCGTCCAGCAGGTATACGCCCTGCCCGGGCGGCGGAAAGTTGGAACGCGCTTCCAGTCCAGTCATCTGAGGCTTTCTCTTCTTTGGTCTTCTGACAGGGAAGGGGCCTAGGGCGTGTCTCCCAATTGGTTCTTGTCGGCTTTGGCATGCTGGAATCATGTCGCGTACTGCCGTCCTGACCGATGCCCAATGGGAGCGGATTGAACCGTTGATGCCCAGTTCCGACGGGAGCCGTGGCCGGCCGTTCCAGGACCACCGTCTGATCGTCGAAGGCATTATCTACCGTTTCCGGGCGGGGATTCCTTGGCGCGACCTGCCGGAGACCTTCGGCCCGTGGCAGACAGTCTGGAAACGCCACCGCCGCTTCAGTGGCGACGGAACCTGGGACAAGATCCACTCCCGGATCCTGGCGGAGGCCGACGCGGCCGGGATGATCGACTGGGAGGTCTCCGTGGACTCCACGGTCAACCGGGCCCACCAGCACGCCACGAACCTCACCCGCCACACAGGGGGACCTGTCGAATTACATGAATCTGTTAGAGGAACCGCCTGACCACGGGATCGGGAGGTCCCGCGGCGGGCTGACAACGAAAATCCATCACCTCTGCGACGGCAAGATGCGCCCGCTGGTCATGTTGCTCGGTCCCGGGCAGGGCGGGGACTCCCCGATGTTCCCGCACCTGCTGGACTCCCTCAGCGTTCCGCGGCTGGGTCCGGGCAGAGCCCGTTCCCGCCCTGACCGGGCCCTGGCGGATAAGGCTTACTCTTCAAAGGCCAACAGGGAACTTCTGCGCCGGCGCGGCATCCAGGCGGTGATCCCGGAACGCTCCGATCAGGAAGCGAACCGCAAACGCCGCGGCAGCAAGGGCGGCCGACCAGTGGGCCTGGACAAGGAAGCCTACAAGCGGCGAAACGTCGTCGAACGGTCCTTCAACATCTTCAAGCAATGGCGCGGCCTCGCCACCCGCTACGACAAGCTCGCCCTGACCTACCGCGGCGGAGTCGTCCTCCGCGCCATCACCATCTGGCTCAAGGAATTAGGAGACATGCCCTAGTACTACAGTCGCGTTTAAGGGGTGTGTCCGCGGGTCTTGTAATGACAGCATCGGGCGCGGTGTTGGTGTTTCCGTCGCCAGGTTGAGTGTTCCAGGACGTGTTTCGGGCTGGTGGTGCGGTGCCAGACGAGCCTGACGAGCAGACGCCTGATTTCGGGCAGTGAGAGCCGGATCAGTTCCTCGTCTGCGGCGGCAGCGCCCCTTTTTTGGAGCGGATCACGGTCAGGAAGGCCTGGGCGAACATGGAGAGGGTGATGTGCCGGTACCAGCCGGTGTATTGGCGGACCTGGTAGTGGTCCAGCCCCGTTTCTCCCTTGGAGGTTTGGAAGGTTTCTTCGATCGCCCAGCGGGCGCCGGCGATCCGGACCAGCTCGGCCAGCGAGACCCGGTTCGGGCCGTGGCATATGTAGTAGGCCAGGTCGGTGGGGTCCTTCAGGGAGCGGCGGGCCAGTAGCCAGTGTTCTCCGGTTTCGGTAGGTCCGTTGATGCGGGTCCGTGCCCAGGAGTAGCGGCGGTCGCCCTTGGTTCCAGCCCCGGCCGTGCGGGTCCGCCAGGCGTTGGCGCGCAGGGAAGCGATGAGTTTATCCGCGCGCCATTGCTCGCCCGGCCAGGCGGTGGGGGCGATGACGTTTTGGTTCATGGGAACGGCCAGCACGTAGTGCAATCCTCTGGCTTCCAGGCGGCGGCGCAGCCCCGAATGCTGGCCGTAGACCGCGTCCCCGGTGGCCCAGCGGGCCGGGATCCCGGCATCCAGGGCGCGGTCGATCATGTCCGCGGCCAGTACCGGTTTCGTGGCGAATTCCCTGGTTTTGGGGATCCCGGCCCGGGTGCATCTTTCCCGGTCATCGGCCCAGGCTTTGGGCAGGTAGAGTTCCCGGTCCAGCAGGGTGCGCCCGGCCGGGGCGGAGTACGTCAGGAATACCCCGATCTGGCAGTTCTCCACCCGGCCCGCGGTGCCCGAATACTGGCGTGCGACCCCGGCTGAGGCGGCGCCCTTCTTGAGGAATCCGGTCTCGTCGATGATCAGGATCCCGTCGGGATTACCCAGATGGCGGTTGACGTAGGTGAACAGGTCATCACGCACAGCATCCGGGTCCCAGTCAGTGGTCGAGAGCAGGCGCTGCATGCCATCCGGGGTGCCGTGCCCGGCGCGTTCAGACAGGGTCCAGGAGTTTTTGCGTTCCTCATCCGAAAGCAGCCCGCGCACATACCCCACAGCATTCCGCCGTGGTTCGGACCGGACAAACCGCGGCCCAATAAGATCGCCGATTTCCTCCAGACCTTCGGCCCACTCTTCTACGTCCGCCACACAAATATCATCACTCACCACCAACGATTAACAGGCCACGAGCGGAAAGTCCGGTTAAAACGCCGATGCAACCCAAATTAAGCGCGACTGTAGTACTAGGTCGATGGTGCCGGTCTGCACCAGTCAAGACAGGATCCACCGGGACCGAGGCCGGGGCGGGCCGGGCACGTTGGGGGCCGTGCCCCCGGCCCCCAATGCCGGGGGCACGGGTTTCCGGACGTCAGGTCCGGGGCGGCGGGGTGGCGCGGGGACCGGCACGGCGGCGCCGGGGATTCTCGGGCTGCACGGTTTCGTAAAACCGTTCGGTACCGTGGGCGGCGAAGGCACTGTGAGCGCGGTTCCGGATGAACAGCAGGTCATCCTCGGTGAGCCGGACCTGGCCGTGTGGGTCCTGAAGGAGAGGGCGGTCCGCGGCCCGGCAGAGTGCTTCGGTGATCGTCCGGGGCACGATGGGTGTGCCGGTGTGGTCCATGAGCCATTGCCGTGTTGCCGGTTCCAGCCGGCTCCAGAGGGCCCGGATATCAAGACCCGCCCCGCCGCCGCTGTCATCGGCGGCGGAACCCGTGCCCTGTTCCAGGGACATCACGCTAGCCGCGGCTGATCGGGAGCTTCTTCGGGGCCTCGGTCTGGGCGGCGGCCTCTTCCGGCAGGGGTGTGCGGACTTCCAGGACGCCGTCGATGTAGGAGGCCTTGATGTCCTCTTCCTTCACGCCTTCGGGCAAGGGGATGCTGCGGCTGAAAGATCCGTAGCGGAACTCGGACCGGAAGCGGTCCTTGTCCTTGTGCTCTTCCTTTTCCTGGCGTTCGGCATGGATGCGCAGGTAGCCGTCGGCGAGAGTGATCTCGACGTCTTTGTCGGGATCAACCCCCGGCATCTCGGCCCGCACTACCAGGGTCTTGCCGTCGACGAACTCTTCGACGCGGATGGGGGCAACTGCCGTGGTGGATTCAAACATGCGGTCCAGGGTGTCCATCAGCTCCAGAGGGGACCTCAACAGCCTGTCGAACGGTGAGGCCCATCGGGAAGCCGCGCGCGGGGACCATTTGAGCAAATCAGACATGGCTTTCTCCAAACTATGGGCAGGGAATGGCCCGAAAAAAGGGGCCGGTGTTCTTTTAGTACATACCCGTCGGGAAGCTAGTAACAGGGACCAAAGACCCTTCGTCGCGGACGCGACGTAAGAGGGACGCTCGGAGGGAGCCACCGGTTTCGGAGGGCCTTTCGTCCCTGTTGCCCGGTCAGCCGCGAGGCGCATTCTGGGGGTGGAAGCCTCTCTCAGACCGACGGGCAAAACACCTGCGCCGCACACCACCATCCATACGCGGAACCTCGCGCCCCCACCATCCCTCATGCCGGCAATAGATCTCCGCACGCTAATCCCGGATACGGCATGCCCGGAAGGGAACTCCCATGGCCGGAATATTCGAACTGTTCACCGATCTCCACTCCAACGTCCGGTTCCGGCTCCTCTCACCGGACGGGACCCTGTTGGCTCTCTCGCAGGGCTATCCGGATAAACGCGCAGCGGCAATGGCCATCACCGATGTGCGTGAATGCGCCGGCACCGGCCTGATCCAGGACCACTGCATCCCGTCCAAAGAGCGTGCGGCTGGCCCGCGGAGGCCTTACCGCCGGAACAAGCTCCGGATTTGGAACGCCCACATGATCGCCGCGGCCATCCCTGAGTCGCCGCTAAACATGGATGCCAGACTTCAAGACCTTCTCCTGGACAACAACGACGTGGGGGCATTTCTGGACGGGCTGGCCACCCTCGCCGCCACGACTCTCTCCCGTGCCGGAACCGGCGTGTCCTGCGGAATCACCGTCACGCGCCGGAAGAAGCCCACGACCCTGGCCAGCAGCGAACCCGCGGCCCGGTCCATGGATGAACTGCAAAACACGCTCGGCGATGGCCCGTGCCTGACAGCCTTGACCGAACAGACGACCGTGCTGACCCCTGATCTGGACGATGAGCACCGCTGGCCCCGGTTCGTGCAGTCTGCCGCCGGACACGGCGTCCGGTCCATTCTGGGCGTCCCGCTGCCCGCGGAAGGCGAATCCCGGGCCGTCCTGAACCTGTGCGCCAACCGCCCGAACGCGTTCTCCCATGAAGACATCAGCACCGCGCAAATGTTTGCCGAACAGGCATCACGGGCCCTCCGGCTGGCACTGCGCATCGCCCAGCTCAGTGACGCCAGCCAGAACCTGACCGCGGCCCTCGCCCACAGAACCACCATCGACCTGTGAGCTGCTGCGGGGATTTCGGACAGCGGAATTAGTGGATTCTTCTACGCTGCCAAGGCTGGCTGTTGATAACCATAGTGGACTTCGTTAGGCCGCCGGTAACCGAGCGCGGAGTGACGGCGCCGGCTGTTGTAAAACCCCTCGATGTACCGGATGACGTCGCTCCGGGCTTGTGATTTAGTTGCATAAACGGTCCGGTACACACGCTCGTTTTTCAGGGCTGAGAAGAACGATTCGGCCATGCTGTTGTCCCAGCACACGCCGGTGCGTCCCATCGAGGAGCGCATACCGAGGCTGGCCACCAGGGCCCTGAACTCGGTCGAGGTGTAGACGCTGCCCCGGTCGGAGTGCCAGATCGCGTCAGGCTCGATCCGGGTTGTGGCGGCGGCGTTCTTGAGCGCATCGGCGACGAGCCCGGTGCGCATGTGATCGGCGATGGACCAGCCGACGACTTTCTTTGAATAGCAGTCGATGACGGTGGCGAGGTAGACGAATCCTTGCCAGGTGTGGATGTAGGTGATGTCGCCGACGAACTTCACCCCGGGACGGTCCGCGGTGAAGTCCCGCTTGACGAGGTCGGGCATGCCCGCGGCAGCCTCAGCATCAGCCTCGGTGGTGATGCGGAACGGCCGTGGCTGACAGGCCACCAGGCCCTGGCAGCGCATGATCTGCCGCACCAACTCCGGAGAACACTCGGTCTGTTCCGCGGCAGGGTCGGCATGGATGCGCCGGTAGCCGTAGGTGCCCTCGGACTCCTCGAAGAAGTGCCGGACCCGCGCCGTCAGGGCCCGGCGGCGGGCCGCCGTGGCCGATTGCGGGCGTGTGGCCCAGTGATAGAAACCGGACGTCGAGACGGCCAACCAGCGGCACATTTTCACGACCGAATTGAGATTGGCGGGCTGAGCTTTTTGGGAATCGATGAATTCGTACTTGCTCACTACCGCTGCTCCCGCGCGAAGTAAGCGCTGGCTTTTTTCAGGAACGCAGTCTCCGCCCGCAGCTCCTGATTTTCGCGCTCGAGCTCCTTCAGCCGGGCCCGTTCCGACACCGTCAGATCCACCTCCGTGCCGCCGTTGGCCGCCCGGTACTTGACCAGCCAGTTGCGGAGCGTTTCGGGGCCGACACCGTACGCGGTGGCCACGTCCTTGATCGGCCTGGACGTGTTGATCACCTCGCGGCACAACTCGTCCTTGAACTCCTGGGTAAATCGCTTGCGTGATGCGGTCATGCTGATCTCTACTTTCGGTAGACCCCCATTTTAAGAGGGCCCACTGTCCGAGATCTCTGTGGCAGCTCACTGGCACTCGGCGTGGTGATGGCCCAGAACCGGTGCAGCCACGATGCCGCCTTCGCGATCCTCCAACGTGCCGCCAGCGCCCGACAAATGAAACTCCATGACGTTGCAGCATCCCTAATCTCTTCGGTCTCCGGAGAGAACAACATCCCCGTGCACTTCGACCCGTAGACCCCCATCAACACGGGAAACACCGCCCAGACGCCCAATCCGGCATCTCCCCGTAAGTCCTGCGCCGCCGCACGGATAGACGTTGCAATACGCGCTGGTTTGCACGCCTCGGACCGATGGACCGCCAAGGGATGCCGTGAACGCAAAGGGCTGGCAAACCAGTGACGGTAACCTGTGGCTTCCCTATAGATCCTGGCAATGGGCAGCGGAGCAGGGTTCGAAACGCGTCAGGATTCGGGTAAGCGGATCCACTCGGCCATAGCCGCCAGTGTCCGGCAGCGGACAGGCTTACGGGCATTCTGCAGCGGGCGTTGAAAGCCGGCAGAGGGGAGCAAAAATTCACGGGTCACGCCGAACTAATTCGGCCCTGCCTCAGGCGTGTGATTCTGGCCAGTACCCGACGAGACTCACGAATAGTTCTCTTGGGATGGGACTGCCCCATGCGGAGGGTCAGGTCCGGGCGTAGACTTAAGGCGCCTGCAGGTAACCATCAAGTGACGCCGGGTTGTTCAGGACATGAGAATGTCCGAGCCTTCTCTTAGCGAGATCGCGAAGGTACCTGCAGGTTCTGCGTTTAACGACCGCTGTGCGGCCCTCAAAGAGGAATCCCGGCGGTCGCGTGATGCAACGCTGCCCACTCCGGAACGCCCGCATCCACTGGGAAATTTGGCTCTTGCGGCACCGGCAAACTAGGGGTATTACTGGTTATACGTTCTTCGAAAGAAGGACGGGAACGAACAACAGGGGAAACCTGGAACACACCGTGGATCTGATCCAGGGTGGCCTGTCGATGACGAGGCAGGAAACGCCGGGATTCCCGCAAGTTCGGGAGATGATGTTCGTCATAACTGAATCAAAACAGTCGAAGCCCCTTCAGCATTGCTGATGGGGCTTCCCCTCTTACCCCAAGGCAAGCCCCTTATCCACAGCACCGCCGGTAACCCGACGGCGGTCAGGTCCGGTACGGGACGTCTGTGCTCTGGGGCGGGTGACCCTGGCTGGGGTCCTTGGGCTGGACTGCTTCGAAGAACCGTTCGGTGCCGTGCGCGGCAAAGGCACTATGGGCCCGGTTCCGGATGAACAGCATGTCGTCCCCGGTGAGCCGGAATTGGCCGTGGGAGTCCTGGGGCAGCGGTTGGTCCGAGGCCCGGCACAGGGCGGCAGTGATCGTGCGGGGAACGATCGCCGTGCCGGTGTGGTCCATGAACCACTGCTGCGTCGCTGGGTCGATCAGGGACCAGAGCGATCTCAGGTCAACACCGGAGCCGGGGCCGCCCGTATCGGGTTGAGGGACGGTCTTCAAGCGTGGGCTGAATCGCCAGGGGGTATCTCAGGCATGAGCGACCGTGTTTTGGAGCCTGCCATGCTGGCCTGCTGAAATCGCCAAACGATGGGCCATTCGCAAGCCCGAGATCACGACCTCACCCTGATCCGGCCATGGCCCAGGCAAATCCGTCCCCGGGATCGATCAGGGCAAAGGACCAAAGCCTCTGAACGCCAGAGATTGAGGCGGTGAAGCTTGAAATCATAAGCCCGGAACAGGGACTGACCCAGTCCGCAGGTAGCCGTTTTCCATTCCATATCAACAGCGGTGACCACTTTCCAAGGAACAAGAAATGTCTGTCCATCATCCATCTGCTGGTTCAGCTGCTCAGGAGGCTCGATGCGTATAGGACTGATCGTTGGCCCCGGATATCCTGTCCCCCCGCCCAATTACGGGGGTATAGAGCGGGTCGTTGACACCCTCGCGCGTGGTTTTGCCGCGGCCGGGCACGACGTTCTCCTCGCCGCACCCTCCAACAGCAGCTGCCCGGTACCTCTTGCGGCAGGAATGTGGGAATCAGATTCAACCCGGCGCGGCTCGATCCCCACCGAATTAAGCCACAGCATCAGGGCCTACGGGGCCATGGGCCAGATGGACGTAATCCACGATCACACACTCATCGGGCCCCTGTGCGCCCACCGTCCGGGCCCCATCCCTACAGTCGCCACCATCCACGGCAGGCTCGTTCCGGAAGTGGCTGAAATTTACCGGGCAATGAGCACCAATACGAGCATCATCGCAATTTCGAATGATCAGATCCGGCACGTTGCGGATCTTCACGTTGCCAGGGTGATCCACCACGGCATGGACCTCTCCTCGGTGCCGGTCGGGACAGGCCGGGGCGGCTACGCCTGCTTTCTTGGACGGATGTGCCCTGACAAAGGCGTGATGGAAGCGGTTCTGATAGCCCACTCAGCCGGCATCCCTCTACGGATAGCGGCCAAAATGCGGGAGCCTGCGGAGCTCGAATACTTCCACGAAGTCGTAAAGCCTGTCCTTGGCTCTGACGATGAGTTGGTGGGTGAGATCGGTGACTCCGAAAAGTTCGAGCTGCTGGGCAACGCAGTTGCTCTCCTTAGCCCGCTGCAATGGCCCGAACCCTTCGGCCTGGTCATGATCGAGGCCCTCGCGACCGGAACACCCGTCATCGGTACCGCGTCGGGGGCGGCACCGGAGATCGTGGACAACGGCATCACCGGATACCTGGCACCCGTCCAGGAGCTCGCCGGGCTCCTGCCACGGGCCGCTAACCTCGACCGCGCAGCCTGCAGGGCAACGGTCGAGGAACGATTCAACGCACGAAGAATGGTTGCCGACCATCTGGACCTTTATGGGGAAATTCTCAACCACCACGGCTAAGCCAGAAACACACGGAGGCAGTTCAGACACTTGCCCTGACGGCACCGGGGCGAAGGCTTCGGCGTGTTCTCATCTGACCGAGCAATCTTTCCTGTCTCACAAGGAACCGGGACGCCCTTGGTGGGACACTCCCTCGCGGATCCGGTTCTGTCAGTTACAGAAGTCGCCTGCACCAGCTGGGAGGGTGCAGAAGCCGTCAGCTCGTTGTCTTGATGGCCAAAGCCAGTGCAGACGGGTTCCCTACGTGTCAGGCTGGAACGGTACCAACGGCTCATAGCAAGTCCGTTTAATCGCGTGGGGCGAGACCCAGGAATCCAGTAATCATGTCCAGTCCCGTTTTGAGTGCAGTACGCGAAGATAGTGCTGTGAGTAGTAGTAGTTCCGGACCCCGGGCCGGCGGACCGCGGCCGCGCCGTTCGTTCACGCCGGTCCAGAAGCTCGAGTTCTTGGCCTCGTACGAGAGCGCTTGCGAGAACAGCGAGGGCGGTGCCTTCCTCCGCCGGGAAGGCCTGTATTCCTCGCAGATGACCGAGTGGCGGCGGTTGCGTGACGCCGGCGTCCTGGCCGGGAAGAAGGCCGGGGAATCGATCGGGAAGCTCTCGGCGGACCAGGCTGAGAACGCGCGTTTGCGCCGCCAGTTAGAGGTGAGTGAGAGCCGGTTGCAGAAGACCGAGGCAGCCCTGGAACTGATGGGAAAACTACAGGCGTTCTTAGAGAGCGCCTCAGAGGATATGCCGGACGGGCCCCGGTCCAAGAAACGCTGATGGCCACGTACCGGTCGATGCTGGAACTGAAGATCCCCACACGCCGGGCAGCATCCTTGACCGGTGTTTCCAGGACGACCGCGAACCGGAAACCGGCACCGCTGCGGGACCAGATGTCGATGGTGCCGCAGAACAAACTCAGCGCCGCCGAGCGTGCCGGGATACTCTCGGCGCTGAACTCACCGGAGTTCGTGGACCTGGCACCGATGCAGGTCTATACGAAGCTGTTGGACCAGGGAATCTATCTGGGGTCCCTGTCGACTTTTTACCGGGTGCTGGAGGAGAACAAGCAGGTCAAGGAACGCCGCCGGCTGGCCAAACACCCGCCCCGGACGGTTCCAGAACTGGTTGCTACGGCCCCGGGACAGGTGTTCACGTGGGATATCACCAAGCTCGCGGGCCCGGTCAAAGGCAAGTATTTCGACTGCTACATGATGGTCGATATCCACTCCAGGTTCATCGTCGGCGCGCACGTCCACGCCACCGAATCCGGGGCGCTGGCGGTGGAAATGATGAAGGGAATCTTCGGGATCCATGGCATCCCCCAGGTCGTGCACGCGGACCGGGGAACGTCCATGACGTCCAAAACGGTCGCCGCGCTGCTCTCGGATCTGGAGGTCACCCGGTCCCACTCCAGACCCCGGGTGTCCAATGACAATCCGTACAGCGAGGCGATCTTCAAGACCCTGAAATACGGTCCGGAATTCCCCGAACGCTTCGCCTCAGTCCACGACGCCGGAGCATTTATCGGCGGTTTCGTGGACTGGTACAACTGTGAGACTTGTTTTAGCTGGTCCGGGACTGGCTGGCAGGATAGGGACCGGCCGATCCGCCCCGTGGACGTGACTCTTGGTACAACTGACCCGAAAGTGTCTTTTTGTGGACTTGTCCGTCCACGGCGGTGGTCGGCCGGCACCCGTCCGGCCCACCACGGTAGCTTGATCAGAAGAATGTCCACCCCTTGCGGGGCGTGACCCATCACAGTGCTGTTCCGTTGTGACCCTTACCCGGACTGGTGCCGGCCGGCGACGGCCATGACCATATCCGTGAAGAGGAAGGCACGAATGACCGCCACATCTATCGTCGCGCATGCCCATCCATTTGTCGTGGGCGTCGACACGCACGCCCGCAAACACGTCTACGCCATCCTCGACGCCGCCAACGGCGCACTAATGGACACGCAGTCATTCCCCACAACCGCGGCCGGCATCAACCGGGCCATCAAATGGGTAGCCCGCCGCACCAATGCCGACGCCGATACCCTCTGGGTCGTCGAGGGAGCCGCCTCGTACGGGGCGATCCTCTCCGGCACCGTAGCCACCTACGGATTCCCCGTCGCCGAGGCGCCGCGCATGGATGCCAAGAAGAACCGCGGCGTGGGTAAGTCAGATGCCTTGGACGCCCACCGAATGGCCATGGCCGTGCTGCCGCTGCCGGTTGAGAAACTCCGCCGCCCCCGCCTGAATGACGGGATACGCCAGGGCTTGCGGATCCTGGTCACCGCCCGCGAGTCCATGACCAAGGACCGCACCCGGACGATTAACGCACTCAATGCCCTCGTGCGCGGCAACGACCTCGGCATTGATGCCCGCAGGAAGCTCACCCCGGCCCAGATCGAGGAGATCTCCCGGTGGCGAGAGCGTGAGGAAGAACTGGCCTTGGGCATCGCCCGCACCGAGGCGGTCCGCCTGGCCAAGCACATCCTGGGCCTGGACGAGCAGCTCAAAACCAACGAGAAGCAGTTGGACGAGCTGGTCACGGTCAGCGAGGCCGCACCGCTGCTCGAGGAGACGGGCTTCCAAGCGGTGACCGCGGCCAAATGTTTGGTGGCATGGTCGCACGAGGGACGGGTCCGCAGCGAAGCATCCTTCGCCTGCCTGGCCGGCGTGAATCCCATCCCCGCGTCGTCAGGGAATACGGTGCGGCACCGGCTGAACCGAGGAGGCGACAGAAGGCTCAACAGCGCCCTCCACATCGCTGCGGTTACCAGAATGACCCATGACGTTGAGACCTGCGACTACGTAAAGAAACGCCGTGCCGAAGGCAAGACCATCAAGGAGATCCGGCGCTGTGTCAAGCGTTATCTGGCACGGCGCGTGTTCCGGGCCCTGAACGCTGCCGCACTGGTGAAACAGGTACCCGAAGCGGCCGCTTGACAGACATAGAAGAGTCCATCACCACCAGCACTCCGGAATTGGCTTCCACACCCCGCCAATGTCCACTACGGTCACGCCGCCGGTGTGGCCAAAGAACGATCAGTAACGCTCGCTGCAGCCCGTGCGAAACACCCCGAACGCTTCACCACAACCACCGACCCCAAAATCCTCGCGCTCCCAGGACCCGCGTGGATCAACCAACCCAAGGAAATCACCGAACAGTCAGCCGCCTAACTCCCGTTGGTACCGTTCAGCTTGAAAAATTCCGGTTCGGACATCGGTGCAGACGACTTCAGTAACTGACAGCTGGAAATCGTCGGCTGGAAGTCGGCATGTGACTGATGCACTGCCATTCTGTCAGCAGGGACCGTGGTGGGGGCCCGAACCGGTTTGTCTTACTGCCGCGCCCGTGCGGGAGCGGCAGTACTGTTCACGATGATGGTGCCCAAACAGGCTTCGGCCCTGTGTTTGGGAATTGTTACTCTCAGCGGACCTTCGAGCGGCCCGCGCTGTCGGTTTCTCGCCCCAGAAGGAGGCCCAGGGCGAGCATCGCGACTCCCAGTAGGCGGTCCGCGTATCCGCGAAGCTTTCTCTTCCAGAATGCACCCCGGTGGCCGGTCTGCGGCAGGGACGAAAGTCCCCGGGCCGGGCGGCTCCCGGAGAGTCTATGGCGGCGGCCGCGGGTTGGTGCCGGAGCGGGACCTTAGTCCCTGTTGCCTGCTTCCTGGCAGGTATCTACTGGAGGGACCCCGACCCTCTCTTCGGGGCTTTCCCTGCCCAGAGTTGGGAGAAATTGTCATGTTTGAAGGCGTGTATGGAGCAGCAGCAATAATCAGGCCGAACGGACGAGGTACTTGGCATGACTGACGTACTGCGATATGAAGTCGGATCCGGGACTGTACTGGTTGAAGTGGATGAGAACAGCTATGGCGTGGACCATCCTGCCCGGAACGAACAGGGGATTTTGGATGTGGGCCGGCGTCTGGAGGATGCGCTGGCCAGTGTCCGTCCAGCCGCCGTTGCAGTGGCGGAGGCTATGAGGGAACTCGCTCCCGAGCGGCTGGAAATTGAATTCGGGGTGAAACTGGCCGGGGACGCAGGGGCGGTCATCGCCAGAAACAGTGCAGAGGGCCACTTTATCCTGCGGATGTCATGGTCCGCGGCGGCGGTTTCCCCGATGGAGCAGGAAGAACAGACAGCCTGATGTATGAATTCCGGGACAGAGTTGATGCAGGTCGGAGGCTGGGGCAAAGGCTGGCTCAGCTGCGGGGGCATGACGTGGTGGTTCTGGGGTTGCCCCGCGGCGGCGTTCCGGTCGCGTTCGAGGTTGCGAAGGTGCTCGATGCGCCGCTGGATGTGATTGTGGTTCGCAAGCTGGGTTTGCCGTTCCAGCCGGAGGTGGCGATGGGTGCTATCGGGGAAGGAAACGCCCGGGTGCTTGACGCACGTGTCATCTCCCTGTCAGGTGTTACCGAAGCCGACCTGCAGGCGGTCGAGCGGCGTGAGCGGGACCTTCTGGAGTCCCGGGTTGCGCGGTACCGCCAAGGGCGGGTGCGCGCGGATTTGAAGGGCCGCACAGTAATAATCGTCGATGACGGTATCGCGACCGGATCCACTGCCCGCGTCGCCTGCCGGGTTGCACGGCAACTGGGTGCGGCGAGAGTGATTCTGGCCGTGCCTGTGGCCCCGACCGGGGTGCTGGCCTCGCTGACGGAGCCGGATGACGTGTTCTGCCTGGTTTCCGCCCGGAATTTCCAGGCCGTCGGCTTCCACTACAGCGACTTCTCCCCCGTAGCGGATGAGGAGGTCGTGCAGCTGCTCGACGCCGCAGCCCGGCGGCTGCACCGAGTCCTGGCAGCGGAAGGGCCCGGCGTCGAAGAAGAGGTGGAAATACCCTCCGGTGCCATAGGGCTCCGGGGCAACCTGCACCTGCCCGCACGGTGCGACGGGATCGTGGTGTTCGCCCACGGCAGCGGCAGCGGCCGTCACAGCCCCCGCAACAGGTTCGTCGCCTCGGTCCTTCAGCGCGCCGGGCTGGGCACCTTGCTGCTGGATCTGCTGACCCCCGCTGAGGAAGTCAACCGGGAGAACGTGTTCGACATCGCCCTGCTCGCCCGCCGGCTCATGGCGGCAACCCGGTGGCTGGGCACCAGGGACGACACCTCATCCGGTCTTGTCGGCTATTTCGGGGCCAGCACCGGTGCCGGTGCCGCGCTGTGGGCCGCGGCCGAACCCGGCGCACGGATAGGCGCCATTGTTTCACGGGGCGGGCGCCCGGACCTGGCCGGCCCGCGGCTGGCCGCCGTGCGTGCCCCGACTCTGCTGATCGTCGGCAGCGCCGACCCCCAAGTCCTTGCACTCAACCGCCAGGCCATGGCCCTGATGCGGGCACCGACCCGGCTGGAGATCATCTCCGGAGCCACACACCTCTTCGAAGAACCCGGAACGCTCACCCAGGCGGCCGCCCTGGCCGCTGAATGGTTCATCCAATACCTTTTGCCTGACCTGAACGAGGAACCTGCCCCCGAGGTGCAGCCGTGAACCGCAGCACCGGGTACACAACCGCGGGCCTGGCGGCGGAGCTCGCTCAGATCCGCGTCCTGGCACATCGGCTGGCCGGGGCCGAGGACCTGGATGCCCTGATCCCCCTCGCCGCCGCGGCCCGTTACGTGTGCCTGGGTGAAGCGTCCCACGGCACCAGCGAGTACTACCGATGGCGGGCAGTGATCAGCCGCCGGCTCATCGAAGCGCACGGCTTCACCTGGATTGGGGTCGAGGGCGATTGGCCCGACTGCTGGCGCATCAACCGTTGGGTCAGGGGCAAGGAGACCCGGACCTTGACGCCTACCAGCTGCTCGCCCGCTTCGAGCGGTGGCCGACATGGATGTGTGGGTGTGCTGCTGATCTTTTCGCTAGCCTATGCGGCGGTGTCACAGTTACGACGACGGAGCGCGCCCCGCCTCGCGAGGCGTCACGGAGCTGCGGACCTGGACTTGGCCAACTGCTGCTGCTCGCAGCAGGCGTAGCAGTGGCATCCTTCCTGGTGCGGCTGGCCTACCCGTTCGGCACGGAGACAGTGACTGACCTCAATCCCTGGGAGTGGCCGGCCTGCCTGGCACTCTTCGGATTGGGTATTGCTGCATCAGGCAGGGGTTGGCTGACCCAAATCCCGGATAGGCTCCGCCGAGGCTGCCGCGACCTTGCGCTGCTGGCCGTCATTTCGGCCGCAGGTCTCCTGTTCCTGGCCTACAGGGGAGCCGTACTCCAAGACATGTTGGGCGGCTGGAACTGGCCGGCCTTCGCATTCGCCGCATTCTTTCAATCTTTGGGTCAGCTTGGATTCTCGGCACGGCCCAACATCGATTAAAGGGGTTCCCCCGCTGGGGGCCAGCGCTTCGCCGTAGTTCGTACGCTGCGTTTCTGGTCCAAGGACCCGTCTTAATCGGCATCGCGGTTGTGCTGCGTCCCGTTGAAGTGGCGGCCGAGGGTAAGGCATTGATTGTTGCCGCCGGGGGAGTGGCGGGTTCGTTCGTACTGGCCTGGCTCCTGATCAGCCGTGTGCCTGCACTGGCCCGGATCCTTTGATGCCATACGCGAATAGTGGCCGGCAGCCATGCCCTTCCCGGTACCATTAACGGATGACCACGGTGGTCCACCATGCCGGGAGTGCCTTCTCGCTGGCACGGAAGGTGCGAGGATTCGTGCGCCGCGTACCGGTGTGGACGTGGCGCCTCCTGATGCGCATTGTTGGCGCCAGTGAGCGGGCGAGGTTCAACCGGGAACCCCTTACAGAAGTGGATTACGTCCATGACATCAACTACGTCGGAGACAGTCACCCCGCGCACCAGCTGGACGTACTCACCCCCGCCCTGGACCGCCGTGACGGGCGGGCCGGGGAAGGAAAATCCCTCCCCGTCTTCGTCTATTTCCATGGGGGAGGCTGGACGTCCGGAGACAAAGCGGCCCTGACCAAATACTGCGCAAACCAGGCGGTTGGCGGGATGGTGGTGGTAAACGTCAACTACCGCCAGCCACCCCGTTTCCACATGGGACATGTGCTTCAGGACGCAAACGCCGCGTTGGCATGGGTCAGTGCCAACATCCAGGACTATGGCGGGGATCCGGAATGCGTGGTTTTGGGGGGCGACTCCGCCGGCGGGCAGATCGCGGCACTGCTCACGGCTGCGACCTTCCGGCCTGAGCTTGCCAGCCACTATTCCCTGCAGCCCGCCGTGGACGGGAGGCACCTGAAGGGACTGGTCCAGCATTGCAGCGTGGTGGATTTCTCCGTGTTCTTCGAGAGCGGCTTTGTCCTGAGCCTGAACTTCGTCCGCATGTTGCTGCCATCAGCCGGCACGGCAGGGGGCCGGATTCGAGGCCGCATCTTCACCCGCAAGGCACTGGAAGGACTCAAGGCTGAGGCCGGTTTTGTGTCTCCGATTGAGTGGCTGAACGCCCAATTCCCACCGGTCTTCCTCACTACCTCGGAACGCGACTTCTTCTACAAGGCGAACGTAAACTTCATTGACCGGCTTCAGGAACACGCCGTGCCGGTGGACGCCCTGATCTACCTGTGGGCAAATGCCAACACCGAGCACACCTGGCAACAGGACTATCGCTACCCGGAATCCCAGGAAGTGTACCGGCGCCTGCACGCCTTCGTCAGGAGTGTCTCCCAGCGCCCCACCACCCAGATCCCTCACCACACATAGCTGACCGGGTTATCTTTGGTCCATGGCAGCTCAGGATCAGGAACCGTACGGCACTAGCCCTGAGGAGTCCGGATTCGCACGTGGTGACGCCGCTGCCCTGCTGGATGCCGGGTTGGGGGACGTCGACTGGTCCATGCTGCCGGCTGGCGCGGTGATCATGAGCATCCCCGTACCCAGCGGCCATCTTGCAGCTTTGGCGATGGGCAACCCCGACGATCCCTGGATCGTGTTGGTTCCCGGCGCCACTGGCTCGAAAGAGGATTTTTCGCTCATGATGCCGGTCCTGGCCGCTGCGGGCTATTTTGTGCTGAGCTATGACTTGGCCGGCCAGTACCAATCCGCGGCAGCGGGGCCGGAGAACCTGGTGCCGCCAAGGCGGCATTACGACTACGAACTCTTCGTGGAGGATTTCCTTGCGGTCTTGGAGGCAGGCGGCAAACCTGCACACATAGTGGCCTACTCCTTCGCCGCGATTGTTGCCCAACTCGCCTTTTCGATGAGGCCGGACCTGTTCAAGACACTCACCCTCTTGAGCTGCCCGCCGGAGCCCGGGCAAAGCTTCCGCAGCGTCAGCCGGATCGGCCGTGCCAGCGGCTGGGTGAATGGCCGGATTGGGGCAGCCCTGCTGATCTGGGGCATCCGCAGGGGCTTTGTCCGGGTGCCCCCGGGCCGGCAGCGGTTCGTCAATTACCGCTTCCGCTTTACCCGCCGGGCTTCAGTCCGCGACATCTACGCGCTGATGAAGAACGCCCCCGACCTCCGGGAACTTCTGGCCGATGCAACTCTCCCGAAGTTCGTTGCGGTGGGCGAACATGATTTGTGGCCTTTGCGCCTGCACCGGCTGTTCGCACAGTCAATCGGGGCCCGGATCACCGTCTACCGCGGCGGGCACAGTCCGTGAAAGACGTCGCCGCACCAATTCAGCCGCGACCTGCTGGCTCTGTACGCGAAGGCCAGCTGAGCGGCGCCGGCCCTATCCGTCGTCCGCCGCCCTTGCGTGCCCGCGCCGCCACCGTAAGCGGTCCAAGCGGCGCCGGAGCGGCGGTTCTTCCCGGAACTCGACCCGAAAAGTCGCAAGGGACATGTCCAGGCGCCGCCGCAGGGATGACCAGTTCGTGAACGGTCGGGCCGAAACCCCAACACGCAGCGTGCGGTCATAGATGACCGTCATCTCCGGGCGGAGATGGTACGAAATATCAAAGTCGTCATGGACATCGGCGTTGTCCCGAATGACGGACCCGCGGACACCCTGCCAGACTGCTCGGCGAAGCGCGAAGTTGGAACCGAAAACCGGCGGATGACCCATCAGGAATCCGATGAATGTAAAGTAGCCTCCCAGGAAAACATGCCGGCCGGCCCAGCGGACCAAACGGCTTCCTCCGTAAAAATCGCCGGGTCCCGTGACGACGGACATTGGCCCCGCGGCCAGGAGGATAGTTTCGACCCGCTCGATCCAGTCCTCCGGCGGCCTGGAGTCAGTATCCAGCCGGGCGATAATTTCCCCGGCAGCTGCGTCGAAGCCGGCAGCGGCTGTTGCCGGGATGCCTTGCAGATCCACGGGAATGCGCCGCACGCCGGCCGCGCGGCAGATGTCCGCCGTGTCATCGCTGCTTGAGTTGTCCACCACAATGATCTCGTCGGCGGGCCTGCTCTGTTGGGACAGCAGCGAGAGGCACGTCTTCAGCATTGCTGCGTCATTGCGGCTGGGGATCACGACGGAGACGGTGCTTCGGGCTCGGCGAACCGACAGCCGGAGGCCAGCCAGATTGGAAATCCTTAGCGTCCAGGCAGCCACTTCGTCCTCCTCTGATCCGTCCGATCAGGAACTCGACAACGTTCCGTATCGTGAGCCTACCCGCAGCGGCGAAGCGGAAGAACGCTGCAAGGGGCGGAGCATATTCTGACGGGCAGACTTGCGCTCAAACCCGCTGGATGAACGAGACCGGGGAGACCCTGGGATTCAGGTCAGGGTCAGGCGCCGAGCAGGACGACGTCGGCAAGCCAGGTTCCGAAGTCCGCTCCAACGGCGACCAAGGCCAGGCCTGCCGCCTGGACGAGCATGCCTCCGGCCATCAGTGGTTTGCGGCCGATCCGGTCCGAGAGGGACCGGTGTTCAGTTGCCCGGCGCCCCAGACGGCAGGGTAGACAGCGGCGAGGATGCCGATGCGTTCGATGCTGAGTCCGCCGGCGGCGAAGAGGGCGGGGAACAGTCCCCAGACCGGGCCGTCGTAGAGGTTGTTCACCATGCCGGAGATGCGCCGGGCATCTGCATACGGGTCGCTTCGGAGCAGGTCATTCTGGGCGCCGGTGGGACGCGTGAGTTTGTGCTTGGCGACCGACAAGCTTGAAACGTACCGGGATATTTGGAGGAAGCCCTGATTACCGCCTCCTTCTCGGTTTCCAGGCCGTGTGCACCACAAGCTCCGGATAGTCCTCGCCGAGGCCGGAGACTGTTTCAGACAGCACGATCTTCTCTTCCCTCAATAGTCATCTCGGCCAGATTCTCGGTGAGCATTCCAGCCTCCGTATGCGCCGAGCCGACGTGCTCCACGATCCGCTGGCGACCACGCACATACTCGGCGATCTGCACTTCCGTCGCTCCCGAAGCCGTCCGAACCCTCCTGATGAACGCCACACCGGTGACAGAACAAAACCCATTAGTGCGTGAAAAAGCACCATTCCGCCGACATCACCGCAGGTCAGCAATGCGGCGCCTCCGGCTCACCATGGTGAGCGAAGATTCGGGGGCGTCGCGTTCTGCTGTGGTCACGCGGTGACCCGCGGTGTGAGACTGGTCGTGTTCGTTGCGGTCGACCCCGAATCCTCTGTAGTGCCTGGGAGCCTGTAGGTCAGCATGGGGGTGGAGGGCTTCCACGGGAACCGTGGATTGGTGCCTTCGAGCCCGAGCGTCAGACTTCTGAATCTCCCTGCCCTCCCCGCGACGGACACCGAATGATCCGTCGACGGGAAGCGGGTGGCAGTGATGGAAGTGGTGCATGGCCGGTGTGCTGGTCTGGACGTGTCCAAGAGGGACGCCAAGGTCTGCGTCCGGGTCGCCGGTGTTGGTCGTCGCAAGACTGTTGAGACGGTCACGACGTGGGGCTCGACCACGAACCAGGTCCTGGCCCTGCGTGAGCATCTAATCGCCGAGCAGGTCACCTGTGCGGTGATGGAGGCCACCGGGGACTACTGGAAGCCGTTCTACTACCTCCTTGAGGACGCCGGGTTCGAGGTCATACTGGTCAACGCCAGGCACGTCAAGAACTTGCCTGGCCGCAAGAGCGATGTCGCCGACGCGACGTGGCTGGCCCAGCTTGGCGCACACGGCCTGGTGCGTGGGTCGTTCGTGCCCCCGGAGCCGATCCGCCAGTTGCGCGATCTGACCCGGGCCCGGACCGCGATCACCCGGGAACGTGGCCGGGAGATCCAACGGCTCGAGAAGCTGCTCGAGGACGCCAGCATCAAACTGTCCTCGGTCGCCTCCGACATTACTGGCGTCTCCGGACGGGCGATGCTCGAGGCGATGATCGCGGGCCAAGACGACCCCGCCGCATTGGCCGACCTCGCCAAGCGGCGGCTGCGCTCGAAGATCCCGGCGTTGACCGAGGCGCTGAGCGGCCGGTTCACCGAACACCACGGTTTCCTGGCGCGGGTACATCTGGACCTGATCGACCGGCACACGAGGGCGGTCGAGGACATCACCGCCCGGATCGAGGTGGTGATCGCACCCTTTCAGGGATTCCGGGACCTGATCGCCACCATCCCCGGCATCGGCCCCCTCGTCGCCGACGTCGTCGTCGCCGAGACCGGCGCAGACATGACCAGGTTCGCCACCGCCGGGAACCTCGCTTCGTGGGCCGGGACCACGCCGGGTCACAACGAGTCCGCCGGACGAGTCAAGTCGACCAAGACCCGGCCCGGAAACCCCCTATCTCCAAGGAGCGCTCGGCGCTGCCGCGGTGGCGTGCGCACAGAACCCCGCCACCTACCTCGGCGCCCGCTACCGCCGAATTGCGTCGCGGCGAGGCCCCATGAAAGCCAACGTTGCGATCCAACACACCATGCTCATCGCGATCTGGCACATGGGCCGCTACGGAACCCTTTACGAGGACCCCGGTGCAGACTTCTTCACCCGTCTCCACCCCGAACGCGCCAAGAACCGCGCACTCCACCAACTCGAGGCCATGGGCTACCAGGTCACCCTCGATCGGACGGGGTAACAAAACGCGGGTCCCCTGACGAGGAAGGGAATCTTCGCGTCAGAGCCCCGGCCTGCCGCGAGGCCATGACCCGTGAGCCAAGTCAGGCCGCCTCAACGTTCTCGGGGCCATGCTCCGCGTCGGCACCACTTACATCACGGTCCCCACGTCGGCAGCGCCACTTGCAACTTGATGTAGCGGTCACAGACCCCGCTCAAGGGCAAGGCCGTATGGGGTCAGTCCGGGTCGCCACCCTCGGTGATCTCGATGCTTGATGCGGCTTCATGGCTGTGCCCGCGAGGAAGGATGGATAACCGCTGGCTACCCTCTCCCGTCCGTCCTAGGATCGAATGATCACTAAATATCAGCGAAGGTCCGCAGACAAGTCCCGGCGAATCGCCTCTCCCAGTACTCGCCGCTGGTCCCTCCTGTTATCAAAGGCCAAGAAAGGAGAACGCCCGTGCAATTGAGGGCAGCATAAACAGCAGCGTCGAGGGCAGCGATTGACTAGTGAGATCGAATCCACTGTCAGTAGCAAACTCTCTCGATTCGCAGACCAGATCACACGGATGGACGTGCACCTTGGTCGATGAAAATGCAGACAACTAATGCTCAACCCATCAAACCGGCCGATGAAGTGGTATCAAACACGCTCTGTGAAAGGACCCCAAGTTGTTCGCTCAAACCGATCTGACCCGACTGATAACCAACGAATCATCCACTGCCGTATCAATTTTCATGCCAACCCATCCCACAGGAAAAGACGTACGGCAGGATCCCATCCGCCTGAAGAACCTCCTGGCCGACGCCAGGTCACAACTCACTGCAGACGGCCTGTCCGAAGCAGACGCCGATGTTATCCTGGCGCCGGCCAATGCCCTGCTGGAAGACCATGATTTTTGGCAGCACCAGAGCACTGGACTGGTCCTTTTCATTGATGAAAATCAAACACGTGAATATAGGGTTCCGCTTAGTTTCGAGGACCTCGTTGTTGTAGGAAGAAAATTTCACGTCAGACCTTTGCTGCCCCTACTGGCGGCAGACGGCCATTTCTCCGTCCTGACAGTCACGGCTGATAGAGCTACCCTCTTCAGTGCTTCCCGCTATGGATTGGTCGAGGAAAAGACTGCAGGTCTTCCCCTCAGGGAGTCAGTGGAAAACGACTATGAAAACCCGGTGCAGGCCAGCCCTCCCGCGCGTCCCAATGTAGGAACAGCGAACATACCAAACGCACAGGTTTACGGGGACAGCCCACCCGATTTCAGGAAAGCACGCCTCCAGGAATACGTGGCGGGAGTGGCAAAGGCTACCGAAAACATCCTTTCCGCGAGCCCTCAACCCCTGGTACTCGTTGCGGACGCTGAAATTGGTGGGCATTTCCAGCAATCGCGTGACCTTGGCCAGCTCCTGGCAGGAGTCGTGGAGATTAACGCGAACGCACTTGATACCTCAGAGCTGCACAGCCTGGCGTACTCAAAGGTGAAAGATCGGCTGGATAGCGGACGCGTTGAGGCACTAAAAACCGCAGCTGAACTTTTGGGCCGGGGCGAGCCCAAAGCGACAAGCCACATCGCTGACATTGTACGAGCGTCACACCAAGGGCGAGTCAGCACCCTACTCGTTCACGACGGCGAGCCGGTCTGGGGACGTTACGACAGCGAGGCCGACAGTCTTGTGACAGGGCCCGAATATGAATCCTCGGGAGAGGATCTTTTAGGCATCGCTGTAATGAACACACTGCAAAACGGAGGGGACGTCCACGTCATGCTATCGGACGAACTCCCCACGGAAACCGAGGCGGTAGCCCTCCTGCGTTACTAACCGAAAACCGCACACCCTCAGACGGAGCGTCTTCCAAACGGCTTCACATTACTGACTCGTGCCGGGACATCTGACAGCCGTCTGCACTTTGTGCAGACGGCTGTCAGATGTGTGGAACATTGATCCACCCGCCTCTTCCGCTCAGGCCAATTTGGATGCGGTTTGGTGTAAGCGGCAACTTTAAACTGACCGGAGACGGCAAAACTGGTTGACCTTCGCGGCAGTGGTTTTGACCAGCGGCGGCAAGCATTTTTGGACAGCAGTAGGCCACGGTGTGTGGCTTGGCGTGCTGGGATTCCCCTTGTCCTCCCTCGTGTCGTTACGGGGAGAGCCCCTTCCTTCCGCGGTGAAATGGCGATGCCAATCGTCTGTATTTCACCTGTTGCGGGAAGGATCTGACTTGGCTCATTCGCTTAGTGCGTGAGTTTTGGGCTGTGGATGGCGTCGAGGATGGCTTGCTGCTCCGTGGCGATGTCGGGGGCGAATGTCTGGGTGGTGCCGTTGATGGCGATGGTCGCCGAGCGCAGGGGCCGGAGCTGTTTGACGACGTTGGCCACCGCAAGCCCTGTCCTGTTCTGGACAGTCCTGGAGATGGCAAGCGCAGTGAACACGATCGTCAGGTGTGCCTCGATCGCGTCGCGGGTTCGGTGGAACATGGGCCTGGCCCGCAGGTCCGTCTTGCTCATCCGAAAGGACTGCTCGACGTGCCACAGCTCGTGGTAGGAGCCGATGACTTCCGTTGCGGGCATTACCGTCGCCGGGATATTTGACACGTAGCCCTTGAGACCGGCCAGTTGCCGGGCACGTGTCAGTGACGCCTCATCGAGGCTGCGTTTCCCTCCGGTGGTCTTGACGAAGCGTGGAGTCCGGGCCGCCTTCTATCCCTCGATGACTTCACGGGCCCGGTTCTCCTGGGCCGTGAGGGTCATGGCGTCGCGGACTGCTCTCTGACGGGAGTAAGCCCACACCGCCCGCCATGAGCCCGAGTGCGTGGCGGGATCCCAGACGGGTTCGGCACGCAGGTCGGGGTTGTTCTCGTTCCGGTGCCCGATCCTGGGGGTGATGGTGTCGATCAACTGTCCGTCGCTGAACGCGTCGCCGTGCCACCGGAAGTGCGAGGCAAGATCGGCCGGGGCCTTGGTCATCCGGGATCCGACGATGAACCCCAGGTTCGCCTCGTCCAGCTCGCGCAGGTTCCCCGCTGAGAGCATGCCGGCGTCGGCCACGACGACCATGTCGGCCAGCCCGTGCCGGGCCTGGAACTGCTTGATGATCGGGATGATGGTGGCGGTCTCGGCCGTGTTACCTTCGAAGCAGCCGATTTCCAACGGGAACCCTCCGCGGTCAACGAGCAAACCGACGACGATCTGCAGGTCCACGCGGCGTTCCTTGGAATAGCCGACCTTTCGTAGCTCGTCTTCCTTCTCGGCCTCGAAGTACAGGGTCGTGACGTCGTAGAGTACCAGGGAGACGTCCCCGCTGGTGCTGGCGTGCTCGAAGCACCACGTCGCAATCCGATCGCGGTACTTGCCCATCGCGGCCCGGCCGAGGGTGCGTTTCATCGTCGCGTAGCTGGCCGGGCCATGTCGGGCGCATCTCGGTCATTCAGTTAAGTGGCGGAGGGCGGGACAGGCTGGCGGCATGGCGACGCAGTCACTGCACACTGACGTCCGGCAGGCAAGTCCCTCAACGTCTACACTGCTGCTTGAGCGTGCATGCCAGGAGTTCCGCGTTTGAGCCTCGCTATAGTTCAAGAATGAGCAATGCAGCCGGGGCCAAGGCCAGCCGTGAGGAAGAGATCGCGTTCCTCATCATGGAGAACGTCCTCGGGGTCGACATCCACCTCGCGGACGCAGGCGCGGGCAACCAGAAACCTGATGGCGCTTGGGTCAGTGCGGGCGCGAAGGGACGTCGCGGCATCGTCGAGATCACTTCGCCTCCGGACAAAGAGCTTTTGAAGAAGTGGGCACAAGCCAAGAGAGATGGCGAACCACAGTCAGAAAGCGGCTCGATTCCACTGCGATTGAACGAGCTCGTTCAGGTCTGCACAGAATTACTGGCGGAAGACTGGGCGCTGGAAAACATCGCGAAGCTCCGAGCTGAACCGGCGGATGAGCGACACCTCTTCCTCTTTGGTCGGAGCCACCGGGTCGAGTCCTACTTCTACCGGCTCTCGGACGAGTTCGACAAAGGTCGGGCCGAGCCCGTTGGCGACCTGGTTCTCCCCGAAGGACTCAGTTCGGTATGGTTCCGGGGCAGGGCAGTGCGCCGCCCTGAGTGGGGCATCCGAGTCTGGGTGGCGAGGTTCCAAGCGGGGTCAGGATGGCACCGCCACGCAGTCGACATAGACGAACGGCGCTTGCCGTCGCCTAACCCAGGCATGGTCGATGACAAGGTCCCCTTGGAGCTTCGAACCCCGAAGGATCGATCCCGCTAGATCGTGTCGAGAGCACAGCCAGGGTTCTCGGAGCTGGCGCTGGACCGGAATTCGTCTTCACGTTGAAGCGAAACTCCACCACGTTCCGTCACGGAATACCCTCTGCTCAGCGGTCGTAGGCCGTAGCCTATTCTCTTCGTTCGGTACCACATTCTCGTTGCGACGGGGTCACAAGAACTGGATCAGTGTCAGGACACCTGCCAGTGTCACCCAGGCCAGGCCGCGAGACGCAACGGCCGGCCGGCGTCGTCGAAGCTGGCCCCGGCGCCCCTGGCGGCGCTTGAGGAAAGTGTGCCGTGGATGAGCTGGGCGAGCTCACTGATATCAGCCTCCGGGAAATAGTGTTCCGCCATCCCGGGCGGTACGTCGAACGCTTCACTCGTAGATGGTCGGGATAGCCGGTTCGCCGGGCTGCAGCCGGTCCACGACCCGGGGCAGCTCCGCCATGGAGGCCGTGTGCCGCTCCCGCGCCCGCCTCACCGCGTCCGGCCCGGTCCAGCCGGGCAGGAGTTCGCCGTCCATCATGAACTGCTGCAGGAGCGGTCGGCCGTTCTTGCCGTCCGCTGGGGGATGCTCCACGCCGAGGACCTCATGGGTGGCCGTGCCGCGGTCATCCAGGCGGCGCACCGCGAACTTGCGGCCGCCCACGTTGATCTTGTCCTTCGAAGTCTTCGCGACGGCAACGAGCCCGCCGGAGTCGCCGGCCCGGCTCACCAGCTTGTAGACCATGCCGGCGGTGGGCGCCCCGGAACCCGTCACCAGCGATGTGCCGATCCCGTAGGAATCGGCCGGCGCTGCCCGGAGCGCGGCGACGGAGAACTCGTCCAGGTCCGAGGTCACCACGATCCTGGTGTGCACATTGCCAAGGCTGTCCAGAAGTTCGCGGACCCAGCGTGCCTGCGCCACGAGGTCTCCAGAGTCCAGCCGGATGGCCCCGAGCTTGTCTCCGGCGAGGTCGACGGCGGTGCGGACAGCCGCTTCGACGTCGTACGTGTCCACGAGCAGTGTGGTGCTTGCCCCCAGCGAGGCAAGTTGCGCCGCGAAGGCCTCGCGCTCGGAGTCGTGGACCAGAGTGAAGGAGTGGGCCGCGGTGCCGACGGTCTGGAGGCCGTAGCGCCGGCCGGCGGCCAGGTTGGACGTGCCGGAAAAGCCCGCGATCACGGCCGCGCGGGCCGCCGCCGCGGCCGCTTCCTCATGCGTGTGGCGGGAACCCATCTCAATGCAGGGCCTGCCGCCGGCGGCACTGGTCATTCGGGACGCGGCCGAGGCGATGGCGCTGTCGTGGTTCAGCACCGACAGGACGTAGGTCTCCAGGACGCAGGCCTCGGCGAAGGTCGATTCCACGATCAAGACGGGGGAGTGCGGAAAGTAGGCCTCGCCCTCCGGGTAGCCCCAGATGTCACCGGAGAACCGGAAGGCGGACAGGTGTTCCAGCGTGTCCTGATTAACCACCCCGGTGCCGGCCAGGAAATCGAGGTCGTCCTGGTTAAAGCGGAAGTCCACGATGCCTTCAAGGAGTCGGCCGGTGCCGGCCACGATCCCGTACCGGCGCCCGGCCGGGAGCCCGCGGGCAAAGGCCTGGAAGACGGACCGGCGGTGTGCGGCCCCGGAGTGGAGCGCCGCCTGGAACATGGTCAGCTCATAGTGATCAGTAAACAGTGAGGTCCGGGATCCGTCCGGTCCGGCCGAAGTGTCCATGATTCACTCTAGGGCGGGGCGGTCCGGAAAAGGAGGCCGCCCGGGCCAGCGTTTGGACGAACTCAGACGCTGCAGCCGTCGGGGCCGCAGGCGCCCGCCGTAACCGCCGGCATGAATCTTCGCGATGGCTTGGGAATGATTCGGCGGCCCGGGCCGCTCCAACGCCGCGCCCGGGCCACCTGCCCCGGCTTCAACCGCCTCATCATCGAGACGCACCGCCGTGGTCTTTCCAGAATTACCCCGCCACACCCCCACGGTAAGGGACCTAAGACCCCCCCACGTTGCAGAGGCGCTGCAGCCGCGCACTCGGGGTCCGAGGCCCGTAGGCGTGGAACCCTCCCCCGGACCACGAACTCCGCGGACAGGTGCGGGGGAACCGACAACCGGTACGGCCCGCCCCCAAAACTAAGCGGGCCGCACCGGAGCCCCGCATCCGGCCACCACGATTTGACCTGCAAAACGGCCGAAAATATGGTTTCAATACGGCACCCCGATGTTTCCCGCCAAAGAACATTGGGGCTTTCCATGCCCGGGCGCAGGACTCCCGCTCACCGGGTAGGCAGGAACCCTCCGGATCCAGGCCTCGATCCGCGGCGCCGGTTCAGCATCGAGCCATGCCCCATCGGCTCCGTCCGGGTCGCGTCAAGGGCAGCGGCGAGCCGGGCCGCAGCGCCGGCACGCTGGGCCGCTGTCTGCGGCCCGGTGCGGTCCTGGCTGGTGCAGTCCGCCAGGGCAACGGTGACTTCAGCGACCAGGTCCGGGGATCGACCGGACCGGTAACCGGCACCGACGGAGACCTCGGGACGATTCAGCGCACCGATGACCAGCTCAGCGACCTCCGTCCCGCGCGCCATGCCGAGCTTCATCAGCATCGACGCGACCATATTCTTCACGGTCTTTTCCGCAAGAAACATCTCCCGGCTGATCTGGCGGTGGCTCAAACCTCTGGCCAGACCGAGGGCGACGGAGGCTTCCCGGTTCGACAGACGCAGGAGCGTCTCCTCCGGACGGTCAGCTCCCCCGACACCTGGCCCAAAAGCCCTGGAAGGAACCGACTGCTGTAAGCGGTCTGTCCGGCCAGTACCCGGCGGACTAAGCTGAGCTGCTCGCCGCTGTCATCCAGCTTGGACAAGCAACCCCACGCACCGGCCAGGACAGATTCAATCAGCACGGACTCGTCGTCGTCGCCGGTCATCAGAATACAGCGAATGGGAGGGTCCGCCGCGGCGACGGCCCGGCACACATCCACACCGGAACCGTCCGGAAGATCATCATCAAGAACCGCCATCACCGGCCGTAGAGCAGGAATCCGCCGGGACGCCTCCCGCGCTGACCCGGACTCCCCGGCCACGACCAATCCGGCCGACACAATCAGATGGTGCAGACCACGCCGCACAACCTCTTGATCGTCCAGCACGTAGACCCCCCCCGCCTTGAGCCCCCTCGGACGCACCGGGTTTCGGGTCAGTCATCATTGCTGTTCCGATCTGTCGCCTTTGACTCGAAGGCGCTGTTAGCGAATCGCTGAAGCGGGCCCTACACCGATGCGGGATGAACCCCGCCCAAGGCCACCAGCCTCTCCCGCTAGACCCGCGCTCACGCGGCCCACGACCGGGCGTGTCCTCACACTTGACCCCACGGCCTCCCGCCCCACTGCTCTGGCGTTCGGACCCGGCAGTGCTGCTGCGCACTGAGGGAACCACACTGAGCGATCACCCTATGCCGCCGCAAAGATCGACGACGGCCACGTCCAGCGGCGTCGAGGTATGGGAAGCCGCACAGCTGCCCGCCGCTGCAGAACAGACATACGCCAAGGATTACCAGCGGGCAGGGAAGACATTTTGGCTGCGTTGGGGAGGGATGCGAGATGCTGCCCCAAGCACATTGGACCCTCGGCGGGCTGGGGCCTGGTGTACTGCAAGGACCTTCGCCCCTATTCAAGAAACTCATACAAGCGATTAACTGGGTCTAGACCATGCGCGAAAGAGGAGACGGATAATGGGAGCATGCGATGTTTGCGGTAGCCCCGACGGAAAGACGTTCACCGTCTCCATGGGCAACCAGACTGGAACTTTCGACAGCTTCGAATGCGCCATACATATGATGGCGCCGGCGTGTGAAAACTGCGGCTGCCGGATCATGGGGCATCCGGTCGACAGTGAATCGGGCGTGTACTGCTGCATCCACTGCGCCAAGGAAGCAGGAAACCCGCACAAGCCCGCCAAGGCGGAAGCTTCCGGCCTCGCCGTTCCGCCGCAAAGCACATCCTCCGCCCGCTAAGTCCGTCCATTTCTCAACGGCCGGGGACAGCGGGTCTCACGCCCCTCCGACGCAGATGTCCACCCCGCAAGGGCGGACTAGACCGCTACAGCGGCAAGCACCACAAAACGCGACATGCTGACTCCTGCGGGGGATTGGCCGTGCCCGGGCCGGCCCACTCACATCGGCTCGATCGAGGTGATGGGCATTGAGGTGGCCCGGCACAAGCTTGAGGCTCGCCGCCTCATCGGGTACGTGCCACAGCAACTCTCCGCCGACAGCGCACTGACAGCCATGGAAACGTGACCATCTTCGGCTAGGCCGTTCGATGTGCCCCGCCGCCAACGCCGCCAGGTCGTCCAATCAGCACTCGAAGCCGTTGGCCTGGCCGACCAGGCCGACGAGACCGCCAGCACGTTCTCCGGCGGCATGATCCGTCGCTTGGAACTTGCCCAGGCCCTGGTCAACGCGCCGCAACTGCTCGTTCTCAACGAACCGACCATCGGACTCCACCGGCTTGGCATCCGTGAAGCAGGGGAATTGCAAGCTGGCCTTCAGCGACATCTTCGGGGCAACGCTTTCCTGCCCGCCCTGTTCCTGGTCGCAGTCCTCATCACCGGCAAACCAGTCCTGCCCAAGCCCGGGCCACCGGCATCTACCTGACCGCCGTGGCGATCCTGCTGACCCTTACCTACGTGCTGGGCCTCCTCTTCCGGCCGAAAAAGAAGCGCCTGGGCATGGGAACCGACTCGTTGGTCGTCCTGATTCTCTACGTGATTGGGTGTCCGGGCTCTTCGCGGTGGCCACGATGTCCTGACGACACGGGGCCGGGTCCAGGGTCAGGCGCCGAGAAGCTTGATCAAGCCGTGGGGTTTCGGGAGCAAAAGGCCTCCGCCGCCCCTCCCGGGCCAGCCGTGCGGGGCGAAAGAGCCCTCTCCGAAGGAGGGCCGACCCGTCCCGGCGAATAACCCCATCGGCTCTTTCCTGCAGCCATTCGCGATCATGATCGTTGGACAATGGCGGCCCGGTCGCACCCCTCGGATTCGCGGCTCACCGCAGCGGACGCACTGAGCCCGGTGAGAAGGTAGGGGTCGCTGAAGGCAAACAACGCGCTTCGACTCCAGGTCATTGACCTGAAGTCGCGGATGCCGGATTACGGGGCTATGGAAAGTGCGTGGCGTGGCAGTAAAGGGGAAGCCCCACCAGCAATGCTGAAGGGGCTTCGACTGTCTTGATTCCGTTATGACGAACATCATCTCCCGAACTTGCGGGAATCCTGGCGCTTCCTGCCTCGTCACCGGCAGACCACGGAGGATCAGATCCACCGTGCGTTCAAGGGTTCCCCTGTTGTTCGTTCCCGTCCTTCTTTCGAAGAACGTATTAACAGTGATACGCCTAGTTTTTCGGTGGCGCAAGAGCCGAATCTCCCCGCGGCCGCGGGCTTTCCCGAACGGTGTCGGTGAGTCACATGAATGCAGGAGGATTCTGCTTGGCGGACCCCACGGGTCGCTAACCGCAGAACATGCAGGTACCTTCGCGATCTCCCTAAGAGAAGGCTCGGACGGCCGGAATTCGGTTCCCTTGCGAGATTGTTTGGCAGGGCGCGGCCGGCATCGTTTCCCGGGGCATCTACCAGGGCAGAGGCGATTCTTTGATTTCCTGCCAGATGTCGCTGATCTGGGTCCAGGGCAGCAGCCCCGTAACGCTCCGGCCCCGGTCCGGGGAATGACGCGCCGGAACGTCGACCTTTCCGACCGGGGATCGTACGCCCCACGGTTGGCGCCCCAACCCGGCTGTACCTCTCCGGCGTCCCGGTAACGGCTCATCACGTCGTTCCCACGGGAATCCACGTCGTACAGGCGTCCCTGCCACTGCACGTAGCGGCCCAACACCCGGGAGCCGTCCGGATAGTAGTCAAGATCTTCCAGCTTCACCGGTTCCGGAGACACTGCTGTGGAAAAGGGTCCGCCGAGCTGGGCGCTGGGGCCTCCACGGCCCCCAGCGGAAGGACGCGCATGGTAAATCCCTACTTCGCATTTATCATGGCGCCTTGGGGGTTGTTCCTTTTTGTGTGCGGCATTCTCCTGTAGCCCAAGAAATGGCTGGGCTTCCTGGCGCTCGACAGTGTCGCGCCCGGCGAACCACTCGAACATTGGCCGGTCATTCCTTAGTCCGCAAATGCTGGCGGCGTCCTTCTGACCAGGCAACCGGTCGCAAAAAAGCACATAGCCGCCAAGAGCACGTGTTCTTGGCGGCTATCGCAAAAGGTCTCACAGTGGGATCAGGAACTACACATTGAACCTAAATTCAACCGCATCGCCTTTCAACGCCTATGGTCTATGGTGGCCCTCCTCGGGCAGAAGGTCCTCTTCACCATCGGCGACTACCTGGGACTTTACAACGAGGCCTTTGGCACCTCGCGCAAGGCGAGTGAGCCGCCTAAGCATCCCGATCGGCTGATCGTGAGGTTGGAGGCGTTGGACGGCAAGTTCGATCACTGGCGTCCTGCGGAGATCCTTCTCCGCAGCCCCGCTAAAGTCGAGAAGCTATCGCAGTCCACGCTGAGCAACTTCGAGAACCTTACTCGGAGGATCAACGAGACGCACGCGTGATCAGTAACCCATGCGATGCGGTTACGCAGCTGGTCGCCGGGTTGCCTAGGCACGAGAGCACTTGGCGGCCGTGCCTTGGGCCTTATGCCACCCATCTCCCCTTTCAACGTTCGTCAGTCGATCTCCTATCAGATGGACTCCCGCAAGGACCTGATCACCGTCCGCTCACTACCGGACGATGGGCTTGATCGTCACGCCAGTTCCATCGTGGGATAGCACGAAGACGCGGTTGACCAGCTAAAACGCTGCTCCAAGGAGACCCACCTCCTGTTTCAACATTCACTGGAGCGAACTGCAGCCTGATCCTGGGCGCGCTGCTGCTGGCCGCACGCAGTCTCCGCTTTCCGCGGGCGCCGGCCGCCGCGGCCGCGCTGGCCGGGCTGGCATTGTTTGTCCTGATGGTAGGCCCGGATGCCAGCGTCCTCCGGGCGGCGCTCATGGGTGCGATCGGGCTGGCATCCCTGTCCGGCGGCAGGACCGGCCGCGGGCTCAGTTTCCTTTGCCTGGCGGTGATCGGACTCCTGCTGGCCGACCCGGGCCTCGGGATCAGTTTCAGCTTCCTGCTGTCCGTCCTGGCCACGCTCGGCATTGTGGTGGCCGGTCCGTGGATCATGGAATGGTTGCCGGCCGGTGTTCCGCGCTGGTTGGCAGGGGGCCTTGCGGTTCCGCTCTCCGCGCAGCTGTTTTGCGGCCCCGTGATCGTGCTGTTGCAGCCCCAGTTTTCGTCCTATGCGCTGGTAGCAAACATAGTGGCAGCGCCCCTCGTGGCGCCCGTCACCATCCTCGGCACCGCGGCCGTGCCGTTGGTGCCGCTCGCGCCATGGGCGGCAGCGGTGCCCATGGCGGTGGCCGGAAGTTGCGCTGGTGCCGTCGCCGCCGTTGCCAGGTTCTTCGCGGCGCTTCCCGGTGCGGCTCTTGAGTGGCCGGAAGGGCCCCTTGGTGCCGCCACCATGGTGCTGCTGTCCGCCTGCACCGTGCTGGTGCTGCGGCTTGGGCTCCGTCCGCACGCCACCTGGCGCCTGGCCATTGGACTGCATGGAAAGACCGTCGAATTCCTGGACACTTGGCTGTCGCGCTCTCGCCGGGTGCAGGTTCGCGCGTCATCCCGACGGAGTGGCATGGCGGACCGCTGCAGAGGTCTCCCGCGGCGGTCTCCGGGCTTTGACGCAGGCCGCCGCCGTGGGAGTCTTAGAGGTACTAATCCAAACTCCGGGAGGAACCAAGAGTGGCTGCTGCGCAGAAAGCACGATCAAGGCCTGCGACGTCGGCCACCGCCACCTGGAGGGATGTGACGCCGGCGCTGGTGGTCCTGATTGGCGGGCCCGAGGAGTACCTCGGCATCCGCGCCATGGACCGGATCAGGTCCCAGGTCCGCGCAGCCGAGCCCGATGTGGAAATCACCAGGCTCAACGCCGGGAGCTACGAGGCCGGGTCCCTGGCCATGAATGTCAGCCCCTCCCTCTTTGGCGAGTCCAAACTGATCGAAGTCGAGGCTGCGGAAACGATGAATGACGCGTTCCTCGCTGATGCACTCAAATACCTTGCGGGTCCTGAACCCGACGCCGTGCTGGTGGTCCGCCACGGGGGCGGAGTCCGGGGTAAGAAGCTCCTGGATGCCATCAAGACTGCCGGCTGGCCGGTGGTCGATTGCCAGCCTCTGAAAAAGGACGCGGATAAGACGGCGTTCGTAGTGTCCGAGTTTAAGGCGGCATCCCGGCGGATCGAGCCCGAGGCCGTCCACGCCCTGGTCAACGCGGTGGGGGCCAACCTGTCGGAGCTCGCTGCCGCTTGCAGCCAGCTTATTGCGGACGCCGCCACCGCCGTGGATACGGGCATGGTGGACCGCTATTACGGCGGCCGGGTGGAGGCAACGGCCTTCAAGGTTGCCGATGCGGCCATGGCCGGCAACGGACCTTTGGCGCTTTCGACCCTCCGGCACGCCCTCGCCACAGGTGCGGACCCGGTTCCGCTGGTGGCTGCACTGGCAGCCAAACTCCGCACGGTCGCCAAGGTGGCCGGGGCGCAGGGATCCTCCGCCCAGATCGCCAGGCAGCTGGGCATGCAGCCATGGCTCGTGGAACAGGCGCAGCGGGACGTACGGCGCTGGACCCCCGACGGCCTCGTCCGCTCCATCCAGGTCACCGCCGAGGCCGATGCCCAGGTGAAGGGTCTCTCCCGGGACCCGGTGTACGCCGTGGAACACGCCGTCACCGTCATCGCGACATCGGTGCGCCGGTAGCTTGCTGCGCTGCGCCGCCGGTGCGGCGCAGCGTGAACCGCGAATGGGGCCGGGTTCCGTCCGCGGCGGCTCAAGCCCGGAATGCGTGAACGCGAAGTGCATGGACCCGAACTGTGTTAAATGGATGTGGCCGGCACCCCACAGGGTGCCGGCCACGATCATCAGTTCAGTTGAACCGGAAAACCTTAGAGTGCGTTGACCTTCTTGGAGATCGCCGACTTGCGGTTTGCGGCGTTGTTCTTGTGAAGAACGCCCTTGCTGACAGCCTTATCCAGCTTTCGGCCAGCAGCAACCAGCGCAGCAGTAGCGGCATCCTTGTCGGTGGACTCAACGGCGGTGTTGACGGCGCGGATGGCCGTCTTCAGCTCAGACTTGACTGCGTTGTTACGCAGGCGTGCCTTCTCGTTGGTGAGGATGCGCTTCTTCTGGGACTTGATATTAGCCACGTGTGAACTCTCTTTTTAATGCGGAAATGGTCTAGAGGGCTTTCAGGTTGGCCATTGACTGAGCGGCGTGGGGATACCTATGGCGGCCAACCATCAGTGGCCGTCGACCTGCACGGACACACAGCTGTCAATAATAGCAGACCCAATGCAATGCTGCCGATCCTCCTGATCCCCGGCACGGCGGGTAGATCCGGCGCCGGAAGGGCTCAGCTCCAATCATGCCGTTCACGGAGTGCTGCGGCCACACTCTCAAAGCGCTTGCGGTCGAGGATGGCTCCTTCCCTCCGGATGTCACGCGGGCTGATCTGCAGGATGCGGTCCAGTTTCGCTTCGCTGGGACGGCGCTGCCCGTCCCAGCTGCCCGTGCCGATGTCCACGTAGTTCTCGTCATTGCGGCTGTCCTGGTCGTGGTCCTTACTGGTGAGCATGAGTCCCAGCAGGTAACGCCCGCTGCTTCCGATCAGCAGCACGGGACGGTCCTTGCCCTGCGAGTGGTCCTCTTCGTACGGAACCCACGTCCACACCACCTCGCCCGGTTCCGGCTCGCCGTTGGGGGCGGGGGCGTACTTGATGGTCGCGGCGCCTTTGAAGTCGCCCGGGTATTTTCCGCTGGGGCCTCTGACTTCACGTGCGGGGAGGGTGCCCGCCGGACCGGGCCGGTGTGGGGCGGGCCTGACCTGGCCGGACCCGGCAGGGGGCCGGCCGGTGCGGTTCCCATCCAGGAAGCGGATGACGGTTCGGACAGCGTTGCCAAGGGAGCGCAGGTTCAGTGCCATCCTGCAACGATACTGCCGAACGGGAATCACAACTGTTGCAGGGGAGGCGCAACCGCCCGGCCGCCGTGGGCGCCGCCAACCGCTTACACGGAACCGGAGACGCGCAAACAATGCACCGACTGGGTGCCGGACGTGGGACACTATAAGTCCACGTGCGGCAGGTCCCGCGATGGCTTCGGCCATCCTGATCAAAGCCGCGGAAATGCCAACAGTAAGGACCCTGCGTGTCTCCCATGGCCCGCACCGCCCCGGTGCCCGCCGCAACAGATCCGGCCATCATCCGGAACTTCTGCATCATTGCGCACATTGACCACGGTAAATCCACTCTGGCCGACCGCATGCTGCAGTACACCGGCGTCGTTCAGTCCCGCGACATGAAGGCCCAGTATCTGGACCGCATGGATATCGAACGTGAGCGCGGCATCACCATCAAGTCCCAGGCTGTCCGCATGCCCTGGGAAGTTGACGGCACCAGCTACGCGCTGAACATGATCGACACCCCCGGCCACGTCGACTTCACCTATGAGGTCTCCCGTTCGCTGGCCGCCTGTGAAGGTGCAGTACTGCTCGTCGACGCGGCCCAGGGCATCGAGGCCCAGACCCTCGCCAACCTGTACCTGGCGATGGAAAACAACCTCACCATCATTCCGGTCCTCAACAAGATCGACCTCCCGGCAGCCCAGCCCGAAAAGTACGCGGCGGAACTCGCCAGCCTGATCGGCGGCGACCCCGACGACGTGCTCCGTGTCTCCGGCAAGACCGGCATGGGCGTCGAGGTCCTGCTCGACAAGATCGTCCGAGACCTGCCGGCCCCCGTCGGTGACCCGAACGCCCCGGCCCGCGCTATGATCTTCGACTCCGTCTACGACACCTACCGCGGCGTGGTCACCTACGTCCGCGTGGTTGACGGCATGCTGCACCCGCGCGAACGCATCCAGATGATGTCCACCCGCGCCACCCACGAACTCCTCGAGATCGGCGTGAGCTCCCCGGAGCCCACCCCCTCCAAGGGCCTGGGCGTCGGCGAAGTGGGCTACCTCATCACCGGTGTGAAGGACGTCCGCCTGTCCAAGGTGGGCGACACCGTCACCAATCTGGCCAAGCCTGCCACCGAGTCCCTTCCCGGTTATGCGGATGCCAAGCCGATGGTGTTCTCCGGCCTCTACCCGCTGGACGGCACCGACTATCCGGTGCTCCGCGATGCGTTGGAGAAGCTGATGCTCAACGACGCCGCCCTCATCTACGAGCCGGAAACCTCAGCCGCACTTGGCTTCGGCTTCCGCGTGGGCTTCCTGGGGCTGCTGCACCTGGAAATCACCCGTGAACGGCTCGAGCGCGAGTACAACCTGGACCTGATCTCCACAGCCCCTAACGTGGAGTACGAGGTGACGCTGGAGGACAAGAAGGTTGTCCATGTCACCAACCCCAGTGAGTACCCCACGGGCAAGGTCGCCGAGGTCCGGGAACCGATGGTGTCCGCCACCATCCTGGCGCCGAATGATTTTGTCGGAGCCATCATGGAGCTGTGCCAGAGCCGCCGTGGCGTTATGGGCGGCATGGACTACCTGTCCGAGGACCGGGTGGAAATCCGGTACCGCCTCCCGCTGGCCGAAATCGTCTTCGACTTCTTCGACATCCTGAAGTCCAAGACCCGCGGGTACGGCTCGCTCGATTGGAAAGCCGACGGCGATCAGGTTGCCGACCTGGTGAAGGTTGACATTATGCTCCAGGGTGAACAGGTGGACGCCTTCAGTGCCATCACCCACCGCGACAAGGCCTATGCCTACGGTGTGATGATGACGGGCAAGCTGCGCGAACTCATTCCCCGGCAGCAGTTCGAGGTGCCCATCCAGGCGGCCATCGGTTCCCGGATCATCGCCCGCGAAAGCATTCGCGCGATCCGCAAGGACGTCCTTGCCAAGTGCTACGGCGGTGACATCACCCGCAAGCGCAAACTCCTGGAAAAGCAGAAGGAAGGCAAGAAGCGCATGAAGATGGTGGGCCGCGTCGAAGTGCCGCAGGAAGCCTTCATCGCAGCGCTCACCACGGACGAGTCCAAGGACAAGGCGAAGAAGTAGTGATGAACGTGGCCCGAACCTCCGGAGGCCGCCGCAATGCCTAGCGCTTTGCCCCTCGGTGACCCCGCGCCGTCGGACGGCCTGCTTCCAACGCAGGCTGCCGACGGCGCCCACCAGCGCGGATTCGGGCTGTACGTCCACATCCCCTTCTGCGCCGTGCGCTGCGGCTACTGCGACTTCAACACCTACACGGCGACCGAACTCGGCGGCGGGGCGTCCCAGGACGCCTACGCCTCGACGGCCATCGCCGAGGTGGAGTTCGCCGCCAAGGCACTGCAGGCCAGCGGGCTGCCGGACCGCCGGCTGGGCACAGTCTTTTTCGGCGGCGGCACGCCTACGCTGCTCCCTGCAGAAGACCTGGCGCGCATCCTCACAGCGGCTGTGGGCGAATGGGGGCTGATTCCCGGCGCGGAAGTCACCACCGAAGCCAACCCGGATTCCGTCACCCCGGAATCGCTGCAGTTGCTGGCGGATGCCGGCTTCACACGTGTGTCCTTCGGGATGCAGTCGGCGGTTCCGCATGTGCTGAAGGTGCTTGACCGCACCCACACGCCCAGCCGCGTGCCGCAGGTAGTTCGGTGGGCACGGGAAGCCGGACTCGCCGTCAGCCTGGACCTTATTTACGGAACGCCGGGGGAGTCCCTTGAGGATTGGCGGTACTCGCTCGAGACGGCCCTGTCCTACGGACCGGACCACATCAGCGCCTACGCGCTGATCGTGGAGGACGGCACCAAGCTTGCGGCGCAGATCCGCCGGGGTGAAGTTCCCGGGATCGACGACGACGACCACGCCGCCAAATATGAGCTCGCCGACCAGATGATCTCCGAAGCCGGCCTCCACTGGTACGAGGTCAGCAACTGGTCGCGCACCCCGGAACAGGCCTGCCGGCACAACCTTGCTTACTGGCGCGGGGACGACTGGTGGGGGATCGGCCCCGGCGCGCATTCGCACGTGGGCGGTGTCCGCTGGTGGAACGTCAAGCACCCCACCGCCTATGCGGGCAGGCTCGCAAACGGGGCGTCGCCGGCGGCCGGGCGGGAAACGCTCGACGCAGAAACCCGGAACGTTGAGCGGGTCATGCTCGAAGCCAGGCTCAGCACAGGACTCGAAGTTGCCGGGCTCGGAGCGTCAGGACGGCACGCCGTCGCGGGGCTCATCGCCGATGGCCTGGTGGATCCCGCCATGGCGTTCAAGGGACGGCTCGTGCTCACGCTCAAAGGCAGGCTGCTGGCCGACGCCGTGGTCCGAAGGCTCCTTCCCGACTGAGCCGGCGCGGGCTCAGCCTGGCTGGGCTTATCCGGTACCGGTTCGGCCGGTTACTTGATCCAGCGCAGGTTGAAGTCGTAGCGGTGCGGCTGGCCGCGGTTGACGTGGATTCCGGCGGCGACGGAGAAACACGTCACTGCAATCCAGATCAGGGTGGCCAGCACGGCGAAGATGTTGCCCACAACAGGGAGCATTACCAGGATGTTGCAGAGGACGGCCGCGATGGTGGGCGGCAGGGTGAAATTCAGCGCTTCCTTGGACTCCTGCGCCGTAAACGGTCCGCGGTCCTTGAAAATCAGGTAGATCAGCAGGGACGGCACGCACCCGAGGATGCCGCCAAAGTGCGCAAGGGTTGCCCATTGCCGGTCTTCGTTGGCCGTCAGCGGCAGTGCATTGGCGGGGACACCATGATACTGGGGCTGGCCATGGCCGGCCTGATTGTCCCTTTGTTCACGTGCGTCTTCTGCCACGGTGTCGTCCTTCGGATTGCAGTAGTGCGGTGGTGCCGGAAAAGCGGACGCTGCCCAAGAGCAACAACCGCCGTATCAAGAATACTGGGTCGGCGGCTCATTCGGAGAGTTCAACAGCCCCCCACGGCGCTGTGTACCTCCCCTACGGCACGGTGAGGAAGTCGATGACCTCTTCCACCCGGCCCAGCAGGGACGGTTCCAGGTCCGCATAACTCCGCACAGCGCCCAGCAGCTTCTGCCAGCCCAGGCCAATGTCCTCCTTCGTTTCGTGGGGCCAGCCGAAGGCCGTGAGGATCCCTGTCTTCCAGTCCACGCCGCGGGGAATCACCGGCCACGCCCCAATGCCCAGCACGCCCGGGCGGATCGCCTGCCACACATCAACATAGGGGTGGCCCACAATCAGGACGTTGCCCGCGGCGCCGGGCGAGGCCATAACAGCGTCGGCGATCCGGGATTCCTTCGAATTTTGCACCAGGTGGTCCACAAGGACGCCCAGCCGACGGCCGGGTCCCGGCCCGAATGCGGCAACGGCGGCCGTGAGGTCGTCAATGCCATGCAGGGGTTCGACGACGATGCCTTCCACCCGGAGGTCGTCGCCCCAGACCTTTTCCACGAGTTCGGCGTCGTGCTTGCCTTCCACCCAGATCCGGCTGGCCTTGGCCACTTGGGCGCGTTGCCCTGCAACGCGCACGGAACCCGAAGCAGTCCTGTTGGATCCTGCCGGCGCTGCCTGGGCGCGGGGGGCGGGCGGCATCAGCCGGATGGGCAGGCCCTCCAGCAGGAATCCGTAGCCGAGCTTGAAGGTGCGTGACTTCCCCCGCCGGTCCTCGAGCGCCACGATGTGCATGCCGCCGGACTTTTCCACCCTGGTGACCGCGCCGACCCACCCGGACTGCACGTCCTCCAGGACCATGCCGCGTTCCACCGGCACCTCGGGTAGCTCCGTTTTCCGGGGGGCCGAGATGTCCTGTGGGCCCCAGTTCTGGTACGACATCGGATAGACACAGCCTTGCGCTAGAAAAAATAAACAGGAGAAGCGAATCAGGGCGGCCGTGCCTTCGCGAATGTTCACGTCCAGTCCCGCGCCCGGAGTTTCGCCCGGAGCGGTACCAATGCTAACAACGCGGTGACTCATATTAGACTGGTTAGCACTTAGACATGACGAGTGCTAACGGGAACCGGCATTTGCCCTTGGTGCAATGCCCGGCCCCCGCCAGGGAAGAGCCGATCGGAGGTGGAGAATGAGCGAACCACGCAAGCTGGAAGTGTTGCGCGCCATTGTGGAGGACTACGTCCATTCCCGCGAACCTGTTGGCTCCAAGGCGCTGGTGGAACGGCATCACCTTGGCGTTTCCAGCGCCACGATCCGCAATGACATGGCCGCCCTGGAAGACGAGGGGCTGATCACCGCGCCTCATACCAGTGCCGGCCGGATCCCCACGGACAAGGGCTACCGGCTCTTCGTGGACCAGATTTCCGCCGTCAAGCCGCTGTCGCAGGCTGAGCGGCGCGCCATCCAGACCCTGTTGGAAGGGTCCGACGACCTTGACGATGTCCTGGAACGGACTGTGCGGCTGCTCTCGCAGCTGACCAACCAGGTGGCCGTGGTGCAGTATCCGCACCTGAGCCGGGCCTTGGTGCGGCACATCGAGTTCGTGCTGCTGGCGCCGCGCCAGGTCCTGATCGTGCTGATCGCGGACACCGGAAAGGTTGAGCAGCGCGTTATCGACGTTGGCCAGGACATCGGCGACGATGCCCTCTCGGACCTTCGCACGCGTTTCCTTAGGAGCCTGGCGGGCACCCCGCTCAGCGTTCTCCCGCAGGCGCTTCCCGCCGTCGTCGCCGGCTCCGAACCGGCGCGCCGCCATGCCGCGCAGGCGCTGGCGCGGGGCCTGGACTCGCTTGCCAGCAGCACGCGCGAGGAACGGATGGTCATGGCCGGAACGGCCAACCTCGCACGATCCAACGTTGATTTCCCGCTGAGCATCGGTCCGGTTCTCGAAGCACTCGAGGAACAGGTGGTCATGCTCCGGCTCCTCAGCGAGATGGCGCAGGATCCCCGCGGCGTGACCGTCAGCATCGGCCGCGAGAATCCGTACGACGGCCTCGCCGAGGCATCGGTGGTGGCCACAGGCTACGGTCCCGGTTCAAGCGCCAAGGTTGGCGTCCTCGGCCCCACCCGGATGGACTATCCCACCACGATGGCCGCGGTCCGTGCCGTGGCACGCTACCTTTCCAGGATCCTCGGACCGTGACCGGTCCGGTATCAGCCAACCAGGCCTCCGGGTCCCGGCCTCCGGGTCCCGGCTTCCGGGACATGGCAGAAGCATCACAGGCAGTACAACCAGGAAGAGATACGAACTTTGAGCAGCCACTACGACGTTCTTGGAGTCTCACCCGAAGCGACGGGCGAAGAGATCAAGAAGGCCTACCGAAAGCTTGCGCGCACTTTGCACCCGGACGTCAATCCCGGTGAGGACGCTTCGGACCGCTTCAAGGCTGTCACGCACGCCTACGAAGTGCTGTCCGATCCCCAAAAGCGCCGCGTGTACGACACCACAGGCAACGAAAACGGCACCGATAACGGTTTCGGCGGAGCGGGATACGCGGGCCAGGGCTTCGCATTCCAGGACATCTTCGACACCTTCTTCGGCGCCGGCGGTTCCTCCGGGCCCGCCTCACGGGTACGCCGCGGCCAGGACGCCCTCATCAGCGTCCGGATCGACCTTCGCGACGCAGTTTTCGGCGTCAACAAAAAGCTTGAAGTGGACACGGCCGTTACCTGCCCCACCTGCGAGGGATCCTGCTGCCGCGCCGGCACGCACCCCGAACGCTGCGACATCTGCGGCGGCAGCGGCCAGGTCCAGCGGGCGGTCCGCTCCATCCTCGGCCAGGTCATGACGGCAGCACCGTGCGGCTCCTGCGAGGGCTTTGGCACCGTCATCAAGGACCCCTGCAACGAGTGCAACGGGCAGGGCCGGATCCGCAGCCGACGGACGCTGACGGTCAAGGTTCCCGCCGGCGTCGCCACCGGAACCCGCATCCAGCTCGGCGGCCAGGGCGAAGCCGGACCGGCCGGTGGTCCCTCAGGTGACCTCTATGTCGAGATCCGGGTCAATAGTGACTCCACCTACCTGCGTGACGGCGACGATCTCCACGCGACCCTCAGCATCCCCATGACTGCCGCTGCCTTGGGCACGGAACTCAGCCTCGAGACGTTCGACGGCAAGCAGGAAATCGACGTCAAGGCCGGCACCCAGTCGGGTGAGGTCATCACCCTGCGCGGACTCGGCGTCACGCATCTCCGCGGCTACGGCCGTGGCGACCTGAAAGTCCACCTGCAGGTGGAGACCCCCGCCAAGCTGGATTCAGCACAGGAGGACCTGCTGCGGCAGCTCGCCAAACTCCGCGGTGAGCAGTACACCGAGGGGAAACTCGCCGCCAGCGGCGGTGTCTTCGCCAAGCTGCGGGACCGGCTCGGTAACCTGTAGCGGTGAGCAACCCCGTCTTTTTCGCAAGCCCCGGAGCACTGGACCAGCAGGGCCCCGGCACGCACTTCGTGCTGCATGGACCCGAGGCCAGGCACGCCGTCACCGTCAAGCGGCTCACGGTCGGGGAAGCCGTTGACATAGCGGACGGTGCAGGCAAACGGCTCACCGGTACCGTCGCGGCCGTTGGCCCGGGGGAGCTGACCGTGGAGTGCACGGCACTCGAGACGGAAGAACGCCCTGCACTGCGGCTGGTCCTGGTCCAGGCGCTGGCCAAAGGCGACCGCGATGAACTCGCTGCAGAAACCGCCACTGAGCTCGGGATCGATGCGATCATCCCGTGGCAGTCCGAACGCTCCATCGTCCGCTGGAAAGCCGAACGGGCGGCCAAGGCGCACGCCAAATGGCAGTCCGTGGTGACCGCAGCCGCCAAGCAGGCGCGCCGGGCCTGGATCCCGGAGGTCCGCGCCGCCGTAGACGGTGCCGGACTGCAGGCCGCCGTGTCCGCGGCGGACCTGGCGGTCATCCTCCATGAGGATGCGGTCCGGCCGCTCCGCAACGTGCTGGAGGCCTGGCGCGACGGCGACGGCGAAAATTCCGACGGCGGGGCTCCCGGCGGCGGGCGTCACGGCGACGGGGGGAACGACAGTTCCGAGCCGAGAGAAATCCTGCTCATCGTGGGCCCGGAAGGCGGCATCAGCCCGCGGGAGGTCACCAAGCTCTGCAGCGCCGGCGCGGTGACCGCACTGCTGGGCCACCACGTGCTGAGGTCATCCACGGCGGGACCCGCTGCCACGGTGCTCGCGAGCGACATCCTCGGCCGCTGGTAGCCCCCTCTCTTAGCTGTCAGCCCGTTCCTGCGCGGTCGTCCGTATTGTGTTACGGCATGTGAGGCGGCACCTGTGCAGTGAGCCGGTACACCGACACGTGGCTGCGAGATTCCGCAGTGAATTCGCTGCGGTCCCAGCCCGCCCACCTGGATTCCAGCTCGAACCCGGCTAGCCGTGCCATGAGATCGAGCTCACTGGGCCAGATGCATCGGTGACCGTTCGTTAAACCGCCGCCTGCTCACTTGACGGTGAAGCCCCGGGTGTCCACATTCATTTCCCGGGCGGGCTGTCCCGGGTCGATCTGGGAAATGCGGACCTCGTAGTTCCCCGGCGCCAGGTTGACGTTCAACGAGAAGAGCCCGGACTGGGTGGCCTCCGTCGACGCCGTCAGCTCGCCGCTCAAATAGGCGGTCTTGTCACTGCTGCCGGCAACCCGCAGGATCTTCCAGCGGAGTTTGCCTCCGGGAAGGGTGCTCCGTCCGCTGATTTTGACACTGCCGTCCGGAACGCTCACACCCTCCTGCGGATCGATGATCCAGACGGGGGCAACCATGCCCATGGCGCGGGCAGTGGGAGTGCCCAGCTTGACGTGATTGAAGGCCACGTAGTCAGTATGTCCGTCGACCAGGATCACCACCTCGATCTGCTGTCCGGAGTCCACCAGCCCTGAGCTGGCGCCGGCGGCAGTCGCCGTGTAGACCAGCTGCTGGATGGCACGCTTGGCCATGTCGTCGTCAAGGTTGCTGTTGAAGGCGTCCGGCGAGACATCCACTGTGATGACGTTCTTGCCGGATATGGAGGTGGTGAGTTTCTTGGGGTTCTGCCACGGCGTGAAGAAATCGGGGTCCAGGGGCTTTTCCGACATCATTGAGCGCAGAGCCCGCGTGACGGGGTTTTCCTGTTCGGGGACGTCCCGGAATTCGCGGTAGAGGAATACGTTTTCGTTGCTGCGGCCGATCCAGTACACCGGGGCCTTGTTGGAGGCTTGAGTGGTTTCCAGCGGGGCACTGGTGGTCGGGACGCCGGCGGTGGCAGATCCGGTCATGACCTGCGGCGTGCCGGCCGCGGTGTTCGATTCGGGCTGCGGCGTGGCAACGCAGGCGGAGAGCACCATGGCGGCAGGCAGCACAAACAGGAGCATTGCGGACCGTGTCCGCCCGCCTCCCGATGTCCGGCGTCGTCCTGGTTTCGTCATCTCCATAGTGCCCGGGGTTCCTCCGCCCTGTCCTGTATACGTCGTCGCTGAAGTCGTTTTCGGCGACGCAATGCCGCCATGAATTCCAGCATTACACATGGTTTGCGGCCGCCAGCGGCGTTTGCCGACGGTCAGCCGAACTGCAACGGGAACGATATGAGGCCGATACGAAGTTGATACCTAATTACGGGAACATGCAACGAAACGGTTGCAGGCCGGGCCCCGAAAGCCCGGCCCCGCGGCCCCGCTACGGTGTACTGGCGTAAGATAAGAGGACTCGGCCCGGCACGGAGCCCGACGCTGAAGCAGCGCCGGGGAAGTGACCAGGCGGAGCGACAAATTTCCTAACTGGAGGGGACCAGAGGCCCGCAGGCCGGCACCATGACTGAAGCAACAAACGGAAGGCCCCGGTTCAGCGCCGGCGAGCGCACCAAAGGTGAATTTCCTCATAGTCTTCCAGGTGTCCGGACGGAGGTGGTCATCTTCGACAACTCCGAACAGATGGTCCAGTCCCTGGGCAGCCACGACGAAGCCCTCCGGTTTATTGAGGAACAGTTCCCTGCCGTGGATTTCCATGTCCGCGGCAACGAACTTGCCATCAGCGGCCCCACCGCGGACGTTCCCCGGATCATGCGCCTGCTGCATGAAGTGCGCGGCCTGGTGGACAGGGGAACGGTCATTACGCCTGCTGTCCTGCAGCAGCTGGCGGCCCTGCTCCGCAGCCAGTCGCTGCAAAATCCCGTCGAGGTGCTGACCTACAACATTCTCTCCAGCCGAGGCAAAACCATTCGGCCCAAGACGCTGAACCAGAAGAACTACGTGGACGCCATCGACGCGAACACTGTGATCTTCGGCATCGGCCCCGCCGGCACCGGCAAGACGTTCCTCGCCATGGCCAAAGCTGTCCAGGCCCTGCAGCAGAAGGAAGTCAGCCGGATCATCCTGACCCGGCCGGCCGTTGAAGCCGGTGAGAGGCTTGGGTTCCTGCCGGGCACCCTGAGCGACAAGATCGATCCTTACCTGCGTCCGCTCTACGACGCCCTGCACGACATGATGGACCCCGAATCCATCCCGCGGCTGATGGCAGCGGGCACTATTGAGGTGGCCCCGCTCGCCTACATGCGCGGACGCACCCTGAACGACGCCTTCATCATTCTCGACGAAGCCCAGAACACGACGCCCGAGCAGATGAAGATGTTCCTGACCCGGCTTGGATTCGGTTCAAAAATGGTGGTCACCGGGGATGTGACACAGGTGGATCTGCCGTTTGGCACCAGGTCTGGGCTGCGGATCGTCGAGGAGATCCTGCAGGGAATCGACGACGTCAACTTCAGCGTGCTGGACGCCTCCGACGTGGTCCGGCACCGGCTGGTCGGCGACATCGTCAATGCGTACGGGGTCTGGGACGAAGCACAAAGGAACCGGGTCAAGCACTCCGTGTCCAGAGAAAAACGGGGAGAGCACGCATGAGCATCGAAGTAAACAACGAATCCGGCGTCCAGGTTGATGAAGCCCAACTGGTGGCCTTGGCCCGGTTTATCTTCGAACGGCTCTACATCCACCCCCAGGCGGAACTCTCCGTTCTGCTGGTGGACGAGCCCGCCATGGAGAAGCTGCACATCGAACTGATGGATGAGCCCGGGGCCACCGACGTCCTGTCTGTCCCCATGGATGAACTCACTCCGGGCACGCCGGACAAGCCCACGCCCCAGGGCATGCTGGGCGACATCGCCATTTGCCCGCAGGTGGCAGAAGCCCAGGCCCGGACCGCCGGACATTCCACCCAGGATGAGATGCTCCTGCTCACCACCCATGGCATCCTGCACCTCCTGGGCTACGACCACGCCGAACCGGAGGAAAAGGCCGAAATGTTCGGTCTCCAACGCGAACTGCTTGAGGGCTTCACCGGCAAAGAAGCTCCGTCAGAGACGATTCTGTGACCCCACTGATCCTGGTCGGCATGGCGCTGGTTTTCCTCAGCTTCGCTGCCCTCCTGACCGCGGCCGAATCCGCGTTCAACTTCCTGCCTCGTCACGACGCCGAGGACGCCATCCTCCGAAGCAACGGCCAGGCCCTGAAGCGGATCCTGGACCAGCCGGTCGCGCACATGCGGTCCCTGAGGTTCTGGCGGATCTGGTTCGAAATGGCTTCCGCAGTGGCGGTGGCGGTGCTCCTGCACAGCCTGTTGGACAGCGTCTGGCTCGCCGGGCTCGCCGCCACCGGCATCATGGCCCTGGTGGGCTTCGTCATCGTCGGAGTGTCACCGCGGCAGCTGGGCCGTGTACACGCCGCGGGCGTCGTCAGGTTCACGGCGCCGGTCATCCGCTTCCTGTGCTGGGTGCTGGGCCCCATCCCCGGCTGGCTTGTCGCGCTGGGAAGTGCCGTGGCTCCGGGCGCACGCGGCGGCGACGACGCCTTCTTCAGTGAAGAGGAATTCCGCGAACTGGTGGACCGGGCCACGGAATCGGACATGATCGAGGACAACGAGGCCGAACTGATCCAGTCGGTGTTCGATTTCGGCGACACTCTGGTCCGGGCCGTGATGGTGCCCCGTACGGACATTCTCAGCATCGACGCCGGCTCGAGCCTGCACCGGGCCATGTCGCTGTTCCTCCGTTCGGGTTATTCCCGGATCCCTGTCATCGGCGAGAACACTGACCAGATCCTCGGCATCGTGTACCTCAAGGACGTTGCAGCCGCGCTGCACAGCCTCGGCCCCGACGAGGAACCGCCCATCGTGGATGAACTCGCACGCGAAGTCCGCTACGTTCCGGAGTCCAAGCCGGTCAGCGACCTGCTCCGTGAGCTGCAGAAGGAATCCACGCATGTGGCCATCGTCATCGACGAATACGGCGGCACGGCCGGCCTGGTGACGCTCGAAGACCTCATTGAGGAAATCGTCGGCGAAATCGTCGATGAATACGACACCGAAAGCGCGGAAGCCGTTGCGCTCGGCGACGGAAGTTACCGGGTCAGTGCGCGGATGAGCATCGATGACCTCGGCGAGCTCTTCGATGTGGAACTCGACGACGACGAAGTCGACACCGTGGGCGGCCTGCTGGCCAAAGCCCTCGGCAGGGTTCCCATCGTGGGCAGCACGGTGGAGGTCCACGGCGTGTCCCTGCGGGCCGAGCGGCTGGAAGGCCGCCGCAACAGGGTCAGCCACATCATTGCGGCGCCCGTTGCAAAGGGCGCCAGACCAGAAGAAACTGACCTTGAAGACCTACTCGACGAGGCCGAAACAACGCAACAGGGAGTTCCACGTGAGCAAGCAGAATAAAGCGGACGGCGGCGAGGCCTTCGGCGGCTTCCGCGCCGGATTTTCGATCCTCGTGGGCAGGCCCAACGCCGGAAAGTCCACCCTTACGAACGCGCTGGTGGGCAAGAAGGTGGCCATCACCTCGGCCAAGCCGCAGACCACCCGCCACACCATCCGCGGGATCGTCCACCGGGACGATGCCCAGCTGATCCTGGTCGACACCCCGGGCCTCCACCGGCCCAGGACGCTCCTCGGCAAACGCCTGAACGATCTTGTGGCGGACACGTTGTCCGAGGTGGACGCCATCGGCTTCTGCCTGCCTGCCAACGAAAAGATTGGCCCCGGTGACCGCTTCATAGCTGCCCAGCTGGCTGCGGTCGGGAAGAAGCCCATCATCGCCATCGTGACCAAGGCCGATACGGTGGACCGGCAGGCACTGACCGAGCAGTTGCTTGCCGTGGCTGCCCTCGGGCGCGAAGTCCTCGGCGAGGACGGCTGGAAGGATATTGTGCCGGTGTCCGCCACGGACGGTTTCCAGGTGGGCACAGTGGCGGATGTCCTCATCAGCCACATGCCGCCGTCGCAGCCCTTGTATCCCGACGGGCACCTGACGGACGAGCCCGAAGCCGTCATGGTGGCCGAGCTCATCCGCGAAGCTGCCCTGGAGGGCGTCCGGGACGAACTTCCGCACTCCCTGGCCGTCGTGGTTGAAGAGATTGTTCCCCGCGAAGGCAGGCCCGAGGACAGCCCCTTCCTCGACGTCCGCGTGAACCTCTACGTCGAACGCCCGTCCCAGAAGGCCATCATCATCGGCAAGGGCGGCGCAAGGCTTCGGGAAGTCGGTACCAACGCGCGCAAGGGCATTGAAGCGCTCCTCGGAACACGGATCTACCTGGACCTCCACGTCAAGGTAGCCAAGGACTGGCAACGCGATCCGAAGCAGCTCGTCAAGCTAGGCTTCTAGCCCGGCCCCCCTTTGCAGCCCACAGGGTGGGCCCGGCGCATCGGGCGTTTTCCCAGTCTCGGCCACTAAAATGGACCGAACCCCGTTTCATAGAGGAAGGTATCACCACGTGGTGCGACGCCGAGACAACCCCGGACAAGGCGCTGGTACGCCAGTTGCCGACGCCGCCGCCCGGCACTCGGACACCAAAGCGATGGGCCCCGCCCGGCACTTGGGTGCCATGCGTGGCAAGCCGGCCTGGCTGAAGACAACCGCCGTCGTCGTGTCCCTCCTTCTGGTGGGCGGCCTTGCCTTCGCTGCCTTCTGGGTGATCCGCCTGCAGATGAACATCAGCAAAGCTCCCCTTGGTGCCGGCAGCAGCCGCACCGAAGATCCCGTAAATGACTCCAAGGACCGGATGCAGATCCTGATCCTCGGCTCGGACACCCGCGACGGCAAGAACTCGGAGTACGGGGAAGCCGACCTGTCCTCGGGATATGGCCAGTCGGACGTCATGATGATGATGGACATTTCGGCGGACAACAAGCGCGTCAGCGTCATCAGTTTCCCGCGGGACCTCCTGGTGGACATCCCGGAGTGCACGGACCACAAGACCAACCAGGTGTTCCCGGCACGAAGCGGCGTGATGATCAATGAGGCCATGAAGCAGGCCGGGATCGGCTGCGCCGTAGATACCGTCAACAAACTGACGGGCCTGGAAATTGATCACTTCATGATGGCGGATTTCAATGCCGTGAAAGAGCTCTCCAATGCCGTCGGCGGGGTCGAGGTCTGCATCAGCGACGCCGTCTACGACCCCGATTCCCGTCTGCGCCTTCCGGCCGGTACCTCCCAGGTGCAGGGCGAACAGGCCCTGGCCTTCCTCCGGACCAGGCATGCCTTCGCCGACGGCGGGGACCTTGGCCGGATCAAGGCGCAACAGGGCTTCCTGTCATCCCTCACCCGCAAGATCAAGGACGACGGCACGCTGGGCGATCCGCAAAAGATGCTGAAGATCGCCGACGTCGTCACGCAGAACCTCACCGTGGATGACGGCCTGGCCTCGGTGCCGTCGCTGCTGACCATCGGCAACCGGCTCAAGAACATCGACATCAGCAAGGTCGCGTTTGTTGCCGTACCCACCACGCCCGCGCCTACCGACCCCAACAGGCTGGCCGTGGCTGAGCCGGCGGCATCCCAGCTGTTCGCTGCGTTGCGCAAGGACGTTGACCTCACCGACCCCACGGCAACCCCAAGCCCGACGGCCCAACCGAGCGAGACCACTGCGGCGCCGTCGCCGACCACTCCGGCCACGCCTGTTCCCGGTTATGACAAGGCGCAGCAACCGGTCACGGTCGCCAACGGATCGGGAGTTCAGGCTCGGGCCCAGGAACTCGTCCAGGCCGTGATCGCCGGTGGATTCACCCAGGCTGCGCCGCTCACGGCGCAGCCGGTCGAGAAGACAGCGGTCTATTACGGCCCGGGCTTCGAGGACGTGGCGGCAGACGTGGCGGCTCTGCTTGAGATCCCGGCCACGCAGGTCCTTCCTGCGACCGGTGTCAGCGGCGTACAGGTCTACGCGGGCACGGACTTCACGTCCGGCACCAAGATGGGCGCCGTGGCACTGCCAAGCGATATCGTGAACCAGACTGCGGGCGACGCCGTGTGCCAGCAGGCGAACCCCGAGCTCATTACCCGCTAGCCGGCACCGGACACATCCGGTTACGCGCTGGTCCGGAAACAAATACCTGCGTGGCCGGCCACGAACAGTGGCCGGCCCCGCAAGTATTTTCGCTGGTATCCGGTTACCAGATGCTGACGCGTTACCAGATGCTGACGCGCTCCTCGGGCTGCATCCACATTCCGTCCTGTTCGGCCACGCCGAACGCCTCATGGAAGGCATCCAAATTCTTGGCGATGGCATTGGTGCGGAATTCGTTGGGGGAGTGCGGGTCCGTCGCCAGGCGCCGGATGGCCTCCTCGTTGCGGATCACCTGCCGCCAGCCCGCAGCCCAGGACGCAAAGAACCTCTGCTGCCCGGTCAGGCCGTCCAGCACCGGCGGCTCCGCGCCGTCGAGGCTGATCAGGTACGCCTTGTAGGCGATGGTGAGACCGCCAAGGTCGCCGATGTTTTCACCGAGCGTGAGCTTGCCGTTGACATGGTGTCCCGGCGCAGCGTGCGGCGACAACGCGTCAAACTGGGCCACGAGCTTGGAGGTCAGGGCCTCGAAAGCCGTCCGGTCATCCTCCGTCCACCAGTTCCGGAGGGCGCCGCCGCCGTCGAACTGTGAACCCTGGTCATCGAAGCCGTGCCCGATCTCGTGCCCGATCACCGCGCCGATGCCGCCGTAGTTGACGGCGTCGTCGGCGTCCGCCGTGAAGAACGGCGCCTGGAGAATTGCTGCCGGGAACACGATTTCATTGAGGAGCGGGTGGTAGTAGGCGTTGACGGTCTGCGGCGTCATGAGCCACTTGTTCCGGTCCACGGGCTTGCCCACCTCGTCCAGGTGACGGTCGACGTCGGCGTTGTGGGCCCGCTCAACGTTTCCCAGGAGATCGGTCGGGTCGATCTGCACTGCCGAGTAGTCGATCCACTCATCGGGGTAGCCGATCTTGGCACGGAACGCCTCAAGCTTCTTCAGGGCTTCGAGTTTGGTGTCCTCTCCCATCCAGGTGAGCCCGGTGATGCTTTGCCGGTAGGCCTCGATAAGGTTGGCCACGAGCGCCTGCATGCGGGCTTTGTGGGTTTCCGGAAAGTGCCGGGAGACGTAGATCTGGCCGACGGCCTCACCCAGCGAGGCTTCGACGACGGCGACCCCGCGCTTCCAGCGGTCCTTGTTCCGGGGCGTGCCGCTGATGGTGGTGCCGTAGAAGGCGAAGTTGGCATCCACGAATTCCGAGGAGAGGTAGGGAGCCGCAGAGCTGACCACCCGCATGGCGAGCCAGTCCTGCCACGCAGCCACCGGCTCGGATTCGAGCAGGCCGGCTGCCCCGGCAAAGAAATCAGGGGTGCTGACCACCAGTTCTTCGCGCTTTTCCGGCGTGATTCCGGCAGCGTCGAACCAGGTGTCCATCAGGGGGAACAGCTCAACGGCTTCCGCAGCGGTCTTCAGGTTGTAGGTCTTCTGCGGGTCGCGCAGCGTGACGTTGTCCCAGTGGTGGGCGGCCAGCGCCGTCTCCAGCCCGACCACGCGCTGGGCGGCGCCCTCCGGGTCCGCCGTTCCGGCGAGGCTCAGCATGGTCCGCACGTGTTCGCCGTAGGCCTCGACCATCGGGGCGAACTTCTCTTCGCGGTAGTAGGACTCGTCGGGCAGGCCCAGGCCGCCCTGGCCGGTGTAAAGCAGGATCCGGTCCGGATTTCCCGCGTCGGGGGCGGGATAGATGTAGAAGAGGCCCGACACGTCCGAGCGGAACAGCCGGCCGGCCAATTCGATGACTTCAGCCGCTGACGTTGTTGCGAAGACCGCATCGAGGCGCTCCCGGATCGGGTCCATGGCCTTGGCTTCCACGGTGGCTTCATCCAGGAAGCTGCTGTAGAGGTCGCCGACCTTCCGCTCGATGCCGCTGGCGTCCTCGCCCCGTCCGGCGGCTTCCTCGATGATTTCCCTGACCGCCAGTTCCGAACCGTCCCGCAAGGCCGTAAAGGTTCCTTCGAGCGCGCGGTCGTCCGGGATGGTTGTGCTCTTCAGCCATGCGCCGTTGATGTGCTGGTACAGGTCATCCTGCGGCCGGACGCTGTGGTCGATATTGGACAGGTCGATCCCGGAGATTGGCACAAGTGCTCCTTCAGGTGAGGGCTGCCGCCGGCGCGGGCACCGGTGGCAGCGTCTGCATAGTGGACGTTGCTGGAGGTGTTGCTCCTTCATCTTACGCACCCGTGTTACTGTGAAATGGTGCGCGCAGAACTGCTTCTTCTTAGCTGCCGCGGCGAGGCCTCAGACGCGATCTAGCGCAAGGCCGATCCTCGTCGCGGAGTTTGTGTTGCCCGGCCACCTTTCAAACAGGAATCACAGAAAAGGCCCCGATAGTAATGCGAAACGCACAGAAGCCCTCAGGAATGCCCGTCCACCGCTATGTCCCGTTCCAGGACCAGATCAGTGTTGAACTGCCGGACCGGACGTGGCCGGACAAAGTAATCACCAAGGCCCCGCGCTGGTGCGCCGTGGACCTCAGGGACGGCAACCAGGCCCTGATCGATCCCATGAGCCCGGCCCGCAAGATGAAGATGTTCGACCTGCTGGTCCGCATGGGCTACAAGGAAATCGAGGTCGGCTTCCCGTCCGCCTCGCAGACCGACTTCGACTTCGTCCGGCAGCTGATCGAAGGCAACCACATTCCCGACGACGTCACCATCCAGGTGCTGACGCAGGCCCGTGAGCACCTGATCGAGCGGACCTACGAATCTCTGGTCGGGGCGAAGCAGGCGATCGTCCACCTGTATAACTCCACGTCGGTCCTGCAGCGCCGTGTCGTCTTCAACCAGGACGAGGACGGCATCCTGGACATCGCTCTCCAGGGCGCACGCCTGTGCAAGAAGTACGAGGAAACGCTGGCGGACACGCACATCACCTACGAATACTCGCCGGAATCGTTCACCGGCACCGAACTCGAATACGCCGTCCGTGTGTGCAACGCCGTCGCCGATGTCTTCGAGGCGTCAGCGGACAGCCAGGTCATCATCAACCTGCCGGCCACAGTAGAAATGGCCACCCCGAATGTCTACGCCGACTCCATTGAGTGGATGAGCCGCAACCTGCACCCCCGCGAGGGCATCATCCTCTCCCTGCACCCGCACAATGACCGCGGCACCGGAGTTGCGGCCGCCGAACTGGGCTACCTCGCCGGCGCCGACCGGATCGAAGGCTGCCTGTTCGGCAACGGCGAGCGGACCGGCAACGTGGACCTGGTCACCCTGGGCCTGAACATGTTCGTCCAGGGCATCGACCCCATGATCGATTTCTCCGACATCGACGAAGTCCGCCGCACGGTGGAATACTGCAACCAGCTGCCGGTGGCGGAGCGTTCGCCGTACGGCGGTGACCTCGTTTTCACCGCCTTCTCGGGCTCGCACCAGGACGCCATCAAGAAGGGCTTCGAAGCCCTCGAGAAGGACGCCGCGGCCGCCGGCAAGGACGTCGCCGACTACACCTGGCAGGTTCCGTACCTGCCGGTGGACCCCAAGGACCTGGGCCGCAGCTACGAAGCCGTCATCCGGGTCAACTCCCAGTCCGGAAAGGGCGGCGTGGCCTACCTGCTGAAGAACGAGCACAGCCTGGACCTGCCGCGCCGTGCGCAGATCGAGTTCTCCGGCGTGATCCAGAAGCAGACGGACACCGTGGGCGGCGAGGTCAGCGGCGCCCAGCTCTGGCAGCTCTTCCAGGACGAGTACCTGCCCTCCAGCAAGGAGGACGGCCAGTGGGGCCGCTATTCGCTGGGCTCGTTCAGCACGGAAACGGACGACGACGGCGCCATGACCTTGCATGCGACGGTCACCGTGGATGGCGTCCAGGTCCGCCGCACCGGCACCGGTAACGGCCCGATCGCGGCGCTGCTCGCGATCCTGGGTGAGGATGGCGTGGACGTGCGGGTCCTGGACTACAGCGAGCACGCGCTCTCTGAAGGTGGCAATGCCCGTGCGGCGGCATACGTTGAGTGCGCTGTGGGCGAGCGGGTGCTGTGGGGCGTCGGCATTGATTCCAACACCACCACGTCCTCGCTGAAGGCGGTCATCTCGGCCGTGAACCGCGCGGTCCGGGACGCTCAGGCCTAAAACCAATCACCCGTTGCGCTGACCTGTTGCGCCCCCGGCTCACCCCGGGGGCGCTGCATCCGCGGTTTCCCGAAGGTCAGTGCGAAGATTAACTGTGGCCCAACAATCCTCCTACTCAGCGCGCGCCTACCGGGATGACGCCGTAGTCCTGCGCACCCACAAGCTGGGTGAGGCTGACCGGATCATCACGCTGCTCACCAAGCACCACGGCCAGGTCCGTGCCGTGGCCAAAGGCGTCCGACGCACCAGCAGCCGCTTCGGGGCACGGCTGGAACCGTTCATGGTGGCGGACCTGCAGCTGATTTCCGGACGAACCCTGGACATCGTCACGCAGGCCGTGGCCAAAGGCGCCTACGGCGGCAGCATCGCGGCAGACTACGGCCGCTACACCGTGGCGGCCGCCATGACGGAAACAGCCGAAAAACTCACTGATGTGGATGGCGAGGCCGGAACCGCGCAGTACAACCTCCTGGTGGGGGCACTGGCCTCGCTGAGCCGGGGCGAGCACACCCCGGAGCTAATCCTCGACTCGTACCTGCTGCGTGCCCTGGCCACCGGAGGATGGGCGCCGAGCTTCACCATCTGCGCCCGCTGTGGTGCTCCCGGCCCGCACACGGCATTTTCGGCTCCGCTGGGCGGCATGGTGTGCCACGACTGCCGCCCGCCGGGATCGCCCGCACCCGCAGCCGAAACAGTTTTCCTGCTCGGTGCGCTGCTCACAGGGGACTGGACGACGGCGGACGCCTCCCAGGCGGTCAACCGGCGGGAGGCGGCCGGTTTGGTTGCCAGCTACCTCCAGTGGCATCTTGAACGTGTGCTGAAATCACTCAAACATGTGGAGCGTAGCTGACTGTGGCCCTTGGAAAGAAGAAGAATCCCGTACGGCAGCGGACGGAGCCGGTGCAGGCACCGTATCCGCACACTTCCGGGGCCGTACCGCCGTCCATTCCCGAAGAATTCATACCGCAGCACGTCGCGATCGTGATGGACGGCAACGGTCGCTGGGCAAACCAACGGGGGCTGCCGCGGATCGAGGGCCACAAGGCCGGTGAACCCGCCCTCCTGGACGTCGTCGCCGGAGCCATTGAACTGGGCATTAAGTACGTGACGGTGTATGCCTTCTCCACGGAGAACTGGCGGCGCTCCCCGGAGGAGGTGCGCTTCCTGATGGGTTTTAACAAGGATGTGCTACGCCGGCAGAGGAACCAGCTGGACGAATGGGGCGTGCGCATCCGCTGGTCCGGACGGCGGCCCAGACTCTGGGGGTCGGTAATCCGGGAGCTGGAGGACGCCGAGGATTACACGCGGGGTAACAGCACCTGCACGTTGACCATGTGTGTTAATTACGGCGGGAGGGCCGAAATCGCCGACGCCGTCTCCGCAATTGCCGAGGACGTTGCGGCCGGCAGGCTCAAGCCCGGCGCCATCACGGAACGGACCATCCAGAAGTATCTGGACGAACCGGACCTTCCTGACGTCGACCTCTTCCTGCGGAGCTCCGGCGAGCAGCGGCTCTCCAACTTCATGCTGTGGCAGTCCGCGTACGCGGAGTTCGTGTTCATGGACACGCTCTGGCCCGACGTCGACCGCAGGACCCTGTGGGACGCCGTCGAGATCTACGCCCGGCGCGACCGCCGGTACGGCGGCGCCGTCGATGCAGCAGCACCGACCGGCAGCGGTCAGCCCGGATAGGAATGCAGCCAGGCGACCAGGTCCCGGTACGCTTCCTGCCGCACCTCACGGCGTGAGAGGAAGATGTCGTGGATGGCCCCCGGGTAGCGGTAGACGGACGTGCGCCGGCCGAGGCCCAGGGCGCGGCGGGCGGTCTGCTCGACGTCAATCACGGCGTCCATCCCCATCAGTTCCTCGGACCACTCGGCCTGGATCCTGGTGCGGTCCGAGAGCATCACCAGGACCGGCGCGCCGATGTCCAGCCGCCGTTCGACGGCCGAGTGTCCGGCAAGGACCGCACGGGTCCAGCCCGCGCGGATGGGGAACGACGCCGTCGGGCGCCACTGCGGATCAAGGAACCACTCGCCGTGGGCCTGGTCGCTGACGCTCTGCCAATAGGCCGGCATTTCCGGGAAACGGAAGGGCCGCTTGGGATCCGTGCGCGCCAACGGTTCCACAAGGTGCATGGCGATGTTCCGGATCAGGCTGCTGCCCTGGAGTTCCAGCCAGGGAGCATTCAGGATCAGTGTCCCCAAGGCGCCGGGGTGTCGGTTTGCCCAGAGCGCACCGATGAGCCCGCCCAGTGAGTGCGCCAGCATGTGGACTACAGGTTCCGCCGGCTGGCCGGTGCGGGCGGCCACATCGGCCTTGATTGCCGCCAGCGCGGCGGCGATGTCTTCGTCATAGACCGCCAGGTCCGTGGCGTAGCCGGGAGTCTGCCAGGTACGCAGGCTACGGCCGAACTTGCGCAGGTCCAGCGCATAGAAACGAAGTCCATGCGAGCCGACGTACTTCGCAAGTTCGGACTGCAGGAAGTAGTCCGCCCAGCCGTGAATGTACAGGACCACCCCCGGGCGAACGGCTCCGTGGTGGGTCCGGGCCTCGGATCCGGGCCACGGCAAGGGCTTGAAGACGTTCTTCCGCAGGGCGGAAAGCAGGGCGGGCGGCCCTGGCGGACCGGCGGGAACATGCCGGACCAGCGTGGCACATACCCCGCCTTCGTCGTCATCGGCCAGGGGAAGCTCGAGGTGCTCGAAACCGTCACCCAGCAGGTCCGCCTGCCAGGCTGGCGGGTCCTGCGCCGGCGCGCTCACTGCTGCCCGCCGTCGTCGAGGATGTACCCGCGGATCCAGCGGTTCAGCCGGGCGTAGGCGTCCGCCCGGACGTGGGCCGGAGACAGGAAGACGTCGTGGAGCGCCCCGTCGATCCGTTCCAGGGTCACCGACCGGCCCAGGGCCATGGCCCTGATGGCGATGGTGTTCACATCCAGCACGGCGTCGGTCCTGCGCATCGCTTCCGTCCAGAACAACCCGGTCTCACTGGCCCCGGATAGGAGCACCAGAATGGGGATGTCGATCCGCAGCCCGCGGGCCACCCGGGAATGCCCGGCCAGAACAGCCCTGAGCCATCCGGCCCGCACGGGAAATGCCATCGGCGGCCGGTACTTGTTGTCCAGGGTCCACTCACCTTCAGCCTCGCTGCTGATGCTCCGCCAATAGAATCCGCGCTCCGGCAGCCGCAGCACCGCCTCCGGCCGGTAGTGCGCCAGTGGCCCCACCATGGTCCGGGCGGCACGGCGGACCAGGGAGCTGCCGTGCATTTCGAGCCACGGGCTGTTAAGGACCAGCTGGGCGGCGACGCCCGGATGGCGGCTGACCCACAGGGCGGCAACAAGGCCGCCGGTCGAGTGGCCCATCAGGGTCAGCGACGGCCCCGCGGCTTCCTCCGGCCGGAGGGAGCCGATGATTCCGATCGCTTTGCTGATCTCTGCGTCGTAGTCGTCGAGATCGGCCACGAAGCCGCCGTGGGTGTCAGGCTGAAGGCTCCGGCCGTGGTTGTGCATGTCCAGGGCGAAGAACTCAAAGCCCTTGTTTGTCCAGAACTGGGCGAGCTCGACATTGAAGAAGTAGTCGCTCCAGCCGTGCAGGAACAGGACGGCACGGCGGGGGAGCGGGTGGGGAACCGGCTGGCCTGGCCGGTCCGTTCCACCGTTGGGCACGTGCCGTACCAGGGTGGCCGTGCGCTCCACTCCGTCGGCGCCCGCCGCCTGGTAAATACAGGCTTCGAAATCATCCCCAGGATGTCTGTGTGCCACTTCATCTGCCCAGCCTAGACAACGTATACGGCGGCAGCGAGCTACCACGGTGCCCACAGGATGCGTCATACCGCCCCGGACCTGCGCGCCGGTTTGGTCTGGGCAGCCGGAACCGGAAAACTGGACCTATGCGCGTATATCCCACCTTCTTCCGTTTGGCCTTTTCATGGATGGACGCTGAACGCGCCCACAAGATCGGCTTCCGGGCCATCCGGCTGGCCCACAGCTCAGGGGCGGGCAAGGTGCTGGCCAAGTTCACTGCGCCGGCCGCGTCGCTTCAGACTTCCGCCTTCGGCCTGACTTTCCCTTCGCCGTTCGGCCTCGCCGCAGGCTTTGACAAGGAGGGGCACGGCATTGAGGCGCTGACCGAACTCGGATTCGGCCATGTGGAAGTCGGGACCATCACCGGCCAGGCCCAGCCGGGCAACGAAAAACCGCGCCTGTTCCGCCTGGTGGAGGACAAAGCAGTCATCAACCGGATGGGCTTCAATAACGACGGTGCGGCTGCAGTGGCCCCGCGGCTCAAGTCGGCCAGGGCGGCCTTGCAAGGCAGGCATCCTGCGGTCCGGCCGGTGATCGGGGTCAACATTGGCAAGAGCAAGGTGGTGGAGCTGGAAGACGCTGCCAATGACTACCTCATCAGTGCCCGGAGCCTTGCGCCGGCAGCCGACTACCTCGTGGTCAACGTCAGCTCTCCCAACACACCTGGGCTCCGCCTGCTGCAGAACGTCGAAACGCTCCGGCCGTTGCTTAAGTCCGTAGGAGAGGAGGCGGACAAAGCCGCCGGCCGGCACGTCCCGCTGCTGGTCAAGATCGCGCCCGACCTCACGGATGAAGACATCGACGACGTCGCGCGCCTGGCTCTCGACCTCAAGCTCGACGGCATCATCGCCACCAACACAACCATCGGCCGCGAAGGGCTCTCCGCTGACCCGGCAAAAATCCAGGCCTGCGGCGCCGGCGGACTGTCCGGCGCCCCCCTGAAGGAACGGTCCCTGCAGGTCCTGCGCCGCCTCAGGGAAGCAACCGGAGGTGAGCTCACGCTTGTGTCCGTGGGCGGCGTGGAGACTGCCGCGGATGTGCAGGCGAGGCTCGACGCCGGAGCCACCCTCGTGCAGGGCTACACTGCCTTCCTCTACGAAGGACCCTTCTGGGCCGCGCGGATCAACCGGCAGCTCGCCAAGCACCCGGCCCGCCGCTAGGCGCCATCCCTGCGAAGGACAACCGGAGACGAAAAAGCCCCCGGCAGTTTTGAACTGCCGGGGGCTTTTCGATGGCCGGGATCAGGAAGGGAATTCTCCGCGCTTGACGAGCGGCTTGGGAAGGCGCAGCTTGCGGAACTGGAGTGATCGCATGGATCCGTACCAGACCGTGCCGCGTTCCACCTCGCCGAACTTCTCAGCCAGTCGCTTGCGGAGCTTCCGGGACAGGATGAAGACGTCCACGAAGACGGCAAGGAACATGATCCAGAAGCCGCCAAGGACATAGATCATCGACTCGCTCGTGGAAGGGACCAGCAGCGATACGATGACGAAAACCAGGGCCCCGAACATCAGGTACTCGCCCAGGCTGAAACGGGCGTCTACGTAATCGCGGGCAAACCGCTTCTGCGGGCCCTTGTCGCGCAGCGGCAGGAATTTTTCGTCACCGGTGTCCAGCGCCTGGCGCATCTTGGTCCGCTGTTCCTGGACAGCTGCCCGTTCGGCCTCCTTGGAGGCCTTCCGGTCCTCCGGCACGAGGGGCCGTTTCCGGGCCGCCTCCTGCGTCTTGCGCTTGGGCGTGGGGACACCCTTGCCGAGGGAGGCGTCACGCCGGGCCGAAGCCTCGGCCGCCTGCTGGTCAACTACGTCCTGCGCCGTCGGCGCTTCCTTTTTACGTCCAAACACCCCTAAAGAATACCTTGCACCGGCAGGCTAATAGTCCTAAGTCACACCACCCCCGCGGAGGACCTTCAGCGGTGCCGGCAGCGGCACCGGGAGTGTTTGTTGTGGTCCCGGACACAGGTAGGGTTTTGGCCATGACTTCTTCACCGGCGGGGACCCCGCAGCAAACCAGCACAGGATTCGGCGAAACCGACGTCGACGCCCTGCGCCGGGCCGTTCATGAATCCTTTGACACCACGGTCGGCCACCTGAAAGACCTCGTCAGGCTCCCGGGCATCGCCTGGCCCAGTTTCGATCCCGCCCCGCTGGACCGCAGCGCCGAGGCTGTCGCTGCCCTGGTGCGCGCCGCCGGAATCGAGGATGTGCGGATCCTGCGCTGCAATAAGGACGATGGCACCCCCGGCGGACCGGCCGTCGTCGCGCGCCGGACGGCCGCTGCAGGAAAGCCCACTATCCTCCTGTACGCCCACCATGACGTTCAGCCGCCGGGGGATCCTGCGCTCTGGGAAACCGAGCCGTTCACCGCCGTCGAACGCGACGGCCGGCTCTACGGACGCGGTGCGGCGGATGACAAAGCGGGCATCATGGCGCACATCGCCGCCTACGCCGCTGTCAGCGAAGTACTGGCGGACCAGCTGGGCCTCGGAGTGACGTTCTTCTTCGAAGGAGAGGAAGAGGCGGGCTCGCCGACCTTCCGAACGTTCCTGGAAACCCACCGGGAACTGCTTCGGGCCGACGTGATCGTGGTGGCCGATTCCAGCAACTGGAAGGTCGGCATTCCGGCCCTGACCACCAGCCTGCGCGGCCTGGTGGACGGGACCATCGAAGTCCAGGTCCTCGAACACGCAGTCCACTCGGGTATGTTCGGCGGGGCAGTACTGGACGCCTCTACGCTGCTGTCACGCCTTATCGCCACGCTCCACGACGACGACGGCAACGTCGCCGTCCAGGGCCTTGTTGGCCGTGACGACGCCACGGTGGACCTGACGGAAGCGGAATACCGCGCCGACGCGTCAGTGCTCGACGGCGTGCGGCTGGCGGGCACCGGCAGCATCGCCTCCCGGCTGTGGACAAAGCCCGCACTCTCCATCATCGGGTTCGACGCACCCGCGGTGGATGTCGCCTCAAACACGCTCCTGCCCTGGGCCCGCGCCAAGTTCAGCCTGCGGCTGGCGCCGGGGCAGGTTCCGTCCGAAGCCATGGCGGCCGTCAAGAAGCACGTGGAATCCAATGCACCGTTCGGCGCCAAAGTAGTGTTCACGCCGGGGGAGAGCGGCAACTCCTTCCTGACCGACACCGGTTCCGCTGCCGCCGGTCTGGCGATGTGGGCACTTGGCGAGGCATGGGGCGTTCCGGCTGTGGAGATGGGCATCGGCGGTTCGATTCCGTTTATCTCTGACCTCACGGAGGTGTATCCGGACGTCCAGATCCTGGTGACCGGCGTGGAGGATCCCGACTCCAGGGCCCACAGTGCCAACGAGTCGCTGCACCTGGACGATTTCCGGAACGCGGTGGTGGCAGAGGCACTCCTTCTGGCCCGGCTCAACCACGAAGGCCTTGGCTGATACCGCGCCCGGGGAACATTCAGGGTATGGCCACGGTTACGTCAGGAGTTAGAGCTACAGGCAGGATCGACGTAGCATGTAGCTATAGCCCATACCGTTTCCGTAGGGGCGGGCAACGCGCAAGCGAAGTCGCCACCACCGTCGTAAGAAGGTAGGCCAATGAGCACTACAACCAATGAAAACAGCACCGCCGCCACCGGCACGGCAAGCGAAGAGCTGGCCACCCACGAAGTGCAGCTGACCGACGTCGCGGCCGGCAAGGTCCGCAGCCTGCTGGAGCAGGAAGGCCGCACCGACCTGCGCCTGCGCGTTGCTGTCCAGCCGGGCGGTTGCTCCGGGCTGATCTACCAGCTCTACTTCGACGAGCGACTGCTCGACGGAGACGCGGTCCGCGATTACGACGGCGTTGAGGTTGTAGTGGACAAGATGAGCGTGCCGTACCTCAGCGGCGCCAGCATCGACTTTGAGGACACCATCTCGAAGCAGGGATTCACCATCGACAATCCCAATGCCGGCGGCTCCTGCGCTTGCGGAGATTCTTTCCACTAGCCTGGCTGTTTTCCCCCGTGACAGCTTGCGATCGGCACCGGTTTAAGCCGGTGCCGACGCACGGTGCCGACATGTGGGCGAAAACCTCCGGGGAGCGGTAAGCTCTACACCGAGTAGTAAAACTTTTGTGCCCGGGGAGCCATCTACGGCCCGGGCAACAGCAACAAGTAGGAAGGGCCGTCTGTGAGTTCGCAGAACCGAACCGGCAGCCGACGCAAACAGATCACTACGATCACTGGCTTGGCACTAGCCGGCGCGTTGGCTTTGACTGGATGTTCACCAGAGGTACAGAAGGGCTGGTTGCCCACCGAGCGTGGCACCACCAATCACACTGACCGCATCATGGACCTCTGGGTCAACTCATGGATCGCTGCACTGGTCGTGGGCATCATTACCTGGGGCCTGCTGGTCTGGTGCATCGTCGCCTATCGCCGCCGCAAGGGCACGGTGGGCTTCCCGCGGCAGACCAGCTTCAACCTTCCGCTCGAGGTCTTTTACCTGACCATCCCGCTGTTCATGGTCCTGGTGTTCTTCTACTTCACCGACCGCGACCAGCAGGCGATCGATGACCGGTCCCAGCCTGCCGACGTCGTTGTTGACGTCCGTGGCAAGCAGTGGGCCTGGGACTTCAACTACAAGCAGGGTGACGTGGTCACCGGCGACGTACACGAAGCAGGAGTCCAGGCGCACCTCACCGGCGCTAACGTGGACAAGGAAAAGCTGCCCACCCTGTACCTTCCGGTGAACAAGTCCGTCGACCTGGAGCTGAACTCCCGCGACGTCATCCACTCTTTCTGGGTTCCCGCCTTCCTGCAGAAGCGAGACATGATTCCCGGCAAGACGAACTACATCAGGTTCACGCCCACCAAAGAGGGAACCTATGACGGCAAGTGCGCCGAACTCTGCGGCGAATACCACTCCGAAATGCTGTTCCGCGTCAAGGTTGTCTCCGAGTCGGAGTTCAAGTCGCACTTGGAGCAGCTGCGCCAGGACGGCAACTCCGGACTGCTCGGCGAAGAGTACGACCGTAACCCGAACCTGAACGAAATTAAGTAAGGGGAGCGACGTGGCTACTTACACTCAGTCCGCACCTGTCGGGAGCCTTGGGGCGCCCGTAGTACCCAAATCCAAGGGACGCATCGTCGTCAACTGGATCACCTCGACTGACCACAAGACCATCGGGTACATGTACCTGATCGCGTCCTTCGTGTTCTTCTGCTTCGGCGGCGTCATGGCGCTGCTGATCCGTGCCGAGCTGTTCGAGCCCGGCATGCAGATCCTGCAGACCAAGGAGCAGTACAACCAGCTGTTCACCATGCACGGCACCGTCATGCTGCTGATGTTCGCTACGCCGCTGTTCGCCGGCTTTGCCAACGTCATCATGCCGCTGCAGATCGGTGCGCCGGACGTCGCCTTCCCGCGGCTGAACGCACTGGCTTTCTGGTTCTTCCTCTTCGGGTCCACCATCGCCGTCTCCGGCTTCATCACCCCGCAGGGTGCCGCGTCGTTCGGCTGGTTTGCCTACGCACCGCTGTCCAACACGACGTTCAGCCCCGGCGTGGGAGGTGACCTGTGGGTCTTCGGCCTCGCGCTCTCGGGCTTCGGCACCATCCTCGGCGCCGTCAACTTCATCACCACCATCATCTGCATGCGCGCCCCGGGCATGACCATGTGGCGCATGCCGATCTTCACCTGGAACACGCTGGTTACGGCCATCCTGGTCCTGATGGCTTTCCCGCCGCTGGCAGCAGCCCTGTTCGCCCTCGGTGCGGACCGCCGCTTTGGTGCCCACATCTTCGATCCCGAGAACGGCGGCGCCGTCCTGTGGCAGCACCTGTTCTGGTTCTTCGGCCACCCCGAGGTGTACATCATCGCCCTGCCGTTCTTCGGCATCGTCTCCGAGATCTTCCCGGTCTTCAGCCGCAAGCCGATCTTCGGCTACAAGGGCCTGGTGTACGCAACCATTGCGATCGCCGCACTGTCCGTGACCGTGTGGGCACACCACATGTACGTGACCGGATCGGTCCTGCTGCCGTTCTTCTCCTTCATGACGATGCTGATCGCCGTACCTACCGGCGTGAAGTTCTTCAACTGGATCGGCACCATGTGGCGCGGATCAATCACCTTTGAAACACCCATGCTGTGGAGCATCGGCTTCCTGGCGACCTTCCTGTTCGGCGGCCTGACCGGCATCATCCTGGCCTCCCCGCCGCTGGACTTCCACGTCTCGGACTCCTACTTCGTGGTGGCCCACTTCCACTACGTGGTGTTCGGCACCGTGGTGTTCGCGATGTTCGCAGGCTTCTACTTCTGGTGGCCGAAATGGACCGGCAAGATGCTCAACGAGCGCCTCGGCAAGATCCACTTCTGGCTCCTGTTCCTCGGCTTCCACGGCACGTTCCTGATCCAGCACTGGCTGGGCGTCGAGGGCATGCCGCGCCGGTACGCAGACTACATGCCGCAGGACAACTTCACCTGGATGAACCAGTTCTCCACCATCTCCTCGTTCGTCCTCGGCGCCTCGCTGATCCCGTTCTTCTGGAACGTCTACATCACCTGGCGCAGCAACGAAAAAGTTGAGGTGGACGATCCGTGGGGCTTCGGTGCTTCGCTGGAGTGGGCAACGTCCTGCCCGCCGCCGCGCCACAACTTCACGTCCCTGCCGCGCATCCGTTCGGAACGCCCGGCCCTGGACCTGCACCACCCGGAGCTTGCCCAGTCGCACACCGTTGAATCACCGGCGCCGGCAGCAGCCGTGCTCGGCAACGCCGACCAGAAGGACACTGCCAAGTGAAAATCGAATCATGGATTTTTGGAGCCGGAGTCTTCTTCTTCGTACCCGTCGCCCTGGTTTACGGATTCCTGACCAACTGGCATGAATGGGTCGGCACCCTTGGCATCCTGCTCGTGGGCGGGCTGGCCGGCATGATCGGCGGCTACTTGGGATTCACCGGCAAGCGCGTGGGAATGCGCCCCGAGGACCGTAGCGATGCCGAGATCCATGAAGGCGCCGGTGAGCAGGGACACTTCAGCCCCTGGAGCTGGTGGCCGCTGGTCCTTGGCCTGTCCTGTGCAGCCGGGTTCCTTGGCCTTGCCGTCGGTTTCTGGATCGTCTTCATCGCCGGCGGCATGGCCGCTGTGGCGCTGGTCGGCTGGGTGTACGAATACAGCCGCGGCGACCACGCACACTAGCTTTCGCCACATTTCCTGACAACGACGGCGGGCCCCACCATTTGGTGGGGCCCGCCGTCGTTGTTTGCATCTTCGGTGCCTGCTCGGGTTCCGGCTGCCCAGGACAGGGGAGTGGGAGATACCGACTCCGTGCGGGCCCTAGGCGGCGGCTCCGGACTCCAGCAGAAGGGTCAGGCCTTCCAGTGCCGCCTCGGCTGATTCAAGGCTGTAATGGGCGGGCAGCGCCTCCGGCGCCACCGAGAGTTCCACTTCGCAGCCGCAGTGGAAATCGGCTGTCATGACTTCCAGCAGGGACCGGGCGTCTACCGGCAGGATTCCCTCCTTGGCGATCCTGACGGGTAGCCCCAAATCCGTAACAGCGCGGACAAAGACAGCGGCCGGCCGCGCGTGCAGGCCGATGGGTGATTGAACGATTGCCTTGCGCACTGGCAACAGGACTCCTTTGATCCGACGGGACCCCCGCCGTCTTGACTGTATTCCTGACCAAGCGTAGCCGCGCTGTTAGCGGACACAGAAACCAGGCAGCGGGTGGTCTAGACCTGCTCGCTGCGTGCCCTACGCTTAATGCATGACTTTTGATCCGGAGCGTTGCCATGGCGCCCTCTGACGCGAGCAAGATGGTGGGGGAGATCGACCGCAACAGCGGCGTCCCCATCTACGTCCAACTGCGGGAACTCCTGCGGACATACATCGCAGCTTCCTGCCCGCCCGGGTCCTCGCTGCCGTCCGAGCGGGACCTGGCCGAGCGGTTCGGCCTAGCCCGGATGACCGTCCGCCAGGCCATTGATGCGCTGGTGGGGGAGGAAGTGATCGAGCGCGTCGTGGGCCTCGGCACGTTCGTCCGGAAACCAAAACTCGACCTGCAGGTGAAGCTGACGTCCTACAGTGAGGAAATGCAGCGGCGCGGCATGGTCCCTGCTGCCAAGGTCCTGAGCTTCGAGCAGATCAGCGCCAGCGCTTTTCTGGCCCGTGAGCTCCAACTCGACGAGGGTACGCCCCTGGTGCGCTTCAGGCGCCTCCTCCTGGCGGACAACGAACCCATGAGCGTCGATGAAAACTTCATCCCCGCGCACCGGGTGCCGGGGCTGCTGGATGAGGAACCTCCAACATCGCTGTACAACGTCCTGAGCGAACGTTTCGGGCTGGTCATGGAGTGGGGCGAGGACATGATCGAAGCCACGGCTGCCTCACCGTCGACGGCACGGCTGCTCAACGTCGAGGTGGGCTCGCCCCTGCTGAAGATTCAGCGCCACGCTTTCGTGGCCCGGTCTATGGTGGACTACTCCGTCTCCTACTACCGCGCGGACCGCTACAAGCTCTGGGTGCCGTTGCAGCGGCCGGGCGTCCGGCCCACGCGGAACTACGCCTCCGGTTACCGCAGCCAGTAGGCAGCCGGAGGTACCTTTGCTGCGGAGCATACAAGGGAAAGACAACAGAAAAGGCCCGATCCAAGTGGACCGGGCCTCTTCTGTGTACCAGCAACTGTCGAATTAGTGGCTGAGTGTCTTCTGGACCTCTGCCGATTCGATCTCTTCGTGCTGGCCATGGTGGCCGTGAGCAGCCTCCAGTTCAGCCGGCGAAGCAGGAGCCACACGGTCCTCGAAGAACCAGCGGGATAGAGCCGCGCGGCGCTTTTCCTTGCGGGTTACGATGCCGTGCTCGTTGGGCACCGCGGCCTGCGGCACCTGGGACTCGAAACCGACCAGCTTGTAGCGCTTGTACTCGTCCAGCGGGGCGTGCACCTCAATGAACTCACCGTGCGGCAGGCGCACGATGCGGCCGGTTTCGCGGCCGTGGAGCGCGATCTCGCGGTCCTTGCGTTGGAGCGCCAGGGCTACACGCTTGGTCACGGCGAACGCGATGAACGGGCCGATGAAGAACAGCGCACGCAGCCAGTACGTGACGTCGTTCAGTGCAACGTGGAAGTGCGTTGCAATGAGGTCCGAGCCAGCGGCTGCCCACATAACGCAGTACCAGGTGAAGCCAGCTACACCGATAGCAGTACGCGTGGGCGCATTGCGCGGACGGTCCAGCACGTGGTGCTCGCGGTCATCCTTCGTAACCCAACGTTCGATCCACGGGTAGGTGAACAACACGGTAAAGATGATGCCGGCCGGAACGAGCGCCGGAAGCAGCACGTTCAGTGTGAGGACATGCCCGAAGATGATGTATTCGAAGTGGAAGTCGTTGATGACACCCGGCATCAGGCGCAAGGCGCCGTCCACAAACCCGATGTACCAGTCCGGCTGGGTTCCAGCGGACACGGGCGAGGGGTCGTAAGGTCCGTAGTTCCAGATCGGGTTGATCGTAAAGAAGGCTGCCATCAGGGCCACAACGCCGAACACGATGAAGAAGAAGCCGCCGGCCTTGGCCGCGTAGACCGGACCAAGGGGGTAGCCGACGACGTTGCCGTCGTTGCGTCCCGGGCCAGGGTACTGGGTGTGCTTGTGCACAACCACCATGAACAGGTGAAGGACGATCATGAGCAGGATCAGTGCGGGCACCAGCAGGATGTGGAGCATATACAGGCGGCCGATAATTGCGGTGCCCGGGAATTCCCCTCCGAACAGGAAGAACGAGATGTAGGTTCCTATAACCGGAATGGCTTTGATGACGCCGTCGATGATGCGCAGACCGTTACCGGAGAGCAGGTCATCGGGGAGGGAGTAGCCGGTGAAACCTTCAGCCATGGCGAGGATCAGCAGGACCCCGCCCACAACCCAGTTCATTTCGCGGGGTTTGCGGAAGGCACCTGTGAAGAAGACACGGAGCATGTGAACACCGAGGGACGCCACGAAGAGCAGAGCTGCCCAGTGGTGGACCTGGCGCATGAACAGTCCGCCACGGACATCAAAGGAGATGTTCAGGGATGAGCTGAACGCGACTGACATTTCAACGTTCTTCAGTGGCGTGTAGGAGCCCGCATAGTGCGTTTCCGCCATGGACGGATCAAAGAAGAATGTCAGGAAAGTGCCGGACATCAGCAGGATGACGAAGGAGTAGAGCGCCACTTCGCCGAACATGAACGACCAGTGGTCCGGAAAGACCTTCCGGCCGAACTCGCGCAGGATTGCCGAACCGCCGACGCGCTGGTCGACGAAGTCGGTGATGCGGCCGCCTTTAGTTTTGGCGACGAAGACGGGGGCATTAGGCGTTGTTGTTGCGCTCATGCTCATCACGCTCCCAGTAGCTCGGTCCAACAGGTTCATGGAAGTCGCTCGTCGCGACCAGGTAGCCCTCGGCGTCAACTGCGATAGGCAACTGGGGGAGGGGCCGGCTGGCCGGGCCAAAGATAACCTTGCATTCCTGGGTCAGGTCGAAGGTCGACTGGTGGCACGGGCACAGCAGGTGGTGCGTCTGCTGCTCGTACAGGGCAACAGGGCAACCAACGTGGGTGCAGATCTTCGAGTAGGCAACAATGCCGTTGTAGCTCCAGTCCTCGCGTCCAGCGGAGGGCTTGAGGGACTCGGGGTTGAGGCGCATGAGCAGGACGACGGCCTTGGCCTTTTCGTTCAGCTTGCCTTCGTGCAGTTCGTTCAGGCCTTCCGGAATCACGTGGAAAGCTGAGCCGATGGTGACGTCCGAAGCCTTGATCGGCGTGCCATCGGGGTCGCGGGTAAGGCGCTTGAGCTTGCCCTCCTGCGGAGCCCACATGGTGTGCGCCAGTGTGTTGTCCGGCCGGGGACCAAGGTCGCCGAAGACTGCAAGGGCCGGGAGCGGAGCCAAAGCGACAGCGCCAAGAAGGGTGTTGCGGATCAGCGGCCGGCGCTTGATCCCGGTTTCCTCCACGATGTCATCAACGATGCGGACCGCCGCCTGGCGGTCGTCCTCGGTGCGGATAGCGTGGCGCTCTTCCGAAACCTCGTGGTCCGGCATAAGGGCCTTGGCCCAGTGGACGATGCCGGTGCCGATGCCGAGCATGGCAAAGGCGGTGCCGATGCCCAACAGGGCATTCTGCAGCCGGATGGTGGCGATCGTGGAGTCGGGTCCAAGATCGATGGCGAAGTACGCCACCAGGAAGATCACGGTGCCCACAACGGAGCTGCCGAAGAGAACGGCAACCTGCCGTTCTGCACGCTTTGCGGCCTTCGGGTCCGTGTCAGCCAGGCGCAAACGATGCGGAGGAAGTCCAGGATCCTGGAACTTCTCCACCTCATTCTGACCAGCCGTAGCTACGGTGCCCGAGTGGTTCGGACTGCCGTCACTATGGTTGCCCATAATTCGCCTCATCCTTCTCTCGTCCCGGCCAGCGCCGGGTTAGTTTTCAATTCCATACTGCTGACTCGTCAGCAGGAGTTCTTACAGTTGCGGTCGCGGTTAGGACGACCGGGAGGTCAGCCAGATGGTGAAGGCGATGATCACGCCCAGACCGGCAATCCAGACAAACAGGCCTTCGGAAACGGGGCCCAGTGCACCGAGGTCGGCGCCTCCGGGGGATCCGTTGGCTTCGATCTGCTTCAGGAAGGTGATGATGTCCCGCTTGCCTTCGGGGGAGACGTTCGCGTCATTGAAGACAGGCATGTTCTGCGGGCCCGTGGCCATTGCCTCGTAGATGTGCTTGCCCGTCACGTCAGCCAGGGCCGGGGCGAACTTGCCGCGGGTCAGCGCTCCACCGGCGGCAGCAGCATTGTGGCACATGGCGCAGTTGACGCGGAACAACTCCCCGCCCTTGGCGGCGTCGCCCTGTTCGTCGAGGAGGTGCTCCTCGGGGATGGACGGGCCAGGCCCGAGCGAGGCGACATATGCGGCCAGCTGGTGGGTCTGTTCGTCGTTGAACTGTGCGGGCTTCTTGTAAGCCTGCGGCCCGTTCATCTGCATGGGCATGCGGCCGGTGCCAACCTGGAAGTCAACGGCGGCAGCACCGACACCCACGAGTGAGGGTCCGGCCTGGGTCCCGCTCGCACCCATGCCGTGGCACGTGGCGCAGTTGGCGGCGAAAAGCTTCCCGCCCTCTTCTGCGTCGTTTGCACTGAAGCTGGTGGTGGAGGCCTTGGCCTGGTTGACGGTGGTGGCTACGGCGTACAGCCCACCAGTGAGGAGGAGTCCCATCAGCAGCAGCGCTATTGCTGCCAGTGGGTGACGTCGCTTCTGCGAGAGTGCCTTCACGTGGTGGTTCCTTTATTCGATCGTGCGTTGGCTCCGGGAGCCGCTTCTTGAAATTCTGCCTCTTGTAGAAAAAGAGTCAAGTCAGGGCTACCTGAGGACGTAGATGACCAGGAAGAGGCCGATCCACACGACGTCGACAAAGTGCCAGTAGTACGAGGTGACAATCGCGGACGTTGCCTCAAAGTGGCCGAACTTCTTGGCGGCAAATGAACGGCCGATGATGAAGAGGAAGGCAATGAGGCCGCCGATGACGTGCAGGCCGTGGAAGCCCGTGGTCATGTAGAAGGCGGAGCCGTAAGCGTTCGACGAAAGCGATACATGCTCCGATACCAGCATGGCGTATTCAGTGGCCTGGCCGGCAACGAAGAAGGAGCCCATCAGGAAGGTGAGGGTAAACCATTCGTTCATTCCCCACCGGGTGAACGCAAACGGTCCTCCGGTGCGGCGCGGCTGGAGCCGCTCAGCGGCAAAGACGCCCATCTGGCAAGTGAATGAACTTGCCACGAGGACGATCGTGTTTACGAGCGCAAAAGGGAAGTTGAGCTTTGCTGTCTCTTCCGCCCACATCTGTCCGGAAGTCGAACGGAGTGTGAAGTACATGGCGAAGAGACCGGCGAAGAACATCAACTCACTGGACAGCCACACAACGGTTCCTACGGAAACCATATTCGGGCGGTTCAGCGTCGGGTGCGCCGGGGTACTGGGGGCATGGGTCGCAGATGTCACATAGACATTATGTCTGTAAAAGTTCCTCCTGCCCAATGCAAACCGCCTTTTGCGGGGACTTTTTCTACAAAGACGCGAAATCGCACGGAAAAGTTCCCGGACCGGTTCACATTGGTCATCGGGGTGCGTGCCTCGATAGCATCAAGAGGTGACTTCACAGGCATCAGCACAGCCCGCCGGCAACACCTGGCCGCGGCTCATTTCCGCACTGATCAGCGGCACAGACCTTACGGCCGGGAACACGGAGTGGGCGATGGACACGATCATGTCGGGCGAGGCGACGCCTGCCCAGATCGCCGGATTCCTGGTGGCGCTGCGCGCCAAGGGCGAGACGGTCGACGAGATTGCCGGCCTGGTCGAGGCCATGCTTGCCCACGCAAACCCGGTCGACATCGGCGGCGAGAAACTCGACATCGTGGGCACGGGTGGTGACCAGCTGAACACTGTGAACATCTCCACCATGGCCGCGCTCGTCTGCGCCGGAGCGGGTGCGAAGGTGGTCAAGCACGGCAACCGGGCGTCGTCGTCGTCCTCGGGTTCGGCGGACGTGCTGGAGGCACTCGGTGTCCGGCTGGATCTTCCCATCGATCGCGTCGCGCGGAATGCCGACGAAGCCGGCATCACGTTCTGCTTTGCCCAGGTGTTCCATCCGTCGTTCCGGCACACGGCCGTGCCGCGCCGGGAACTTGCAATACCCACGGCGTTCAATTTCCTCGGTCCCCTCACCAATCCTGCGCGCGTGCAGGCGTCCGCCGTGGGCGTGGCCAACGCGCGGATGGCGCCGCTTGTTGCCGGCGTCCTGGCCAGGCGCGGAAGCCGCGGACTGGTCTTTAGGGGAAGCGACGGACTGGACGAACTGACAACTACCGGGCCATCCACGGTTTGGGAGATCCGGCAGGGCGAGGTGACCGAGCAGACGTTCGATCCGCAGGAGCTGGGCATCCGGCCCGCAACGGTGGAGGAGCTTCGCGGCGGTGACGCTGCCGCCAACGCCGCCGTCGTCCGTGACGTTCTGTCCGGGGGAGCCGGAGCGGCACGGGACGCAGTGCTGCTGAACGCCGCCGCCGGTCTGGTCGCGTTCGACGTCGACGCTGAGGGTTCGCTGACCGGGCGCATGGCCGCCGCACTGAAGCGGGCGGAACACTCCATTGATTCCGGCGCTGCCGCCGCCGTGCTGGAAAAGTGGGTGGCCCTTACCCAGGGCTAGGGCGTTCAGGCCCGGCCACTGCCTGGGCTACTGTCCGAAGCTGCTACTGCTCGAATCCAAGGGCGAAAGCCGCATCGAGGTCGTGCTGGGAGTAGGCACGGAACGCGATGTGCGTGGTGGTGTGGACCACGGCGGGCACCTTGGACAGCTTGTCCGCAATGACATCTGCCAGTTCGTCGTGCTTCGCCACGCGTGCGACGGCAATCAGGTCCCATTCCCCGGTGACCGAGTAAACCTCGCTGATACCCGGAATCGCCGAAATTTCCTCCGCTGTTTCGGGAATGCGCGAGGCGTCTGTCTTGATCAGGACGAATGCGGTGATCACTCTTGACCTTTCGGATCGGGTGCGCCGTTGCTGCAACGGCAGGCTTTGCTGTTTGTTGCCAGCCTAGTGCATCGGCCCAGGCATTTGGGGTGAGGATCAGCCGCGCTGCCGGCGTGCGGACAGGCGCCGGATTCCGGCCACGATCAGCCGGTAGCCGACGAGGAATACCCCCAGGCTCAGCAAGGCAACAATGACGAACGGCAGGACCACGGTCTGCCCGGTCAGCGCCCGCAGCAGCATGCCAAAGAACACGGCTCCAAGCCATACAGCGACGCCCGCCGGCCAGGCACGCAACGGCGCCCGCCAGAGGCGGAGGCCGAGCCAGGCAATTGCAGCTCCTGCCAGAAACGGCCAGCCCGTCTGGAAGACGCCGGTAATCACGTCGCCCCGCTGGTGGGCGTCCCGGCCGATGCCGGCGAACAGCAGGATCAGGGCCAGGTCGGCGAACGCCGCAAGAGCAACGGTCTTCCTGGCGGTGGTGCGGGCAGGGGCGGGAGTAGTGCGGGAAGGCATACCACCACAGTAGTTCCGGATGTTGGCCGGCACGAGCCGACACTGCCGGCGAGGGCGGCCGTACACTGTGACCGGGGAGCCGTTTTCCCATTTCAAGTTCCTGCGAGTAGTCCCCGGAGGGCAGCATGAGACTGGTCCAGATCGCCCAGCATGCCAGCGATCTCCGGCGGGCGGCAGAGTTCTATGGCGCACTGCTTGGGGCCGAGGCGCGTGCCCTCTTCGATCCGCCAGGGCTGCTGTTCTTCGACCTCGACGGCGTTCGGCTGCTGCTCGAGGCGGGGGCGCCGTCGTCGTTGCTTTACCTTTCGGTGCCCGACGTCCGGGCATCTGTCGAGGAGCTCCGGGACAGGGGGTGGAGATTGTGGCCGCGCCGCAGGTGATCTTCAGCCACACGGGTGATGAGCTGGGCCCGTCCGGAACTGACGAATGGATGGCCTTCATCCGCGACAGCGAAGGCAACACGGTGGGCCTGGTCAGCCAGTTGCCGCGTTAGCGGTCAGGCCTTGCTGGCCGCGATTTTCGCGGCAAACGCAATCAGTACGACGCCGGCAATGCGGTCGGTGGCCTTGCCCACCGACGGGGACTGGAGCCAGCGGCGGGCGTACTGGGTGGCCACGATGATTCCGGCGAACCAGAGCATGCCCTCCACGTTGTGCACCAGGGGCAGCAGGATTCCCATCAGGAGGGGCGGGACATCCTGCGGCAGGAACTGCGGGATCATGGCCATGTAAAAGACCCCGACTTTGGGGTTGAGCAGACTGGTTGTCACGCCGGTCAACCACGCACCGCGTGAGCTGGGGGCCTGCGGAACATCAACGGGCTCCACCGGTCCGTTCCTGAAGGTCCTGATGAACATTGAGATCCCCAGCCATGCCATGTAGCAGGCACCCGCAATCTTCAGCACCGTAAAGGCGGCCTCGGACGCTGCGAGGAGCGCGGATGCCCCGAGCGCGGCAGCCAAACCCCAGGCGACCGTTCCCGTGCAGATCCCGGCGGCCGTGGCAAAGGCAGGAGCCCGGCCTCGGCTGATGGCTGTCCGGAGCACCAGGATGGTGTCCAGCCCGGGGATGACAGTAAGGAGCGCAGCGACCAGGGCGAACTGGAGCAGGGATTCGGTGACAGACACACTCGATGATAACCGGGCGGATCCTGGCTTCCGCGGGCGCCGCCGCAGCGTTACGTGCGTGCAACGGCGATGCCATTGTGGGTGCCACTGTTGGTGCCATTGTGCGGGGTATCACGCCCGGCTAGGCTCACAAGCGCATCCGAAGGATCGCCGTCGGGAGTCCTTTCCGGCGCTGAAGCGAGATTAGGGAAAAACGTGACTCAAAAGATCACCACTTGCCTGTGGTTCGACACGCAGGCCGAGGAAGCAGCTGACTTCTACGTCTCGGTATTTGACGGATCCAAGATTCTCAGCGTTGCACGGTACGGTGACGGCGGCCCAGGACCGGCGGGACAGGCGATGACCGTGGAGTTCGAAATCGAAGGCCGGAAGTTCCTGGCGCTCAACGGTGGCCCGGCATTCACCTTCAACGAGGCAGTCTCCTTTGTGATCGACTGCTCCTCGCAGGAGGAAGTGGACCGCTACTGGTCCGCCCTCACCGAAGGTGGTTCAGAGAGCCAGTGCGGCTGGCTCAAGGACAAGTTCGGGGTCTCATGGCAGGTTGTGCCGTCAGTGATGGGGCAGCTGCTGGGCGGCCCTGATCCGGAGGGCTCGCAGCGTGCCATGCAGGCGATGCTGGGCATGCGCAAGCTCGTCATCAGCGAACTCCAGGCCGCTTACGACGGGTCCTGACTTGCAGGCTTCCATTGGGCGGGCAGCAGGGGAGCATGCGAAGCAGGGGAGTGGCTCCCGTGCCATGCGGCCCTACTCCCGGTTGGCGCCTGAGGCAGATAATCGGGAGTACCTACCCGGCACGTGATTGGAGGCGTTCGCCATGTCTGTTTACACGCTTGGAATCTGGTTGGTGAAACCCGGACGGGAGAATGATTTTGTGCAGGCCTGGCGCGATCTGGCCAGTAAGACAAAGGAGGATTTTCCCGGCGCAAAGGCAGTCCTGATGCGCGACCGTGACGTTCCCAACAGGTTCATCAGCACCGGCCCCTGGGAATCGCCCGAAGAGGTTGAACGCTGGCGGGCTTCGGCAACTTTCACCGAGGGCTATGAGGCACTGCGGGAGATGCTGGAGCACTTCCAACCGCACACCTTGGACGAGGCCGCAACCATCGGGTGACGCTCGGGCTGGCCCATCCCACGCGCCCTATAGGCCAGCCAACCGGACCAGGTCGGACAGAGACGTGAACACATCGCTGTCCCCGCGGGTCGCCAGGACCGGGCAGCGGATGCTGCGCCACTGGTCAACGTCGTAATGCGCCGCGGCCCGGTGGCCGCAGAGATGCTGGCTGGCCGGGCGTCTTCTCACACCGGTCGCCGGTGCCTTGCTGCACCCGCACGGCGCAGGGACCCAGTTCCGTGGGAAAGATCTGCCGCCGCAGCGCGGCCGCTGCTGTGCGGGCGGTTTCCTGCTGAACACTCCTGGTCACGAGTGATAGCGACCGTGCGGGCGTTGCGGGCGTTCAAGCCATCGAGAGTCCTACATGTCGGCAACTGTCAGCGCCGGCGGCGAACTTCCGTCGATGTCCACTACGCCGAACTCCTTCGCAACTGCGGCGGCCACCAGCACCCTGCCGGTCCGCGCCATCAGGTCCGGATCGTGGAACAGGGCGCTGATCACGCGGCCGATGAACTCAGGGCTCTCGCTGGTGGCGAGATCGAACGCGCCACCTTTCGCCGCCGCCAGGACCGATTCGGTTCGAACCAGGCCGGGGTAGAGCGAGATTACCGGAATACCGAACGGTTTCAGCTCGACGGCCATGTCGGACGTCATCTTGTCCGTCGCCGCTTTTGCGATGCCGTAGATCGTGTTGCCGAGATGACGCTGCGCCGACCAGAAGCTGATGTTGACGATCAAGCCGCGGTGCAGCTGCGTCATCATCCGTGCTGCGTGCGCCGAACACACAAATGCCGCGCGCACGCCGGCGTCCATCATGCCGGTCCAGCGATGCGGCGGTTGATCCCAAAACGGCGCAGCCCACGTGAATGCGCCGCCTTCGACCATTTTCTCGTAGCCGCCCCAGGCGCAATTGACGAGGAGATCGAGCGTGCCGCACTCTGACCGGATCGCCTCAAACACCCGTGCGGTCTCTTCGTCTTTGAGATGGTCGCAGCGCACGCGCCGTATTTCCTGCGGCAGGTCCGCCTGGTCAATCGAGCGGCCCGATCCGTAAACGCGAAAGCCCGCGTCCAAAAGGCCCACCGCGATTCCCCGGCCAACTCCCCGGCTCGCGCCGGTCACGAGCGCCACGTTTGCCATCGGCGCTTCGTTGCGTTCGCGATCATTGGTCATGTTAGGCGGACCCCGCTTAGTTTCCGTTCCGGGACCTCATGATAAGCCGGAGCGGGCGGCTTGGGCCAGAAGCCCAGACACCGTCTGCACAACTTTGGGTATTGGTGTTCAGGGTCCCGTTGGGGAAGGCCAAACGGGACCATGGCTGGGGCAGGGAAACCAGTCAGTGCTTTCCCGGTTTTCAGCTGCTGGTTGCCCGAGGGCTAGTGTTGCAGCGCAGCTTTGAGCGGCGGTTTACTGCCCATTTGGGAAACCCTTACCGAGGCTGAAAGTGGTCGTCTGACACATCGGACCTACAAGTCAATGGAACGGCGGAGCATTCGTCCCGGGTGACTAGCATCGGTGACATGGACGAACCTCCAAGTAAGGGAACCGTCAAAACGTGGCACCGCGAAGAAGGGTGGGGGTCTATCCAGATCGAGGGCGTGGCCGCAGAGTGCTTCGCCCATTTTTCCTGCACCGTTCAGACGGCGAAAGAGTTTCTTGAGCTTGTCCCAGGCGAGGACGTAATGCTCACGTGGCACGAGGCGCAGCAAGATGAATTCTCTATCGTTGCCGACCGCGTCGAGCGTTGCTAGCCACCTTCACGGGGCGGAGAATTGGCCTTTACGCGTGGAATTACGATGCCAGCGCATCGCGGGCCCCGAGGGAGAAAGCGCGGAAATCCGGTCACACCGATAATTGATTCTTCCGCAGGTACGCGTGCAGCAGCCAAACGAGCGTTGTACCGCCCGGTATCACCGACAGGGGATTCATTGCCAGGTTCCGGGTGGGAACTCAGAATTAGTTCCGGGCGCTTCCGGGTCCGCGGCCAGGGAGGCCTTTCGGTCAACTGCAGGCAGGCTGTCGACTTGGCGAAGTGCGCGGAAGATACCAGCGAGAACAAGAGCAGTTCCTAGCAGCAACAGGAAACCGCCGAACAGGGTGAGTACGGTGTACAAGTCCTCATCGTTTCTGTACTCGGGGTTGGCTGACCGGACCCCGAGCGGGCCGAAAAGTAACCAGCCGAGCGGCATCAGGATCACCCCTGTGAGAAAAACCTGTGCGTTGTGTGTCCGAGCCACTAAATCCCCCAAAAGAATCGCAAACGGCCAGAGTGACCGATCCCGAGTCACTAAAGGTGCAGCCGCTGCCGCCCGGGTCGACCTGGTCGGATTTACCGGGGAGTAGGATGCCGGTATGGGACTAATAATTGCGCTTCTGGTTATCTGGCTTGTTCTGTCAATCGTTGGTTTTGCCGTGAAGGGCCTGATTTGGCTGGCCATCATCGGCCTCGTCCTGTTTGTGGCTACAGGCGTGTGGGGCTGGGTGAAGCGGAAGGCTAAGGCATGATCCGCGATTTGATCTGTCTCAGTTGCGGCGGCACCTGGATGGTGCCGCCACCGGCACAGCGTCTCCGCCCGCGTCCATCTCTACCTGCCGTGCGCTCGTCGCTGGTGTGGCACGCAGTGATGTCGATTCCGGGCCCTCCCGATCGAGGCACGGGTAGAGGCGGCATCCGGTCGCCGTTCACGCAAAGGAGCACACCATGGGGATCCTCTCCGTCGACCTGTTCATCACCCTCGACGGCGTGTACCAGGCGCCGGGCGGCCCCGAGGAGGACCGTGAGGGCGGCTTCGAATTCGGCGGCTGGCAGTGGGCGTATTCCGACGACGAGACCGGCGAGGCGAAGGCACTGCTAGGCTCCATCGACACGGACGGTCTCGAGGGCAGGGCGGCGGAGTCGGTGGCCCCGTTGGCGCTGGTCTCCGGGCAGGATGTTGAGCCGGCCGAGGGCTCCGACAGCACGGACGGTCGCTGGCGGATCGCACGGAAAGTGGCGTCGGAACAGGGTGATCTCCACCGTGGATCCGGAGGTCAGGCACGCGCATAAGACGCAGTCCCGGCAGCAGGACGGGTTCAAGGCCCATGTCGTCATCAAGCCTTGGCCGCTGTGCCCGGCCGTGGAGGGCGGCTTCACTCTCGATGACTTTTCCGTTGATGAGGATGCCGGGATCGTGACCTGCCCGGCCGGCAATACCCGCTCTTCGATGGTCGCGGACCGGATCTTATTCGCTGCCTGTAAGCACAAGATCGAAATGCCGGCGGAACGGTGCCGTAGTCAACGGGACGGCGGGGAGGCCGGTCCGGATCTCCCCACCGGCCCTGTTCCAAGAGACCGTTACGCCGGCAGGATGCCCGACCGGCTCAGCAGGGCCCGGGTCTTCGGATGCTGCGGCGTGGTGAAGATCCGGCTGGGAGGCCCCTCCTCCACGATCACCCCTTGGTCCATGACGACAATGCGGTCAGCGATATCCCGGGCGAACTGCATCTCGTGGGTGACGATGACCATCGTGGTCCCCTGTTGGGCGATTTTCTTGATGACGGCGAGGACTTCACCCACCAGTTCGGGGTCCAGGGCGGATGTCGGCTCGTCGAAGAGCATCACGCTGGGCTCCATGGCGAGGGCACGGGCGATGGCAACGCGCTGCTTCTGGCCGCCGGAGAGCTTGCTGGGATAGTTCTCCATCTTGTCGGCCAGTCCCACCATTTCCAGGTTGGGCACTGCGATGCTCCGGGCCTCGGCCGCTGAGAGCTTCTTGACGTCCCGCAGCGGAGCCATGACGTTGCCCAGGGCCGTCTTGTTGAGGAACAGGTTGAAGTGCTGGAACACGAAGCCAATGTCCGTGCGCTTCTGGGCGGTGATGGATGCCTTTTCGGCGATCAGCTCGCCGTCGCGTTCCTCGTAGCCGATGAGGTGCCCGTTGACGTAAATACGGCCGGCGTCAATGGTTTCGAGTTTGTTGATGCAGCGCAGCAACGTGCTTTTGCCGGAGCCGCTGGACCCCAGGATGGCGATGGTCTCACCGCGGTGGACAACAAGATCCACTCCCTTGAGCACTTCCACCCTCTTTTCCACGTGGGCCCGGCCCGTCAGCCGGCCCCACAGAGTCCTCTTCGTCTGCGAGACGAACGTCTTGTGGACATCGTGGACGTCGATGATGGTCTCGTCAGCCATTGGCCCGTGCCTTTCGTTCAAGCACCACCACGACGCGCGAGAGTGGGAGGCTGATAATCAGATAGAGAATCGCCGCAGCGGTATAGATGGCCGTGGTCTGGAAAGTCTGGCTGTTCAGGATGTTGGCGGTCTTCAGGATCTCGGTCACTGCGATCACCGATGTCAGCGCGGTGTCCTTGATCATGGCAATGAAGTAGTTGCCTATCGGTCCCATGGAGACCACAAAAGACTGCGGGATCACCACTTTCCACAGGGTCTTCGAGGGGGTGTAGCCAAGGGACAGTGCGGCTTCGGTCTGGCCGTGTTCCACCGACAGGATCGCGGAGCGGAAAACCTCGGAGAGGTACGCGGCATAGTTGAGCCCCAAGCCCAGGATGCCGGCTGGAACGGGTTCGATTTCCACGCCGATGCTGGGGAGGACGAAGAAGATGTAGACCAGCTGCACCAGCAACGGGGTTCCTCGGATGACCTCCAGGTAGAAGGTCGCAATCCCGCGGAGGATCTTGATCGAGGAAATGCGTGCCAGGGCGATCAGCAGGCCCAGTACCAGCGCCAGCAGCATGGCGCCAAGCGCCAGTTGCACCACGACGGGTACGGCCACCAGCAGTGCCGGAAAAACGGCGAGGGTGTTGTTGATGAAGTCCATTAAGGATCCCTAGATTAGGGTCGGGCCGGCCGATAGCACTCCCGTGGAGCGGGTCCGCCGGCCCTGCCCGGTGCCGAATGCTACTTGGACATGTTGGCTTCGCCGAGGCCGTACTTCTTGAGAATCTCGAGGTACTTCGGCGATTTCTTGAGCTCCGCCAGCCCCGAATTCAGGTCCTGCAGCAGCTGCGAATCGTCCTTGCGCACTCCGGCCCCGATGATGCCCGGGTAGTAAGGCTTGTAGGGCGCCACGAGCTTCAGCTTGGGGTTGGGCTTCTGGACCAGGCTGTAGCCAATCACGGCACTGTCGGTGAAAACGGCGTCAACCTGCTTGTTTTCCACGGCGGCCAGCAGGGCAGCCTGCGAGTCGAAGAGCTTGACCTGGCTCCCGCCCAGACTGTCCACCAGATCCTTGAACACGGTGCCCGTCTGCGCCCCCAGGACCTTGCCCTTCACATCGTCCCGGGAGGCCAGGGTGGAGTTCGCGGGCACCACCATTGCTTCGCCTTCGGTGTACCACGGATCGGTAAAGTTGATCTCCTTCTTGCGGTCGTCCGTGATGTACATGGCATCCACGATGACGTCGGCCTTCTTGGCGTTCAGCGCCGCGATCAGCGTGGCAAACTCCGAGGTGAAGACCTTGATCTTCCAGCCCTTGGAATCGGCGATGGCCTTGATCATGTCCCCGTCAATGCCTTTGAGTTCGCCGGACGCCTGATCGGTAAAGGAGAAGGGTGCATCGTTGGACGTTGCGATGGTGATGGTCTTCTGTTCAGCGCCGCCCGTGCCGCCGCCTGTCCCGCCTCCTGAACCACATGCCGTCATGGCCAGGGCAACAACAAGGCCCATGGGCACCAGGACAGCGAAGCGCCTGCGGAGCATCTTTGTATTCATCATGACGTGCCTTTTGCTAGTGGTGGGTTCTATCGGTTGAAACGGTCGAGGCGAAGCGTCGCGGTGGCCTTGTGGGCTTCCATTCCCTCGACGTCGGATATCGTCGCCACGTAGTTGGCCAGGCGCGGGGTCGCGTCCTTTTCGACCCGCTGGTAGGTGAGCGGTTTGAGGAACCTGGAGACGGAGAGCCCTGCTGATGACCGGGCACCCCCTCCGGTGGGCAGCACATGGTTGGTGCCGGAGGTGCCCTTGTCTGAGTAGGCCACGGTGGACCACGGTCCCAGGAAGAGGGAGCCGTAATTCTGCAGGTTCGCGTGATAGTACGAATCGTCCGAGGTCTGGATTTCCAGGTGCTCAGGGGCCAGCACGTCCATGATCTGAACTGCCGTTTCCCGGTCCTCCGCCACGTAGACGGTGCCGTAGTCCCGCCATGCGGGCCCGGCTATGTCCCGGGTGGCCAGCGTGCGCAGCTGCTTGTCGACGTGCCTGATGACTTCCTCACCCAGCTCACGGGATGTTGTCACGAGGGACGCCGGTGACTGCGGGCCGTGTTCGGCCTGGCCCAGAAGATCTGCAGCGACGAGTTCCGGGTCCGCGGTTTCGTCGGCGATGACGGCAACCTCTGACGGGCCGGCCAGGAGGTCGATGCCAACGCGCCCGAACAGCTGGCGTTTGGCCTCGGTGACGTAGGCGTTGCCTGCACCGACCAGGATGTCCGACGGTTGCTCTCCGAGAAGGCCGAAGGCCATGGCGGCCATGGCCTGCACCCCACCGAGGACAAAGGCCCGGTCAACTCCGGCGAGGTACGCGGCGTACAGAACGGCCGGGTGTCCGCGATCCGGCCCGGCAGGCGGAGTGCAGGAGATGACGCTGCTGACGCCGGCTGCCTTAGCAACACCCACCGTCATGAATGCGCTGGCGAGGATGGGGAACCGGCCCGCAGGCAGGTAGGCCCCGACGCGCGCGACGGGGACGTACTTGTGGCCGGTAAAGACGCCCGGGAGGAGCTCGGCCTCAAAATCGGTGAGGTGCTCGCGTTGCTCGACGGCGAAGAGCCTGGTCCGCTCGGCGCTGGCCATCAGGGCCTCCCGCAGTTCCGGAGTGAGTGAGTCACCGGTCTTGGCAAGATCATCCTCGCCGACCTCCAGGCTCTTTCCCTGCCACCCGTCGAGCTGCTGTGAGTAACGGACGACGGCGTCAATTCCGTTCTTCTCGATGTCGCCAAGCATCTTGGAAACCGTCTCGATGACCTCCGGCAGCCGCTGGGCCGGGACTCCGCCGATGGCGGGATCCTTCAGAGTGGCGAATTTCCCCCGGATGTGCCCTCGGTCACGTTCTGTCAGTTGCATGGCACAAACGTACGTGGAGTCGAACCATCGCACAACGGGACCTGAACACGTGCGTGTCATAGGGTTGCCCTATAGGATGAAGCATGACCCTCGCCCAACTCCGGGCCTTCCTCGCCGCCTATGAGCTCGGCTCCTTCACCGCCGCGGCCCGAAAGTTGGAAACAAGCCAGGCGTCCGTCTCGGAGCTCATCAGCAGGCTGGAACAGGAGCTCAACCACAGCCTCTTCACCCGCGGCGGGAGACGGCTCATTCCCACCACGGCCGCCGTTGAGCTCCAGGTCCATGCGTTGCAGTCCGTGACGTCTTTTGACAACGGCGTGGAGGCCCTGAAATCCATGACATCGCTGGAAGGCGGCGTCTGCACCTTTGGTGTCCTGCGGTACGGGGCACACTATGATCTTGCCGACCTCGTCCAGCGCTTCCACCGGCGCTATCCCAAGGTGAAGGTACGGCTTGTGGGCCTGAACTCCGTCGCCGTGGCCGAATCTGTGGCATCCGGTGAAATTGAGGCGGGGCTTATCGTTCTCCCCGTGGTCGAAACGGGGCTCCAAGTCAGGCCGCTCTTCCGGGACGAGGTTTTTTACGTCTCCGCGCGGCGCGATCCCTCCAGCGGCCCCATGACCATTGAGGAACTCGCGGAGTCCAAGCTGGTGCTTTATGACGCATTTGCCGGCTGGCGCGACCCCACGCGCCGCCAGATTCTCGAGCGCGCCCGGCTCAAAGGCCTGAAGATAGATCCCGACATTGAAGTGGAACACGTTGATACCGCCCTGGGCCTTGTGGCCGCGGGGGCGGCAGACACCTTCGTCCCGCAGGCAATCGTCAACGGGCCGGGTTTCCCGAAAAACATCAAAGCGGTTCCATTTTCCGAACCCCTGTACGACACTATCGCCCTGATCCAGCGGGAGGCTGCCTTCCTTTCGCCGGCAACGCGCAAAATGGCCCAGATGGCCGAGCGGACGCTGCTTGCCAAGGTGGCGCCCGAGCAGAACGTCCGGCGGCAGGTTCGGAATTAGCCCAGCCACGTCACCAGCACTGGCCTCAGCTCCATGGAAGCCATAGCTTAGTCCTGATTAGGATCAGTTCAGAGTGCCGAAGGACTTGGCCGCAGGTCGGGAATGTTAACTCCCTCAGCGCGCAGGATGCTCGCCATCTCGAGTGCGTGTACGACCGCAACGTCAGGGTCGACGTCCATGGGCTCGATCAACATGCGAACGTTTTGGCTAAGGATGTCCGATTTCAGCAGGGCGGGGATGTCGGCCGTGGACCAGACGGCGCTTTCCAATGTCATGCCACGCGCCACGATTAGTCCTGCTGTCTCTCCAAAAAGACTCGTGAGTGAGCGCGATGCTCCGGGTGCCGAGCCCGGTGAGGAGTTCCTTGGTGTTGGCCCGCGCATCCAGGTGTAGACGCTCTCGGGCCTCCCTGCGCCGGTGAGCACTCCGATCAGGCGTTTGAGGCTCAAGTCCGGGGGAGTGTGGGGGTGGAGCATCGCTCCAGGTCGGTTCGGAGGACGCAGGGGATGCAGTTGCCGGCGCGGAATCTTTCGGTTTCTGTCCCGCAGCCCTCGCAGGTCATGTTGGTGGTGATGCCCGTGCAGTCCCCGCAGATGTCGGTGCCGTCGGTGGCTTTGCCGGGAAGGAGCCTTTCTTCACCGCAGCCGGAGCAGGATCCGCGTGTGCGCAGTGCGGTGGTGAAGCAGATCCCGCAGATGGCCCCGTCGGGCCAGGTCACGCGGATCTTTGCGGCCATCCGCCCGCATCGGTCGCATCCGTGTTCGCCTTCGGACCGGGGCTGTCCGCGGTTGCCGGGCTTAGTCGTCGTCAAGGATTCTCGCCCTGACGGGTTTGTAGGCGTCAGCGAAGCGGACGACGTTTTCCCCGGAGGCGGTGGCCTGCTTCTGGCGTTTGGACCTCGCATCGGCGGCCGTGAAGGTGAACAGCTCGTTCGCTTCGACGCCGAAGATGTCGCAGAGAGCGGCCAGGAGCTGAAAGGAGATCCGTTCGGGGTTTTGGCTGACCATGCGGTAGATCTGCGACTCGGAGAGGGTGATACCGCGTTCCCGTAGCGGTTCGACGAGTTCGCGGGTGTTGCGCATGCCGTTCCGTGCCATGAGTTCCCGGGCCCGCCACCGGTATTCGATGTCCCGTTTCATTCTCTTTCCTCCTTCGGCCTGACCGCCTTCTCACTCATGTCTTCGAGCACGCGGTTGAGTTCACTAGTCTGATAATCGCTGGAAACTGACGTGGTCGAGGCGTGTTCGTGGCCGACCTGCCGCTGGACGAACGTGTGGTCGAAGCCAAAGCGTTCGAAGAGATGCGTGACGTAGGACCGCTGCGGGGAATGGATATCCAGGCCCGGCGGATAGCCGAGTTCATCGATATAGTCGCGGAAGCGGCGGTGCAGGTTGGACTTGGGAACCGGCAGTCCGTTGGCAGTGGGGAAGATTTCCGACACGGCGGGGGCCAGCCAGGGCAGTCCGCTCCGGATCCAGGTGTCCAAGACATCGGGAGACCAGTCAAAGACTGTCAGCACGGAGCGTCTCTTCGGCGGTGAGCCCCGCTGCGCCTTGCCGTATCGGACCTGCAGAACGCCGAACTCGCTGAATTGGGGCGCCCGTCGATTTCGGGAAAAGTCCACCGTCTGCAAGTGCGTGACTTCGTTGGCCCGCAGACCTCAGGCGCAGGCCGTTTTGAACACTGTGGCGTCTCGGTAGGCGGCGACCGCGCCCTTGCGCCCCGAGGCCAGGACCCGTTGAACTTCGAGGTCAGCCAGGTCGAAGAAGCCCTGCAGCTCGGCCCGGGTGAAGGGCCGTTTAGTGGGTGCCTGTTCGTTGTTCTGGGCGTGGCGGGCCCGATTGAATTCGGTGATGATTTGGGCGGGGGAGCGGCCGGACCCCTGAACGCAGATCCGGTCCCACTCATAGACAGGATCGGTCAGGAAATCGCAGAACACCTTCAAATGAGTTTGGTAGGCACGAATGGTGGCGAACGCCAGCTTCAGGATCGAGCGCTCATGGGCAAAGAACTCATCAGCGTCACCGACGGTCCAATCCCAAATATCCCAAAACGGGGAAGCGCGAATCACCAGGTCCTAATCCGCACATTCTGCAATTGAATCACTTCTACTTTACATAATGTAGATTATCGGCGTAATTAACGGCCTGCCCGGAAGGGGTCTTCCTACTGTTTGGTAGGTGCCATTGTCTTAACGGCGAGGCTCGCTGAGAATGAACCATGACGGTCTACCTGAGGTCCCTGGAAACTGCTGTCCCGCCCACCGTGCTCATCCAGTCTGAAGCCCGTGATGTGTTTGCCGCCCAGCCCGGGCTCACAAGGCTGGGCTCCAGGCTGGTAAACACGTGTTTTGATTCCGCGGCCATCGATACCAGATACACGGCTGTCAGTGAGCTCACCAAGGACAGTCGTGCCGACGAGCCACAGTTTTTTGACCCGGGAACCGGATTGCTGCTGAGCCCCAGCACAAAAGTCCGCAACGACATCTTCGGCCGCGAAGCCACCAAGCTCTTCGTGGAATCCGCCAGGGCCGCGGTCAATGCCTGCGACGGGATTGATTCACTTGACATAACTCATCTGGTGACTGTGTCCTGCACGGGATTCTTCAACCCGGGCCCGGACTACAAGATCGTCCGTGCCCTCGGGCTGAATCCCGCTGTGCAGCGCTACCACCTTGGCTTTATGGGTTGTTACGCAGCCTTTCCGGCGCTGCGTGCGGCCAAGTCGTTCTGCGAGGCGGATCCTGACGCCGTGGTCCTGGTGGTCTGTGCCGAGCTGTGCTCCCTCCACGTCCGGACGTCCAACGATCCCGACACCATCATGGGCTCGGCCCTGTTTGCCGACGGCGCCGCGGCGGCTGTCATTTCGGCACGGGACATTCCGGACGGTACTCCCCTGCTGCAGCTGGACCACTTCGAAACCGTGCTCACGCCTGTCGGTGAGGAATCCATGGCATGGAATATCGGCGACCAAGGCTTCGAAATGGTCCTGGGCAACTACGTTCCGCACATCATTGACGACCACATCATCGGCGCCCTGGAACCGTTGCTGTCGCGTGAGGAATCCCTGCACGGACTCCCCTACCGGGACATCACACACTGGGCCATCCACCCGGGCGGGCGGAGCATCCTGGACAAGGTCCAGTCCCGTCTCCAACTCACTGACGAGCAATTGGTGCCCGCCAGGGAAACGCTCCGTAACTTCGGAAACATGAGCAGCGCCACGGTGCTCTTTGTCCTCAAGCACATCGCGGAGCTCCCGCCGCAGGACGGGGACGAACGCATCTGCTCCATGGCCTTCGGCCCCGGACTCACGGTGGAAACCGCGATGTTCACCAAAGTGCGCGCACCCCTCGCCGGCCCCGCCGGCCAGTCACGCAAGTCCGGCAAGTCAGACCAGGCATCCGCCGCAGAATCGGATGGAACGGCCCGGGAGGAATCCCCGCGGACCGAGCCGTCATTCATTTGACAGCCAACGCCGGATTCCTGCGCGAACGCGATGCCCACGCGCTGGAGGAAATGGACCTTCCGGGCTGTGATCCTGCACGCCTGGACCGCACCTACGCCCAGTTTTCAGTGGTCAACCGGGCAGTCGCCGGGTGGCGCGGAATCTACCGGACCCACCTCCGGCCGGTCCTGTCGGCAACCACAGTGACAACCCTGCTGGACATCGGCTGCGGCGGCGGGGATGTGGCCATTCTGCTCGCCGCCTGGGCACAGCGCGACCGCCTCAGGCTGGAGATTACGGCCGTCGACCCCGACCGCCGTGCTTTCGAATTTGCGGGACGCCGGAAGCACACCCGCGACGTGACGTTCCGGCAGGCATCGACGGCAGAGCTGGCCGCCGAGGGCTTACGCTTCGACGTCGTGATTTCCAACCATGTACTGCACCACCTGGACGCGGCTGGCCTGCCGCAGTTCCTCGCCGAATCGGCGCTGCTGTGCAGCGGTACCGCCATCCACAACGACATCCGCCGCAGTCCGGCCGCCTATGCACTGTTCTACGCGGCTTCGTGGGCGTTCCCCGGTTCCTACATCAGGGCAGACGGACTGACTTCGATCCGCCGCAGCTACACCACCGCCGAACTCCGGGCCGCCACTCCCCCGGGCTGGGCCGTTGCCCGCCGCTCCCCCTTCCGCAACCTCCTGACACTGAACCGGAACCCCGGCGGTGATTGACGTCGTCGTGGTGGGCGGCGGGCCGGTGGGACTCTACCTTGCCGCCGTCCTGCTGCAACACGGCGTGACGGTTCGAGTCCTGGAGCGGAACGCGGAGCCCAACCGCCACTCGCGCGCGATCGGCATCCATCCCCCGTCCCTTGAAGCCCTGGACAGCATCGGAGTAGCCTCCCTCCTGGTACCGGAGGGAGTGCAGATCCGCCGGGGCGTTGCCATCGCGGGCGGCGTGGAAGTGGCCGGGATGTCCTTCGACGGTGTCTCCGTCCGCTACCCGTTTGTGCTGTCCATCCCGCAGGCACGCACCGAAGCCGTTCTGGAGCGTCGGGTCCGGGAACTGGACGGCGCGGCACTGCTCCGCGGGGCCGCCGTGACGGCGCTTCACGACGACGGCGATAGCGTGGCGGTGGACGTGGCCACCGCCGGCGGGGAATCACGGACCCACGCCTCCCTCGCCGTGGCAGCGGACGGCGTCCGCTCGACCATCCGGCAGCTGCTCGGCATCCCCGTCCGGCTGAAGGAATATCCCGACACCTACCTGATGGGCGATTTCGCCGACAGCACGGCTTTCGGCCCGGATGCAGCCCTCTTCCTCGAAAGGGCCGGGATCGTGGAGTCCTTTCCACTGCCGGAAGGAGTGCGGCGCTGGGTGGCCCGAATGCCGGCCGCGCCGGACGAGCCAACCGCCGGGTTGCTGGCCGGAATCGTGCGGGACCGGACGGGAATCGACGTCGACGCGGGGACCAACTCGATGCTCAGCAGCTTCGGTGTACGGTCACGCCTGGCGCAGCGGATAGTTCATGGCCGCACAGCGCTCATCGGCGACGCCGCCCATGAAATCAGCCCCATCGGCGGCCAGGGAATGAACCTCGGCTGGCTCGATGCCGCGGCCCTGGCACCCCTGATCCTGCGTGCGTTGAGGCACATCCCGGCAGCCGGCGGGCTGAGGGAATTTCAACATGACCGCCTGCGGGCTGCCGCGAAGGCTGCCCGGCAAGCCGAAATCAACATGGCTCTGGGGCGGCCGCTGCCCGCGCCGCTGTGGCGTGCCCGCAACCGGGCCATCGGATGGACGGCCGGCGTGCCGGCAATCAGTTCGCGCGTGGCCGCACGGTTCACCATGCACTAGCCCAGGGTGCACCACCATAAGAGCGGGCTATTCCGGGGGCGAGCCATTCGTGAAATAGCAGTCGTAGCTGTCCTGACTGGCGATCCTGCCGTCCCGGACCTCGAAGACGGATGTTGTCCGGGCCTGGATGACCTCGCCGGCGTCCCAGTACCGGAGGTCCATCAGCAGCGTGGCCGACCAGTCCACTTCCAGCACCACGCGGCCACCTTCGCAGGTGGTCCGCCGGACGTCAAAACGCTGGCCCTCCACTACAGTGCGGCTCTGATCGGCGCCAGCCAGCACCTGGTCCCGGCTGCGCGTGGACCCCTCCGGAGCCAGCAGGTGCGGCGCCTCGACCAGCTTGAAGTCATCAGCCAGGAAAGCGTCAACCTCGGCGGCGCCGCCGCCGGCCTCAATCGCGCGCACAAATCCAAGGACGCAGTCCAGCGCCGTCTGTTCAGTCATGGAAACGAGGGTAGCCCATGCCCGGCGACGCCGCGGAGCCGGGGCTCTAGACTGCTGGCATGAACCGTGACCTGCTGCCAGCACGGCGGACCCGTGCCGCGCCCGTCGTGCTGGCTGTCCTGCTCGCCGCGACAGCCTTGCAGGGCTGCACGCCGGCTCCGGGACAGCAGCCCGGGACCACAGCCACCGCGTCTGCCAGTCCGACACCGGATTCCCCCCTCACAGCCGAACTCAACCAGTTCAGGGACAACTACAGCAAACAGATCATCGAGATCCAGCTCAGCAACACCACCTCCGCACCGGTGACCGTGCTGGCTGCCGAACTGGCGAGCCCCATGTTTCCGCCGGGATCGGCCTGGCAGGCTGCACCTGGCGGGACCGAAATTCCGCCGAACCAGACGAAGAGCCTGCCCGCCCGGCTGCGGGATCCTTCCTGCCATGCACCTGCGGAGGCGTCGGCAGACCGTGCGTCGGATGAGCCGACGGCCGCGGCCGAGGTGCACGTCTCGTTCCGCCAGGGTTCCGCAACCCTCGACCAGCGGCTACCCGCCGCCGATCCCTTCGGCGTGCTGGCCCGGAACTACGCAGAGCTGTGCCTGGCGAAGGCTGCCGCGCGCGTGGCCGTCATCGGGCTGGCGCCGGGCCTGGAGATTGCAGCGGACGCCCGGACCGCCGTCGTGCGTCTGACGGTGACGCCGCGCGAAGCAGCTGCCGGGACGCCCGAGCGGCTGAGCATCGAACGGATCGAGGGCACCACCCTGCTGGCCGAGCCGCCTGAAACCCCGTGGCCGCGCGGCGTCGTGGTGGTCGCCGGCGGCGCCGCGGCCGAGTACCGCCTGCGGATCCGCCCGGCGCGCTGCGATGCCCATGCTGTCGCCGAGGACAAGGTGGGGACCCTGCTGCCGCTGCTCGTGGACGTCGGCGGGAAAAAGGGAACGCTCAAGATTGCCGCCGGAGCGGCGTTGAAAGGGCAGATCTACGGCTTCGTCACAGCGGCCTGCGGAGCGCACTAGGCTTTTCCCATGCTTCATGTCGCGAACCCCACGCCGTTCAGCACAGCCCGGATCAGGGAAACAGTTCAGGAGATCCTGGCTGCCGGTACGCTTCCTCCGATTGTCCAGGCCGGTCATCCCGTGCTGCGGCAGCAGGCAGCCCTGTACGACGGCCAGCTGGACAGCGCCGAGCTCGCGGACCTGATCGCCCTGATGCGCGAGGTCATGCACGATGCGCCCGGTGTCGGCCTGGCGGCCCCGCAGCTGGGTATCCCCTTGCAGCTCGCGGTGCTTGAGGACCAGTACGACGTCGACGCCGAAACGTCCGCCGTGCGCGCACGCTCGCCGCTGGAGTTCTTCGCCGTCATCAACCCCACCTACCGTGCGGTGGGCAGCGGCAGGGCAGCGTTCTACGAAGGCTGCCTCTCCCTGCAGGGGCTGCAGGCCGTGGTGTCGCGTCCGGACACAGTCCGCCTCGACTTCACGGACCCCGCCGGGGTCGCAAGGCAGCAGGATTTCTCCGGATGGCAGGCGCGGATTGTGCAGCACGAGACCGACCACCTGCAGGGCATCCTCTACATAGACCGGGCGGAGCTGCGTTCCCTGAGCAACAACGTGGAATACGCTGCCCGCTGGGCGCACCCGGACATCGGGCTCGCCCGGCAGGAGCTGGGCTTCCTGCCGGACCACCCCACGGAATAGCTCGCAGTACAACGACACGGTTTAGCTCGCAGCGCGGCCCGCGCGTCCGGTAGCGGCTAGGAGCGCGGGTCAGTAGTCGGCCGGGTTCTTAAAACGCCGTGTGAATTGCCGGGGTGCGGGAGGAGTGGCTGGAAGAATCGGGAGTATGAATTCCGGTTCCCAGGATGGCCTTTTTGATGAAGCTCTCGTGGAGCGGGTGGAGCGTTTTGATGACGGGATCGTTGAGGCCGGTGCTGGTGTGAACAAGCGGTTCAAATCCTTTGAGCCGGACGCGGTGATGCTGGTCCCGCCGTCGCTGGATGAGTGGTTGCCGGGCAATCATCTGGCCCGGTTCATCGCTGATCTGGTGTCCCGGGAGCTGGATCTGTCCCGGTTCTACGGCTCGTATGGGAAGACGAAGGGCCAGCCGCCGTATGATCCGCGGTTGATGGTCCGGGTCCTGCTTTACGGTTACTGCGTCGGGGTGCGTTCCTCCCGGGAGTTGGAGCGGGCGTGCGTGGACGTGGTCGCGTTCCGTTGGCTGGCCGGGCAGCAGGCACCGGATTTCCGGTCCATCGGCCGGTTCCGCAAACGCCATCTCGCGGCGTTGGGGAACGTGTTCCTGCAGGCGCTGGAACTCTGCCGGGCCGCGGGCATGGTCTCGTTGGGCCGGGTTGCCCTGGACGGGACGAAGGTCCGGGCCAACGCGTCCCGGCGAAAGGCGATGAGCTACGGACGGCTGACCGAAAAACAGAGGATCCTCGCCGCGGAGGTCTCGGACATGCTCGCCGACGCCGAGGCCGTGGACAGGGAGGAGGATGCCCGGTTCGGGGCGGATACGCGCGGCGATGAGCTCCCGCCGGACCTGGCCGACCGGCAATCGCGGCTGGCGAAGATGGCCGCGGCCCGCAAACAGCTCGAAGAGGACGCAGCAGCCAAAGCACGCAAAGAGGCGGAGCAGAAAGCCCGGGACCGCGGCGATGACGACGGGGCTGCTGCGGCCAAGGGCGAGGAAGCCGCGGCCAAAGCGGAGGTCAGACCGAGGGCCCAGCGCAATTTCACGGACCCCGACTCCCGGATCATGAAGACCGCAGACGGCTCGTACCACTATTGCTACAACGCCCAGGCCGTGGTCGACGCGGACCATCAGGTCATCGTCGCCACCGATCTGAACAACACCGCGGTGGACGTGCAGCAACTGGTCCCGATGACCGAACGCACCGCCGAAACCCTGGGCCGGATGCCCGCCCAATGGACCATTGATGCCGGATATTGTTCAGCAGCCAACCTCGAACACGTGAAGGAAATCGAGGCCGCCGGCGGGACCGAGTTCTTCATCGCGACCGGCCGGCTCAAACACGGCGAAAAGGTTCCCGAGACGCCCCGGGGCAGGATCCCGGCCACCGCCACACTCCGGGAACGGATGGCGAGGAAACTCAAAACCAAGAAGGGCCGGTCCGTTTACGCGCGGCGCAAGGCGATCATCGAACCGGTCTTCGGGCAAATCCACACCCGCCAGGGCAAACACGTACTCCTGCGCGGCCTCGAACAGGCCAAACACGAGTGGGAACTGATGGCAGGCTGTCACAACCTGCTGAAATTGTTCACTTTCAAAGCCAAAGCCGGTCTCAACGCGCCGGCCGGAGCCTAACCCACGGGCCAAGGCGGCCACGGCTGCCCGGCCATCAAGATGGCAACGTGTCACCGGTCAGTAGACAGGACCACCCCTGGATGACGGAAACCACTACCGCCCCACGCTCCTAGCAGACGCGGGCGACTCCTCAGCCCGTCGGATTTGCCGTGGTGGGCAAGTAGCGCGCCCACCAGCTCAGGATCTCCTCGAACCGCTGCCGCCGGTGATGGGGCGTGCCCGACCGTGAGAGTTCATGGTTCTCGCCGGGGAACACCAGGAAGGCGGCGTCAACTCCCTGCTGCTTGAGCGCCGTGAAATAGCGCTGGCCCTGTTCCACCGGGCAGCGCAGGTCCTCCTCGCTGTGGATGACCAGCGACGGCGTTGTGACGTTCCGGACCGTGGCCATGGGGCTCTGGGCCGCCATCTGTTCCGCTGAACTGCCCGTGTACTCCCCGCCGAAGAACCAGCCGATATCCGAAGACCCGATGAAACTGACCGGATCCAGGAACCCGCGTTCCACGATGGCGGCCTTGAAACGGTGGTCCTGGCTGATGGTCCACGCGGTCAGATAGCCGCCGTAGGAGCCGCCCATGATCCCCAGGGCATCGCCATCCAGTTCCCTGAACTTGTCCAGGGCTCCGTCCAGGAAGGCCAGGACGTCCTGCATGTCCACCGTGCCCATCTTTTCCTTGATGGAGCGGCCGTGTGCCTGGCCGTATCCGGCTGACCCGCGGGGATTGCACATCAGCACGGCATAGCCTGCGGCGGCGTAGACCTGTGCCTCATCGAACAGGGCAACAGTGTACTGGGAGAAGGGTCCGCCATGGATGCTAAGTAGGACGGGGTGCGGTCCCTTCCCCGGGGGAAGCACCAGCCAGCCGTGCACCGGATAGCCGTCCGTAGAATCGAAAGTCAGCTCCTCCGGCTCGATGATGTCCGCCTGCAACCGCAGCTCCGCCGAGAAATCCGTCAACAGCCGTAGCTGCCCGTCTTCCAAGGCCGCCAGGTCTCCCGCCGTGGCTGCGTCCGCGAAACTGACGACCAGGGACCCTGCTGCCGACCCGGCACCTGTGACCACCCGGTCCCCGTGAACCAGCAGCTGGTGGTTGCCGGTGGCACCGAACTCCAGCAGCTCCACAGTGCCCTGGGCAGTGTTGAGCAGGAGCACCGAGTCGGGGCCGCGGAGTTCCAGGCTGTCACCGTTCCCGGCAAGGTCCATCGTTTCGACGTCGCTCAGTACGGTGGCATCGCCGCCCCCGGCGGGCATCACGTACAGGGCGGTGCTCCTGGCCACGAAGTCCTGCCCTGACGCGCCAAGATCCTGGGCCGTGAAGAACAGCCATTTCCCATTCCGGGACTCGCGGGCCGCTCCCACTGTCTGCCGGCCGTTGTTGGCAGCCTTGACCGGCTCCGGTTGCCCGCCACCGGTGGGAACCCGGTAGACGCCGGATTCCAGGTCCCGGTCGCTTGCCTCGTGAAGGGAGGCAACGAAGTACACGGACTGGCCGTTCGCACTGAACGATTCACCGCTGTGGTCCGTCGCTGCGAACGTCAGCTGCCTTGCCGGCGGGACCAGGGCGTCCGCCGGGGCGACGCTGGTGCCGACTGCCTCTCCGGAGCTCATCCCTTCGGCCCTGCGCGCTTTCAGTGCGCGGCCGGCGGGCGCAACCCGGGGCTCGTCGTCCAGCTCAGGGACGTCCACGATGTACAGCTGCAGGGGTTTGTCCGCCGTGTAGCCGACCCCGTTCATCCTGTATTTGTAGTCGGTGATGAGACGGGCGTCCTCGCCGCCGGCGGAGACGCCGTCCACCGTTCCGTAGCGGCCGTCGTCGGGCGTCCTGGCGCCGAATACGATGCTGTGCGAGTCCGGTGACCAGGAAAAGGAGGAGACACCCAGTTTGGCGTCGGTCAGCTGCTGGGGTTCGCCGCCGCCAGCCTCCACAACGTAGAGCTGCGGCTTTCCTTCCGCATTTGCGCGCAGGAATGCCAGCACCAGGCCGTCAGGCGAAAACGCGGGCGCAGTGTCGCGGAAGCCGCGGGTGAGGCGGCGCGGCAGCTTTTCCGGATCCAGCGGCACATTCCAGAGCTGGCCCACGTAGGTATCGGCGTCGAACTCGGGACGGATCACGGACACCACCGCCCGGCTGCCGTCAGGATGGACGGCAGGGGCGGACACGGATTTCAGCAGGGGCAGATGTTCGGGTTTCACGCTTGTGAGCCTAACCGCTTAGGCTCGGGCTGTGAAACACCTCACTCCCCGCGTTTGCGGGCCGGCGGTCCGGGGCAGCAGATCGCGTGCACGCCGGCAGGTGCGGGCCGTCCCGGGTGCGGGCCGGCCGGCGACGCAGCCCTAGGATTGGATGCATGCTTCCCGACGCCGCCCGTTCCCTGCTGTGCCCCGTCTGCCGGAACACGCTCGCCCTTCACGCCGGCGGTAGCAGGTTGGCCTGCCCTGACGGCCACAGCTTTGACGCTGCCAGGCAGGGCTATTTCAATTTTCTGGTGGGCAAGGGAACCGTCTTCGAGGCGGACACTTCCGCCATGGTGGCGGCCCGCTCCGACTTCCTCTCCGGCGGGCATTACCAGGGCCTCGCCGACGCACTGGCCGAGCTGGCAGCCCCCGCGCTGAAAGGGCCGCAGCCCGCCGTCCTGGATGCGGGAACAGGAACGGGACACTACCTTAAGACACTTCTGACGGTGGCTCCCGCATTAGCCATAGGCTTGGACATTTCCAAGTTCGCACTGCGGCGGGCTGCCCGGATGAATCCCGACGCCGCGACCATCGTGAGCGACGTGTGGCAGCCCCTCCCGGTGGCAGACGCCGCCGTCGACGTCGTTACGGTGGTTTTCGCCCCCAGGAACGCACCGGAATTCGCCAGGGTACTCCGCCCCGGCGGGCGGCTGATCATTGTGACCCCGCGTCCGGGCCATCTGGCCGAAGTCGCCGGGCAGACCGGGATGCTCGGAATCGAACCGGCCAAGGAGGAGCGCCTGGCAGCATCATTGCAGGATCACTTCGAACCGCTTTCCGCGCAGGAGCTTGACCTGGAACTCTCGCTGCCGGCCGCCGACGTCGGAAACCTGGCCCTGATGGGACCGGCCGGCCACCACCTGGACCCGTCAGCCCTGGGCGCAATCACTGCCGGGCTGCCACCGCTGACCAAGGTCACGGCGCGTTTCCGGATCAGCGTATTTGAACCCCGGGATCAACCGTCCAGATAACGACTTGGCCAATTCGGGGCCGGGCCGGACGGCCCCCTCCTACGCCCTGCGGCTTCGGTCTAGGATGGAAGAACAGTAACTGAGGGCCTGCTTTCGCGGCTCCGGGGGCCAAGGGGGAAACGCATGTTTGAGTGGTTAGGCGAGAACTGGTGGGCATTGTGGCTCACCGTATTCCTGGCATTTGCCGTCGTAGAGATGCTGACGCTGGATCTCTTTTTCATCATGCTCGGCGGCGGTGCACTGGCCGGGCTGCTGGCTGATTTTGCCGGCGCGGACCTCTGGCTTCAGATTGTGGTCTTCTGCGTGGTCTCCCTCCTGATGATCGCCTTCGTTCGGCCCGTAGCCCTAAAGCACCTGCGGAAGGGACCCGCGGACCAGCGCACAAACGTTGACCGCCTGATCGGCGAATCCGCACTGGTCATGGAGACCGTCAGCACATCCTCCGGGCTGGTGAAGATCGGCGGCGACGTCTGGAGCGCCCGGTCCGAAAACGGCGTCCTGAACGCCGGCCAGCGCGTAGTGGTGTCGGCCATCGAGGGTGCCACCGCCGTCGTCGTACCGCAGCCCGAAACGGCCGTCCAATAGGTCCGGCAGCAGTCATTCTTCCGGCAGCCATTGCTGGCGCCGGGCAGGCGGCGGGAGACCGCCGCAAACATAGCAAAACCACATAACTGGGGAATAGGTGATGTATGAATACTGCAGTCGCTATCGTGCTGCTGGTTCTTGTTGCGTTCGTAATAATCGTGCTGGTCCGGTCGGTGCGGATCGTCCCGCAGGCCCGGGCCGGCGTCGTGGAACGGCTCGGCAAGTACCAGCGGACCCTGCTTCCCGGCCTGACCATCCTGATCCCGTTCGTGGACCGGCTGCTGCCGCTCCTGGATCTCCGCGAACAGGTCGTGTCCTTCCCCCCGCAGCCGGTCATCACCGAGGACAACCTGGTCGTCTCAATCGACACGGTGGTGTACTTCCAGGTCACTGACGCGCGGGCGGCCACCTATGAAATCGCCAACTACATCCAGGCCGTCGAACAGCTCACCACCACCACGCTCCGCAACGTCGTCGGTGGCCTGAACCTGGAAGAGGCGCTGACCTCCCGCGACCAGATCAACGGCCAGCTCCGCGGCGTCCTGGACGAGGCCACCGGGCGCTGGGGCATCCGGGTTTCCCGGGTTGAGCTTAAAGCGATTGATCCGCCCCACTCCATCCAGGATTCGATGGAGAAGCAGATGCGCGCAGAGCGTGACCGCCGCGCCGCCATCCTGACCGCGGAGGGCACCAAGCAGTCGGCCATCCTGACCGCGGAAGGCCAGCGCCAGTCCTCGATCCTCAAGGCCGAAGGCGATGCCAAGGCCGCCATCCTCCGGGCCGACGGCGAAGCCCAGGCCATCCAGAAGGTGTTCGACGCCATCCACAAGGGCAACCCGGACCAGAAGCTGCTGGCGTACCAGTACCTGCAGACCCTGCCCAAGCTTGCCGAGGGTTCGTCCAACAAACTCTGGATCATCCCGAGCGAAGTCGGCGAGGCCCTTAAGGGCATCGGCAACGCCCTGGGCGGCACGAATCCGGATCCGCGCTCCGGTGGCCTGTTCGACGGCGACAAGGACTCCACGCGGGAAGACTCCGCACCCACGGGCGGTGCGCAGCCGCTCTAGGCGAGAGCCGCAATCCATTGAGCAGGGAGGTAGCCGCAACGCGGCTGCCTCCCCTTCCATTTGTCCGTAGAATCGGCGAAAGGGCCGCGCCCGGGCGCCTGGCAGGTGCACGGGCCGGAGCCAGCTTTACGAGCAGGGAACGATGCCCGTATAATGGGATATTTGTCCGGCCGGTTCAGACCTGCCGGAACATTAAGGCTTGGCAGAGCGTTGCATCTAGTGATGCAGCGTAGTGCAAACAGTAGTCCGTGGCGTGAGCTGCCCCGGCTAGCGCGGAGTACGATTCCGCGAACCGACCAAAGGGAGAAATCATGAGCGATCGCAGCCTCCGGGGCATGCGTCTTGGCGCACAGAGCATGGAGACCGAATCCGGTGTTGAGCCGGCTCCACGCCAGCGGGTTGAGTACCGTTGCGAGGACGGCGAGCAGGTCTTCGTTACCTTCTCCTCCGAAGCTGAGATTCCCCCCGTGTGGGTTTCGAAGACCGGCAAGGAAGCCTTGCTTGTTGATGGCGAACGCCCGATCAACAGCAACGAGAAAGCGGTGCGAACGCACTGGGACATGCTCCTGGAACGCCGCTCACTGCCTGAGCTGGAGCAGATCCTCGAAGACCGTCTCACGATTCTGCGGGAACGCCGCGGCGAACGGCGCTCCGCCTAGTCCGAACAAGGTAATCCGCACGCGGTAACCCGCCTTCGGTAATCCGAACGCAAAGGGCCGGGCCGGCAACCTCACTTGAGGTTGCCGGCCCGGCCCTTTTGCAGTCCCGGTATGCGGGCCGGCAGTCTACGAAGCGGCCGAGCTACGGCCAGTGAGCTTGTTCCAGCGGGCTGTGAGCCCCCACTTGGTCACATTGATCATTGCTTCCACCACGATGTTGCCGCTCATCTTGGACGCACCGAGTTCGCGCTCCACGAACGTGATGGGACGTTCCACAATCTTGAGGCCCATTTTGGCGACCCGCCAGGCGAGATCCACCTGGAATCCGTAGCCCACTGAGTCCACCAGGTCCAGGTTGAGTTTCTCCAGGGTGGTGCGGCGGAACGCACGGTAGCCGCCAGTCACGTCATTGATCCGGATACCGAGCATAAGCCGGGCATACGTGCTGCCGATCCGAGAGATGGCCTGCCGGTAGAGCGGCCAGTTGACCACGCTGCCACCGGGCACCCAGCGGGAACCCATGGCCAGGTCCGCGCCGTCCTCGACGGCGTCCAGGAGCTGCTGCAGCTGTTCCGGCTGGTGTGAGCCGTCGGCATCCATTTCCACGAGAACGTCGTAGCCGGCCGCCAGGCCCCACTTGAAGCCGGCGATGTAGGCGGCTCCCAGTCCGGCCTTGCCCTGACGGTGAAGTACGTGAACCTGGCTGTCCGCGGCAGCGATGCCGTCCGCGAGCTGTCCTGTGCCGTCCGGGCTGTTGTCGTCCACCACCAGCACATCGGAAGCCGGGACGGCCGCGCGCAGGCGTGCGAGTGTCTTGGGCAACGATTCCAGCTCGTTGTAGGTGGGGATGATGGTGAGGACACGCACAGCGAGGCCCTTTCCTTGATGGGAGCGGTCAGCGCGCCAAGAAGCGCAGCGTTAGGGCTGGCGATAAGGCGCAAGTCACCATTATAGGGAGTCTGCGCTCACGGGGCGCGTCACACGGGCAAGCCGCGGGCAGGTCCACATGCCTCGGGCCAGTTTCAGTCGGACGCGATATGCGTCGGTGGAACTGTTTTCTGCTGCGAAGTGGACCTGCCCCTGGGACTGCCACGCACTGCCCCGCCCGCAGGGTCGGGCTGGTCATCCGCTGGAAGGCAACGTGGCCGGACGGAGCCCCGAGAATTCGGATCCCGCCCGTTGCGAATCAATGCTACGGACCGCCCTGATGGTGTCAACCCGCGTTTGACGTGCAGTTTCAGTCATAACCGCAGGTCAGGTGCATACGGCGCGCCGGAGCCATTTCGCACTATGACCGCAGGGAGTCGCTCTATGACCGCAGTGCGACGTTTGTGAACAGCTCCCGCCCGTCGCGGACAGTCTGCAGACAGACCGGGTCGCTGCCGGTGTCCAGCGCGGGCAGCAGCGGCGTGCGCGCCCGGGGATCGGTGCTCCACGACTGGACCCGCCCGTCCGCCACCTGGACCATGAGCTCTTCAACCTCCCAGACGGCAAAGCTGGCAGGCGCTCCCGGCACCAGCTGTCCGGCCATGGGGTTGGTGTATTTGGCTGCCCGCCAGCCCGCCCTCGTGTGGCCCAGGAAAGCCGCACGCGCCGAGATGCGCTGGTCGGGGTTGCTGTGCTCGAGGCAGGCGCGGACGCTGGCCCACGGATTCAACGGAGTCACGGGGCTGTCGCTGCCGAAGCAGATCGGAACGCCTGCGGCGTAGAACGAGGCAAAGGCATTCATTGCCCGCTCCCGCTGCCCTACCCGCTCCTCATAAAGACGGCCCGGGCCGCCCCAGGCCGCATCGAAGCCGGGCTGCACGCTGACCGTAACGGAGTATTTGGCTAGCCTGGCGATGGCGTCGGAGTCGGCCATCTCCACATGCTCGAAGCGGTGGCCGGCTGCCCGGACCCGCTGCTCCCCCACCTCGGCTGCCGCCAGGTCCAGCCCCTCCAGGGCCGCGTCCAGTCCGGCGTCGCCAATGACATGGAATCCCGCCTGGATGCCCAGCTCTGAACACGCAGCAATATGGGCGGCTGCCTCGTCGGCGGAGAGGTAGAGGCTGCCGCGCTCCCCCGGGGCGTCGCTGTAGTCGTCCCTCAGGGCCGCGGTGCGGGAGCCGACGGATCCGTCAATGTTGAGGTCCCCGGCCAGGCCCAGCACGGAGACACCAAGGTCCGCGAGGATACTCCGGGCATCTTCCGCGGAGCGGGCCAGTTGGCCCCAGTACGGGAGCACCTCCGGCAAGGGCCGTTCCGGGTCTCCCTGACCGTTCCATCCGGCTGCAGCCCGCAGGTCCGCGATGCTCCCGATATGCGGGGCCGCCATTTCCGCGACGGCCACGTAGCCGTTGGCCGCGGCCTCTGCCAACGCGCGTTCCTGATAGCCGCGCAGCAGGTGCTCCGGAAGTTGCCTCGCGGCCAGCCGCGCGGCAGTATGCGCGTTGCGCTTGACCTGGGCGCTGCCGGCAACGCCGTCCTGGCCCGGCAGGCCCGCGGCGTCAGCCAATGAAGATGAAACCAGGGCTGAATGGGCGTCCACCCGGGCCAGGTACACCCGCCTGCCGCCGGCCGCTCGGTCCAGTTCCTCGCTGTTGGGCAGCGCCTGGTCGCCCCAGTGACTTTCGTCCCAGCCATGGCCAAGGACAATGGCATCGGCGGGCAAGCCGGCAGCGGAGGCAGCGACGGCGTCCAGGATTCCAGCCGCCGAGCGCACCCCGCCCAGCTGCAGTGAATCCAAGGCGACGCCTGTTTCGGTCAGGTGCACATGCGAATCAAAGAAACCGGGGGCCAGCAGGGCACCTTGGAGGTCAATGACGTCCATCGAGGCGTCGGCAATGGATGTCGCCGCCTGCTCCGAGCCGACCCATGCCACCGTGTCCCCGTCCACCAGCATGGCCGTGGCGAAGGGATCGGCGGCGGTGTAGACCGAGCCGTTGCGGTACAGCGTCACCTTGCGTGGTTCGGCCCGGAGGTCTGCCCGTGCGTCAGTCATGTTGTGGTGCTCCTATGCGGGATTTGAGGGTGTGCGGGTGACCTGCCTGCGGTCAGACCACTGTGGAGTATGCGACGACGCCGCGTCGCACCAGAATGATGGCTTCCGAGCACAGGCGCGAAAGACGGGGGTCCAGTCCGGGGATCTTGGCCAGCTGGTCCAGCAGGTCGATGACCTGCTTGACCCAGCGGACGAAGTCGCCGGCTGCCAGGTCGGTGCCGCTGAGGACTTCCTGGAGGTGCCGGCCCTTGGCCCACTTGAAGATCGGCCACACGAGTCCCAGCTCCGGTTCGCCCGTCAGCGGCAGCTTGTTCTCTTCTTCGGCGTCCTCAAGCTCCGACCATTCCCGGACCACGATGTCAACGGCGGTCTCCAGCGACACGCTGGGCATCCTGGGGCGCAGGCCGCGTTCCTCTCGCTTCGCCTGATAGACCAGCACGCTCGCCAGTGCGGCAACTTCCGTGGCATCAAGATCGCTGAACGCACCCTGGCGCAGCGACTGGGAGATCAGGAGGTCCTTTTCGCCGTAAATCCGGCGCAGCTTCTGCCCGTCGGCGTTGATGGTCACCCTGCCGGACTCGGAGGTCTCCAGATAACCGTAGCTGGAAAGGAGGTCGCAGACCCTGTCGAACGTCTTGGCGATGGTATTGGTCCGGCCCTGGATTTCGCGGACCAGCCCGTCCGTTTCGCGGCGCAGTTTCCACCAGCGTTCGGACCAGCGGGCGTGGTCCTCGCGTTCGCTGCAGCCGTGACAGGGATGGGACCGCAGCGCCAGCCGGAGCTCCGTGATCCTTTCTTCCTGGTCAGGCAGGGCCGCTGACCGGCCGAAATCCGTGTTCCGGCTGCTGGCCGGCGACGGCGGACGGTTTTCGCTGAGGGCGTTCCGGACGGACGACGCCAGGTCCTTGCGGGACTTGGGCACTTTTGCGTTGAACGATTTTGGGATCCGGACCCGGGTGACGGGGGTGATGGGTCCTTCGAGGTCCTGCAGTCCGATCCGGCGCAGCTGGTTGTCGAGGGTCAGCACCGCCGGCCGCGGTTCGCGGGAATTGTGGTCGGCCCCCAGCACGACGGCGAAGCCCGGCGCGCGTCCCGTGGGGACATCTACGACGTCCCCGGGCAGGAGCCTGCTGAGGGAATCCTCGGTGATGGACTTGCGGGCCCTCGATGTGCTGCGGGATGCCGCATTTTCCGCGTCGGAGAGTTCGCGGCGCAGTCTGGAGTACTCGGTGAAGTCCCCCAGGTGGCAGGTCACCGACTTCTGGAAGCCGGCAAGGGATTCTTCCCTGCTCCGGACTTGCTTGGCCAGGCCAACCACGGAGCGGTCGGCCTGGAACTGGGCGAAGGACGATTCCAGGATTTCGCGGGCCCGCGGCCGGCCGAACTGGGCCAGCAGGTTGATGCTCATGTTGTACGTGGGCCGGAAGCTGGAGTTCAAGGGGTAGGTCCGCCTCGAGGCCAGGCCGGCCACTGCAGTCGGATCGGTGCCGGGCTGCCACAGCACCAGGGCGTGGCCCTCCACGTCGATGCCGCGGCGGCCTGCCCGACCGGTGAGTTGCGTGTATTCTCCGGCGGTGATGCCCACATGGGCTTCGCCGTTGAACTTGTCCAGCTTCTCCAGAACCACTGAACGCGCCGGCATGTTGATGCCCAGCGCGAGGGTTTCGGTGGCGAAGACCGCTTTCACCAGCCCCTCGGTGAAGAGCTTTTCCACCACTTCCTTGAACGTGGGAAGCATCCCTGCGTGGTGGGCCGCCAGGCCGCGTACCAGCCCGTCCCGCCAGCTCCAGAACCCCAGGACGTCGAGATCATCTGACGGAATGTCCTGCGCGGCCTCGTCGACGCGGCGGGCAATGACCTGCTGCTCGCGCTCGGTGGTCAGCCACAATCCCCCAGCCACGCACTGCGCCACGGCAGCGTCACAGCCGGCACGGGAGAAGATGAACGTGATGGCAGGCAGGAGGTCCTGCCGGTCCAGGCTCGCGATGACCTGGGGACGGCTGGCCTTGCGGACGGGGCTTTGCTGGCCGCCCTGGGAGCCGCGGTTATCGCCCCGCTGGTTCTGCTGGCGCCGCTGGCTGCGGCCTCCATGCCCAAACCGGCCCCTTGAATTCATCTGGCTCTCGGTGCGCGCCATCGCCAACAGGTCCGGGTTAACTTCGAATCCCCGCTCGATGGCGACATTTGCGGTGGCTGCGGTCGCGGCGGGATCCGATTCACCGGCCGCGGCAATTTCGTCAAACGTCGTTTCGCCGGCGAACAGGTCCACGATTTCCCGGCCCACCATGACGTGCTGCCACAGCGGTACCGGCCGGTGCTCGGAAACGATCACATCCGTGTGGCCGCGGACGGTGTCAAGCCAGGCGCCGAACTCTTCCGCGTTGGAGACCGTGGCACTCAAAGAGGCCACCTGCACTTCGCTGGGGAGGTGGATGATCACTTCTTCCCAGACCGCGCCGCGGAAACGGTCGGCGAGGTAGTGGACCTCATCCATGACCACGAAGCCAAGGTCATCGAGGGTGTCGGAATCCGCATAGAGCATGTTCCGCAGGACTTCGGTGGTCATCACCACCACCGGGGCGTCGCCGTTGATGCTGGTGTCCCCGGTGAGCAGCCCCACGTTCCCGACACCGTATTTGTCCGTCAGTTCCGAGTATTTCTGGTTGCTCAGCGCCTTAATGGGCGTGGTGTAGAACGCTTTGAGGCCCCGTTGGAGGGCCAGGTAGATGGCGAACTCGCCAACGATGGTCTTGCCGGCACCGGTGGGCGCAGCAACGAGGACGCCCCGGCCCTGCTGCAGGGAACGGCATGCCTCGCGCTGGAAATCGTCGAGTTCGAAATCCAGGGTCCGGACGAATGCGCCCAGATAGGTGTTTGCTTCGGCGGTCCGTTCGGCACTGGCCCGGTAGAGTTCGGACGGCGACTGGGGCCCGGTTGTGGAGGACATACTTCCAGCCTAGTGGGCTTGGGCCTACAGTTTTCCCAGTTCGCTGCCGGGCGTTGCGACGTCGGCTGTTGCCTCTGTCTCGGCGGCAACCTTGGCCGTCCTCCGGTCGCGGCGCCGGTCGTTGAAGATGCAGAGTCCTATCGCCGCAAAGAACAGCGCCAGCAGCGGTCCGGCCAGCAGGAACATGGACAGGGCATCGGCGCCCGGGGCAGCCACGGCGGCGAGCACGAACACCATGAACACCGTAATGCGCCAGGCTTTCAGGATGGTCTCGCCGCGGATGATGCCGGCCATATTCACGCCCACCAGCACAACGGGCACCAGGAACGCGAGGCCAAGGAACAGGACCATCCGCGTGACGAAATCAACGTAGTCGCGGGCATCGATGAGGTTGGAGAATCCGGCCGGAGTGAACTGGGTGAGTGCACGGACCACCTGCGGCGTGACCATCCACCCCACCCAGACACCGGCGAGGAACAGCGGTACGGCTGCGGCCATGTAGCCGAGCGTGTAGTGCCGCTCCTTCTTGGTCAGGCCGGGCGTGATGAACGCCCACAGCTGGTAGATCCAGATCGGGCTGGAAATGACGGCGCCGATCAGGAGCGACAGCTGCAGTTTGAAGTCAAACGGCGATGCGATGCTCGAAAAGTTCACGGACGATGTTCCGCCGGTGTGCTCGGCGATCCGGTCGACGGGTTCCTTGAGGGCGCTCAACACGGGATCGTAGAGGATCCAGCCGCCGATGCCACCGATAATAAGCCCAATGGCCGACTTAATGAGCCGGTTCTTCAGCTCCTTAAGGTGATCCATCAGGGCCATCCGCCCCTCAGGGTTGGATTTACGGCCCTTCGTCAGTGCCACTTCAGGTCAAACGCGGTTCGACGGCGGAACATCGGTACCCTCGGCGTTCCCGGTGCCGTTGGTGGATTCGCCGTTCTGGGTCCGGGACTGCGGGTGGTTGACAATTTTGCCCTCCACGGGATCCGTGCCGTCCTTGGCTTCGGGCTTGCCGTCGTTCTTCATTTCCTTGACTTCGGATTTGATGATCCGCATGGACTGGCCGAGGCTGCGGGCCATGGCCGGAAGTTTGGGTGCGGCAAAAAGCAGCAGAGCCACGATGATAATAATGACGATGGGCCACGGGCCATCAAAGAGTCGTCCCACTGGAAGTCCTTTCCTCAAAATACATCCTACGTCTAACTGAATTCGATGTCGCGCAGCGCCTGGGGCTGGCCCCGGTCCGCCTTGCGCTGAACACGCCGCCTGCGGCGTTCTTCCCTGCGGGAGGATTTGGACGTGAGGTAATCATGTCTCATCTGCGTGGGCGAGGCAAAAACCGCCGAGCCGGGCATCGGGCGATCCGGCTCTGGCCGGGCCTCCGCACCGCGTCCGAGGTCCGGGGCGGGGTCGGCGAGGTCGCCCAGCGACGTCCCGAACCGTTCGCCGGCGGCGCCGAGGTCCTTGACGGTGGCCATGAACTGCCTGAACAGCCGGATCCCCAGCAGCACATAGAAAAGCAGGGAAACGGCTACGAGCGCTATCCAGATCAGGATCCAAGACCACCAAGGCATGCTGAGTAGTCTAGCCGCCGTAGCGGGCCAGGGCCGCGGCGATCCATTCCTGGGCCGCGTCGGCCAGGTCTTCCGGTGCCAGGATACGGACCGAGCCGCCATGCTGGGCAACAAACATGGGCAGCCACGCAGCGTTGCCAAACCGGATTTCCGCGATCAGGCCCCCTGCAGGCAGCGCCGCTGTCCGTTCCGCGTAGTAGTCGTCCGCCAGCCCGGCCCCCTGGGGGGCCAGTTCCACCGTGACCACAGTGTCGTCGTCGTTCGGTGTGAAGAGCTTGACGGGGAATCCTTCGGCGGGCTTGGCCGCAGTGGTCACCACTTGGCCGTTGGGTGCCAGGCTTTCGATGCGGTCCAGCCTGAAGTTCCGCAGTCCGCGGGCGCTGTGGCAGTAGGCCTCGAAATACCAGGTGTTGTCCAGGGAATAGAGCCGCAGCGGATCCACGTCCCGCACCGACATGGAATCGCGCTGCGGGGAGAAATAAGTAAGGCGAAGCTGCAGCCTGTCACTGATGGCTTGCCGGATGGTTGCGAGGTGCCCGGAGTTCGCGGGGCCCACCTGCGGCCCGGCGATGGAGGCTGCCTTCAGGCCCTCCTCCCCCGCGGCGGCCATCAGCTTCACGGTGACCGACTCCAAAGCGCTTCCCTCGGCGAGCTCAGGCAGTCCGTTGAGGGTCTCCAGGCCCGTCAGCAGGGCGCAGGCTTCGTCCACCGTGAAGCGGACCGGGCGGTTCATTTCGAGGTCCTGCGTGATGAAGACGTGGTCGTCCTCCCACTGGATGTCCAGGAGATCGTCCGGGTAGCCCTCGGGAAGGCCGGAACAGATAAGAATCCGCAGATCGTCCTCCAGTTCCTTCCGGCTGACTCCGAAGCTGGACGCCACCTCGCTGATGTGCAGGCCCTGGTTGTGGACCAGGAACGGGACGAGCTGAAGCATGCGCTTGAGCTGGTCCTCGGAGGTACGCTTGCGCGGACGCTTCGCCGGAACGGTGTCCGGAAATTCGATGACAGGTGCAGGCGCGGCAGCGAAGTGAGCTGCCGCTGCCAGCCGCCGCCGGACGGCCGACCGCAACTCCGGAGGGGATACAACCACTGCATGCGGGCCGTACGAGGCGAGCTCTTCGCCCAGCACCTCAGCGTCCCTGAACGGAACCTCGATACGGTCCCAGGCGCCGTCGTCCGCGCCGGCAGGCGATCCGGGGACGGAGGGGCCGGTGGCCCGTTTGCGCAGCCCGAGCAGTTTGCCGTTGGCGACGTCCACCACAGCCGAACGCACCGGAAGTTCCGGTAGCGAGTCGAGTTCCGTCCGGACATTGAATCCGGCGGGAGGCGTGTAGCTTTCCTTGTCCAGGACAGTCACGGCGGAGGTGAAGCGGGACAGGCGGAAGTGGCGTTTGGCGGCACGGCCCCGGTCGAAGCCCACCAGGTACCACTGGCCGAAGCGGCTGCCCAGGCCCCAGGGCTCCACAGACCGGACCTCCTCGCGGCCGGTACTGCCGGCCAGGTACCTGAAGCTGACGGGATGCTGGGCGTGCATGGCGGCCAGGAGGTCTTCGAAGGCCTGGCCCGCGGGTTTGATCCTGGGCTGCACACCGGGCGGCAGCTCAGCCTCGGACAGACCGCCGGCGGCCTGCAGCTTGCGCATGGCGTCTTGAGCGGCCGAGCCGAGCGCGGCTTGCTCCCACAGCTGCGCGGCCAGCATGAGGACCGTGCATTCGGCGGAGGTGAGGCTGACGTCCGGGAGCCGGTTGGACTCCTTGCCGATCCGGTAGCGGGTGGTTGCGGGATCGTCGGAACTCCAGCCCTTGTCCATCACGGCTTCGACGTCGAAGCCGAACTGCCGGAGGTCGCTCTTGTCGCGCTCGAACATGCGGCCGAACGCCGCCTCGCTGCTGCTCGTGTCGTGGTAGATCTTTTCGCGCAGTTCACTGCGGCGCAAGCCGTAGCGGGTGTTGAGCAGGGCGATGAGGAGGTTGAGGAGGCGTTCTGTACGTGAGGCGGACACCTTGGCTACGTTACTAAAGCCGCAGCCGCTTAAAGCCGAAAGCGCGGCAACAAGCGGAAATTACCTTCCGATTGTTACCGCGCTCCCGAAACCTTGTCCGGCCGGGGCCGGGGGTCATCCGCTCAGCGGACCCGCTTAGCGGACTCCGACGAGGTCCACAACAAAGATCAGGGCTTCGTTGGGGCCGATCGCTCCGCCGGCTCCCCGGGATCCGTAGGCGAGTTCAGACGGGATCTCCAGCCGGCGGCGGCCGCCGACCTTCATGCCCAGCAGGCCCTGGTCCCAGCCCTGGATGACCTGGCCAACGCCAACGCGGAAGTCCAGCGGCGCGCCGCGGCCCCACGAGGCGTCGAATTCCTCGCCCGTGGACCAGGCGACTCCGACGTAGTGGGTGGAAACGGTGTCGCCGGGCTTGGCCTCTGCGCCGTCACCCTCGATGAGGTCGGTGACTACCAGTTCAGTGGGAACGTCGCCCTCGGGGAAGTCAATTTCCGGCTTCTGGCGGTCGAAATTGCGCTGACCAAATGACATGTTTGCTCCTTATATTCGTAGGTTGGGATGGCTTACTTGACGCCGAGGATATCGACGACGAACACCAGGTCGCCCTTGGCATCGCCCTGGCCCGCGTCTCCGTAGGCAAGATCCTTCGGGATCACCAGGAGTACGCGTGAGCCGACGGTCTTGCCGGCAAGACCCTGGGTCCAGCCCTTGATGACCCCGGTCAGCGGGAACGTGGCCTTTTCGCCGCGGTCAAAGCTGGAGTCGAACTTCTTGCCACCGTTGAGGGTGACTCCGACGTAGTTGACGGTCAGGGTGTCTGTTTCCTTGACTGCCGGGCCGGTGCCCTTGATGAGCTCCTGGGAGACCAGCGCGGTGGGGGCCTTCACGCCCTCCACGGAGATCTCCGGGATCCCCTTGTCGTTTTCCTTGACGGAAGGAAGCCCGGCAGGCGGTGTCACCGATTCGCCTTCGGGCTTGTCGAGGACCTTCGGAGCGTCCTTGGCGGACAGCACCTTGACCACAAGAAGCTGGGTGGGGCCGGCTTCGGCGCCTTCCGCGGCGGCCTTACCCGGGACGGCAAGGGCCAGCTGCGAGCCGATCTTGGCACCGATAAACGCGTTGTAGATCACGGCATTGCCGGTCTTCAGGGCGTCGTTGAGCTCAAGCGGCTCGGGATCCTTGGCAAAGGTGTCTTCAAGGGTGGATCCGTCCTTGCCGCTGACGGCTAGGATGGAGATGTCTGCGACCTGGTTGGCCTTGAGGCGCTCTCCGCTGCCTTCCGTGACCACCTTGACGGTGGGTTCTTTCACATCCAAGGGTTTGGTGAAGTCGACCCCGGGTGCTTTCTTGTCGCCGTTGTCCGTGAGCTTCAGGGAGTCGAGCTTGGCGGTCTCGCCAGCAGACTGGCTGGTGGGCTCCGGGGCTGCAGGCGATCCACCGCAGGCGGTGAGCATCAGCAGTCCGGGAATGAGAATTGCTAGTAGTCGGCGCACGTAAGAACTTTCGTTGGGGCAAGATGGATGCGTTGCCGGTATGGAGCGCACGGCATTACACAGCGGCCAAACAAATGGCCCCATCCAGAATAGCGCCTCAAGCTGGGTGTCAGCCCATAGAGTCCAGAAGGGCATCGACGCGCTCGTCCACGCTCCGGAACGGATCCTTGCACAGGATCGTCTGGTGGGCGCGGTCGTTGAGCTTCAGGTGCACCCAGTCAACCGTGTAGTCACGGCCCAGTTCCTGGGCGCGGCGGACGAAGTCACCGCGGAGTTTTGCCCGCGTAGTCTGCGGTGGCGCATCAACGGCATCTTTGACGGCGGTATCGTCCGTCACACGGCGGACGGCGCCGCGCGACTGGAGGAGGTAATAGAGCCCGCGCGTCCGCGAGATGTCGTGGTAGGTCAGGTCCAGCTGGGCAATCCTGGGCGCATCCAGCCCAAGGTCGTGCCTGTTCCGGTAGCTGTCCATGAGCTTCTTCTTGATGGCCCAGTCGATCTCGGTGTCGATGGTGCTGGTGTCGCCGCTTTCAATTGCGG